>CAVRSS010000106.1:0-65603 GCA_963723755.1 uncultured Alphaproteobacteria bacterium | reverse complement strand
GAGGACAAGATCGTATCCGTTTTTCGCCGCTTCAAGCTCCGGCACCCTCCTCGAGGAAATTTTATAAAACACATGAGCCCTCGTGAGCAACGTTACGCCGATGACTTTGGTGGCTTTATTTTCTTCGCTTTTTTTCGCGCAGCCGCTCGTGAGAATAAGGAGGGCGATAACTGGTATAGTAATAATTCAAATTCATTCAACAGCTTCCTTCAATTATAATTAACTGAGAATCAACGCTTTGTCCTTCTATCCATCACAACCGCGACTAAGATCACCAGCCCTATTTCCAGAGTCTGTCCCCGAAGAAGGAAATGTCGCACGCCGCGCAAGCAGGCGGATGCGGTTCACCTCGCCCTTGTTTCCGCTTTCCGCTTCCTTGGCGCTGCTGGCGTTTCCGCAAATGCTTCAGGCAGAAGCGCCGTGATTTACGGCGGTTTGTACAAATCGAGGCGGCGGCCTTTGCTTTCCCGCGAGGCTGTGGCGCGGCGCTTCCGGAAAACCTAAAAGCCGATTTTGCGAATCAGCCTCTTATCAGCCCCGCCGACTGGGCCGGCTCTACATGAAATTTACGTCTTGGATGATTGTTTTCACTCGGTAAATTGCACGGCGCTCACATTGGAAAGGTTGGCTCAAGCTCCGCCGTCTAGCCCAAAACTAATTTGTAGTTGTGCGTTTCATCCGAACCTATTCGGCAAGGCGCGTACCTCGCTGCCCGATATTGCTTCAAGAGGGAAACATGGCGATTACCGCAAAGTCTGCACTATACGATGCTACAACCAAACGCTGCAAATCCAGCTCATCGCCGACGCTCGGCAGAACTTTTTGTATTTTCAGGAGCACCACCGCTTCGACAGCTCATCATCAATTTGGCTGCGGGGCTTTTAACGGCACTTCTGGCAGCCCGGCACTGTCACTTTAACTGTTCCAGTACACGGCGCCCCCTGGACATTTCTCACCGGCGCCGCCTTAATGTCGGTGAGGCGCGACGGCAGCCCTCGTTACAACCGGCCTTTCGGCACCGGGGCTGCGATCACCCGCACTGGCTTTTTTCCGACGGTCGTCAACACGATCGCTCAATCGGCATCGGGCAACTGGACCCAGTCTAAGTCCGATACGATTTCCGTGACCGCGAGCATCGCCGCCGGCTTACCGGCTGGCACTCGGTGACGAGGGTGGATATCTATGACTCCGTCAACGGCCGGACGGCCGTGAAGCTGACGGGCACGCAACCTTGAGCAACGGCGTCTGGACGTACAACGCAACGCGCCTTGCTGACGGCACACACACCTTCACAGCCGTGGCGACGGACACCTACGGCAATACTCCGTGATCTTCGCCAAACGTCACCGACCAGGTCGACACACGGCTGCGACCGTCGCTCTTACTCAATCGGGATTGCCCTCCGGCGGAACCCAGTCTACGTCGGACACGATCACCGTGACCGCCACCGACACCCACGGCTCGGGCGTGAAGTCGGTGGAGATCTACGATGGCACAGAAAGATCTTGGGCGCCGCGACGCAGATCGGCACCAGCAACGACGGATGCTCAACGGCAACAGGCCTTGCTCCAACGGCTCGCACACTTTCGCCGCTGTGGCGACGGACAACGCGGGCAACGTCTCTTCGGGCAGCATCATCGATCTGTGTCCAGCCGACAGCCGTCAACAGCATCGCCAAACGGCATCGGACAGCGGACCCAGTCTACGTCCGACACGATCATCGTGAGCGTCACCAGCACCGCAAGCACGGTGAAGATCGGTGGATATCTAGACGGCACGAAAGATGGGGGCCGCGCGACGCAAGTGGCGGCATCTGGACGTACAACGCAACAGGCCTTGGCGACGGCACGCACACCTTCACAGCCGTTGCGACCGACAACGCAGGCAATACGTCCTCGCCTTCACAACCATCCCCGACCAGGTCGACCAGACTGCGCCTGTTGTCAGCGCCATCCTCAATCGGCAACTTGGTGCGGCCCGCTGACACGGACACGATCTACCGTGACCGCCAGCGACGCCAGCCTCCGGCGTGGCTTCGGTGGATCTCTACGACAACGGTGCAAAATCGGAAGCGCATCGAGGCCGCCCCACGGCAACACATGTACGTGCCAATGCAACCGGCCTCCCTGCCGGCGCGCACACCTTCGCCGCTGTGGCGACTGACACCGCAGGCAATGCGTCGACGTTGGCGTCCTCGCCGACTGTCGCCGACCTGGTCCAGCCATCCGGCTCACCCCCATCACTCAACGGCATCAGGCCAGACTCCAGGTTACGTCGGACGGGACACGATCTGGACCGCCACTGCGAATCCGGACACGATTACCGTGACCGCCACGCCATCCCTCCAACTGCAAGACGGTGGCGATCTACGAAGACGGGGCCTTTTAGCAACGCGACCGCGCCGCGTCGACGCCAACGGCAACGGCACCTACACGTACACTGCAACCGTTTCCAGGGGCGCGCACACCTTCGCCGCCGTTGTGACTGACAACGAAGGCGACACGTCCACTTTGGCGTCTTCGCCAACCGCCATCGACTTGTCCAGTCAGCGGCGTCACCAAGCGTCAATCAATGCCGCAACGAGCACCCAGACCAGCCCGACCAATTCTACGTCGGACTTCATCACCGTGAACGCCAGCGCCGGCGCCAAGTCTGTGGAGATCTACGACGGCACGAAAGATGTGGCCCCCGCGACGTGGGACAGCCTCAACAACGACTGGACGTACAATGCAACCGGCCTTGCTGACGGCACGCACACCTTCGGCGCCGTGGCGAAGGACAACGTAGGCATAGGTCGGCCTTGGCGGCTTCACAAACCGCCGTCGATTATGTCGACAGCACCGCGCCGGTCATCAGCGAACTGGCTCAATCGATATCGGGCGGCTGGAACAAGTACGCGCAGAATATCATCACCGTGACCGCCAGCGACGGCACCGGCGGCTCGGGCGTGCAATAGGTCCAGTTCTTGGACAACGGTGCACCAATGGGAGCGGCCGTAACTCAGAGGGATTCAACGGCAACTATACGTTTGACACAACCGGCTTCTCCTTGACCGCAGGTGCACAACACCATCACCGCCGTGGCGACCGACAACGCGGGAAACACGTCCACGTCTTCGCCAAGCGTCATCGACCAGGTCGACGCTACGGGGCCGACTGTCGGTACCCCCACTCAATCGGCATCGATCAACTGGAACAAGTCTCGGTCGGACACGATCACGGTGTCCGCCAGCGACACCGTCTCGGGCGTGAAGTCGGTGGAGATCTACGACGGCGCAAAAGATATCGGCGCCGCGACGCAGATCGGCACCAGCAACAACTGGACGTTCACAGCAACCGGCCTTGCCGACGGCCCGCACACGTTCACAGCAACCGCGACCGATAATGCTGGCAACACCGGCACCTCGGCGGCTGGCGTCACCGATAAGGTCGACGCGTCCGGACCGGACCTGCAGATCGGCCAGACGCCTGGCGCCACCACCTGGAACAAGTCGACGTCCGACACCATAACGGTGAGCGTTAGCGACGCCTTCAACGGCGTCAGCTCGTTGAGCCTTGCCAAGGACGGCGCTTCTGCCGCGCTGACGCCGCAGTTGGACGGGACCTATGTGTTCAATGCGACCGGCCTCTCGGACGGCGTGCATACGTTCACCGCAACGGCGACCGATAGCCTGGGCAACGTCAGCACGAAGACGATTACCGACGCAGTCGACAACACGGCGCCGGTCGTCAGCACTCTCGTCGGGTCGCCATCGGGGTGGAGCAACTCCGCGAACGAAACCATCACGGGAACGGTAACCGACGGCGCCTCGGGCGTGGCGAACGTGGCCATCTACGAAAATGATGGCGTTAATAATGTTTGGGTAGGCTCCACAGCGGTCGACGCATCGGGCAACTTCACGTTTGTAAAGGCGGGGCTCACTGAGGGCGCATACACCTTCACGGCTAAGGCGACCGACAACGCAGGCAATGTGTCTACGGCGTCTTCGCCAACCGTCACAGATAAGGTCGATCTCACCGCGCCGGTCGTCAGCGCCATAGCTCAATCGGCATCGGGCACGCCGACCACGTCTAAGTCGGACACGATCTCCGTGACAGCCATCGACACCGGCGGCTCGGGCGTGAAGTCGGTGGAGATCTACGACGGCGCGAAAGATCTGGGCGCCGCCACGCTGATCAACGGCAGCTGGGGGTACACGGCAAACGGCCTTGCCGACGGCACACACACCTTCGGCGCCGTGGTGACGGACAATGCAGGCAATGCGTCCTTGTTGGCGTCCTCGCCAACCGTCACCGACCAGGTAGCAGGCGGTGCGCCGGTCGTCAGCACCATCGGTGACTCGGAACCGAAACCTTGGACCAAGTCTACGTCGGACACGATTACCGTGACCTCAACCAGCGCCAACACGTACGTCGGTGGATATCTACGACAGCGGTTCAAAAATCGGATCCGCTACGGGAGCGGCAGCAGTTGGGTGTATAATGCAATCGGCCTTAAGGACGGCGTACACACCTTCGCCGCCGTAGCGACCGACAATGTTGGGGCATCCACGTTGGCGTCTTCGAAAACAGTCGTGGACCAGGTCGACACCAAGGCGCCGACCATCGGGAGCCCCAGTCAGAGCGCTTCGGGCGCCTGGACCAAGTCCAATTCCGACACGATTACCGTAGCGGCCGGCGACATCGGCGGCTCGGGTATCGCCTCGGTGGAGATCTTCGAAGGCACGAAAGATTGGGGAACCGCGACGCTGAACAACGGCAGCTATGTGTTACACTGCAAGCGGACTCTCCGACGGCTCGCACGTCTTCACGGCCAAGGCGACGGACAAAGCCGGTAACACGGCCACTTCGGCCAACAGCGTCACCGATCTGGTCGATCACAACGGCGGCCTGACTCTTACCGGGATCAGCGAGAAGAACCTCAATTCCAGCGGAGGGATGTACGGACAGTTCAAGTTCGATGTGTCGGACCTGGTCGGTGGCGCGGCCGGACCGAACGTGGCTCACTTCACCTACTGGATCGATAAGACAGCGACCGAAACCGCTCTTCCCGCCTCCGGGTGGCATTGGGCCAACGGTACTTCTTTAGACAGCAGCACCGGTGCGGGCGCGGGGAATTCTTCTCACCAACATCAGCACTCACATTGGCGACTACCTCCATGTTCAGGCCGTCGACACGCTGGGGAACACTTCTGCGATAAAGCACACAGAAGATCGGCTGAGCACTATCTCCTCACCATGATTGGGGGCCGCCACGCGCGGCGGCCCTCCATTAGCATCAATCGTCTGGCGTTGAGTTTTCGAATAATCGCCTAGTAAACAATGTAAGGATGTTGGTAACGCAAATGCTTAAGCGTGTTGTTTGGGACCCGCAAACCCTGTTCACCCGCTACGCCCAGGTCATCACCGGAATATTGCGTCGCGGAGATTTTAAAGACACCGTCATCACTATGCTGAAGTCCTGGTTTGGCTGGGACCTGGCGCCGGACCCGGCGCCGCAGAGCGCATCAGTCGTCGGCTCTTGTGCTCGCGGATAACGGAGCGGACAGCGGGCTGCTGGCTCTGGCCGGGATCGCTGGTTATTACCGCGTCGCCGCGGATTGGCGGCATATTTCGAATGAGCTGGCGCTCAGGGGAATCGCGGCTGGCCCCAACGAGATTATCCGGGGCGCGAAACTGATCGGGCTCAAGGCTCGCGTCGTCGAAAATCCATCGGCGAGCCGTCTGGCCGCAGCGCCTGTTCCATCGATTGTGCGCCTCAAGAAAGGCGGTTACTGCGTTCTCACCGGAAAAACGAGCCAGGACCTTTTTCGCATCGTCGATCCCGTGTCGCGGGGCGTTCGCGAAATGCCGCTGGACGAGCTCGTCGAGGAAATCGAACCCGCCCTCATCCTGGTTGTCCGAAATTTCATCGGGGCAGGCATCGATCCGCGCACCTTCGGCTTTCTCTGGTTTGCGCCCTCGCTGTGGCGTTACCGCAGGCCGCTGGCCCATGTGCTGATCGCCTCGTTCTTCGTGCAGATTTTCGCGCTCATCGCGCCCCTCTTTTTCCAGGTGGTGATCGACAAGGTGCTGACCCATCGCGGCTACTCGACGCTGTTCGTGTTGGTCGCCGGTCTGGTGCTTCTGGGCCTCTTCGATGTGGCGCTTCAATATTTGCGCACCTATGCGCTGACCCACACCACAAATCGCATCGACGTCGAACTCGGTCAGCGGCTGTTTCGTCATCTCTCGCGGTTGCCGGTCTCCTATTTCGAGACGCGGCCAACGGGGCAAACCGTGGCGCGCGTGCGAGAGTTGGAATCCATTCGCGCCTTCCTGACCGGCCAAGGACTTTTCTCAGCGCTCGACCTGTTCTTCGCTTTCGTCTTTATCGCCGTGCTGTTTGCCTACTCCTGGAAGCTGACGCTCATCGTCCTGGTGACGATCCCTCTACTTGATCATCGCGGCCATCGCGCGGCCTTTGCTGCGTGAACGGCTGAACGAAAAATTCAACCGCGGCGCGGAAAGCCAGCAGTTCCTTGTTGAAGCCATCGTCGGCATGCAGACGATCAAGGCGGCGGCGGTTGAGCCCGTTGTGGCCAAGCAATGGGAGGAGAGGCTGGCGGCCTATGTGCGGTCCGCTTTCAACACCGCCATGCTCGGAGCCAAAGGGCAGAACGCGATCCAATATGTCAGCAAGGTTTCCAATGCCGCTCTCCTTTTGTTTGGGGCCAAGGCTGTCATAGACGGCGAACTCTCGGTCGGCGAGCTTGTCGCCTTCAACATGATCGCGGGCCAGGTCGCTCAGCCGATCTTGCGATTGTCGCAGCTTTGGCAGGATTTCCAGCAGGTGCAGGTGTCGGTCGAGCGGCTCGGCGATATCTTGAACTCGCCCGTCGAACCAACGCCTGCCATGCGCGCCCAGCTTCCGCCGCCGCGCGGAAAGATCGAGTTCCGGCACGTTTGTTTTCGCTACCGTCCCGATGGGCCGCAAATCCTCAAACAGATTTCGTTCGCCATCAGTCCCGGCACGGTCGTCGGAATTGTCGGGCCCTCGGGATCCGGCAAGTCGACGCTCACCAAGTTGCTTCAGCGGTTCTATCTTCCGGACGAGGGGCAAGTGCTGCTGGACGACGCCGATCTGTCCCACGCCGATCCGAGCTGGCTGCGCAGCCATATCGGCGTCGTCCTTCAGGAGAACTTGCTGTTCAACCGCACCATCCACGACAACATCGCTTTGTCCAATCCGGCGATGGCTCGGGAGCAGGTCATGACGATTGCGCGGTGGGCTGGCGCCGACGAGTTCATCGGCAAGTTGCCCCAGGGCTACGACACGATGGTCGAAGAACGCGGCGCCAATCTATCGGGCGGTCAACGCCAGCGCATCGCGATCGCCCGTGCGCTCGCAACCAACCCGCCGATCCTGATCTTTGATGAGGCAACATCCGCGCTCGATTACGAAAGCGAACGCATCATCCAGGATAACATGCGGCAAATCGTGAAAAACCGAACCGTTTTCATCATCGCCCATCGGTTGGCTGCCGTTCGCGACTGCGACATGATCATCGGCATGACCGATGGACGTATCGTCGAGGCCGGCTCTCACGACGATTTGGTCAAAAAGCCGAACGGCCTTTATGCGCGGCTCTGGTCGATGCAAAGCGAAAGGGTTGAGGCGTGAGCACAGTTCAAACAGTCGCCAAGGCGCCGCCGCCGTCCACCCCCGTGAAGAAGTCGAGGCCGCATCCAGAGGATTTAGAGTTTCTGCCGGCGGACCTCGAAATTCTGGAGACGCCGCCTTCGCCCGTACGCATGGCGCTCATCTTGATCATCTGCGCTTTTGTCGCGGTGGCGCTCATTTGGAGTTGGATCGGGCATATCGACATCGTCGCCATAGCGCAGGGCAAGATTCAGCCAACGGGTCGCGTCAAGGTCATCCAACCGCTGGAAACCGGCAAGGTCGCGCTGATTATGGTTGAGAACGGCCGGCGCGTGAAGGCGGGCGACTTGATGATTGAAATGGATATCGGCGACGCCCAGGCGGAGGAAGTCGCCGCGAAATCAGCCTATGAGGCTTTGCGCGCCGAGGCGCGGCGCCGCCGCACGGCGATCGACGCGGCGCAGACACATCTCCTGCCCCAGGCTCGGCATCAATCCTGGAATGCCGAAACCATGGAATCGGCGAACCAGCGCCGCTTAATGAGCATTCCCAAGATCGACTGGGATGCCGATACGCCAGAACAAATCAAAATAAGGGAAAATCAGGTTCTCGCCGGCGATCTTGAGCAACTAAAAGCGACGATCGCCGATTTCGAGGCTCAAATCCGCCAGAAGGAAATCGAGCACGAGCGGCTTGACGACGCGATTGCAACGCAAGACAGGCTGATCGCCACCTTGCGAGAGCGCGTGGACATGCGCACCACCTTGGCAAAATCGGGATCAGGTTCAAACGCGAGCCTGATCGATGCAAAGGAAACGATGCTGTATCACCTGTCGCAGCAGGCCAATCAGAAAGTGCAGCGCGACGCGACCATCGCCAATCTCGACGTCCTGGCGGGCGGCCGCGACAAGGCTTTCTCCAATTTCATCGCGGAAAATGCGCAAAAGCTTGCGGAAGCGCAAAAGCAGGCTGACGATTGGCGGGAGAAGTTGGCGAAGGCCAAATTCAAGTCGGAACGCATGTCCCTGAGAAGCCCGATCGATGGTGTTGTCTATGGTTTGTCCGTGACGACCATCGGTCAGGTGGTGGGCAGCGGCGAGGAGTTGATGCGCATCGTTCCCGAGGACGCGACGCTGGAAATCGAATGCTATCTCGCCAATAAGGATATCGGGTTTGTTAAGCCAGGCCAGAACGCGGTGGTGAAGATCAAGTCTTTTCCGTTCACGCGCTACGGGACGCTGCCGGCGACTGTAACGCGCGTCGCAAGCGATGCGATACCGGAACCCGACGCGTCCCAGATGGAAGGTAACGGCGGGCATCAGCAGAAAGACAAGGGCTTCGCCGGCGCCCAGCGCACCCAAAATCTTGTGTTCCCGGTCACGCTGACACCCGCGCGTAAGGCTATGAATGTCGACGGTCTGACAGTTCCGCTGACCCCCGGCATGGCGGTGAATGTCGAAATCGCGACGGGGAATCGCCGGATACTGGAGTATATCTTCTCGCCACTCGTCGAAACGGCGTCCCAAGCGGGGAAGGAGCGGTGACAAAAGAGCCCGCATTTGATTCGATCAAAAGCGGAACTCGATTACCAACTTGATTACCCGGATGATCATGGCCGGGCTTGATCCACGGATCAAGTCCGAGGACATGCCCGGCCATCCAGTAATACCTTCAAATACCTTGTGTTTTTGTGGATGGCTTGGTCAAGCCCAAGCCATGACAGGTGAGCGAAATTCGCCAATGTTTCAACGCTTCCTTTGCGGGCGGAGGCATCCGGGTAATCGGGAGAGCGGATAGGCTTGAGGGAGGCATCGTGAGAACCGCCGTTTTTACCTTCCGCGCCTCGATTTGTCGAACCGCCGAATAACAGATGCAGTTGTGGGCCGCTCTTCTATGCTCTTGTCTTATTGCTGTGAGCGCAAACCGCGTGGCATGCGCGAGCGAGAGCGCGCCACCGATCAACCTGCCGGCCCAGATCGGGGAGCGTATTGCGCAATGCTGGCAGCCGCCGCAAACGGATCCGGCGCAAGTCATCGAAGTCACGGTGCGGCTGAGCTTCTCCCGAACGGGCGCCGTTATCGGCGAGCCGCGCGTCGTTTATGTTCGCGCAACCGCGCAGGCCGGATTGAGAGGAAGAATCGTAAAGAGCGTGATCGCCGCGATCAAAGCCTGCACGCCCTTGCCGTTTACGCCTGCACTCGGCGCGGCGATAGCCGGACGCATCTTTGCCATCCGATTGAATTCGCTGCCGCTGACCGGCCGTCAGCGCTTCACCTGAAGCCGGTGGAGAGGCTACGCAAGCGGCATCAGAATGCCTGCGGCCTGGTCCGGGCCTTCCACGGGCGCGCAAACCGTCGTGTTGGCGAATGAGCGCATTTTGCGGATCGGTGCGGACCTCGATACGGGAACCAGGCTGCAAATGCAGTGCAAGGTTGCGACCTTTGCGCGTGATGCCCTGAATTTCGTTTGCGCCTGGCATAATTGTTGCTCAAATAAGCGTATCCTTTGCTTTGGGAGAGGGTGCTTCGCAATGGCAAGCAAGATACGTCGGCGGCGGAATCGACATACTGAATTCGACGGGAAAGGGTTGATGGCCATTCGGTTGGCGTTTGCACACAAATTTGGCCGCCTTCCCCGCGGGGACGATCCTGTCTTTTTCGATCCTGATGCGGACCTGCCTTTTTCGCTGCCCTCAGGCGGAACGCAAAGACTTCTCCTGGAAGCAATGCTTGAAAACGGCACGGCTCCCCGGATCGTTTACGCATACTGCCGGACGGGCTTTGCTGTTTCCGACCAGAATAGAACCGCTCTGCCGCCGGACCGGCTTTCGAGGTGGGACATGGCAATCAACGAATATTTGGCCTTCGAGGTTAAGGCGAAACACATTCAGCATTGAACGGTGCACAGCGTCACGTTTGAAGCAAATCCGCTCCAGCCGGATGGGCGCGCCGAAAATCGTCCATGAATTTCCGGCTATCCCTCTTTCCCAGTTCGCGTCTGCGAAGATGAAGGGTTCAGCGGTCTGATGCTTGGAGCCTGACCAGGGCGGCTTTTGCAGGCGGAGATGGATCGGTGCGCCAGTTCCAAGTGCTGGATGCCGGCGCGCCAAGGCAGCATAGCGACAATATCCCACGCGAGCGCATCGCCGAAACAATGCAAAACGCGCTTTCCGCACATTGCCCCTGCAGAACAGCTGAACCATGTTAAGATGGGCTTTACCATCAGCCGTACAGGTCTGATTGAGGGCAAAATTTAGGTGGTTGGAATGACAACCTCTGCTTCGGTTACCTATCTAACGCGGCAGTTCGACGACTTCTTATTTGCGCGCATCGACGAGGGTAGCAGCAGTGCAACGCCGCTGAGCGTTCTTTCAATGCTGGCGCGCCTTGGCATCGATCCGTGGGAGGAGGCAGCTAAACTTGCTCGATTGCCGCGTGCAGCGGCGGCGACGAGGCTTGTGGATTTCATTGCAGCGACACCCGGCGCCCAATCGGCATATCTAAACGCCAAGACGGTTTCCGACCGGCTGGTCAATCTTTTGCCGTCTCCAGTTTTGCCGAGGCAGGAACAGGCGACGCTCGCGTTGAAGAAGGTGCCGTTTGTCTGGCCAGCCGTCATTGTTGTTTTGATCCTGGCAATCTCGCTGATCGTGATGCGGCTTTAGGACCATGCAGGCGAGCGAAACGCGCAACGTCCTCCGGCTCGGATAGAACCACGTGAACCGCTTTCCGCGAGTTCAGCGTTCCTAGCGTGCGTCCGGGAAAGTGCGAAGCGGTTTTCCGATAAGGGCAAGACAGAACAAGACCTTAGCCCGCTTTAGATTTCACCAAAAGCGACAGGCTCCAACCAGACTGACCACGGACAGCCGAGCCAGCATCCCTATGTGAAATGAAAAAAGCCGCCCATCGAGAGCGGCTCCTTGGTCATATTCGATCGCGATTGACGCGGCGCTTTTTACTCGGCGCGCAAATTGGTCACCGCGGCCTTGCCGGTACGGCGATCTTGCTCGGTATCGAACGATACCTTCTGGCCCTCGACAAGATTGCGGATGCCTGCGCGCTCAAGCGCGGTTGCATGCACAAACACGTCTTTGCCGCCGTCATCAGGCTGAATGAAACCAAAGCCTTTTTGACCGTTGTAGAACTTAACTGTGCCCGTATTCATGGACAATCCTTTTATAACTGGGTGCAGGTGAGCATGGCGGCGATGCTCGCTGCCAGATCTCGATTCGTCGATTTTTGGAGAGATTTCAGAGCGCGCCTGGCTACGCCAAGGTCCAGCAGCCTAGTTTTCTGGCCAAATTCGATAAACGTATATAGTGCCGCCCAGTGTCAATAACAAGGCAATAATCGGGAATTACCACAGCTGTTCAGCCGCGCGAGTTTTGACTGTGGAGATCATTTGAGTTCGTCGGTCCAAACTCGAAAGCCCGAAAGGGCGCCGGGGCCGAAAATCTGAGTTCAGGGGTACGTCGGCGGCGTCCCTGCCTTGCGCGATGAGAATGCGCCCGAACCGGACTGCGTTGTTGCGTGGATCGAAAGTATACCAGCGCCCACCGAGATAGACGTCCATCCAAGCCGCAAAGTCCATTGGCGCGTGCGGGGGAGGAATGCCGATATCGCTGATATAGCCTGTGCAATATCGTGCGGGAATGTTGAGGCAGCGGCAGAATGTGATTGCGAGGTGGGCGAAGTCCCGGCAAACGCCGCGCCGCTCGTGGTAGGCTTGCGCCGCTGTGCGGGTCGGTCGGGCATGTTCGTAGCCGAATGCGAGATGGTTATGGACAAAGTCGCAAACGGCCTGGACGCGCGGCCAACCCAGCGGCGTGTGCTTGAAAAGTCGCCAGGCTTCTTCCGACAGGGCGTCGGTCTCGCAATAGCGGCTTCCAAGCAGAAACTGAAGCGTGTCCGCGGGCAAATGCTGGGCTTGATGCTGCAGGGCGTTCAGATCCACAGGGTCGGATGCGCCGTTATCCCGGATGATCGCGTCGGTTCCCAAAGTGAAACGCCCGGCGGGCGCGACGAGCCGGCTGCACCAATTGCCGAAACCGTCACGGAAGCCTTCGATGGGTACAGCGGGGGTCGTCACCAGACAGTCTGGGCGTTCAAGATCCGAAAATCGCGAGAAATGCACATTGAGGTAAGCAATCATTGGCGTTGACTGCGGAAAGTCGAATGTCAACTCACTGCCAACGTGAATGCGCATGATCGCTCCTGGGTATAAATGTTGGGCGGGTGGGAACCGGTCTTGCTCAGCATGTTACGACAAAAAGGCGGCTCGCGGGGCCGCCTTTATGCTTTTTATTCTGGCAGGATGCCGAAAAAGCCTGAAAACGTGGCTTCATCCTTCGACAGGCTCAGGATGAGGCTTCGGCAGGCTCAAGATGAGGCTTCAGCAGGCTCAAGATGAGGATTCGACAGGCTCAGGATGAGGCTGGGCGTTGGCTTCATCCTTCGACAAGCTCAGGATGAGGCTTCGACAGGCTCAGGATGAGGTCGAGCGCTTTCAATGAGTTGATCCTCATGGTGAGCTTGTGTTCATCCTCATGGTGAGCTTGTCGAACCATGGGCAACATCGTTTTTCAGCAGCCTGCTAATCTCTCGACGGCTACACCTTCCGCGGCACAAGAACTGTATCGATAACGTGAATGATACCATTCGACGCGTCAATGTCGGCCGTGTTGATGTGAGCCTTGTTCACCTTGATGTTGTCGTGCCCGTCGATCTTCAACTCGACGCCGGCAAGGGATTTCCGGGTGAATTTCTTGCCCCTGATCCCATCCGTCACGAGCTCGCCCGAAACGACGTGGTTCTTCAAAACATGGACAAGTTCGGTGCGATGCTCAGGCTCGAGCAAGTGCTCCAGCGTTCCCGCGGGAAGGGCTTCGAAGGCTTGATCGCAAGGAGCGAAAACCGTAAAAGGCCCCGTCCCTTTCAGCATATCGGCCAGGGCTGCGGCTTCCAGCGCGGAGACGAAGGTCTTAAGAGATCCGGAATGTCTCGCGGTCTCCAGAAGATCATTATGTTTTTGCGCAGATTTTACAGCTTCACTCATAACGCAAACCTTTCTGTATGTTCAGTTTCAAGAAGTAAGAAGAAGAAACTTCTATATCAGAAGAGAGCGTATTTAGATTTTCTCATCTATCGCAAATACAGCCTGGTTTATCTTTTACAGGTGAGCGCCATCGACCGGTCCACCCGATCTTTCACCGTCGCTAAAAAGGGGGGCTCTTCTCCGCATGGAATCTTCCAAGCGCCGCCGCACGATGCGGAAGGCGTCGCGGACCGCGATACGCATGGCGTCGTGGCGTCTTCCCGCGCCGGGATCGTGATTGACGTTGATATCAGGGCCGCCTTCGACCGTAAGATGGACGCGGAGCCGAAACGGGTCGCCAGAAAAATGCTTTGCTCGCGGTTGGGTAACCACAACACTCGTCGAAATTATGGGCGCGCCGATATCACTGAGAGTCTCCCACTCCTCGCGAATGCTCCCCTCGATCGCATCGGAATGCAGGACGCCGTCAAAGCAAATCTGGATCGGAGCTTGCATGCGGGACGCCTTTTTTGTTGGCAGCCGTCCAAGACGACGGCGCGGGATTGAAACATCGAATTGGTCAGAGAACCGCGATCTGGGCGATCGCCTTGATTGAGTTAAGCTAACACACGCGATGGCCGCGTTTCCGCCCTTCGGCATTGAGGCGGTAAAGCCGGAAACCGGTGACTTTTCTCGTTAAATCTTCGGAAACGAGATGTTCCTGGATCAGCTCATCCAGAGCTCGCAGCGTCACGTTGAGGTAATTGCTACGCCCGCCCTTATTTCCAATCACCACTTGCAAACCGTCGGGCTCGCGCATGGTAATGTAGTCGTTTGTCAACGTGCGGGGATCCCACTCCCACTCGATGTAGCGGCCTTCCACACTTAGAAGCTCCTTGAGGATATCCTCCGAAATGAGCTGCACGTGATCTCGCTTTCTTTCTGCAGTTCTAACGCATATGGGGTGGCCGCGCCAATTTAAAACGAGACTGGTTGGCACCCAGGGCTCTATATTTTTTAACGATTGAATTCGCCTAATCTCACCCATTTCAAGCCAAGTGCAAAACGAGAAAGTCCATATTGCGAAGAATTGCGGCTCTTTTACAAGCGAAATACGAAAATTTTCTACCTATAAAACACCTGAAGACTTGCAATAAGCATTCCGTCAACGATATAAAAAAAGCCGCGACGGGGGAACTCAATTTTTCTCCGCTATGGTATGGTCGGCCAGGCGTTGTGTTCTGCGAGCTGATTTGCAGAAGACACCCGATCGCAATTTGGCTGACACGTTGCCAATCATCTCTAGAAATTTTCGGCATGCGCCGCACGAAGGGACCCCAGAAAATGGCCACATCCCGGTCGAAAGCTGAGGATCGCTACGCCCAACTTCGTAAGCGTGAGCAGGGCCTGAACTCAAGAGATCGACGCCGCAGCGCGCCAGCGGCTGGAAAAAACAGCCAAGCTGCGCCAATTGCGCCTGGCAAAAGAAGCTGAAGAGGCGGCCGAGAAGCAGGCTGCGAAAGACATCAAGGCCGCCGGCAAGGGCGCTTTCAAGAAGCCTCGTTCAACCGCTTCGTGATCCTTCAAGGAAGCTTTTACTGCTCGCTTTCTGAAGTCGAGCCGACACTTTTCAACTGTCCCGCCATGATCTGAGCCTGCCAATCCGGGTCCAGGGATACGCCAAGGATGGTCCGGCATTCGCTGCAGATAAATTGGACGGATGGGCAGGTTCGTCCTGACATTTCTTCCCTGGATCGGATCGTCTCGATGAGCACGGTCACGGCTCGTCCACACCTAGTAGGGCACAGTCCTGACATGACTTCCTCCGCGACACGCGATCGCGACAGCACGACCGGGCTACCATTATCACTTATTTGCGGTAACGCCCGAACAATCGGCCGGATTGCTTCTCGTGTGCTTGGAAAGTATAAGAGGCCGGTATTTCCTATTGGTAGGCCGAAGCAGGGCCTACTATAGCGTGAGATGCCTTCTGGTCCTCATGTCGGAACGGAGCTATCCTGCAGCTTAAAACTGGAAAGCAAGCATTTATCTGCTCTGTGACTTAAAAGCTATTCTGCACACTCACGAATCATGTGCACCTCTTTTGCTACTGGCGAAGAGGGAAATGCAATATGACGGACAACGATTGTCGGGCGCGAAGGCGCGGGCGTTTTTCTTTCGGCTCTACCCTCTGCGCAATAAGCGCGCTCGCCTTGACTTGCGGACTTACCGCCAGCGCGCCAAGCAGCCACGCCGCGGAATACGCCTTCACCTCCTATCCTCTGGGCGTTCTCGCCTTTGGAGCCGGCATTACCCCGCCGCCGGGCACTTATGTCACCAACGCCATGTCCTTCTACTCCGGCAATATTGGCGGGGCCTTCGATTTCGGCGGACGCACCTTCAATGCGGGTGTTAAGGCCGATATTTTTCTCGATAGTACGAATATTCTTCTTGTCCCGCAGGGAAAGTTCCTGGACGGCAATTTTGGCGTGTCGGTCACCGTGCCTGCGGGCTACGTCAAGTATGACGCCAGCGCATTGGGAGCGCGGGGCACAATCACCACTGAAACCTCAGGCGGTGGCTTGGGCGATATGAACTTGCAGCTCCAGCTCGGCTGGGATGGTGAAGCCTTTTCTCACACGATCTACTTGCTCGGCGTTATTCCAACCGGTCGTTACGACACCGGCTTATATCCCATTATCGGGCTGAACCGGCCGTCCATCGAGCTCGGTTGGGGCTTTACCTACTTCGATAAGAACTCCAAGCTGCAGATCAACGGCGCCCTGGGCTTCATGACCAGCTGGGAGAATTATGCGACCCAATATCAGACGGGGGATGAACTCCACGCCCAGTGGGCCATCGGATATAAATTCGACAACGGCCTTCTGCTTGGCGTGGTCGGTTACGATTACCGCCAACTCACCGGCAACTCCGGTCCAGGCGCTCATCTAGGCCCGTTTGAGAGCCTGGGGGATGCGGTCGGGCCCGGCCTCAGCTATTCAACCATGATCGGCGAGCTGCCGGTGGTCATCAACGTTCGCGATTACGAACAATACAATTGGAAGAACTTCTTCCACGGGAACGCGGCGATTGCCTCATTCACTGCGGTCTTCCCGGCCGGTCAGGGGTTGGAGGCTTCCGCGGCCAAGGGCATGAAGGATTAGGCGATACGAACCGCAATAAGTCGCGACGCTTTTGGTCATGGCCGTCCGTGCGCCGTAAAAGTCTTCTTGATAATTCGTCGTCATGGCCGCCCTTGGAGGCGGCCATCCAGAAAAAACACAAGATATTTTAAGACGTAGATGGCCGGGCATGTCCTCGGACTTGATCCGTGGATCAAGCCCGGCCATGACAGGGAGCGAAAATCCGCCAATGTTTCCAAGGCTTCCTCTGCTAGTCAAATCGGCGAAGTGGGGCTAGCGGGCTGCTGAAAACGATGTTGCCCATGGTTCGACAAGCTCACCATGAGTTTAAGCCATTGAACACTCGGCCTCATCCTGAGCCCGTCAAAGCCTCCCCTGCGCTTGTCGGAGCCTGTCCTGAGCCTGTCGAAGACCTCCTCCTGAGCTTGTCGGAGCTCATACTGAGCCTGTCGATGACCTCTCCTGAGCTTGTTGAAGCCTCCTCCTGCGCCCGTAGAAACCTCATCCTGAGCTTGTCGAAGGATGAAGCCACGTTTTCAGTTTTTTTGCCTCCTGCTAGCGGAAGCATCCGGGAAATGAAGAAAGTCTCTTATGCTTGCTTGCGTCGGTTTTACCAAACAAACCCAGTTTGGTTAACCGTTCACCTCAAGGACGCGCTTGGAAAAGCTCCCGTTGATTAGCTCTGACGGCCGGTACTACTTATCGTTGGCGATCAGCCCGTCGGAGATGGCGGATGCCTGCTCCATGTAGCGCTGGATCGCGATGATTGCCGGTTGGGTGCATGTGCGATAGGTTCGCGAATAGTCGCGATAGCCGCGATTGAAGCTTTCCACAAGCTTCGCACGGCGCAGTGCGCTTGTGCCCTCGCTTGCCGTAAGCTCGCGCATGTGTTCGCGCCAAGCCTGACCCTCATTGGCCCCGCACAGTTCCCGAAGATAATGCAAGGTGCCGAGAATTTCGGCGAGCCGGAAGAGCTGCGCATCGTAAGGGCGGTCGTCGGAGGTGGCCGCAGGCTTCGGCGGGGTAGGCGCGGGCGCTAGGTGTTGTTTCGGCGCCCCGCTTGCGTTCTGGGCGCAGGCAGGGGCGGGCGCCACCGCTGCGGCAACAGAGGCGATGATGGCCAGGACGGCCGGCTTTACCGCCTGCGATGTCATCGGCTGTCTCTTTCCAAGGCCCGTCTCGCGTTCTCGATCGCGCTCTCCAGCTTTGGCGTTCGTTGCAGGCGCGTTCTCTCTTCGGGTCCAAAAAAGCCTGCCGCCGCGGCGTCGGAAGCCGGTGCGAGGATGCCCTCCACGTCGCGCGTGGCAAAAACGATGATCGTATAATGGGCGGTCACGGCGCCGGTGCCATCTTTCATAATCCCATCGGCAACATCCCCCAAAGTGAGCGTCAAGGCAAGCAGCCCGGTTTCTTCCTGGAGTTCGCGCCGCGCGGCGTCAGCGGCCGTCTCGCCCCATTGGATTTCGCCGCCCGGAAGAGACCAGAAGCCGTCATAAGGCCGTTTGCCGCGCTGGACTAAGAGAACCTCGTCTCCTCGAAACACGACGACGGAAGCCCCAGGCCGGGGATAGGCCGCCGTTTTTGCCTCCATCATTTGCCTTGCCCCTTCGATCTCGGTTCAACAAAGCGGCGCTTCGCCGATCGTCGTCCGCCGCACGGGTCTCCACCACACCCGCCGGTCCCCTGTACAAGAACGCGATCGCTATTGGTGGCGCAAGTCCAACGTCACGGGGCGGCTCCTGAACCCGCTCGCGTCGATTGCAACGCCTGTTATGGTTCGCGCGTCGGGCCGCTTGGCGAGCGGGATGGCTTGCCTCGCCGCCATGCCCGAGAGCGGTTCGCGGCGCTCAAGCCGGCCGTCCTCATAAAGTTCGACGGCCGCAAGGCCGCTGCCGGAGCTTGCCTCAACCGCGATCTCGATCCCCGCTGGCGTCTCAGGGCCAGCGGTCAGCGTCAAGTCAGGCGGCGGCAAGAGCGCAGGCGAAGGAAGGCCCTCGCGCGGTCCGTCGAGGATTCCCCGGATGAGGTCGGGACGGTCGAGAACATGAGCGAATTGTTCGAGGCTGTGCACGCCAGCGATACCCGGAAAGCCGACATGCACGAAATGAGCGCCCTCATGGGTCGCGGCAAAATACCCTTGCGCGTTGTAAATGATCAACGCCTCGTCCACGACGCGGCCGCTGAGGATTGGCGAGGCCGAGGCCTCGGGATCGAAAATGAAGAATTGCCCGTCGCAATTATTCTGGGTGATGACCCCGCGGCCCGCGTTCCCGTGGAAACCGCACAAGAGGGTCGGCTCTGCCATCGTGATTGTCGATGCCTTGAACCCGTTGCCGAGTTCGATGATGGCGGCCTGGCCGGCGTCCGGAACGGCGACAATCAGCCTTCCGTCTTCCAGCATCGACACGCGCGCGCCGTGTTTTCGCGCCCTGCGTATCGGCTGGAAAGCCCGTTGATCTCCTTGAAGGGATGAAGTTCTCCGCGCGCCGGTCCGCTGGCGACAATGAGATCGAAGCGCAGATCATGCGCGCCATTGATCGTCATGGAGGGATCGCCGTGCTGAAAGAGCAAATATTGGATCCCTCGATGCTTGAACCGCCATTCGGCGACGATCACGTCCGCTTCCCCGGCGCGCTCTTTGAACCACGACCGCAGCGAGGCGTTCAACGCCACTCCGTCCGCCTTGAGTGCGTCCGGCCAGTTTCGAATGACGGGGCTTCCGCCGACAGGGATCGGGACTTCGGATAGTGCCGCCGCGGGCATTGGGCGCAGGCCAAGTTTGGCGAGTTCGTCACGGACATGGCCGCTGCTCAGCGCCACCGAACGCGTTGCGGGAGCGGACTGCCGTGGCGCGCGCGTTCGACCTCGGACCTCGGTTGGCTTCGGATCTTCGGCGCGCAAAACCCGTCCATCGGCAAGCGCAAGCCGTCGTGGCGCGAGAAACGCCGTCTGGCTTGGGCGGCCCTCTTCGGACGGCTGGAGCGAGTTCTCATCGCCGGTATAGCCCTCGTACCCACGCCCGACATGGGTGAGCTTGAGCGTCGCGTCGCCGGACCACCCGCTTGCGAGGGCGACTTCGGACCTTTCATAAACCCGTTGCAGGTAAGCCTTGAACGCGTCATCGAGCGAGACGTCGAATTTGCGCCCCGACGCGAAAGACATGATTTCCTTGGCGGCTGCATCGTCGCTATCGCCGCGCAGCGCCGCGAGCCGGTCCCAGTCCAGCATGATATTCGAGCTGACCCAGGCATCACAGGTTACGCACCCTGGTGAAAAGTAGGGCCAGTTGGCGGCGTATCCGCCCGCCGACAGGTCCGGTTCGACCAGGGTATTGATGAAGGTGACGCTTTGGTAGGCGTTGCCGCCGTCGAGAAGAAGAGCATCGCCATTGGACCATCCGGCAATCGGCCCGGAAGCATGGCCAGCCGGCGTGGCGGCGATAAGGTCGATCAGCTCCAGGTTGGTGGGGAAGACCTTGCCGGAGTTGTCGATCGATGCGGCGACGAACCGGCCTGACGGCGAGAAGCGCGGCTTCACGCCGCTCCGGTCGATGATTTTTGCCCCGCGCAAGCGGTCGAACACACGGTAGCGCCGTGGAAAAATCTCCAGTCGATACCGCCCATCGGCTGTAAGTTCCACGTCCTGGATACGCTGCGCCTGGTCGATGGACGCAAGATCGAGTTCGGAACCGGGCGCAACGACATCCTGAACGACGATCTCCGGTTCTCCCGCCGCCACAGTGAAAGCGCCCAGCGTTGCGACAGGCAGACTGATCTCGCCATCATTGCAGCCAGGCGTCACAGCCACGAGCGCCCATTCAATGGTGAGGGGACCTGCGAGGTAAGGCTTGACCGAAAGCTTCCCAGCGCGGGCGATGTCAGGGTCGTGAACCGGGATGATGACGCGCGTGCGTCCCGCGCCAAACTGAAGGCCGAATGGCGCCCGCGAGGCTCCTGTGAGAGCGACGAAGTCAGGGCCATGGTCCATCGAGCCACGCTCGTCATAGTGATACTGGCCCTGGAAGCGGACGCCATCGGGCATGGCTCCGATGAGAAAGACGCGCGCCGGCGAGGGGTCGGCCGGCGGCAGATGCCAGGCGACCTCGATGCTTCCGCCATGCGCGACTTGTCTTGGCGTGCTTGAGGAGACGCTTGCCGTCGAGGCCATGCGCGCGGCCACGCTGGAGGCGTCGCACGACGGCTGGGCCGCAACGCCTCGCAGGCCCGTCAAAAATACGGCGATGGCAAACGCCAAGGCGACGCGCACGTGCATCGTGCTCACCTCTCAAGATATTCGGGAGCATCCGTAAGTCCGGCCGCGGTCAAACACAAGCGCGTCGTCGGGCAAATCCGAACCAACGTCGATGGCGCAGAGGGGGAGACACCGGCTCGCGACCTTCCACAGAGCGCGCCATACCGGTGGAGCAGGGATGCGAGACAAAGAGGAGGTCTTGTCAAAAAGGCCGCGACACGGCCGATAAAATTGAAAAAGCGCGAACGCCTGGGGGCTCTACGACATGTTGGGTAATGTCTGGGAATCATGCGAGGACCACTGGCATGACAGCTTTGACGGAGTGCCGACCGATGGCCGCGCGTGGTTGGATACGGGTGCATCGAGCACTGCCAGTCTAGTCTTCCGCGGGGGCTCGTGGGGCAACAACGCCCGCGAAGTGCGGTCTCGCAGCGGGCATGAACCGCACAGTACCGGTACGGCCATTTTGGTTTTCGCTGCGTCCGAAGTCCTGACGAATTCGAGTAACGAGCAGGCAAAGAGCTAAGCATCGCGGTGGACCGGCTGCGCGGCGGCGTCACTTGGCATAGATGCCGCTGATGCTGATTTTTTGTCTGATTTTGGAAGGACTTGATGGATTGGACTGATCAAAAACTCCCTTCGCTCGCCTCATTGCTTCAAGAGGCTGACGCTTATTTTCAAAAGCCACCGTACGTTCCAGCTGAGGTTGACAGCGATCCCGACACCATTGCGAGGGTTGTTTTAAGAACATTAGAAAATAGACAGTTCATAAAATCGAAACCCAAAATTGGCTCTGGTCCGCTAGGCTCTGATTTCGAAGCAATTCAAAACAAAATTTCGCGCGATCCTCGTCAATCACACTATGGATTCATAGCTGATTCAAAAAAGAAAAAACTGCCTCTCCTGGTTCGCATTCCGATTAGCGCAGTCAAAATCCATGGTGCTGCCAGCGGTGGACACCCGGATTTTGCCGAATTTGTGATGTTGTACAGATTAGCTAAATTGCGGGATGCCCTTGCAAAATCCTATGGCGATAACGTGGTCTTCCAAGTTATGCCGCATGACACGCACGCGAAATATGCAAATAATTATACCGATGAAGCCGTAAAACTTTACTTAGTCGGGATACAAGAACTTGTTAGAAAGCTTGAAGCCAATAGTTGGTTGAGAATGGAGGTTGGTAGTGAGCGTTTGTATCTAAAATATGAGGTCGAGCGGTATTGTGCTATGGGCACCGCCATCGTACTGGGACTGATAGAATATTTTCCAGGGTGGGCAAACAAGGTTCTCGAACAAACTAGAGCAAGAGCTAAAAAAGTCTATGTTTTTGCAGAGAACAACAAGGATGAGCGAGATACGTTTTTTCAAATTAATGCTGCGGCAATAAAATACATGGAAATTTTAGTAACTGAAAATTTGAGCGGACTTATGAAAGTAGGTATTGGCCCTGAACCGGCTTTGCCTATCACATTTTCACCTCCATTCCATGATGGGATATATCGAATATTCTGCTTTAATCGTACGCAGGATCGCCTTCCTTGGAATACAGATTTATGGGCCCCCGAGGTTATTACAACACTTGAAAGAAACAAACATCCGCTAGAGCCTGCGGTGGCTGGCCGATTGCAAATGCTTTTCGAGGGGATTGCGCATAACGGAGACACCGTAAACGGATGCTGATTGAATCGCTCATTCGCAACGGGACAGCCGTCAGCGCAGGCGGGGTACCATTGGCATGACAGGCAATGACCTCCATCCCTTCTTTCGTTCGGGGTAAAGGGAAATGCTTTTCGACCGCTTTCAAACAGATCGTCCGAAGGAGAAACCGATTGTTTACTCACAGTCATAGGGCATGACGCCAAATTTCCATCTGCGCGGATTACGATGTTGTTGCAATTGGTCGGCTCACAGGCTGTTGGGTGCGTTCAACCAAGCGTTGGGGAAGCCGGGAAATCTTGCCTAGGCTCGGCCTTATTGGTAGCCGGCTCATTGCCGCGCCGATGTGTTAATCTGAGGCGCTGTTTACATTTGCTGTTGACGTCCTTATGTTCCCGTTATGTTCCGGCTCAAGGGGGGCGTTATGGACGGCCTGCAATTTCAGCATCTGATAGCAGCGCTCGGTGAACTGACCGAGGTTCAGCGCCAAACCGCGGTCGCCATCCTTTGCAGCCCCGGTGAACTGGCCGAAGTCACGTCCGTGATCGAGGCTCGGTTCGGTGCGCAAATCCTCTGTCCTTATTGCAAAAGCATGAATGTGGGGTCATGGGGGAGAGCCTGCGGTCTGAAGCGCTATCGCTGCCGGGATTGCCGCAAAAGCTTTAACGCCCTCACCGGGACGCCGCTGGCGCGGCTGCGCAAGCGCGAAGCCTGGAAAACCTACGCTCAAGCTATCGCGGAAAGCGTGAGCGTGCGCAAGGCTGCGCAGCGAACGGGCGTCAGCGTGCCGACGGCGTTTCGCTGGCGACACCGGTTTCTTAGCCTTGCCAAAGACGCCAAAGCCAAGACGGTTAGCGGCATTGTGGAAGCGGACGAGACGTTTTTTCTTAGATTGTTCAAGGGGGTGCGCCAGACTGGCAGGGCGCCGCGCAAGCGGGGCGGCACAGCATCCAAACCTGGGGTGTCAGACGAACAGGTTCCTGTGCTGGTGCTGCGCGACCGCTCGGGCGCCACGACCGATGCCGTGCTTCAAAACCTCAAGGTGGCTGAGATCTACCGGGTCCTCACACCAGCCGTCGCCAAGGATGCAGTGCTCGTCAGCGACGGCGCGCGTGCCTATGCCTCTTTTGCCACCGAAAATGGCCTTGGCCATGTCGGGCTCTGCGCCCGCGACGCGAACGCAGCCGGGGCGTCTTTCATATTCAAAACGTCAACGCCTACCACAGCCGTCTGAAAACCTGGATGCGCCGGTTCAACGGCGTGGCTACTAAATATCTCCCAAGCTACCTCGGCTGGCGCCGCATGTTCGAAAGAGAAGGCGATGACATCAGTTCGCAGCGCTGCCTCTTGGCTGCCCTCGCATGAACCGCTACAGCAGATGTAAACAGCGCCTAATCTGAAGCTGGTTAATTTTCGCATGCTGGAATTTTTTCTGGTCCAAATCGTCCTAACAAGGGGTTAATTCGGCGAAAACGGGTAGCCGTGCGCCTTTGACCGGTGCGGATAAGATATTAAAAACGTTGACCTTCTTCCTCAATCGTCCCCCATTAAATGGAACTTAATGCCGGAATTTTCTCCTTTACTGGGACGCGCTAAAGTCCGTTAATTATATCGCCGCCGCGCCTTTTAACCATGTCCGCGCCCGTCGCAGCCTCGGCGCACGCTTCGGCGCGGTCATCCATCCTGAAATTATCCTCGATAAATCAGAGACTTATGGCAGTTAACCTCCCGGCAAGGCGCTTTTCCCTAAGATCTCTCCCAGCCAGTATGACAGCTGGTTTTCGTTGAAGCCAAACTCGATTTTGGTCCAAGCTACACACACTTTTGGACCATTGTCTGGTCCATGGGGATTTCCATGCAAATTCAGGTCCCGATACCAAAGCGCAGCCGACCGAACTTGAGCGCCGCACCGAGGCTGAACGTGACGTACAAACTGTTCGGCCCGGCGAGCGTGATGGTTGGCGTGAGGTCGGATTGTTGGCCGGGTCGCGGCCCCGCCATGACACATAAGGCCGGTCCCTCAGGCCAATGCGGCTCTAACTATCCACCTTTCCGGCTTGCAAAAGCTGGTTACTGGCGCTTTAACACGACCTTCACTCACGGCTGGCACGGGGAGGCACTCATCCATGACGCTGCGGGTTGTGTTCATGGGAACCCCCGATTTCTCCGTCCCCACGCTCAGCGAAATCGTCGGCGCGGGGCATGACGTCGTGGCTGTTTACACCCAGCCGCCCCGGCCCGCCGGGCGGGGGGATGGAAGCGAGAAAGTCTCCGGTGCATCGGTTCGCGGAAGAAGCGGGGGTGCCGGTGTTCGTGCCGAGAACCCTTCGCCGCGTCACTGTCCAGAACGAGTTCGCGGCGCTTGGGGCCGATGTCGCCGTCGTCGTCGCGTATGGCCTCATCCTGCCGAAAGCCGCCCTGAACGCGCCGCCGCTCGGCTGTCTCAATCTTCATGGCTCGCTCCTCCCGCGCTGGCGTGGCGCCGCTCCGATCCAGCGAGCCATCATGGCGGGCGACACGGAGACCGGCGTCATGGTGATGAAGATGGACGAGGGCCTCGACACCGGGCCGGTCGCTCTTGCCGACCGCCTCTCGGCCGGTCCCGATTCCACCGCTGGAGAGATCCACGACCATCTCGCGCTGATGGGGGCGTCGCTCATGTTGCGCGCGCTCACCCTTTTAGAGAAGCGAGAGCTGACCTTCACGCCGCAGCCCGCGGAGGGCGTGACCTATGCCGCGAAGATCTCCAAGGAGGAGACGCGCATCGACTGGAGCAAGCCCGCCCCAGAGGTCCACGACATGATTCGAGGCCTTTCGCCCTATCCAGGCGCGTGGTTCGAAGCTCTGCTTGGAGGCAAGGCCGAGCGCGTCAAGGTGTTGCGTTCGGTGGTCGTGCCAGGAAAAGGCGAGCCTGGGCTGTTGCTCGATGCGCATCTGACGGTTGCGTGCGGCGGCTCCCAGGCGGTGCGCCTGACGCAGGTTCAGAGAGCCGGGAGGCGGCCCGTGGGGGGCGCGGAATTCCTGCGAGGCTTCCCTCTCGCGAGGGGTACTCATTTCGGATAGGTGATGACAGAAAGTTGCGCAGCGCGGGCACAGACGTGACTGGACGTTCGATGCCTCCTCCCGGACAGTAACTTTCGGCGGAATCATCTGATTGGAGAGAATTGTGATCAAGATCTCGTCCATCGGAATTCTAGTGGTGGCGGGCTTCCTCTTAGCAAATGCTTCAACTCAGGCGGCAGGAGACAGTTCTCCGAAAAACACCTCGGTGATAGAACTCTTTACCAGCCAGGGATGTTCTTCCTGTCCGGAAGCCGATGAACTCCTGAACCGGCTCGCCCGGCGGCCGGAGGTGATCGCGCTGAGCTTCCCCGTCAGCTATTGGGACTATCTCGGCTGGAAAGATACACTTGCGCGGCCCGAGAATACCGAGCGGCAGCGCAACTACGCCAAAATCCTGGGTGACGGCGAAGTTTATACGCCCCAGGCCATTGTCAACGGCATGCAGAATTGCCTTGGCAATAGCCTTGCCGATATCGAGAGCGCGGTTAAAGCGACGGTGCCATTGGTCGGCAAGGAAGCGGTGACGCTCAGCGCGCGCCATGACGGCGACAAGCTCATCATTGACGCTGGGGGGGCGCCCGAAGGGTCACGGCACAAAAAGGGAAAGGTTTGGGTTGCGACCGTGCAGCATTCCTTGACAGTGCGAATTACGCGCGGCGAGAATGCGGGCAACGCCTTGACCTATACGAATGTGGTGCGCGAGCTCACGGAAGCGGGGAATTGGCTTGGTGCGCCCACCTCCTATGCTTTGCCAACACGCTCGCTTTCTCATGATGGGGATATGCTCGTGGTCTTTCTGCAGACGGAGGAGTTCGGTCCGATTGTAGCCGCGGCGCGCGTGGCGGGGAGATGGTAGCAGGGGGCTGCTAGGGCATGGCCTTTTGGTTGTTCAAAACGGAGCCGGGAACCTTTTCCTGGGACGATCAGGTGAGGGCGGGGCCGAAGGGCGAGGAATGGAACGGCGTACGCAATGCCCTGGCTCAGAAAAACATGCGGGCCATGAAGATCGGCGACCTCGGTTTCTTCTATCACTCGGTTCACGAAAAGCAGATCGTCGGTGTGGTGAGTGTTGTCCACGAAATCCACCCCAATTCGACGGATCCCACGGGCCGATGGAATTGCGTCGATGTCGCTGCAGTGGGACCGTTTCCGCAGCCGGTTACGCTTGCGGCGATCAAGGCCAAGCCTAAACTTGCCAGCATGGCGCTCGTCAAAAATTCAAGATTGTCAGTGCAGCCGGTAACAAGCGACGAATGGGCTTTGGTCTGCCGCATGGGCGACTATTCAGCTAAATCTTGAGGAACCGCGGGGAAAGCTGTGTTTGATTGTGACGTCAGGCTAATAAATCGTTAAGTACGCAGTTACTCTCAACAACCGATTTCCGTCAGTTCATTTTCCAGTTGCCAACAGCCGTTGACGAGTTTCTTAACCTGGCCCACTTTTGTGGCGGTCATGTCGGATTCGTCTAAACACACTTTGTTGGCATCTAGCTGCACATAATGCATCACTGTTTGCGTTATGAGTTGTTGAACCAAACCAAGAACGTCGGACATCTGCTGCGCGCGCGCCTCTTGCTCGGCATCGGTAACAGGGTTGCCGGCTTTGACGTCCGACTGCGTTTGAGCACCATTCCAGGCGCTCTGTTGCGCGTCGTCAAAGGCCATTGTGTTAGCAAAACCATCGCGGTTCATGTTCCAGCTATTGGTCGACGAGGCAATCCCATAAACATTAATGGCCATAAGATGCTCCCATGTTTTTATTATGCAGCCACGAGGGAACTGAAATTGCCATCTACTTTACTTTCTTATCCTGACCAAAACCTGACTGAATGCATTAAGTAAAGCGGCTCTTATTATAGGTTATGCCTTTGCTTGCCCGACCGGTCGTTTGAAGCTCCGCGTTGCGGAGCGCCATGCTTTTAACTGTGAAAAAAAATGTATAGGAAGTAGCCGGTAACCGCGGTCAAGATGATAGAAAGCAAATAAAGAAAAGGAGCAGCGGCAGAGGTGAGACGCTCATCGCTTATTAAATCCGGCCCAGGCCGCGTCGGAACGTCATGGCCAAGGCTGTCAACGTTTTCCGGCCCTGTCTCCGCCTCCGTCATGGGGGCTTCTGCGACGCCGAATGAAGCCTCATGGTGGCCTTTGCCGTGTTCTTCGACCGTCCTGTCATTTTCCATTTTCATCGAACAGCCCCACGTTTACGGACAATGCTTAACATCCCGAAGGCGGACGCTGCTCCGGCTTGCCCTGGAGGGAGCGCGCGCGCTGTGTAAAGGTGCAGCACAGGCTTTTCGGCGGCCCTTCGCCTTAAGCTTGGCGCTGACGATCACTCTTACAATAAATCCTTTATTCGCCGCGGAAAAGATCAGGTTTGGGCTTAATTGGCTTCCCGAAGCCGAGCATTGTGGATTTTTTCAGGCAAAAGCCACCGGGCTGTATGACAAGGCCGGACTGGATGTGGAGTTGAAGCCGGGCGGCCCCGACGTGAATACGCCCCTTCTCGTTAGCGTGGAGCAACTCGATCTCGCCATCGGGACGGGATTTACGACGCTGAACATGGTGGAGGCAGGGATTCCGGGTGTGACAGTCGCGGCGTTCTTTCAGAAAGATCCGCAAACGCTTGTCGCGCATCCCGATCAGGGCATTGCCACTTTGGCCGACGTGAAGGGCCGCCCGGTCATGATCTCTTCCGAAGCCCGGCAGGAGTTCTGGCAGTTTCTCAAGCTGAAATTCGGCTTCAAGGACGATCAGCTTCGCCCCTACACCTATTCCCCGGCGCCCTTCCTTGCAGACCCGAAAGCGATCCAGCAGGGATACATCACCGAAGATGCGCTCCTGCGCGGCTCGCAGATGCCGAAGCCTCCGGTGATCCTTCTGCTTGCCGACTACGGCTTCGAGAATTACACGACGACGGCTTTCGGCCTTCGGAGCTTTATCGACAAGCACCGCGATGCTGTTCGAGCTTTCGTCGACGCCACCCGCAAAGGCTATGAGGCCTGCATGGCCGGCGATTATGCTGCGGGCATGAAGCTTCTGCTCAGCATGAATCCCGATCATGGGGAGCCGCTTTTCCACTTCAAGATCAAGGAAATGAAAGAGCGTGGCCTCGTCGATGGCGGAGACGCGGCGGCGCTCGGCATTGGCGCAATGACGGACGAGCGCTGGAAATCCTTTTTCGACACCATGTCCGCGGCCGGCGTCTACGCGCCGAAGCTCGATTACAAGGCGGCTTACACGCTCGACTTCGTGAAGAAATAAATGCTGGACCGGCCCTCCTCGCGAACGGTTCAGCCGTCCCTTCTCGCCATGCAAGGGGTGAAGAAGACGTTCGCGAATGGCCTTCTGGCCCTTGACGGCATCACCCTTACGCTTCCAGGCGAACCTCAGTTCCTCGCTGTCCTTGGACCAAGCGGCTGCGGAAAGAGCACCCTGCTGCGCATCGCGGCGAACTTGGATGCGCCGAGCGCTGGCCGCATCGATTGGCCGGCATTCGATCGCGCGGGCGAGCATCGCGGCGGTTTGAACCTGGGATACGTTTTCCAGGAGCCGACCTTGATGCCCTGGGCGACCATTTTCGATAATGTCCGCTTGCCACTTCGCATTCGAGGGCAAAGCGGCGGCGCTGTCTCGGATCGCGTGATGGAGATGCTGGGCCGCGTCGGCCTTCAGGATTTTGCGCGCTCTTATCCGCGCGAGCTTTCCGGGGGCATGCGCATGAGGGCATCGGTGGCGCGGGCGCTCGTGACGGAGCCCGGCTTCTCCTGATGGATGAGCCCTTCGCGGCGCTTGATGAGATCACGAGGGTCAAGCTCGAACGCGATCTGCTGGGCCTTTGGCTTTCGTCGCAGTTCACCGTTGTCTTCGTCACTCACAGCGTCTTCGAAGCCGTCTTTATGGCGAACCGCATCATAGTGATGACGCCGCGCCCTGGCCGCATCGCCGCGGATCTGAAGGTCGAGGCTCCTTACCCCCGCACCAAGGAGTACCGCATGTCGCCGCCTATATCGCACAGTGCCGCGCGGTTTCGGAGGTGCTGGCGCGGGCGATGAGCGAGGCTCATTCATGAGAATAGGGTTCGATACCATGGCGCCCTTTGCCGTGGGCGCTCTCTTTATCGGACTTTGGCAAGCGGCGGTGCAGTGGTATGAGCTTCCGCCCTACCTCTTGCCATCGCCCCTCCTGATTGCCCAAAGCTTGTTACCGATTTTCCCACGCTGCTGCCAAGCTGGCTGTTCACGCTCAAGATCACGGTCCTCGCGTTTCTTCTCGCGGCCCTTGGCGGTCTCGGCTTGAGTCTGTTGCTTACGTCCTCGCGTTTACTCCAGCGCAGCCTCTTTCCCTACGCCGTCATTCTCCAGGTCACGCCAATTGTAGCGATCGCACCGCTGATCATCATCTGGGCGAAGGACACAACGCTTGCCCTTTTGATTTGCGCGTGGCTTGTGGCGTTCTTTCCGGTTGTCTCAAACACCATAACCGGGCTCGAAAGCACCGACCCGAACCTTCGCGATCTGTTCAAGCTTTACGGCGCGTCGAAATGGCAAACCATGCTGTGGCTGCGGCTCCCGTCGGCGTTGCCGTATTACCTTGCCGGACTTCGCATTTCGGGCGGCCTCGCCCTGATCGGCGCGGTTGTGGCTGAGTTCGTGGCCGGAACTGGTGGAACAAGAATCTGGTCTCGCTTACCGCATTCTGGAATCGGCTTACCGGCTTCGCATTCCGCGTGTCTTCGCTGCGCTGGTGCTTATTTCCGTCACCGGGCTTGTCATCTTCGCGGCGTTGTCATTGCTTAGCGACCGGCTGCTCCGCCATTGGCACGACAGCAGCAAACCTTAAAAAAAAGGCGCCCCGGGGGCCTGCGAACCCAAGGCGCCTAGGCGAGACCGCGATACCGTCCCGGCTACTTCAAGTTCGTGCTTGCGGTCAGGTCGAACGAGAGCTTGGCGACGAACGCCGATCCACACCAGCTCGAGCCGAGCCCGCTCGGATTGAGCGATGTTACGTTACCTGCACTGTATGATGCCGTGTGATCGGCGGTCAAAACGTTACAATTTGCGTCCGACAGGTCGGTGTCGTAATAGCGCAAGTCGAGCGTGATGACCTTCCAGGTCAAGCCGACGCCAACGTTCCAGGTGTTGTACTCCGGCAAGTCAGTATAGCCGTAGAACGCGTCGGTCGTGCCGAACCAGTAGTGGCCGAATTCGCCGGAGAGGAAGCCGCCAAAGTCCTTGTTCGGGAACCACGTGCCGGGAAAATTCGCCTTGGCGATGCCTGACGCATAGGTTCCGGACGCGCCCGTATTGACCCAGGAGGGCGAATAAAAGACGTCGCCCGTGACCGAGAATATGTCGTTGAAGGTGTATGTGCCCTTCCCGAAAATCTCCCAATAATCGTCGCTCGCCTTGGAGCTATTGCAACGTGGGGTTCCTCCCACAAAAGTGTAAAACCCGTTGGTGCAATTGGCTTCGGTGCTGCCATCATAAAGCCGCCCGCCGGGATACGCGTAGTACCAGTACCCGATGTCGAGGGCGAGCTTGTCGAAGGTCGGCCGGATGCCGCCGTAAAGGTCGATCTCCGCGGCGGCCCTGTTCGGATAGTCGAGGCCTTCTCCGGCAACCGCGCCGTAAATTTGGAAGGTCGGCGTCACGTTGTACCGCAGTTCCGTGTAGGCAAAGGGCGACGCCTGCCGGTTCGACTGGCTGATGCCGCGGAAGACGTAGTCGGACGCAATGCCGCCGCCAAAGGCAACATCCCAGGGGGATGCAGGCGGAGCAACGGGAGTATCCTTCAGGCTAGGCAGTCCATCGGCCATCGCCGCAGCCGAGCCCGCGATGAGCAGAGCGAGGGCTGTGAAAGTGGTGAGTTTGCGCATGTCGATCTCTCAAGTTGGCGTCGCCATGCGGGCCAAGGCTAAGCCATTGCTAACGGCAGCAACTCTAGAGAGAGTCGAAATTTCGGCACAACTTTTGAACATGCGGCGTGGTTTGTTTCAACTTTTTGTTGCAAGATCGCACCAGTATCGCGCTTCGATGCCGCTGTAATAGGCAGCGCCCACTCAATTTAGTGCAGAGACGCCTTCGAAACCGCGGCGCGGACCTCGTCCATCATCTCTTCGGCCTCGTGCTGGATGCTGGCCTGCGCGAGAAGGTGCTCAAGCCCAGCGCCGCGCACCTGCTCGGTTCGGACGTCAGTCAACACCGGGATGGAGAAGGGGGACGCGCGGCTCAGTTCCACGAACAGCCACCGGTCCTGGAAACGGGTCAAGAACTCCGAAAGCCGTTTCAAGTCCAGAAGTTCGCGCTCGGCGTCACGCCGCGTCACCTGCAGGAGGATGTGGTCCGGCTCGTAGCGGCGCAGGACGTCGTAGATGAGATCGGTGGAAATCGTCATCTGGCGCATGGTCTTGCGCGCGGCGTTGTTCTGCTGCTCCACGATGCCGGTCACGGTGGCGACATGCCGGAAGGAGCGCTTGAGCATGGGGCTGTCGAGGATCCATTCCTCAAGCTCGCCGCCGAGGATGTCGGGCGCGAGAAACTGGGCGATGTGCTCGCGGCTAACCGGCAACACGCCGGAAACGACGAGGCCGTAATCGGTTATCTGAAAGCTCAGCGGCTTGAGGCCGAGATGTTCCATGCGCCGCGTGATCAGCATGCCCAGCGTCTGGTTCGCGCGGCGGCCCGCGAAGGTGTAGAAGACAGTGCGGTAAAAGCGCTGTTCGAGAAAATGCTCGACGAGCAGCCGGTCGCTGTTCGGAATGGTCGAAAACCGCGCCTGGAGGTCGAGCCACTCGCGAACGTCGTCCGGCAGAGCGCGCCACCCCTCCGGCTCGGCAAGCAAAACGCGCACGCCATCGGCAAGAAAGGTCGACAACGGCATCTGTCCGCCGGAATAGGCTGGCACCTTGGGCTCGCCGCCCGCCGCCGGTCTCGCTTCGAGGGTCATGTCGCGGATGCCTGCGAAGGACAAGACCTCGCCCGCGAAAAAGAAAGTATCGCCGGGCGTCAGCCCTTGCGCGAAATATTCTTCGACCTCGCCGAGAACTCGCCCGCCCCGGCCAGCGCCGCTCATCCGCTTAACCTTGAGCCGCGCAGCCTCCACGATGACGCCGATATTCTGCCGGTGCCTGCGCGCGACCGCGGCGTTCGCGATGCGATAGCGGCCATCGGACATGGGCATCAGCCGCTTGTAGCGGTCGTAAGCGCGCAGCACATAGCCGCCGTCGATGGCGAATTGGAACAAGCGGTCGAAGACGCCGCGGTCCAGTTGTGCGTAGGGCAGCGCGGTTCTGATCTCGTCGAAGAGTTCGGTCGGATCGACGGGTGCGCTGCAGGCGCAGCTTAGAATATGCTGAACGACAACATCGAGTGATCCGGGGCCAGGTGTCTCTCCATCGAGTTGGCCCTGCTCGATGGCGGTGAGCGCGGCACGGCATTCCAGCGCCTCGAAACGGTTCGCGGGCACCAGGAAGGCGCGGCTCGGCACATCGAGCCTATGGTTGGAGCGGCCCACGCGTTGCAGGAGGCGGCTGACGCCTTTTGGCGCGGCGACCTGGATGACGAGATCCACATCGCCCCAGTCGATGCCAAGTTCGAGCGCCGCCGTCGCGACCACGCTGCGGATCTTTCCCGCCGCCATCATGGCTTCGGTGCGCCTGCGCTGCTCGCGGCTGAGTGAGCCATGATAGACGGCGATCGGCAGGTTCTCCTCATTTGCGTCCCACAGCATCTGCAGCAGGAGTTCGGCTTGCGCGCGGGTATTGACGAAGACAATCGAGGTTCCTGCTTTGCGGATCGCATCGTAGATCTCAGGAACGGCGTATCGCGCCATGAAGCCGCCATAGGGCATGGTTGCGGCAGGGTTCAGAATGCGGATGTCGGGCTTCGTCGGCAGGCCCGATAGCATCAGATGCGCCGGCTTCCCCACCGGACCAAGCCATGCCGCCAGCGCGCGGGGATCGGCGACGGTGGCGGATAGGCCGGTGCGCATATGGTGCGGCGACAGCGCCGAAAGGCGCGACAGCGCCAGCGCCGTGAAGTCACCACGCTTTGTCGATGCGAAACTGTGAACCTCGTCCACGATCACGGCCCGAAGCTCCGAAAACAGCCGCGCCGCATCCGGTGACGAGAGCATGAGCATCAGGCTTTCCGGCGTCGTGAGGAAAATGTTGGGCGGCGACCGGCGTTGACGGGCGCGCTTCCCTTGCGGCGTATCGCCGGTCCTGCTCTCGACGGTAACGCCGAGCCCCATCTCTGCGATCGGGCGGATCAGGTTGCGCTCGATGTCATTTGTCAGTGCCTTCAACGGCGACACGTAAAGCGTGTGGATGCCGTCGGGTCTTCTCTCATGACAGTCGATCAGGCTCGGCAGGAAGCCGGAAAGCGTTTTGCCGCCGCCCGTCGGCGCGATGAGAAGGGTGGACCGGCGATTGCCGAAGGCATCCACCATCGCCTTCTGGTAGCGATGGGGCTGCCAGCCGCGGCCGGCAAACCATTTTTCTACATAGTCCGGTAGGCTTTCGCGCATATTCTCGGTGGGCCGGGGCTTTGCCATGGTGTATAAATGTTAAGCTGTTCTGCCCAAAAAGCCAGAATGGCCACTTCCTCGCGTGGGGCGGAAGTTTCAATCGAAGTGCACTTTGTTCTTGTTTTGTTCCGTATCTGGGATAAAATCAAGTCCGGCTGTAAAGAGTAATGCGTGAGGGTCATGAACACTTCGGACGAAAACAAACCGGCTGCGTCGAAGGCGCAGCCCGAACAAGCAACCGAGCGAATTCTGGATCTCCTGGACAAACTGGCCGCGGCTGAAGGCTTGGGAAACGCCGCGTCGGCCACTGGATGCTCGGAGGACCAGCTTCGGTCGAGCTTACGGCAAGCGGCCCAAATCATCCGCAAGAAGCAAGAAGATACGGTCAAGAAGCGCTGGCCTTTGCTCGGCTCGATCCTCGATTGGCAGGAGATGACGGTGGCGGAGGCGCTTGAGATCCTGGCCGATCACGCCACCCAACAAGAGGATGCCTCCCAAAACAAGGATGATCCCCCAAAGACGGAAGGCGCGTGAGGCGGAGAGCCGCTCCGACGATCCAACTGTTGCGCAAAGACCGAATAATGGCGATGTCATCTGGGCGGTGGCAAAGCGCTCCGCGTTGCAGCAGCGAGAGCATAAGAATGGCAGCCCCGCGGGAAAGATTCGCACTTGACCAATTGGAGCCAAAGGCGAGGTCTGTTGCCTACGACAAGGTCTGCGTGCGCGATCTTATCCTGCCGGCCCGCATCGGCATATGGAGCGAAGAGCAGGGCATCACGCAGCGCGTGAGGTTTACCGTAGAGCTTTCCGTCGCGCCCGGCGGTCACCGGGCGGGCGATCTCTCCAGCGTCGTCTCCTACGATTACATCATCGACGGCATCAAGGAAGCTATCGCGGATGGGCATGTTCTCTTGACCGAAACCATCGCGGAACAGATCGCTGAGCACTGCCTGTCGCACATGCGCGCTGTTGAGGTGCGCGTTGTGGTCGAGAAGCTCGACCGGATCCCCGGTGCGGCGCTCGGCTGCGAGATCGTTCGCTCAATTGGCCAGCGGCAACCCTAGCACAGCTTCAATAGGGGTAAGTTACATCAGTATCCGTGGGCAATTTTATTCATCAGCCATGTATCGAGTTCACAGACCGCTTGGGAAAGCTTGGCTTCAAAGTCATTTTCATCCCACTTGATTTCGTGATACCCCCCGCCAAGGCGCTGCCACTGCTCGAGGCGGGCACTTTTGTGACTTGCAATGTAAACAGGTATATCTAGCGCTAACGCCATCGCCACCTCAGATACAAGCCATATATTTGAATCCTCATCCGTTCGGGGTGTAAGGACAGCCAGGAGGGTTTCGCAAGAGCGGATGCCTTCCTTTACGTCTGGCAATACATACCCGCTGATTGGTGCCTCGAGGCCGCCTCCGCACCCCACAACGCTGATGTTGAGCTTCCGGCATTGAGAAATTACAACAGACTTAATTTCATCGGCCCTCTCGTAGTCAATATGACGAGAAAGGAACATAGAATAAGCAGGTACTGGTGGAACAAGCTCAATTTCATCCTCCGGTGAAGGAGTTTCCTTTTGCGTTAGCCGCTCTCGAATTTCCTGCCGGGTCGCCCACGCCAGCTTAACTCTTTTCTCCAAGTCGTATTCACCTCTATATTCCTTGGCGTCCCGATTCTTCCATTTTGACTGAAGCTCGAAGACTCTGCGAGCGAGGTTCGCCTGGATTTCCTCGTAGCTTAATCCGACCCCTATGTTTCCTGGCGCCTGTTTTACCATACATTCCAGCCTTTCTTCTTGTGAAAGGAGTTCCGATAAAATGGGGAAACCAGCTCCACATGGAGAGCGCCGTCGCGTGCACGTTCCGAAAAGCTGTCGGCATTCAATTTCGAAATAAGTTCTTCTCTCCGGACCGGAACGCGCGATATCGCCATGATATTGAGTGTCGCTATCTTTGAACAACTCTGGAGGGCGGGAGAGAGGGTCTTCGGCGAACCCAATACGCCCAATGCGAGTTGACTCCTTACTATGTTCAAGTTCAAGTCATACAGGCTTTTCATTATCGATGAGAGCTGGATTGCTTCCTTGTTAAAATAAATTACAAAATGAACAAGTTGAGCATTTGCTGCATTCAATATTGCACAATATAGAACATGATAGTTTGTATGAATAGATGCCACACAGTATGAATCTTTGTTTATACCTAACTCATCGATGATGTCGCGTGGCAGCAGAATTCCATCCTCATGGCAAACCAGTTGAGTTGGCATTTCAAGTATGTTGGTCACGCCGTCTGAATTCTTGTGTAATGTATCCTGCCACATATTCAAGTGTATCACGTTCCTATAGAGCTCTATGCGCGGAGAGTTATCATAATTTATTCTTACCTCATGCATAAACTCAGTCAGCACGTTGTAGTAAAGTCCCCAAAGCCGGGCATCCGGTTTCAGATGCCGGTCCACCGGGCGCTTGTCTATCTCGCTGTTGTCGTATGCGGAGCAGTCTAGAACCAGATACTTAGAGTGGTAGCGAGATTTATAAGCCGTTCGTCCAGCATAATGCAGAACGGAGATGGAGCAATTTTCAAGTATCGTGAATAGTCGTTCAAGTTGGCCTGGCCTATCAATGAGATGTAAATTTAGGTTCCAAATATCAGGCCAAATTTCATAATTGTATGGAGTGATAGTCAGCTCTGGAACACCCCATAAATTGCGCGATCTAATAGATACGTTGAGCTTTGCTCCCGATGCAATACCTAGAGGAGAACGCAGAGTTGGATGCAAATATATCTTTGTATTGTGAAGGAGGTGTCTCGGAACGTCATGAATGAACATCTTAAGCCGACACTTTCGATGCCTAAACTCTGCGGCACGTACTCAATTCTGTCGTCGCTACGATCTTAAAGGTATGTACTGCCGATTTCTTTTGTAAAATCAGCGCAAGGCCTTTCATATTAACATATGCGAATGGCTATCACAACGCCTGCAGGTCCGCGCGCCTGTTTGAGTGCCAGATGTCACCAAAGGGGCAGCTGCAATGGGGGGGCGCCTTCGCAAATTACTCAAGCTGCGCGCTTCTCCGTCGCCATGACAGGGATACGAATGACCGCTCTGAGCCCCCCCAGCATGCTCCGATCCAGGGTGATTTCGCCCCCATGGCTCCGCACAATGTCGCGCGTGATGGCGAGGCCGAGCCCTGTGCTTTTCTTGTTCTGGTTCCTTGCGGCATCGAGGCTGTGGAAGGGGCGGAACACGTCCTCGCGCTTGTCGGCGGGGATGCCGGGACCATTATCTTCGACAACGACGGTAAGCCATCCGCGTGACTTCAGCGCCCGGATCGAGACGCGGTCCGCATAGCGTGTGGCGTTCGTGACAAGGTTCGTGATCGCGCGCTTGAAGGCGCTGCGCCTGAGCGCGACGATAAGGGGATCCTGGCGCACGTCGAGCTGAATAGTTTTTCCGGGGCGCCTCGGCGGCTGTTTGCACTTCCTCCAGGCACGTCCCGCACGTCGATTCGCTTCGTATCCTCGCCCGAATCGCCCTTGGCGAAAGCCATATAGTCTTCGAGCATCTGCTGCATCTCGTCCACGTCGCGCTTCAGCGCCTCGATCTGGGGCGCGCGCATCATGGCGAGTTGCAGCCGGAAGCGGGTGAGGATGGTGCGCAAGTCGTGGCTTACGCCTGCCAGCATGATTGTGCGCTGCTCGACGTGGCGTTCGATGCGCTCGCGCATGTCGAGGAAGGCCTGGGCGGCGAGGCGAACCTCTCTTGCGCCGCGCACCTTGAAATCTGACGGCGCGGGCCGGCCTCGCCCGAACCGGTCGGCGGCGTCGGCGAGAGAGAGAATGGGCCTGATCTGGTTTCGAAGGAAAAGGATGGCGACGATCAGCAGCACGGTGGCTGACGCCACCATCCAGACGATGAAGATGTGCGTGTTCGATGGCATGAGCTGCGCGCGCTGCGCGACGACGCGCATCACGGCGTCATCGAGCTTGATCCTGATTTCTATGAAGTCCGACTGGCCGACCGTATCGATCCAGAACGGTTTGTGAATCCGGTAGCGAACCTCGTCAGACACGTAACGGTCGAGTAAACCGAAGAACGGCCTCGGCCTTGGGAGCGGCAACTCCTGGCGGAAGGAACCTCACGGAGAGATTGAGCCGGTCCTGAGCGATCTCGGTCAGGCGGTCGAGGTCATCCGGGCTTTTGTTTTTTATCAGCTCATAGGTGGAGGCCAGCATCGCAATGTCTTGGGCCGTCGCCGTGGACAGCCGGCGCGTCACGGCCTGCCAATGCCTGTCCAGGAACACGAAAGTCAGGATCGACTGCAAGATGACAATGGGCGCGATGATGATGATGAGCGCCCGCGTATAGAGCCCCTTTGGGGCCAACGACCCTAAGGTGGCCGAAGCTTTGGAAAACCCGGCGGCTAAGCCATGGGGGAAAATGATTTCCGGCCCGGCAAGGGCGAGTTGTCCGCGGCTGCGGGGAGTTTGCCGTCCCTATCCTTCGGCGGCGTGCGTTCGGTGAACTCCAGCGAAATGGCCGCCTCCCGTTATCCAGTAACCAGAATCACTAGCAGGCTGCTCGAAAAACGATGTTGCCCATGGTTCGACAAGCTCACCATGAGGATGAACTTATTGAAAACACTCGGCCTCATCCTGAGCCTGTCGAAGGATGAAGCCAAGATTTCAGGCTTTTTCAGCATCCTGCTAGACCTCGAAAGTCGAAAACCCCCACCCCAACCTTCTCCCGAGCGGAAACTAGTCGAGATAGAGAACGTAGCCCTTGCCGCGAACCGTGTGCAAATAGGCTGGATTTGCCGGGTCTGTCTCGATCTTCTGCCGCAGCCGGTTGATCTGCACGTCCACCGCGCGCTCGTTGTCGTACTCGCCAAGCCGGGCAAGGTCTTCGCGCGTGACAAGCTCGCCGCCGCTCAGCGCGAACTCGCGCAGCACCTCGCGTTCCTTTTCCGTCAGCCGGATGGCCTCGTCGCCGCGCTTCAGTTCATTGCGGCGCAGGTCGAATGTGAAGGGGCCAAACGAAGCCTCTCCGTGCTTGGTTTTTGCTGTGGAATGCCGCCGCAGGATATTTTGGAGGCGTAAGAGAAGCTCGCGCGGCTCGAAAGGTTTTGCCACATAGTCGTCGACGCCAAGCTCCAACCCTCTCACCCGGTGCTCAGGCTCCGACCGAGCGGTCAACATCAGGATCGGGACGTCGGAGGTTTTTCGCAAGGAACCCGCGATGTCGAAGCCGCTTTCGCCCGGCATCATGACGTCGAGGATGATGCAATCGAAGGCCAGCCCTCTGAGCTTCGCGCGCGCCGCAGCCCCGTTTTCGGCCTGGGTGACCCGGAAGCCGTTCTGCCGCAGATAACCGCCAAGAAGGTCCCGGATGCGCTCGTCGTCGTCCACAACAAGGATGTGCGGCGCGTCGTCCGCCAAAGCCGGTATTTCGAAATCGAACGCTTGATCGACGGTCATGTGATAATGCGGAGCCTCTACCGTTTGGAACGGGCATACCTCAGAACAACTTTTGACTGGACGCAAGCGCAATTGAGGAGCTTTACTCCGCTCTCCGGCTTTTTCCAGCCTGGAGTGCGCCGTGATTTGCGGCTTCCTATATATCATCAAGAGCAAAAACAAGCATTGGAGATGGCGATGGCCCCCATTCCTTATGACCAGAGAGACGGTTTCATTTGGATGAATGGGGCGCTTGTGCCGTGGCGGGATGCGAAGGTCCATGTGCTCACGCACGCCTTGCATTACGGGAGTGGCGTCTTCGAAGGCGCGCGCATCTACGACACGGAAGTTTTTGCGCTCACGAAGCACTCGGAGCGGCTGCACAAGTCGGCGGGCATCCTCGGCTTCGAGATCCCTTACAGCGTCGCAGAGATCGATCAGGCTTGCCGCGATGTTATCAAGGCGCAGGGTCTGGTTGAAGGCTATATCCGGCCCATCGCATTCCGCGGCTCCGAGGAGATGGGGGTCGCCGCGAAGCACTCGAGGATCAACCTCGCGATCGCGTGCTGGGATTGGGGGTCGTACTTCCCAGAGGAGGAGCGGCTGAAGGGCATCCGGCTTTGCATGGCGAATTATCGCCGCCCGGACCCGAAGACAGCGCCGTCAACAGCGAAGGCAGCCGGGCTTTACATGATCTGCACCATCGAGAAACATCGTTCGATGGACTTGGGCTATGCCGACGCGCTGATGCTCGATTATCGCGGGCTCGTTGCTGAGGCGACGGGCGCGAACGTGTTTTTCATCAAGGGCGAGACCATCCACACACCCACGCCAGATTGCATCCTGAACGGCATCACGCGCAACACGGTGATCGGGCTCGCGAAGCGCCGCGGGATTGAGGTCGTCGAGCGCCAGATTCCAGCCCGAGGAACTAGCCGGTTTCGAGCAATGCTTCCTGACGGGATCGGCGGCTGAAGTGACACCGGTTTCGGAAATCGGCGAGCACCGCTTCACGGTCGGCGAGATCACGAAGACGCTGATGGATGATTACAGCGCCTTCGCGAGGCCCAGCACGCGTGCGGAGCGAAAGCTCGAACTCGCGGTCTAGGGCTCCCACGGCCCCTTAAGCAGGTTTCTCACCCACGCCAAGGGCCGCGGCACGCGGCCTAATACCGCTTGTGGTGTAAGCGGGCAGTGAGTGGCAGCTGAGTGTCTCCTTCGCAGATAATGCGATAGGTGATGTCCCAGCTTTTGGCCGTCGGGTCGGTCGCAGCGGGCTCGAGTTCCGGGATGTATTTTGCCGTCGGGGTGGAATGAATGAAGCGGCGAACTTTCCCCGCATCCTTGATCTGCCCGCAGATGAAGGATTCCTTTTCGAACCGCACCACATGACTGGATACGACATTATCCGCGGCCATCGCCGGGACTGCTGTTGCGATCAGAATCGCGAGAGGATATTTCAGCATGGTGGCCCTCCTGTGCATCCCGCCAATGCCAGGGCCTGAATTGGGGCCAGAAAGGCCGAAACTCGGGCCAGATTGAAGCGAGACTGGCCAAGATTTGCTTGCGTTACATGGGAAGGCCTTTGCCACGCTCCAAATCATTATGTCGTGATCTTGGCGCTTTTTTTGTCGCGGCGCGAGATACACGACAAAACAAAAACTTAGATCCCCCTTTTAATTCCATCAAGAGTGTGCTCTAAGTCAGGGATCAGGAAGTGGAGGGCGTCTTGACGGCAAAATATCAAAAGCCATTGGTGCTGATGATCGCATCGCTCTTGGCGACGACAGCTGCGATAGCACAGCAGGCCGATCCAGCTTCGTCCCGCCCGCACCGGCTACGGGGCAGGCCCCGCAGTCACCAAGCGTTCCACCACAGGCCGAAGAAGGATCCGGAAGCTGCCGCGAACGAAGTCCTGAACAAGAGTCCTGTTGCAGCCAGCAATTGTTATAGCGGGTTTCATACCTCCTTCGACTACGATATCACTGGCTCTGCGCTGACTGCCCTTGGACGAAAGGTGATCGAACCGGGCGGTCTTTGCGATCAATACCGGGAATACTCCGCCGAGATGCCGATTGAGATCGGCGTGCCTGTCCTGCCGGGTGTTTCCGTGAACATCGACAAGCTGTGCAAGATGGTTCAGCGCCCTCCTTGCCCTGAGCCTTCAGGCGAGCACACTGAAAATGTGGATCAAACCAAGAAGTGAAGTGCGGGATTGATCCCGCATTTTAATTGTCGGATGTTCGCCCCATGACGGCGAAATTGGCGGAGACATCCGGGATCGTTTCGCTTTTTATGATCGCGGATAGCTGCAGCGGCTTCCGCGATGACGGTTTCGGCAGCATCAGGAAAATGGCTCAGAACTCGACGTCGAGCTCTTCGAGTTCCTCCGGCTCGTCCTTCGCCTCCGCGACCCATTGCTCCATCGCCGGCCAGACCATGATGGACCTGCAGTAATCGGCGCAGACCTGATCGAGCTTCAGATCGTAGGTCAAAAAGCGCGTGCACACCGGAGCAAACATGGCGTCGGCCATGGTCAGAGAGCCGAAAAGGTAGGGGCCGCCATAGGTTTTCAGGCAGTCGCGCCAGATCGAGAAGACATGCTCGATATCGCCCAACGCGCCGGGAAACACCTGAAAGCCCTCATGGCGTGCGCGAAGGTTCATCGGCAGCGCCGAGCGCAGATTGTAAAAGCCGGAATGCATCTCGCCCGAGACGGAGCGGCAATGCGCGCGGGCTTTGATCTCCTTGGGAAGAAGCTGCGACCCCGGCTTCACCTCGTCGAGATATTCGGCAATCGCGAGCGTGTCCCAAATTTTGATGCCATTATGAGTCAGCATCGGGACACGGTACGACGGAGACAGCAAAAGCAGCTCCGCGCGAACCGAGGGATCGTCGGCGGAGACAATCTCTTCCTCGAAGTCGAGTTCGGCCAGCTTGCACAAAAGCCATCCGCGGAGCGACCACGAGGAATAGTTCTTACTGCTTATGGTTAGCTTCGCCTCAGCCATGGACCATAACCCTCGCTTGTGGTTCTATGTTTGCGTCGCCAGCATCATGTCCGGGTGCAGAGGCCCGTGCAACATCCAATCCAGCGCTCAGGCTAAGAATGCTCTATCAGACCTATCAATTCTACTCCGATGCAGCGGTGCCGGCACGAAAAATTGCCGAGCTTGGGCTTGGCGCAATGGTGCCATTCATCGGGGAGGGTAAAGGGGCGTGGCTGAGAAAGTTCACGGCGGCCCTAGAACTCGTGTCGCGCTCGGGGCTGACGCACACGCGCCCCGCCTACGGCATCAATTCGGTGCGCGTTGGAAACCGCAATGTCCCTGTGACCGAGGAGGCGCTTGCCTCCACGCCGTTCGGGACGCTGCTCCATTTCAAGAAGGATATCCAGCAGGTGCAGCCGCGTGTGCTGGTGGTGGCCCCGCTGTCGGGCCACTTCGCGACCTTGTTGCGCAGCACGGTGCAGACCTTGCTCGTCGATCACGACGTTTGCATTACCGATTGGCACAACGCCCGCGAGGCGCCGCTTTCCGCAGGCACGTTCGGCTTCGAGGATTATATCGACCACATCATCCAATGGATGCGCGTCATAGGGCCGGGCGGGCATATCCTGGCGGTATGCCAGCCTTGCGTCCAGGTTCTCGCTGCCGTGGCGGTGATGGCGGAAGCGGGCGACCCGGCCAAGCCGATGACCATGACGCTGATGGCGGGGCCGATCGACACGCGCGTCAACCCCACGAAGGTGAACGAGCTGGCGACGGGCAAGCCGATGTCGTGGTTCGAGAACAACCTCATCAGCCGCGTGCCGTCCCGCTATGCCGGGGGTGGACGCCGCGTCTATCCCGGCTTTGTGCAGCTCCTGGCGTTCGTGTCCATGAATGTCGAGCGCCACCGCAAGGCGCATATCGACCTGTTCAAGCATCTTGCCAAGGGCGAGGTCGAGAAGGCGAAGGCGATCAAAGACTTCTACGATGAATATTTCGCCGTGCTCGACATGTCGGCCGAGTTCTATCTCGAAACCGTCGCCTGGGTGTTTCAGGAAGCGCGGCTCGCGAGCGGCACGCTCACCTTCCGGGGCGCGCGCGTCAATATGAAAGCCATCCGCCGCACCATGCTGCTGACCGTGGAGGGCGAGCGCGACGACATCTGCTCCATCGGCCAGACGTCCGCCGCGCACCAGCTGTGCACGGGGCTGCGCCCGCATATGAAGCGGCATCATTTGCAGGTTGGCGTCGGCCATTACGGCGTGTTCAGCGGGCGGCGCTGGGAGAACCAGGTGTACCCGCAGGTGAAGAATACGATCCTTGCGATGGAGCCGAAGTACTCGGGATATTCGTCTCACGGTTGATTGAGGCGACCGCGACGGTTCGCGTTTGTGCCCAGGTGTTAAGATCGCCGCCGCCTCCACCCCCGTCATCCCGGAACGGCGCCCGCGCCGTATCCGGATCGTAAGAGACGCTTCGGTGTGTAACGGCCCCGGATCGGCCTTTGGCCGTCCGGGGTGACGATAACTGTCAACGCTCCCGCAAATCCAATTTTCCAGTTCCGCCGGATCAGCTATCAAGCTGCAGCAGATACAGATGCGGTTCGCGGCGAACGATCACATCATCCCGGTCGGCGACATGCCCGGCCTGATCGCAGCCCTCGCCCTCAAGGGCGCGAAGCCGCGCATCTGAGGCGCGACTTCGGCAAGCTATAGCGGCCGAATCCGCCGCCGAATCGCCCCTGCGGCATCCGTTAACACAAACATGATTAATTCCTGCCACAAGGGATTTATTTCCGGTCTGATTGTGCTTAATAGGTCGTTTACTCGGCGAGAAACGAGGAGAGTCGCGCCTCTGGCTTTGACGCGAGCAAGCTCGTCTAACCCATTGAAAGCGAGCAGTTTTTTATCCTTAACACATTGCCCATTAAATAAAATCTAATGCCGGAATTTTCTCATTTACTCGGACGCGCAAAAGTCCGTTAAATATGTTTCGGCCGCGCTTGTTAATCATGTCCGCGCCCTCGTAGCAGCGTCGGAGCAAGCACCCCATGAATATTCTCGTCATAAAACCAATGGGTTACCCTCTTTAACCTCTCGGTAAAGCGCATTTCCCTACAATTCCGCTCACGCTGTGCTGGGCCGGGAGGATGAACGTTGGAGAGATTGGACCATTCGTTTACCCTGAGCGCGGCAAGCAAACGAGTTGGGGGCGATGCAGGACGTTGGCGAAGATCTGCTGCAGGCGATGGAGGGGCGGCGCTTTGGCGCGATCCTGGCCGATCCGCCGTGGCAATTTCAGAACAAGACGGGCAAGGTTGCGCCGGGGCACAAGCGCCTCAACCGCTATGAGACGCTGACGCTCAAAGAGATCATGGCGCTGCCGGTTTCGGAGATCGCGGCGGCGACCAGCCACCTCTATTTATGGACGCCGAACGCGCTCCTTCCCGAGGCCCTTGGCGTAATGAAAGCCTGGGGCTTCGCCTACAAGTCGAACATTGTCTGGCACAAGATCCGAAAGGATGGTGGGCCGGATGGGCGCGGCGTCGGCTTCTATTTCCGTAATGTGACGGAGATCCTGCTGTTCGGCGTGCGGGGCAAGAATGCGCGCACGCTTCCCCCTGGCCGCCGACAGGTGAATTATCTGGCCACCCGCAAACGCGAGCACAGCCGCAAGCCCGATGAGCAATATGCCCTGATCGAGGCCTGCTCGCCGGGTCCATTTGTGGAGCTTTTCGCGCGAGGCCTCCGCGACGGTTGGGAATGCTGGGGCGCGGAGGCCAACGGCGATTATGAGCCGACATGGGCAACATACAAGCCGGCTCGTCCACAAAAAGCTCCGGCTCCCTGTCCCGCGGATGTCGCTGATTTGTTCTTGTGAACCAAACGGGAACAAGTTAGGCCTCACCGCAGGTTTTGCCGGGCTCGCCGACGCCGTCATCCCGGAAAGGCGAAGCCTTATCCGGGATCGTAACATAATGAAACGTCTCTCTTTTTTGCGATCCCGGCTCGCGCTTCGCTAGACCGGGATGACAATCCGTTAGCTTAGGCCGTGTGGATCGACTTACCGTGCTCCGCGATATCGAGCCCTTCCATTTCGGATCGCGGATGCACCCGCAGCGGTGTCAGCACCGAAACGACGAGAAGAATGATCGACGTGACGACCGCGCAATAGACCACCGTGACGCCGACGCCATAAAGCTGGATCAGGACCTGCTGGGCGTTTCCTTCGAGAAGGCCCGGATATCCGTTGGGCGCGTCCGCCCCGGCCGATACGGCTGCGGTTGCGAACACTCCGGTCAGGATCGTCCCAAGCATACCACCCACGCCGTGAACGCCGAACACGTCGAGCGAGTTATCATAGCCAAGCCAGCGCTTGATTGCCGTCGATGCGTAGAAACAAGTCGCGCCCGCGAGAATGCCGATCACCAGCCCTTGCCAGGGCAGGATATAGCCTGACGCCGCCGTGACCGTCCCAAGCCCCGCCACAGCGCCCGAAATCAGGCCCAGGACGGAGGGCTTTCCGCGTGCAAGCCACTCAATGGTTACCCAGGTTAAGGCCCCGGCGCTCGCCGCGAGGTGCGTTGCCACGATCGCCATCGCCGCGCGTGAACCCGCTCCGTAAGCTGAGCCGCCGTTGAAGCCGAACCACCCAACCCAGAGCAAACCGGTGCCGACCGACCGCCATGGAGAGATCGTAGGGTGCGAGGTTTTCGTTGCCGTAGCCTTTTCGCTTGCCGAGCATGAGGGCAGCCACAAGCCCCGCGATGCCCGCATTGATGTGCACGACGGTGCCGCCCGCGAAGTCGAGCAGCCCCGCTGTAGCGAGGAATCCGCCGCCCCACACCCAGTGCGCGAGCGGGACGTAGACGAAGGTCAGCCACAGAACCGAAAACAGCATGAAGGCGGAAAACCGCATTCTCTCCGCCACCGAGCCCGCGACCAGCGCCACCGTGATGATCGCAAACGTCATCTGGTAGATCATGAACAGGCTTTCGGGGATCGTCTTCGCGAAGGGGCTGACGGACGTCATCGTGATCCCGGTCAGGAAGATCCGGTCGAACCCGCCGATAAATGAGCCATCGCCGGTGAACGCCAGTCCGTAGCCGAAGATCATCCAGAGCACCGAAACCACCGCCGCCGCGGCGAAGCTCTGAGCCATGGTGGCGAGCACGTTCTTCTTGCGCACCATGCCGCAATAAAAGAGCGCCAGCCCCGGCATGGTCATCATCAGAACGATCGCCGTGGCAACCAGCATCCACGCCGTATCCGCGCCATCGATCCCGGAAGTCTGCGCCCATGCTGGCGTCGCGCCGAGCAGAAACACCGGCGCAGCCGAAAGCACGCGGCGGCGAGGCCGCGCCCATCCCTGTCTTTTCATGTTGCCCTCAGTTTGTTATGTGGCGGCCCAGCCAGATCAACCCGCCTTTAAAGGCGGAAACGTTGATCGATTTCAGAAGTGCCAGAGCAGCTTATTCGCGTCCAAATGGGCGCGGGCTGCTCTAGAGGGCATCGGCATCGTTTTCGCCCGTTCGGATGCGCACCGCATGATCGATCGGCATCACGAAAATCTTGCCGTCGCCGATCTCGCCGGTCCGCGCAGATTCCGAGATGGTCTCGACGGCCTTGTCCGCGACTTCGTCCGACACGGCGACCTCGATCCGAAGCTTGGGTATGAAATCAACCTGATATTCGGCGCCCCTGTAGATCTCGGTATGGCCCTTCTGGCGGCCATACCCCTTGACCTCGGTGACGGTCATGCCGTCGATTCCGGCACCGGCGAGCGCCTCGCGCACCGCATCGAGCTTGAATGGCTTTATAATGGCTGTGATGAGCTTCATGAGGTGACCCTGGCTAGGATGAGTGCATCTCTTGAAGTTTATGCACAAAAGCGAGCCAGCACAACGCGGCAAATGCTCAAGGTATAGCCACGATGATACCTGATCGAGCGGTAGCGGCATGGAGGAAAAAGAATCGCCCGCCCAGGCCCTTACGGATAAAGACGTGTCTTTTTCCAGGGCATGTCCGCGTTCTCACGGGTGAAGGAAATGCGATCGTGCAGCCTGTGAGGCCGATCGGCCCAGAATTCGATCTCAATCGGAATGACGCGAAACCCCGACCAATAGCGCGGCCGGGCTGGGTTCATCCCCTCAAACTCCTTTTCGAAGCGACCCACCGCCTCGACCAATTCCGCCCGGCTGGCAAGCGGCCGCGATTGCTGGCTGGCCCAGGCGCCGATGCGGCTTCCCATCGGGCGCGAGGCATAATAGGCGTCGGCCTCGGCGGCGCTGACGAGTTCCGCCGTTCCGCGGATGCGCACCTGCCGCCTGAGCGACTTCCAATGAAAGCACAACGAGGCTTTCGGGTGCGCTAGCAGCTCCTGGCCCTTTGCGCTCTCGATATTCGTGTAGAAGACGAAGCCGCGAGGGTCCAAGCCTTTGAGAAGCACGACGCGCGCATTCGGCATGCCGTTCTGGTCGACCGTCGCCAGTGTCATCGCGTTGGCGTCGTTAATCTCGGTGCGCTCAGCCTCGTCGAACCACGCGTTGAACAGGGCTTCGGGATGTGACGCCTCGGTAAAATCTTCTGCTTCGGTTCTGGCGATCATGCTTGCGGCTCTGGCTTTGGGGTCGGACGTTTCATCGCGGATGGGCATCCTATCGCGAAGACTCTGCGCGGGTGTACCGAATTCGTAGGCGATGCGCGCATAGCTGCGGTGAGCATCAATATGTCGTGGCACTCCATGCTCACACTTTACGCCGCACGCTTAATGTGTAGGATACGTCACCGTTAACTGCGGGGAGCGAAAGTGGCCGAAACAGCATCATTGATGAGCGGAAAGCGCGGCCTTGTCATGGGCATCGCGAACAATCGGTCGATCGCCTGGGGGATCGCCAAGGCAGCCGCGGATCAAGGCGCTGAACTCGCCTTTACCTATCAAGGCGATGCCTTGAAGAAAAGGGTGGAACCGCTCGCTGCGGAAGTTGGCGTGAAGCACGTCCTGCCCTGCGATGTGTCCGATGACGCCTCGGTCGATGCGGTCTTCGAGACCTTGAAATCCAGTTGGGGGACGCTGGATTTTGTCGTGCATGCGATCGCCTACTCGAACAAGGAAGAACTCGACGGGCGGTATATCGACACGACGGCGGACAATTTCACAAAGACGCTTTTGATCTCCTGCTATTCGTTCACGGCCATCGCCCGGCGGGCCGAGAAGTTGATGTCGAATGGCGGCTCGTTGCTGACGCTGACCTATTACGGCGCCGAGAAGGTGATGCCGCACTATAACGTGATGGGCGTGGCCAAGGCAGCGCTGGAGGCGAGCGTACGATATTTGGCCGAAGACCTCGGCAGGCAGAAGGATTCGCGTCAATGCGATTTCGGCGGGGCCAATCAAAACGCTCGCGGCCTCCGGAATTGCTGACTTCCGCTATATTCTGAAGTGGAACGAATACAACTCGCCGCTCCGCAGGACTGTCTCGATTGAAGACGTTGGCGGCGCGGGCCTTTATCTTCTCTCCGATCTGAGCCGCGGCGTTACCGGAGAGGTGCATCATGTCGACGCCGGCTATCATGTTGTGGGCATGAAAGCTGAGGATGCCCCGGATATCGCCGTCGTTCAGCCATCGAATCGCTGAAATCATAAGAGCTAAAGGCGATCATTTCTAGAATGCCGATTTGCACGGCATCGGGGCGGGCTATTCATGGAACCATTTAAGGCGCTGGTTTTGCTTGCCGCAGCGGCGGTTGTCTCTTTCGTAGCCTCGGGAGCGGTAGGCTTCTATGCAGGCTACTCCGCGGGGCGGGGCAACCTCGATGAGATCAAATCGCACATATCGAGTAGTCAGGTTATCATCCCATCCGGCAATGGCGGCGCTGTTTCTCTAAAGCCTGTCCTTGACGATATTCGCGCCGTTGCGAAGCAGGTGGAAGCGCTTGCCGCAGTCAGGGCGAGTGCCGCCGCCGACAGCGACTCCGGCACGAAGCTGGTTTTGGATGAGATCAGGGGCCTCTCAAGCCAGGTCGATAGCTTGAAGCAGGACACCTTCAAGCGCTTGGCGGCGCCGTCCCCCGCAATGGACCGGCCAATTTCCACGCCCCCCGCGCGCGACTATACGGGCGCGTTGCAGGATATCCGCGATCAGGTCCGCACCCTGACCGCCCAGGTGGAGAAGCAAGAGCCGAAAGCGCCAAAGGCTCTTATGGATGACATTCGTGCTCTCAGCGCTTCCATTCAGGCGCAGGAACCGGGTTTGAAGCGCGCGGTCGCCGAGGAAGTTCGCTCTGCCGTCGCGTCCTTGCAAAGTGGAGATCAGAAAGCGCCGAAGGCACTCGTCGATGAAATGAAGTCGCTTAGCTCCTCCCTCCAGTCGCAAGAGCCGAATGTGCGGCGCGCTGTCGCCGAGGAAATTCGCTCTGCCGTGGCGTCCTTGCAAAGTGGAGAGCAGAAATCGCCGAAGGCTCTCGTCGAGGAAATGAAGTCGCTTAGCTCCTCCCTCCAGTCGCAAGAGCCGAATGTGCGGCGCGCGGTTGCCGAGGAAATTCGCTCTGCCGTGGCGTCCTTGCAAAGTGGAGAGCAGAAATCGCCGAAGGCTCTCGTTGAGGAAATGAAATTGCTCAGTTCCTCCATCCAGTCGCAAGAGCCAAATGTACGGCGCGCTGTCGCCGAGGAAATTCGCTCTGCCGTTGCGTCCTTGCAAAGTGGAGATCAGAAAGCGCCGAAAGCTCTCGTTGAGGAAATGAAGTTGCTTAGTTCTTCCATCCAGTCGCAGGAGCCGAATGTGCGGCGCGCGGTCGCCGAGGAAGTTCGCTCTGCCGTCGCGTCCTTGCAAGGTGGAGAGCATAAAACGCCGAAAGCTCTCGTCGAGGAATTAAAGTCGCTTAATTCTTCCATCCAGTCGCAGGAGCCGAATGTGCGGCGCGCAGTGGCCGAGGAAGTTCGCGCTGCCGTCGTATCGTTGCAAGGTGGAGAGCAGAAAGCGCCGAAAGCTCTCGTCGATGAATTGAAGGCGCTCAGTTCCTCCATCCAGTTGCAGGAGCCGAATGTGCGGCGTGCGGTCGCCGAGGAGATTCGCGGTGCCGTCGCATCTTTGCAAGGTGGAGATCAAAAGGCGCCGAAGGCTTTCGCTGATGAGCTTCGATCGCTTAGCTCCTCCATCCAGTTGCAGGAGCCGAATGTGAGGCGTGCGGTCGCCGAAGAGATTCGCTCTGCCGTCGCATCGTTGCAAAACGGAGAGCAGAAAGCTCCCAAAGCTCTCGCAGAGGAATTGCGGACGCTCAGTTCCTTCATCCAATCGCAGGAGCCGAATGTGCGGCAAGTCATAGCCGAGGAAGTGCGCACGGCTGTCGTGACTTTGCTGAACGCGGAGCCGAAGGTTCCAAAGGCGATCCTGGACGAAATTCGGGCCATTTCGGCTAACGCCAAGTCGCAAGAGATACGTCCGCAGTCCACCCAAACCTCGGTCGTCGATCAGATCAAGGTTCTGCAGTCTTCCATCGAACTCTTGAAGGCGAAGCTCTCGGAAGACCGTTGCCGCGCCGACGGCGTGGCAAGCGCTGATATCGCTCAGCTTCGTCAGCTTGTAGCGACCGCATCGGACCAATTCAGCAAGTGCCAGACGCACCTTGCTTCGCTTCCTGGACCAGGGGCGGGAGTTGTTGCGCAGCAGGCCGCCGCTCCCACCGCTGCCGCATTCACGGTATCGCAAGAGAAGAAAACAGAGCCTGCCGCTGTCGTCTTTTACGACAATGTCATGCTGAAAAAGGACCAGGAAAAGCAGTATGATGAGATCGGTGTGCGGCTCTCGCTTCAATCCGTAGGGTCCCGGCAGGTTCGCGTCGCCGTGAACCGCCAGGGTTTCGGCTTGGCGTTTGGCGAGCGCAAGGTGTTCCGCAGCCAGGATGTTGAGTGCGAGATCAATCTGATGGAGACCAATCTCAACGAGGCGCAGGCCCGCGTCAGCATCTCATGTAAGCGCTGACGGCAAGCTCGATGCCACTGATCTATTTTCTGAGGCACGGCCAAACCGACTATAATGCCTCGAAGCGCATCCAAGGCACCTTGGAGATCCCGATCAACGAGAAAGGCCGCGGGCAGGCTCGCCGCAATGGTGGCCTCCTCGCCGAATTGATCGAGAGCAAAGACCGGTTCGACTTTGTCGCAAGCCCGCTTTTGAGGGCGCGTCAAACCATGGAGATCGTGCGCGACACGATGGGCCTTCCAGCGCAGGGCTATCGCACGGATGATCGATTGAAGGAAATCAGCTTCGGTGCGTGGGCTGGCTTGACTTGGCCAGAGATCGAGGCCCGCGAGCCCGAGAGTTATGCGCGCCGGCAGGCCGACCGTTGGAACGTCGCGGCGCCCGGTGGTGACACCTACCGCGACGTATACCGGGCGGTTGTGGAATGGGCTGAAAGCGTGACGTCGGACACCGTCGTTGTCGCGCATTACGGGACCGCGCGCTGCATTCGCGGCTATTTCCTGAAGCTCGCCCCGGCCGAGATCCTCGATCTTGACGCGCCGCACGATAAGGTGCTCATGATTGAAGGCGATACACTGACATGGCTTTGATAGGGCCGCATTGTTATGTCCCATAACACATTCGGTCATTTGTTCCGCGTCACGACCTGGGGTGAAAGCCACGGACCCGCCATCGGCTGCGTGATCGACGGCTGCCCGCCGGGCATCCCGCTCACCGAGGGCGATATTCAGCCCTACCTCGACAAAAGGCGCCCCGGGCAATCGCGCTTCACGACGCAGCGGCAGGAGGAAGACAAGGTCAGGGTCCTGTCCGGAGTCTTTCCCGATGAGGCGGGCACGCAGGTCACGACAGGCACGCCGATTGCGCTTCAGATCGAAAACCAGGATCAGCGCTCGAAAGACTATTCAGAGATCAAGGACAAGTACCGTCCCGGCCACGCCGACTTCACCTACATCCAGAAGTACGGCATCCGCGATTATCGCGGCGGCGGCCGCTCGTCCGCGCGCGAAACCGCGATGCGGGTTGCCGCAGGCGCTGTGGCGCGCAAAGTCCTGCCCGGCGTCTCCATTCGCGGTGCGCTTATCCAACTCGGAACGGAGAAGATAGATCGCGCGAGTTGGGACTGGGCCGAAGTGGACCGAAACCCTTTCTTTTCGCCCGACCACACCACCGTTCAAGGCTGGGCTGCCTATCTCGACGCCATTCGCAAGGCCGGGTCTTCCTGCGGAGCGGTTGTTGAGGTTGTCGCGGACGGCGTCGCCGCTGGGCTTGGCGCGCCAATCTATGGCAAGCTCGACCAGGACATCGCTGCCGCATTCATGAGCATCAATGCCGTCAAAGCCGTCGAAATCGGCGATGGCTTCGCCTGCGCCTCATTTTCGGGCGAGGACAATGCCGATGAAATGCGCACAGGCCCAGACGGAAAGCCCGTTTTCCTGTCAAACCACGCGGGCGGCATCCTGGGCGGCATATCAACCGGCCAGCCCATCGTCGCCCGTTTTGCCGTCAAGCCAACCTCTTCGATCCTGACGCCTCGGCGCACAATCGACGGGCACGGCCATGACACGAATATCGCCACAAAAGGTCGGCATGATCCTTGCGTAGGCATCAGAGCGGTGCCGGTGGGCGAAGCTATGATGGCGCTTGTTCTCGCCGATCAATTTCTAAGGCACCGCGCACAGACTGGCCGCTGAACACCTTTTATCGTCGTCGCATTGTTTGGTGGGGGGAGAGCGGGATCGGCTCATGGCGCGACGCCCAGGACTTCCGGACTATTTGCAGGAAGGATTTATTCTTCCTTACAACAAGAAAGAGGCCGCGCGTTTTCACACGCTTGCGGCGATCACGGCCGCGACCTTTGCCGCATGGCTCACCTGGGGTTACCAGCTTCTCTCCATTACGGCCATCCTCGCAGGGTCTTCAGCCTATTACTTTTTCCCTTTCACGGAGGGGAGGCCAAGGCTCGGCGCAAACCAGTACGGACTGTTCGTGGACGGCTTCGGCCTCATCGCCTGGCGCGCGATCGACGACATCAGTCTCGTCACCTACTCGATCCGTACGCTCGAGATGGAAGAGTTGCACATCAAGCTGAAGCAACCTGTCGATAAAGCACTTCTGGTCGATTGGCGCCGCCTTCCCATTTGGCGGCTGCTGATGCGCCTGCCTTGGACGATGGGCTACGACAACATCGTACGCATCGACCTTCAACCCTTCGCTTCGCCGCCTGATGAGATCGTCCCCACCATGCAGCGTATGTGGCGCTATTACCGGTGATCGGCGGGTCGTGAACTTCAGCGTTGAAGTCCCTGCTCCTCGAAGATCTCCTCGCGCACCTGGCCATAGCTCAACACGGAAAAAAGGATAGTTCCGCCGAACACGTTTCCGGCGAGCGTGGGAAGGAAGAACTTCACCGATGCGTCGTAGAACGTAAGAAGACCCGCAACCCAGCCGTACAGCACCTCGGCTGTTCCCGCGACGATGTGGGTGAACTGGAAGAGGGAGATGAGATAGGTCAGAAGGCCGATCACCAGGAACTGCCCGCTGGAAACGGATGCTATGATCCAAACCACGGAGGCGATCAGCCAGCCAGCCCCGATGCCCTTTGCGAACATCTCCCAAGGCGAATTGCGCATCAAAGTCTCTACGAGCTTGGCCATTTCTCCGGTGACTTGGTCACCAAGCATAGGAAGGAGCGCAAAGGCGCAAGCGAAGACGAAGCAGCCCAGCACATTCGCGGCGAGCACGATCCCCCAAAGCCGCAACATTCTAAGGAGCCAGCTCACCCTCCAGCGGGTAATCACGGGCAGAACAGCCGTCAGCACGTTTTCTGTAAAGAGCTGCTGCCGCCCAAGAATCACGATGATGAAGCCGACCGAATAGCCGAGCGAGGCCAAGATGTGGTTCCACTGCGATTGCGGGAGACCGGCGGCCAGAGCGGCCTGGCTGAGAAAAGAAAAGCCGATGGAAATGCCTGCGGCAACGCCCGACCACCAGAGCGAAGCAAGCGGCCGCTGGAGTTCCCTTTCGCCTTCCAGCCGGATAATCTCGTAGACCACGGGCGCGCGGGGACGCTGGGCTTCGCGGACCTCGCTTTGCTCTTTGTCGGTAAGCCCATGCTCCGCTTCGGGGATCTCTTCTTCGTCGAGCGAGCAGGAACTATCAAGGGCGGGGGATTCTTCGTGCGGGGCCACTCACAAAATCCTTCGGCTGAGGGAGCTTCAAGACTGTAAGAACCCAAAGGCTCAGCACTCGATCCATACCCCTCAGCAAGCCGAGTTCAGAGCCTTTTTGTCGTTCCCTGAGCAAGGAACAGGAGCGCATGGCCATCGTTGATGTACGACAGGTGGCCGCGCTTCTAAAGCGGCCACCATTGTTTTCGAAACGTAGCCGAACAGGAGAAAATCATGGCGCGCACATCCGCAGCGGACCTGGCCCACGGCCTCAAAGGCGCGAAATTCCCGTTGAACAAAAAGGATCTCGTCTCGCTTGCCCGCAAGAACGGCGTCGCCGACGAGGTGCTCCAGACCTTCGAGGAATTGCCGGACGCCGATTACGGCTCCGTAACGGACGTCGAGCACGCCTTCCATGAGGAGCAGGGCGTCAGCGAGGAAAGCGAGCATGGACACAAGGGCGAAGCGACAACGGCGGCACAGAAGGGCGGACACCACAGCCACGGCGGTCATTCGCGCTCATGACGAACAGTTCAGCCCCGCGCCGCTCCAACGGCTCAGCACCGGGCGGCAATGGCGTCTGGGATGGCGCCGAAAGACGGCCGCTCGCGATCGTCACCGGAGCTTCGTCGGGCATCGGTTATAACCTTGCCCGGCTGGCGGCCTTGAATGGCTTCGATCTCGTGGTCGCGGCAGACGAGGAAAGGATAAGGGACGCGGCACCCCACTTCACTCGGCTTGGAGCCAACGTCCGCGCCGTTGAGGCCGACCTTTCCACCGAAAAAGGCGTCGACGCGCTTTACGCCGCTACGACCGAACTTCGCCGTCCGGTCGAAGCGCTTTTCGCGAACGCCGGCCGCACGCTCGGCGACACCTTTCTCAATCAGGATTGGCGCGAAGCCAAAGGCGTCATCGAAACGAACGTTAAGGGGACCGTGTATCTCCTTCATAAGTTCGGGCGGGATATGCGCGAGCGAGGACACGGACGCATCCTGATAACCGGCTCGGTGGAAGGGTACATCCCAGGCGCGCAACAAGCCGTTTACAATGCGACGAAGGCGTTCCTGAATTCCTTTGCGGTCGCGTTGCGCCACGAGTTGATGGGCAGCGGCATAAGCGTCACCTGCCTCCTGCCCGGCGCAACAGACACCGAGATCTTCGCTCGCGGCCGCGTCAAGGACACGCTGCTAGGCAAGGGGCTAAAATCGGACGCTCTCGCTGTCGCACTCACCGGCTTCGACGCCATGATGCGGGGAGAAGAGAGCGCCGTGCATGGGCTCTCGAACAAAATCATAAGCGCGACGTCGGGGCTTATTCCACCTGGGATTGCCGCGCGCCTGCATGGACTAGCAGCGGCGCCTTTGCACCGTTAAACCGAAAGACGAAGGAAGGCTATAAATGGCCTTCCTTCTGTTGCTTAGCGGTTTTCCCCTCGCGCTCTTTTCTCTTTGTTTTCTTGAGATTGTCGCGATTTTTCTCCGGGCTTTCCTGGTTGGAAGCCCCTGCCTCATGCAAAGCAATTGCCACCGCTTGCCGGCGGCTTTTTACAGGCTTCCCCGTGCCGGTTTCGAGTTCGCCATGCTTGTACTCATGCATGACCCGGCCCACGGTGTCTTTCTGATCCTTGGTTTCCTTTGGCATGTCGTGATCCTGGTAAGGTTGGAACGCCTCAGACCATCTGAGGCGTTCCAAGCAACCTTATTTCTCGATGATCGAACCCTCACGAGCCCGTCTCTGTTCACTGGCTCGTGTCAGAGGCGAGTTCTGACCCTCGCGTTTTCTCGTCTTCGCAAAGAAGTGTACAATTGCATAGACGATCACGATACCAAACGTCATGAAGGCGAGGGCGGGAATGATCTGGTCGGTGCTGAGCAAGGGTGTTCCTCCAAGTGCTGTCAAACCGGCATTCAGCCGGCGGCATTGGAAAGTAACCCATGGGACATGGCAATGATCCGGCGCGGTAAAGCGGATGTTATTCCGGATTGGGAAAACAATCGGCTGGAACAATTCAGTTTTGATCAAAACACTGAAAGATTTACAATCTTGTTCCAACCGACATAAGTCACGACGCCCTTTGCCTATGCCAAATGACGGCGAAAAACGGCTTATATGATTACTTGCGTATTTTTGCCAAACAAACCCGATTGATCAACGATTGCGCCCTCAGCAGTGAGATCTGATCAATCATTTGCGCACGAGTTCCGGCGTTCGTGTTGCAGGGCAAAAACTTCAATCCGCCCGCGCCGCCAACGATGTTCTTGCGGATCTCACATCGCTCTCCGAAACCGGGGGCGCAGCGTTACCCCATGCGTTTCGCACATAGGTTAAAACAGCCGCGATCTGCTCGTCATTCAACTGCCACGCGTAACTCGGCATTCCCGGACCGGTCGGGGCCCGTTCCGTTGAGGCGCTCTTCGCGCCGTTCATGACGACGTGTATCAGAGACATAGGATCGGATGCTCGAACCGATGGCGCAGCCTTAAGCGCCGGAAACATCTCTGCAACGCCGCTTCCATCGAGCTTATGGCACGCGGAACATTGATCCCTGTAGATGGCCTGACCGGCCTTCATCACCGGATCGCTCGCGTTGAAAGCCTGCGGCTGCGTGTTTTCAGACGTTCTTTGATCCTTGAGATAAACGGCAACGGCCTTCAGATCCTTATCGGAAACCTTGGAACTGGACCGCTCCACTTCCTCGCCCATGGGTCCGGAGGCGGCGGCCACCATGTTATGCCCGGTTTTCAGATACTGGGTGATGTCGTCGATAGACCAGGTGCCAAGGCCGAGTTGCTTGTCGTTCGTGATGTTGGGCGCATGCCAACCCTGGATGGAATAGCCCTGGAATTTCGCGCTTGTGTCGCCGCCGAGAAAGGATTTCGGCGTGTGGCACGCGCCGCAATGCATCGGTCCGTTGACCAGATAAGCGCCGCGGTTCCATTCCGGGGATTTGGCTGGATCCGCGTGCCATCCCGGATCAGGCCGGTAGAGCAGGTTCCAGAACCAGAGCGAGGCACGGATGTTGTAGGGGAAGGGCAGCTTGTTCGAGACCACTGAGTTTCGAATTGGCGGGAGTGTCGAGATGTAGGCCCAGATCGCGGCGACGTCCTCATCGGTCATCTTGGAATAATAGACGTAGGGCATCGCCGGATAGAGATGCACGCCTCCCTTGCCAATGCCGGTTTTGAGCGCCGCTTTGAAATCCTCGCCGCTCCAGTCCCCGATGCCCGTTTCACGGTCGGGCGTTATGTTGGCGGAAACTAAGTTGCCGAACGGGGTCTCGATGGTCCGCCCGCCCGCGAACGGCTTGCCGCTGCCGGGAACGGTATGGCAGGCCCCGCAATCTGCCGTGATCATCAGATGCTCGCCCTTTTGAATCAAGCTGAAATCCTGCTCATCGGCGGCCCTGCTTTTCTCGTGGCCAGCACAGGCGAGACCGATACACGCGGCGGCGGCAAGTTTTATGCTCTTACGCATGGACAAGCGGCCCCGGATTTTTGAGGTAATTTTCGCGGATCGCTTTCGACGTCCAGAAGGCAAGTGCGCCAAGCGTGCCGGTCGGGTTATAGCCTGCGTTTTGCGGGAAGTTGCTCGCCCCCGTCACAAACAGGTTCGGCACGTCCCAGCTCTGGCAATAGCGATTCATGGCGCTCGTTTTCGGGTCCGTGCCCATGATCGCGCCGCCGCAAAGGTGCGTCGTCTGATACTGGGTGATGTCGTAAGGGCCTTTGCGCGGCTTCTTCAGGACCTCGCGCGCGCCCATCTGCTTGATGATCTCGGCGAATTTGTCTGTGAGCCAGGCATTCATCTTCAACTCGTTCTCATGGAAATCCATGGTGATGCGAACGAGCGGACGCCCTAAGTGGTCCTTATAGGTGGGATCGAGATCGAGATAGATGTCGCGGTAGCTGTAGAAGCTGCCATGCACGCCTGTGCCTGGAACGACCGTGCTTTGATAGTGATCGCGGATGAACTGCTTCCACTTTGCGCCCCAGGAGGGAACGCCCTCGCCAACGTTTTCGCTCAACCCGATGGGGCGTCCGTTCGTCTGGATCTGCCCCATATAGCCGCCGCCAATGAAGCCGAGCGGGCCGTGATCGAAATTGTCGCCGTTGAATTCGTCGATGCACATGCCGATCGCGCCCGAGGCGACGAATGGGTTGAAGATGTATTTGTCCTTGTCGAAGAAGCCGACAACGTCCGAGATGGTCTGGTGGGTGTAGTTCCGTCCGATCACGCCCTCGTTTTTGACGGGGTCGTAGGGCTTGCCGATGCCTGAATGCAGGAGCAGCTGGACGTTGAAAATCGCGTAGGCCGAGAGGATTACGATGTCGGCGGGCTGCTCCCACTCCACGCCCGATGTATCGACAAAGGTCACGCCCGTGGCGCGTTTTCCGGAGCTGTCGACGTTGATGCGCGTCACCTCCGAATTGTCGAAAGCCTTGAAGTTCTTCTTGAGGATAAGCGCCGGAAGGACCGTTGTTTGAGGGCTTGCCTTTGAATAGTTGCCGCAGCCGAACCACTCGCAAAAGCCGCAATAGGTGCAGGGGCCTAGCTTGACGCCCCACGGATTGGTATAGGCCTGGGACAGGTTCCCGGACGGCTGTGGGAAAGGCTTATAGCCAAGTTCGGTCGCTGCCTTGCCGAACAGCGTGTGGCTGAAAGGCTGAGGCTGTGCCGGAGTAGGGTAGGGACGGGAACGGTGCCCTTCGAAGGGATTTCCGCCTTCCTGGATTTGGCCCTTCAGGTTCCCGGCTGTGCCCGATGTTCCGCAGAGATATTCAAACTGGTCGTAGTGGGGCTCAAGATCGTCATAGGTCACGCCCCAGTCCTGAATGGTGCAGTTCTCAGGTATAAACTTCTCGCCATAACGCTGCGTGAGGTGCGTCTTCAGGATGAAGTCCGATGGCAGAAAGCGCCAGGTCTCCGCGTTCCAATGCACCCCGCCGCCGCCAACGCCATTGGGCGGCATGAACGCGCCCCAGCTGCGGATCGGCAGCGCGGTCTGGTCCATTTTGTTGCGGAAGCTGAACGTCGTCTGTGCCGGACGCAGGAACAACTCATGCCGGATGCGGTAGCGCAACTCGTCCTGGTCGTAAGTCGGCGGGAAATCGGTGGGCGTATCCCTCCAAGGGCCGCGCTCGATCGCAACGACATCGAGGCCTGCATTGGCTAATTCATAGGAGAGGATCGAGCCGGTCCAACCAAGGCCGACAACGACAACGTCCTTACGGGGAAGCTTGCGAACCATGCGCGCCCTACGCTCTAATGGGGTGTCCAACTTGCCCGGCCCCGGATGCTCACGGGCGGGTGGGGGTAACGTTCGTTGTGGCGGGAAACCCAGTCGCGGTAATCGTAGCGCGCGCCCGGAAAGCCGATCATCGCCCAGCCGACCATGTCGCGATTACCGCCATAGATGGGATCGGCGAAAAAGCCTTCCCGCGTGTCCTTTACGAGGTGTTTGAAGAATGTTTTGGCGTCCTGATCGCGCAGCTGGACCGAGCCTTTTTCAAGCTCGCCGAGCACCGCATCCTTCGTCTCATCGGGAAGCTGCGCGAAGGGCTTGCCACCATATTTGCTCTTGCAGTGATCATTGAGATCGGCGAGGCCCTTGCGGTATTGGTCTGCAGGCGTAAGCGGCGATTGCGGGCCCTGCTGCGGCGTGCCTTTCTGGAACGGACCTTGGGTGTAAAGCCCCTCGGAACTGCCGTACCCTCCTGCGAGCTGGTTGTCGATATAGACGGCGCAGCCCGCCCATTTTCCGCCCGGCGTTTCCGGGTCCGGCGGAATGATCCGGTCCACGATCGCTTCCACGGTTTCGGCTTCGGCGGGCGTGAAGAAAACCCAGCGGTTGGTGATGGCAGGCTTTGGCGGGTTCCCGGCCCGGGGCTTCCACGGGGCGCGTCCTTCGATGATCTCAGCCCGCCCGCTGCGCTGCATCATGATCAAAATCGCCGCCGCTGCGAGAATATCGCGTCTGCGAAAATCCATAAGTTTCCACCCAAATGTTCACCGCGACAAAACCAGCGCCAGTGTTTGGTTCCGGGCGCGCGCGCGTTTGGGGTTAAATTCCCGCTCTATGTGTAATAGAAAGTGTTTCTGACCCGGCTCACGGGGATCCTAATTCACAGCGCCGCAATAGCCGTTCGCGAACCATGAGATGATTGCATGCCGACGCAGGAAATAACCATTCGGCCCGTAAAGGAAATGACCACAAGGGCGCTCTTGCTTGGCGAAGGCCTTGATCTGAAGGGCCTGGAACGCCAGGATGCGTTCTCCACCAACCCGCTCGCGTTCCAAACCGCAAGCAACGGAACGGTGATGCTGTTCAAGTTCGGCGCCGTTGTCTTCTTCAATATGACGCCGATCGAAGAGGATGAAATGGTGCATGGCCTGGCGCGCCGCGTCATTCAACCCCTGAAGGAGCAGGAGGTTGAAACTGCTGTCATCGCGATTGGGCCGGAGGAAGACCCTCTTCTGTCAAGCTCGGGAGCAATCCGGATTCGTAGCGCCGATCCCGATAAGCTCCTCCTCGTCGGCGAGGCGCTTGCGGTTTCGGTTGCGCTGGCCTATGACGAGCGCCGCATCGCGGCAGCTTTCGAGAAAATCGAACCCATTGCGGCGAGCCTCATCAAACGGCGCCTGCCGTCCGGTCCAAGGTCGGGCATGCTGGAGCAGATCGGGGAGGCTCTTCTGATCCAGAAGCGGCTCGCGTCCCGCGTCGATCTCGACGAAAAGCCTGATGTTTTGTGGGATCATCCCGAGCTTGAGCGGCTTTGGGCGAAGCTCGTTGACGAGTACGACCTCATGGCGCGCGCGCGCGGGGTCGAGCGCAACTCGTCGTCATCCGGGAAACAGCCGATACGATCACCGATCTGATTTCGACGCGCACGAGCCACCAGCTGGAAATTTACATCATCATCCTGATCGGCATCGAACTGGTGCTGGCTTTGTACGACCGGTTTCTCAAGTAGACGATCAGGCGCCCGACAAAGCGCGGCGGATCATGGAATAGCGCATCGCGCCCGTGATCTGCGCCGCAGCTGCGTACACAAACCCGCCGGCCCCGACGAGCACCAAAAGGGCTAGGGCCTGAACGGTCCCGCTTTGGCCCGGCTCGAAGTAAGGTGCGACGCCGCGGTTCACATAATAAAGCGCCGCGCCCATCAGCACGCTCGCAAGCAGGATGAGCGGCGCCCGCCTGCGCAACGCGGCGTCGATCTGGAAATGACCGCGCCGCATCAAGGTGGTGGAAAGCAAGATCGCGTTCGTCCAGCCGGAAAGGGTGGTGGCGATGGCGATGCCGACATGGCCGATCACGAAGAAGAGCGAGAGCGAACCGCCGATGTTCACCGCGACGGAGGCCATCGCGAACCACATCGGCGTCTTTGTATCCTCGCGCGCGAAAAAGCCGGGAAGGAACACCTTCGTCATCACGAAGGCAGGCAGCCCGCAGGCAAAGGCGGCGAGGGCCGCAGAGACCTGCACCGTATCGGCGGACGTGAAGGAGCCGCGCTGGAAAAGAACCTGGATGATGGGCTGCGGGATGACGATGAGCGCGACGGCGGCCGGCAGCGTAAGCAAAAGGGCAAACTCAAGGCTGCGGTTCTGGCTCGACAAGGCGGCCGCCTCGTCATGATCCGCCAAATGCCGCGAGAGCGTTGGTAAGAGGACGACCCCGATGGCGATCCCCACCATCCCAAGCGGAAGCTGATTGATGCGGTCGGCATAATACAGGAAGGAAACGGCGCTCGCCTGCAGCGAGGCGATCATGGTGCCGATGAAAATGTTCACCTGATTGATGCCGCCCGTCATAAGGCCCGGCACCGCAAGCTTGATGAGCCGGCGCATTTCGGGCGTCAGCCGCGGCCAGCAAAAGCCGGGATCCATGCCAAGGCGCCGCGCGGCCCAGGCCACGACAAAAAGCTGGGCGAACCCCGCGATCGTCACGCCCCAAGCCTGAATGACGCCGGCTTCCGGCTGGTCATAAAAGCCGCTTGCGGCCGCGAACAGGGTCACTGCGATCAGGACGAGATTGAGAATGATGGGGGTTGCGGCGGGTACACTGAATTTGCCGAGCGCGTTCAAGATGCCGGCCGTGAGCGCCACCATCGACATGCAGACCAGGTAGGGAAAGGTGATGCGCGTCAGGAGCACCGCGAGCCGGAATTTCTCGGCATCGGCGCTGAAGCCGGGCGCGATCGCTCTGACGAGATACGGCATGAAAATCTCGGCTGTGATCACGGTCGCGGTGACGCCCACGAACAGGATGGCGAGCGCCTGTTCCGCGAATTGGCGGGCGCTTTCCCGGCCCTCGGTGCGGAGGCGCTTGGAGAAAAGCGGCACGAACGCCGAATTGAAAGCGCCTTCCGCGAACAGCGCGCGGAACAGGTTGGGGAAGCGGAACGACACGAAAAAGGCATCGGCCACCCAACCCGTGCCCATGACGGCGGCGAGCAGCACGTCGCGGACAAATCCGAAGACGCGGCTGACCGCCGTCAATCCGCCGACCGTTAGAAAACCGCGATAGAGGCTCATCCGGCACCGTTGCTCGATTTCGAAGCGGCAGCTATGAGCAAGATTTATGGCAGAGGCAAGCCCGCAATGTTGAGTGCCCGTGTCTGGCTCTAAAGGATGAGTCCGGACACGCAATAGTTTTGATATAAGTCAATATCGTTTTTCTCGGGTTTGGTTATCCTGTTAGTGGGCGAAACTTTGGAAAGAGAAAGAGGATGTGGCGTATCGGTCAGTTAGTTCTTGATTCGTTATTTCGGGAAACTAATGAGGTACCTTTTCCTTGGACCACAAACTCCAATCTTCAAAGGCAACTTGTTGAAGCATATAGAATAAGTATCGACAGGGGTTTGACGCCACGTGACGCCTTGGCCGTGGCGACGGCGCTCGGAACCGTAAGCAAGGGCAGCCTTTGGGCCCCGGATTTGGCAAGACGGGCGCGCCCGCTCCCGCATTGACACGCGACCGCGAGATAATCTGGAATTCCGGAACGTCGCGCATTTAGCTGACGCAGGTGTCCGATTGGGCGCCGTCCAAGATGGCGAGGAGCTGTGACTTCCGGCAGCGATCTCAATAGCAGGGATTATAGCAAGGCCGTGCCCGCCGTCTGATCCTGCCCACATAAGGGTCTATCGGTTGGCCAGACCTGCGTTGTAACCGTTGCCGTCTGCGCCGTAACGGTTGTAGCCATTGTACCCGTTGTCATATCCATTTTGATATCGGGACGAGTACCCCGACTCGTTCTGAGACGAGTATCCGGATTGGTCTTGGGACGAGTATCGTGAAGCCCCGCCTTGCTCGATCCAGAACCACAACCAGAGCAAGACAAACAGAGCGATGCCGCCGAGTAGAACGGCAACAATCAGAGCGGGTAAGACATCGAGACGCATGACCAAATCCCGGATTTCATAGCTAAAGATATATGAAGTTAGACCGGAGTTCCAGGGTTCTGAGCGCTGAGGCCAGGGCAATCGGGTGAATTTCTAGGTGACAAAGCCGGCGAACGCTGAATTGATGGCGCTCCTCTGATTTGTTTTGGGGGGACGGGCGATGGACAGCGATGCAGCAGAGAGTGGGGTATTAAGCGAAGCTATTGTATTTTTATATTATTTCAAGGACTTGAACGATCCCCGGCAGCAGGGGAAAGTCCAATATCCGTTGAACGAAGTGCTCTTGCTGTGCCTGCTCGCGATCCTGGCTGGAGCAGAGACAATCGCCGATATAGCGCGCTTCGGCGAAAAGAAGCTCGCTCTGCTGCGGCGGTTTCTTCCGTTTCGTGATGGTACGCCCGCTCACGATCATCTGGGCGATATCCTAGCTGTGCTCGATGCGGAGAAATTCCAGCACTGTTTTGTTTCCTGGGTTTCGGCGCTGACGGGGGCGCCCGCGGATGTCATCGCGATTGATGGCAAAACGTCACGCCGCTCCTATCAAAAGAAAGGGGCGAAAGACGCCATCCATATCGTTTCCGCCTTTGCTTCGCGTCAGCGGTTCGTCCTTGGTCAGACGAAGGTGGCGGAAAAATCGAATGAGATTATAGCCATTCCCAAGCTGCTCGACATGCTGGTCATCAAGGGCGCCATCATCACCATCGACGCCATGGGCTGTCAGCGCGGCATCGCCCAGAAAATTATGGAGAAAAATGCTGACTACGTCCTGGCGCTCAAGGGCAATCAAAGCTCGCTGCGCGAGGATGTCGAGTTGTTTGCCGCCGAGCAAAAAGCCAACGGATTTAAGGATACAAAGGTCAGCCGCCACGAGACCGTCGATGGCGATCATGGCCGCATCGAGACCAGGGTTTATACAGTAATCCACGATATCGCCTGGCTGCAGGAACGCCACGATTGGCCAGGACTGAAAAGCGTCGTCATGGTTGAGGGCACGCGTGAAATTGGGGACAAAATCGAGCAGGAGCCCAATTCTATATCACCTCCCTGGTGCTGGCGGCGCATCTGATCGGCGCGGTCATCCGTAGCCACTGGGCCGTGGAGAATAGCCTGCACTGGGTGATGGATATGGTTTTCCGCGATGACGAATGCCGGGTGCGCAAAGATCACGCGCCCGCCAATTTTGTTACACTCAGGCATATGGCGCACAATCCATCCGTAGGGCGCCAGGCAAGGTTCTCTCCGAATGAAGCGGAAATTTGCCGCATGGGATGACGACTTCCTCGTAAGC
>CAVRSS010000105.1:0-65722 GCA_963723755.1 uncultured Alphaproteobacteria bacterium | reverse complement strand
TCAAGGCGTCCGGCACCGACATGGCGGCAATCCAGCCGGCAGGATTTGCCGGCGGTGCGGCTTGCGCCGTTGCGGCGGCTGCGCGCGGCGGACACGGTCGCGGACCAGGAATTGATCCGGATCGAACGCGCGGAGCCTGATCGATCCGTTATCGCCCGATCCGTTGGTCGAGCTCATGCTGCACGCGTTTCTGCCGCATGCGTTCATCGACCACACCCACGCCATGGCGGTGCTCAGCGTCGTCGACCAGCCGGACGGCGAACCAAAATGCGCGGAGGTTTTTCGCGGCCGGCTGGCCTACGTGCCTTATCTGATGCCCGGATTTGGTCTGGCGAAGAAGGCGATCGAAATATTCGAGCGCGACAGGCCGTTCTGACGGCCTTCCAGGGTGGGACGCGCTCCTCAAGACTTGCTGTGCAAAGCACATGGGTGTTCCCGAACTTGATAAGGCACGATCCTTCCGCATGGAGCGAGAAGGCGCGCTGGAAGCTAACAGGGCGCAGATCGCCGCCTGCCGTTTCGAGGGGCGCATGGAAACCTATATTTGATTGAGTGGCGTTTGTAATAAGCCTTAAGTGTCGCGAACACTAGGCTAGGCGGCAACCTCGATCAACGTCTTTAATCTCTACATGGCGGCGTGTTGCATGATCGAGTTGCCGCACGGAGAGCAGACGATGCCCTGGCGAAAAATTTCGGGTCTTAGCTCAGTCTTACCTGCGGCCGGGGACAGGACTTCTCACGCAAATGAGACAGACGGCCCTTAAGGAACTCGGCTACGTCGTCACTTTCGAGCGTATTTCCTTCCATGATCGGCATCAACAGTGGCGAGCGAACGCCAGAAGCCAGTTTATCACGAATGCTCTCTACAACTTTCCGCTCAACCATCGCCAACCCCTAAGCTGCACTACGAACGATCCATTCTCATTACCGCAAACTTGCTTGCGGGAGTTATGCCTCACTGAAGCCAGAGGCATTTCCGCATCGTGAGCGTGGACTGAATCGCCACAGATCTTACACCGACATTCGTTATATCGACGTAAAGTAGTAGAGCCTTTGAGCAACCTGTGGATATGTGGATAAGCACGTTTCCCGAGCGCGATATTGAGGCGCGGGGCAGGAGGAGTGCCCGGCAGTGATGCCGGGCACGGGTTCTCAAGCAACCGCAGGCTTGTTCATACGGTTCTCGATCAAGTCGGACACGACGGTCGGTTCGGCCAGCGTGGATGTGTCGCCGAGGTTCGAGAAATCGTCCTCGGCAATCTTCCTCAAAATGCGTCGCATGATTTTGCCCGAGCGGGTCTTCGGAAGACCAGGCGCGAACTGGATCAGGTCAGGAGTGGCGATCGGTCCGATCTCCGAGCGAACCCAGTTGCGAAGCTCGGTTCTGAGCGCTTCGGTGGGCTCGATCCCGGTCATCAAGGTGACGTAGACGTAGATGCCTTGACCTTTCAGGCTGTGCGGATAGCCTACGCAGGCGGCTTCGGCGACCTTCGGATGGGCAACGAGAGCCGATTCCACTTCCGCCGTACCCATGCGGTGACCCGCGACGTTGATCACGTCGTCGACGCGGCCCGTGATCCAGTAGTAACCGTCGGCATCCCGCTTGCAACCATCACCTGTGAAGTAGGTTCCAGGATAAGCGGCGAAATAGGTCTGCACGAAACGATTATGGTCGCGGAATACCGTGCGCATCTGGCCCGGCCAGGAGTCCAGGATAACGAGATTGCCCTCACCCGTCCCCTCAATCACCTGCCCATCGGGAGCCATAAGCGCAGGCTTGATGCCGAAGAACGGCAGCGTTGCCGAGCCCGGCTTCGTGGCGATGGCGCCAGGCAACGGCGTGATCAGAATTCCACCCGTTTCCGTCTGCCACCAGGTGTCGACGATTGGGCAGCGCTCATCGCCCACGATGTGATAATACCACTCCCAGGCTTCAGGATTGATCGGCTCGCCCACGCTTCCAAGCAACTTCAGAGACTTGCGGCTTGTCTTCTTGACGTGCTGCTCGCCTGCTCCCATGAGAGCGCGAATGGCGGTCGGCGCGGTATAGAAGGTGTTGACCTGATGCTTGTCGACGACGTCCCAGAACCGAGAGGGGCTCGGATAATTGGGAACGCCCTCGAACATGAGCGTGGTCGCTCCATTGGCGAGCGGGCCGTAGACGATGTAGCTGTGGCCGGTGACCCAGCCTACGTCCGCCGTGCACCAGTAGATATCGCCGTCCTTGTAATCGAAGACGTATTGATGCGTGATCGCCGCGTAGACCAGATAGCCGCCGGTTGTGTGAAGCACGCCCTTCGGCTGCCCGGTAGAGCCGGAAGTGTAAAGGATGAAAAGCGGATCCTCGGCGTTCATCTCTTCAGGCGGGCAATCGGCTGAGACGTTCTGCATCTCCTCGCCGAGCCAGAAATCACGGCCCGGCGTCCAGGCGACCGGGGAATTCGTGCGCTTTACGACGAGAACGCGCTCAATAGTCGGGCATTTCTCTAGCGCCTTGTCGGCGTTCGCCTTAAGCGGAACCTTGCGGCCGCCGCGGACGCCTTCGTCGGCGGTAATCAGCACGGTCGAATCGCAGTCGACGATGCGGCTCGCAAGGCTGTCCGGGGAGAACCCGCCAAAGACGACCGAGTGAACCGCGCCAATGCGCGCGCAGGCCAGCATCGCATAGGTGGCTTCGGGGATCATAGGCAGATAGATCGTGACGCGGTCGCCCTTCTTGACGCCGTGCTTCTTGAGCACGTTCGCAAAGCGGCTGACGCGCTCGTGGAGCTGCCGGTATGTGATCTTGAGATCCATATTCGGCTCGTCGCCTTCCCAAACGATGGCAACCTGGTCGCCCCGTTTTTCCAGGTGACGGTCCACGCAGTTCGCGCAGACGTTCAGCGTTCCGTCCTCGTACCATTTGATGGACAGGTTGTGCGGATCGTAGGAGGTGTTTTTTACCTTTGTGAATGGCTTGATCCAGTCGACGCGGGAAGCCTGCTCACCCCAAAACCCCTCCGGATCACTGATGCTCTGATCGTACATCGCCCGGTATTTTTCGTTATTGATCCAAGCTGACGAGTTCCAGCTCTCTGGAACCGGGTAGGTCTTCACCGTCATCGACATCCTCCCTAAATATGCGGCTTCGCCGACATTATGTTGATTGCTTGGCTTAAGGGCAACAGTGCATTGGTCGAAGAGGTTGCCCTTCTTCGTCTTTGCCAACTCAGCTGCAGGTGGAGTGGCCGCAATTGCGGCACACGCGGCACCCCTCCTGATAGATCATACTCGGAGATCCGCAGCGAGGACAGAAACTTGATGGCGAAAAGGTCGCAATGCTGGTCGCTTCCGATTTAATTCCGCTTTCCTGAGCGGTCCCGGCCTGAAACCCGATGTGAATGAAGTGTTGCTCTATAATTTCCCCAATGGCGGCGAGCAGGCTGGGCACGTACTTGCCGTTCGTCCAAGCGCCGCCCCGCGGATCGAAAACGGCTTTCAGTTCCTCCACAACGAAGGAAACATTTCCGCCGCGGCGGAAGATTGCGCTGATCATGCGTGTGAGCGCCACCGTCCAGGCGTAGTGCTCCAGGTTCTTGGAATTGATGAAGATCTCAAACGGACGGCGTTGGCCGTGATCGAACGTGTCATTGATCGTGACATAGATCGCGTGGTCCGAGCCCGGCCATTTGAGCTTGTAGGTGAAGCCAGCGAGCACCGTGTCGCGAGCGAGCGGCAGAGCGTCGGCTGGCGTGAGCGGGAGAGAGGGTTGCAGGGCCTGTCCAGCCTGGGTTGCTGCGGCACCGGTAACAACACCGCGCCCGTCACTTCATTTGGCCGATAGGCGGTGCATCCTTTTAGCCCGAGCCTGTCCGCGTCGAGATAAAGCTCCTCGAAGTCTTCAAAGGCGATCGACTCCGGGCAGTTAACCGTTTTCGAAATGGACGCGTCAACATGCCTCTGCAGCGCGGCCTGCATCAAGAGGTGCTGTTGCGGAGCGATGATCATGAGCCGTTACGAAGACATCCGGAAGTGGCGTGTCGCCATGCGTGTCGCGGAACAGCCGGACCGCATAATCGCGGATGATTTCGTGGCGTTCGGAGCCATCCGGCGAGAGAAGGCGGCGGCGGTACTCGAAATCGAAAACGGGCTCGATTCCGCTCGACACGTTTCCAGCGAGCAGCGAGATGGTGCCGGTCGGAGCGATAGAGGTCAAAACGCCGTTGCGCAGGCCTTTGTCCCTGATTGTCTTTTGAAGCGAAGGCGGTAGCGATTTGGAAAGGGACGCCGCAAGAATTGCGTTGCGTCAAAGAGGGGGAATGCCCCCTTTTCCTTCGCCAGTTCGGCGCTTGCCGCATAAGCAGCGTGGCCGATCCGCGCCATCCAGGACGCTGCAAGATCGCGCCCCTGCTCCGAGCCGTAATGCGCCCCGCACAGGATCAGCGCATCGGCGAGCCCGGTTACGCCTAGTCCGATGCGCCGTTTGGCTTTGGCCTCTTTCTCCTGCTGAGGCAGAGGGTAGCGGGACACATCGATGATATTGTCGAGCAAACGGACCGCCACCGGCACGAGGTCTTCCAGCTTCCGCTGCTTCAGCGCCGCATTAGAAGTGAACGGCGCCTCGATGAGCGCCGCCAGATTGATGGAACCGAGGAGGCAAGCGCCGTAAGGAGGCAAGGGCTGTTCGCCACAGGGGTTCGTAGCGCTGATCGGTTCGCAATAGCCGAGATTATTCAGCGCGTTCACCCGGTCGATAAAGATCACGCCGGGCTCGGCGTAATCATAGGCGCTGCGCATGATCTTCCGCCAAAGGCCCTGCGCACTCACCGTGCGATAAACCTCGCCGCCAAAGGCAAGCGGCCAGGACCTGTCCTCCTTCACCGCTTCCATGAAAGCGTCCGTGACAAGAACGGACAGATTGAAGTTGCGCAGCCTTGCCGGGTCGGCTTTCGCCTCGATGAAAGCCTCGATATCAGGGTGGTCGCAGCGCATGGTACCCATCATCGCGCCACGCCTCGCGCCCGCCGACATGATTGTCTTGCACATGGCGTCCCAGACATCCATGAAACTGACGGGACCGGATGCGTCCGCCCCCACGCCGCGCACATGGGCGCCCTTCGGCCTGAGCGTCGAGAAATCGTGACCGATGCCGCCGCCCTGCTGCAATGTGAGAGCGGCTTCCCTGACATTTGCGAAGATCGAGCCCATATCGTCGCCGATCTCGCCCATGACGAAGCAATTGAAGAGCGTCACATCGCGGCCGGTTCCGGCTCCCGACAGGATTCTCCCGGCGGGGATGAATGCGAAGTCCGCCAAGGACCCCACAAAACGCTGTTCCCAGGCTTTGCGAGACCGCTCCGGTTCAACGGAGGCAGCGGCGCGCGCAACTCTTGCCCATGTTTTCTCGATCGACTGCTCGGCACGTCCGCCTGCCGGCGAAAAGCGATATTTGGCGTCCCAAATCTGCTGGGAAATCGGGATCAGCATCGGTGTTTATCCAGAACTCGCACGTCTATTCCCATTTTAGACACCAAATGTTCACTCTTTGTACCGTACGTCAAGGACAACCTGTGGATAACTTTTTACAGTTCTCTTAGATATGGAACATGATGCCGATGGGTAGAAAGCGGAACAGCAACGCTATATTTCTCACGCAGCCTCAGCCAAGACCCCGCCGCGAAAATCGACGGGCGGCTCCAGCCCTTGCTCTTCAAGTTCCCTCCGGGCCTCCATGCAAAGCTCGTTCGATGCCTCTCGATTGCCGATTGCAGCTTCTCCATGAACTCCTGACGCGGCAGGCCGGCAGGATCGGGTCCAGGAATTCAACAATGATCGTGCCGGGGTAGCGCAGGATGGAGCGGCGCGGCCAGAACATGCCGGAATTCAGCGCAGCGGACAAACCGGCACTTTCAAATCCTGATAGAGGAAAACAAGGCCCGGCTTGTATCGGGAGCGGCCCCAGGGATTGTCCGGGTGCCTTCCGGGAAAATGACGATTTCCCGGTTTTGCGCCGCCCTGCCCCGCACCTCGCGCACCATCAGGCGCAAGGCCGCCGGGCCGGTTCTCGCTGAATGGGATCAGCTCAAATTTGCGGCAGAACGTGCCGTAGATAGGCCAGTTAAGAAGCTCGGCCTTCATTACCAGCGCTGGATCGCGCATCAAGGAGATGATCGCGAAAGTGTCCCACGCAGCCTGGTGTTTCGCCGCTACGATAACGGGACCGGGAAGGAGTTTGTCGTGTCCTCTCACTTCCATCTCGGTCCCGCAATGATGCGGAGAAGCCAAACCGTAACATCGCCGTGGAATGCAAGCGTGCCATGGCCCAGCTCCGTGGGGCCAACAGAAGCCAGCTTCCGAAGACAAGAAAGACAGCCCAATTGATGTAGAGAACGGGATAGAACAGCAGCGATCTTAGATAGAGCGCAAATTTAGTTGAAGCGCGCATTGATCATTGGAGAGCTGTGGTCTGCCTTGAAAGCCGACCCTAACACCGAATTTGGCGCCGTAACGCGCGAAGGCAGTTACAAACTTCAGATATTCTTTCCCGAGAACCCAGACCGTGCGAGGATCGCTCCACCACTGATCCTCAAGGCGAGGCGATTTAACCGGGTAGGGAAGCAGTTCGACATCAGGCATCGATTGCCGCAGCTCTATCAAGGAGCGCGGCATATGGTAAGTCGATGTCACAACGATCAGCGAGCGGAAGCCCTTCCGCCTGACCCAGGCGGTCGTTTCGAAGGCGTTGTCTTCTGTATTGAGCGCGCGCTTGTCCAAGTCGACACAGCATCGGAACAACAGCGCTTCTTTCCCGGTCGCCGTGTTCAGAGTGATGATTTCGAGTGCCCGCGTGCTCTTGTTAACGCCCGATATGAGCAATCGTTTAGCCTTGCCTTCGGCCAGGAGATGCACCGCCTCGGAGATCCGGTCCTCATCGCCGGTCAGCGCCACGATGCCGTCGGCCGGCGCAGAGGCTCCGGACGGCATAACGCTAACGGAATACGCAAAAATGAAAAAGCCGGCGACGAGAGCCAGGCAGAAGATCACCGTTACACGCAGAGCGTGCATAAAAACCGCTCTCAAGCTCAAAGCCTTTTGCGGACGCTTCTGGTCAGAAGTGTTGGTCATCCAAGAGCCAGTATATCGCTAAGGCCTCGCAGGTGCACATATTTTCTGACAGCGCGCGCGATAGGAGGCGATTGTGGATAACTAGGCGTTCTGCTGATTCAAAATGCGGCGGACCCCATAACGGGACGTCATTTTGCAAATTGCCGCGACCGCAATGACAACGAAGAGTAGAACGATATACCCATATAAGTCGAGCGTGCCGGCGCCGACGAGCCGGCGAATCTCCGCTTCAGAGGTAGCGGAACTGCTTACCCCTTCGGTCAGATAAGGCAGGCAGAGAAACACAATTGCGGCCAGGCCAGCCCCGAAAATTCCGGCCTTGATCCCAACCTTCAGAAAATGCGCCTCGAATTGGCGGGCGATAAATCTTTCCTCCGCGCCGACAAAGTTAAGCACCGATACGATTTCCCGGTTCGATGCCAGCGAACTGGTGGCCGCGGCGATGATCACACCGCCAGTCGCCGTGGCCATGAGGAGCAGCATGCCGATGCCGGCGAGTTCGAGAAGCCTGGTAAGCCGGCGTATTTCGTTGCGCCAATGCCCGTGGTCATCCAGCAAGGCCCCAGGATATTTTGCCTCCAGAACTTTTTTGAGCGTGGAAAGATCCGGCGGATTATCTCCGTCGACCTCGACTGCAATGAGCCTTGGAATGGCGAATGTCTTCAGCACCTCGGATTTTCCGATCCACGGCTCCACAAGTTTGAGCGATTGCTCCCGCGTGAACGGCGTGACGCGCTTGATGCCATTCTGATCGGAGAGAAAGCGGGTAAGTTCCGCGGCCATTTCGTCGCCCATATCCCCAGCGCGCGGCCGGACCTGAACGGTAATCTCCGCCGAGATTTTATTCGTCCAGACGTTCGCCGCAGTGAAAATCACGTACACACCGCCTGCCGTAAGTGCGGCCAGGAAGGACATGATGGCAATCACCAGGGTCAAAGACCCGCCTGTGACGGAGCCAGGGGGCACGATAGGTGCGTTTCCCCTGGCGAATTTCACCACGGGTTGCGGGCGTGCCTTGAATGGAACCGGAAGCGTTTCAACACTGCTCATGGCGGGACAATTTCACTCTTGAAGCTCCAGGCGGCCATTCTCGAGCTGCATGCGGGCAGCCGGGAATTGGGACATGAGCTGATAATCGTGCGTTGCGATGATAATGGAGGTGCCAAGCCGGTTCAGTTCGATGAAAAGCCGAAGCAGACGGCGCCCCATCTGGGGGTCGACGTTACCGGTCGGCTCGTCGGCGAGGAGAAGCTCCGGCTTGGCGATGACAGCCCGGGCAATAGCAGCGCGTTGCTTTTCCCGCCAGAAAGCACAGCAGGAAAAGCGTTCATCCGATCACCAAGCCCTACCCACTTCAGGAGTTCCGTGACATCTTCCTGGTAGTCGCTCTGATTACGGCCCATCACGCGGAGAGGAAGAGCAACATTCTCCCAAGTGGTGAGATGATCGAGGAGCCGGAAATCCTGAAAAACAATTCCAATGCGCCGCCTGAGGTCGGCGCGCTGGCCTGTCGTATTCTTGGCTATATTTCGTCCGAAAAGATATACAAGCCCGCGTGTGGGACGAAGCGACATATTGAGGAGTCTGAGAAGCGTGGTTTTGCCAGCACCCGAAGGTCCGGTTAGAAAATGAAACGATCCGGGCAGCAAATGGAAGTTGATATCGCGCAAAATCTCATGTCCGACTCCGTAGCGGAGGCCGACATTTTCGAAACGAATAAGAGCATGACCCGATACCACAACCCCACCCTGCTGTTCGCTCTTGCCCCGTCTGAATGATAAAGAGCGTGCGATTTAGCAACCGATTTAGACAAAGGCGAGACGGCGGTAACAAAAAAGCCACCATAGAGATTATCGAATGATCATTGAATGCCCTGATTGCACGACCCGCTATGAGATAAAGGCCGCTTTGCCGCCCGAGGGCCGGACCGTCCGTTGCGCGAAGTGCGGGACGGTTTGGCGCGCCATGCCAGATATCGGCGGGGAAGAGGATGAGACTGGCGCGTCCGCCTGGGTCGCTCCGTCCGCGGAGAGCGAAGAAACAAGCGATGCCCCTGCCGGGCAAACAACGCATGACCACTTTGGGACTGCGGGAGGCGATTTTGAGGAAGGCGCTTGGTCGTCGCACCAAGACGCCGCTCCAGCTCATGAAGAAACCGTCACCGATGGGGAAACAAGTCTCAAGGAAGACGGTGGCGAGACTTACCGGCAATGGCGCGCTGACGAGAGCGATAGCTCCGAGGACCACGAGACGACCGGGAAAGTGAGTTGGTTCAGCAGTTTCAGGCGAAAAAAGAACCTGAAGCCCACAGATGAAGCAGAAGAGACTGCGGCGAACACGCCGACCCAGTCAGCCGCTGAAACAATCCCGTTCCCGCGCACCAATTTTGCCGTCGCGCAGCAGGAGACGGAAACAAAAGGGGAGCAGTTCACAATCGATGCGGCGCGACAGGCCGTTCGAGGCATCTTTTCCAGTTTGAGCCAGGGCAGCTCCGTCGCGACTGACGCAAGGTCTTACGATGACGACCGGGGCGCTGTGACGGAGCCTGCAAAACCTCAACCGCATAGTGCCTGGGCGGAAAGATTGGCAGGGTTGTCAGATCACTTCAAAAGAGCGGGTGAGACAGGCGGCGATCAGAGTTTGGCTGAGGCTGATGGCAAGCGCGGCGCGAAGGATGAGGACAGGCGTGATCTCGATACAGGCAAGCACGACGCTCGGTTCGCAGAGAAGAAAGACGATGAAAGCGATGAAGGCGACCCTGACGCTGCTCTTCGCGAGGCGATGAGGGCACATTTTCTTTCGCCGCCCAAGAGAGCGCCCGTCGGCCCTTCGCTTCGCGACGAAGAACTGGCCGAGAAACTCGAAACCCATCTCAAATCAACAGCTGTGACCGCCTCGCAAGAACCTCCAACGCCGCGAGGCATAACCGGGCTCTGGGGTAAAGTGTCCCCCGCCGCCGACGAGGAAGTGTTCGAGCCCGTGGTGGAGGATACGGTCGAAGTTAAGGACGACGACACAGCTTTCGATCAGCGCCTCTATCGCGAAATCGAAGAAACCCGGGAATTGTCGGGCGCGGCCCCACGCCGCACACGCCGGGGTGGCCTTGCAATAGCGGCGGCCTGGGGGCTTTTCCTCTGCGTTGCAAGCGGGCTTATCGTTGGATTTTTCGCTTTCCGGGATATCATCGCCGATGCCGCTCCTGGATTGGCTCCGCTTTATAACATTTTGGGAATGCCAGTTACGGCGCAGCCTCTGACCTTTGAGTCCGTTGAATATGAATGGTCGACTTCAGACAACAGACCTGTTCTTACCGTACGCGGCAATGTCTTCAATCACGCGAACCGTAACGTCAAGGTTCCACAGTTCTTCATAACCATCAAGGATCAGGACTCTACGCAGGACCGGGAATATTCGGCTAATTTGAGGATAAACGGCTCGAAAATAAGATCGAATGAGCGAGCCGATTTTGATATTGAATTGGTGTCGCCGAACCCAACCGTTACGGCGGTAGAGCTGGAACTCCGTAACGTTCGCTAGCCCCGGTCATGACCGCATCGCTGTTCGAGAGATACCGCCGCCTCTTGGCGGAGGGGAAGATTACGGCCGACAGCGCCCAAGCGCTTGCGGTCGAGAAATTGCAAATGCTCACGAACCGGCTGGCTCACTATACGCCTCCGGCGCGGACTGACTTTTTTTCCTTCTTCACGCGCAAACGCGGTGAAGTGCCGAAGGGCCTCTATATTTTCGGTTCCGTCGGGCGCGGCAAGACGATGCTGATGGACCTTTTCTTCCAGGAAGCGCCCGTTCAGCAGAAGCGCCGCGCTCACTTTCACGAGTTCATGGCGGAGGTCCACGCCAGGCTTTCCGTCGCGCGGCGGGAGGCAAAGGACGACCCCATCGTCGCCGTGGGCGCCAGCATTGCGAACGAAGCGCGCCTCCTCTGCCTGGACGAACTCTTCGTGACCGACATCGCGGACGCTACGATTTTGAACCGTCTTTTCGCCGCGGTTTTCGAATCCGGCACGGTTGTGGTCTTCACCTCGAACTCGAAGCCGAGCGATCTCTACAAAGGCGGCCTCAACCGCGATCAGTTTCTGCCATTCATCGATCTTGTCGAACACAATGTGGAGCTTCTGCAACTCGAAGCGACCCACGATTACCGCCTCCAACAGCTGTCGCACAGCACGCTCTACTTCACGCCCGACGATGACGCCGCAAGAGGCGCGATGGACGATCTTTGGCAGAAATTAACCTTCGGCGAGCCTTGCGCCAGCGACACAATCCTGGTGCTCGGGCACAAGCTGCATGTGCCCTGCGCCTGCCTGGGGGTCGCGCGCTTCTCATTCGCCGACCTCTTCGAGAAGCCTTTGGGCACACAAGACTACCTTGCCCTCGCCCGCCATTACCACACGGTTTTCGTCGACGGCATCCCGAAGATGGGGCGGCACGACCAAAACCCGGCGCGCCGCTTTCTGACCTTTATCGATACTCTTTACGATCACCGGATCGGCTTCGTGGCGTCGGCCGCGGTCGAGCCCGGTGAGTTGTGCCAAGTCGGCGACGACGCCGAATATTTCGAACGGGCCGTGTCGCGGATCATGGAAATGCGTTCGCCGGCATACCTGGAGCAAACCCCCGGAGCGAGCGCCGACAAGGGGGCTGGCTCGGGGTCCCCTATTTCCTAGCCGTCGCCGGATCGAACAGGCGAAGACAGACCAGAACCGCTTCGCTCATGATGGGCGCGATGGCGGCGGTTGCGTCAGCGCTGAAGGCACATTTGCCTCCGGCAGAGTCGCTACCAGAGCGTCTGAGGCTCGAAGGCCTCAACGTTGTGACGGGTTTCCCATGATTGGCGCTTTGGATTGCCATGGCTTCCACTCCATTCACCTTTTCCGGCGGCCCTTCCGCTTGGATGTTGCAACCCTAAGGCGATTCCTCCACAATCTATGGTGGAAGTCTCTTGCTTTGCACAGGTTAAGGCTTTTGGCGGACAAGGCTGGCGTCCGCCCCCATAATCGCATCAAATGTGCTTGCCGATCCAACGAAAGGCTGAGAAAGAAATTTGCGCCAAGTCAAGTGTCTAACTGCTAGTAATCACTAACGTGCCTCGCTGGCCAAAAAGGAAGGCACACATATCCAAAGAGGAAAAGCCGTGCAGCAGGAATCAAATACATGGATGTCTGAACATCCAAAGTTTCAGGAGCTTGTGCGTCGCCGATCGCGTTTCGCATGGACGCTGTCCTGGATCATGCTTCTCATCTACCAGGGGTTCATTCTTCTGGTCGCGTTCGCCAAGGGTTTTCTCGCGACGCCCATCGCCGGCGTCATAACCATTGGCATTCCGATCGGCCTTGGCGTCATCATTTCCGCCTTTCTGCTGACCGGTATTTACGTTTGGGTTGCAAACAGCCGCTTTGACGAGATGACCCGCGAGCTCATCAAAGAGGTGACGAAATGATTTCCGCAAAACGCATCACAGGACTGAGCCTTGCGCTTGGCGCGGGTCTTTGCACGACTTTCCCCGCCTTTGCCGCCGCCGTTGAGGGCGCGGTAGAAAAGCAGCCCACAAACTGGCCCGCGATCGGTATGTTCGCGGGTTTCGTCTTGATGACGTTGGTCATAACCTATCGGGCGGCCGCGCGGACCAAGTCCGCCGCCGACTTCTACGCGGCGGGCGGCGGTATCACAGGCTTCCAGAACGGCCTCGCCATCGCGGGCGACTACATGTCGGCGGCATCATTCCTCGGAATCTCCGGCCTCGTGTTCGCCAGCGGCTTTGATGGCCTCATTTATTCGGTTGGCTGGCTCGTGGGTTGGCCGATCGTGCTGTTCCTGATCGCGGAGCGGCTTCGCAACCTCGGCAAATTCACCTTCGCAGACGTGGCCTCCTTCAGGCTCGATCAGACCTGGATCCGCATCCTGTCCGCGATTGGCACATTTACCGTCGTCGCCTTCTATCTGATTGCCCAGATGGTTGGCGCGGGCAAGCTGATCCAGTTGCTCTTCGGGTTGGATTATCTCCACGCCATCGTGATCGTCGGCACATTGATGATCATTTATGTCGCCTTTGGCGGCATGAAGGCCACGACCTGGGTGCAGATCATCAAGGCCTGTCTGTTGCTCGTTGGCGCGACACTTGTTGCCATCCTGGTGCTGGTCCACTTCAACTTCGACCTGGAGGCTCTTTTCGCCTCGGCAGTCAAGATCCATCCGAAGGGTGTGTCGATCATGGGTCCGGGCAATCTCGTTTCCGACCCGGTTTCCGCGATCTCGCTCGGCCTTGCGCTGATGTTCGGCACTGCCGGATTGCCTCACATCCTCATGCGGTTCTTTACCGTCGCGGATGCCAAAGCCGCCCGCAAGTCGGTCTTCTATGCGACGGGTTTCATCGGCTACTTCTACATCCTGACCTTCATCATCGGCTTCGGCGCCATCACGTTGCTGATGAGCGATCCGTCCTACTTTAAGCCGGCTGCCGACGGCACCATCGCAATCACCGCCGCCAACCTGAAGGGCGGCACAAACATGGCCGCCATCCAGCTCGCAAATGCGACAGGTGGCCCCTACCTGCTTGGCTTCATCTCTGCGGTGGCCTTCGCGACGATCCTTGCGGTGGTGGCAGGACTAACGCTCTCTGCGGCGTCTGCGGTGAGCCACGATCTCTATGCCTCGGTTATCGCCAGGGGTCGTGCCTCCGAGAAAAGCGAAGTTTTGATCTCGAAAATCTCGGCTGTGGCGATCGGCATTCTTGCGATCTACCTCGGCTACATTTTTGAGAAGCAGAACGTCGCGTTCATGGTGGGCCTCGCCTTCTCCGTGGCGGCGAGCGTCAACTTCCCTGTCCTTCTGATGACAATGTTCTGGAAAGGGACAACGACGCTTGGCGCCTTTGTGGGCGGCATTCTCGGGCTTATCAGTTCGGTGGCTGGTGTCGTGCTGAGCAAGGCCGTCTGGGTCACGACGTTCGGGTACCAGGATGCTATCTTCCCCTGGAGCAACCCGGCGCTGTTCTCGATGCCGATCGCCTTCTTGGGCATCTGGCTCTTTTCGAAAATTGACCGGACGAAGCGAGCGCGGCTGGAAGAGAAGGCTTTCGAAGCGCAGTTCATCCGCTCCGAAACCGGTATCGGTGCTGCCACTGCGAATGTACACTAGAGCAGCCTGCGTCCCATTTAGACGCGGATAAGCTGGCTAGAACTTTAGAATTGATCAACTTTTCCGCCTTTCATCGAGTCCGATTGAAGGCGGGTTGATCGAAGGCTTAAGGAGGCGGGAATTTTCCCGCCTCTAACCTAACTACTTCCGGCGACACCGATGCAAGGCTTCGACGCTCAAAATACGCCTTTCGACCGTCTGACTCCGGCTGAAATGGAAACACTGAGCGCCGCGATGGACATCGGCTATTTCGCGCCCGGCACCACGATCGTGAAGGTCGGCGAGAGTTCCGACTTCCTCCATGTCATCATCAAAGGGGCTGTCGAGGAAAGGGACGCGGAAGTCGAGTCTTTGCTCGGCCCAAAAGACACTTTCGACTCAGGCTCCGTTGTGCACGGCTCGGCGAGCGCAAGCTTCATCGCCACCGAGGAAACGCTTTGTTTCCTGCTTCCAAAAGAGACAATCCTCGAACTTGTAAAAAAGAATCAGGCTTTCGCGGCCTTCTTTTACTCCGATCTGTCGCGCCGGCTCGATGCCTTCGCGCAACGCGGCCCGCAGGGGCTGGACTCCGTGCTTCGAACCCGGGTCAAAGATGCACGCTGGGAAAAGGCTGTCTTTATTGACGGAGCGGCCACCATCGAGGAAGCGGGCCATGCGATGGAGCACAACGCCTGCAATTCCTTGTTCGTAACGGATGGCGAACGAACTGGCATCGTCACCGGCATGAATATCTCCAAGGCGGTTATCCTGCGCCGCATGCCGCTCGAAACGCCGGTGCGCGACATCTGCCATTTCGAGGTGGCCGCGGTCGATAGCGACGACTTCATTTTCGAGGCGCTGCTCGCCATGACGCGCAGCAAAAAGCGCCGGATTGCGATCCGTCAAGGCGAAGCTTACACTGGTGTTCTCGAAGACATAGATATTCTGGAACTCTTCGCAGGGAACTCGCAATTGATCCCCGGGCGCATCGACAGAGCTAGAACGGTCGCAGACCTAACGGTCACGGCTCAGGACATTCAGGGCCAAGTTGAGCGTCTTCACGAGCAAGGCGTCAAGATCGACGTCATCGCGGAGATAACCTCCGACTTGAACCGGAACCTGCTGGCCAAGCTGTTCGATCTGGTGGCCCCGAGGTCCGTTAGGGATCAGGGCTGTCTCATTGTCATGGGCTCGGAGGGGCGCCGCGAGCAGACTGTGCGCACCGATCAGGATAACGGGCTTCTTCTTGCAAAGGAGATCCCGCAGGCTGATCTCGAGTCCTTCCGCTCGGCCTTCTCCGAAGCGCTGCAATCGTTTGGATTCCCGCGATGCCCGGGAAACGTCATGGTCCAGAATCCGGTCTGGTCGCAGCCCGTAGACAGCTTCATCAAACAGCTCAAGGGCTGGATTCTCACGCCCGGCGGCGACAGTGCGATGAACCTCGGCATCTTCAGCGACGCCGTCCCTGTCGCGGGGCGGCGGGATCTTCTGGTCCACGCGAGGACGGCGTTCATGGACATGATGCGGGGCGAAAGCGCGCATTTGGCTCATTTCGCGCATCTGATCGACCTTTTCGCGAGTTCCGACATCGGCATGCTGGGCAATCTGATGGTTTCCGTGGGCATGCGCTCGGGCGATGTCGATGTGAAAAAAGTAGGAACGTTTCCGATCGTCCACGGCGTCCGGACGATTGCCATCGAAAAGGGGATCATGGAGACGCCAACGGTGACCAGGATCAAGGCGCTCGCCGCCGCGAAGTTGCTGGAGGAGCCCTTCGCGCAGGAACTCATCAGCGCGCTCCATCTCTTCATGGAACTGCGGTTGCGCTCTCAGCTCAAGGCAAGGCGCATCGGAAACCTGACCCGAGAGTCCATCGTCAATCTGAACGAGCTTTCAGCGGCTGACCGCGACATCTTCCGGAACGCGCTGCGCGTCGTGCGCATTTTCCGCGAACTGGTGCGCCATCGCTATAATCTCCAGTACTTCACGTAATCTTGGATATTTCCGATGGTGTATCAGACGCTCCGGCGATACTTCCACATGGCGTCGATCGGGGACCAGTCTTATCGCTTTCTCTTCAAGAAGCCGCCCCCCGGCGAAGTGGTCGCCTTCGACTGCGAGACGACGGGGCTCGACGTTTCAAAGGACGACATCATCACCATCGCCGCGGTCTTGATCAGAGGCGACCGGATCATACTGCGCGAGAAGTTTGAAGTGCTCGTGCGGCCGGATGCAATCATCAAGCCGGACGCGATGAAGATCCACCAGCTTCGCGAGGCCGATGTCGAAAACCAGTTGCCGATCCGCAAAATTCTCCGGGATTTTCTCTATTTTATCGGCTCCCGGCCCTTGGTGGGCTATTACCTGGAGTTCGACATGAACATGATCGACAAGCATGTGCTGCCGTTCATCCAGATGGGGCTACCGAATTGGCGTATCGAGGTCTCGAATCTCTATTACGAGCGCAAATATGGGAACGCGCCACCCGGCACCACCATCGATCTGCGCTTCGTGTCGATCCTCAAGGACCTCGGCCTGCCTAACTTCGGCCAGCACGACGCCTTGAGCGACGCGGTCATGACCGCGATGATTTACATCATCCTGCGTGACATGAAGAAGCGTGGCGCCCGAATAAAGCGCGAGCGCGTCCGGCCGCTGGCTGACGCGATCGAGTTTTGAGGGCAAGCGCTGCTAGCAGGATGCTGAAAAAGCCTGAAAACGTGGCTTCATCCTTCGACAAGCTCAGGATGAGGCTTCGACAAGCTCAGGATGAGGCTTCGACAAGCTCAGGATGAGGCTTCGACAGGCTCAGGATGAGGCTTCGACAGGCTCAGGATGAGGCCTTCGACAGCTCAGGATCAGGTCGAGAGTTTTCAACGAGTTGATCCTCATGGTGAGCTTGTCGCTTAAACCTCATGGTGAGCCTGTCGAACCATGGGCAACATCGTTTTTCAGAAGCCTGCTAAGCAAACTCCGCTAATCAAGCCAATGGATTATCCCGAACACGCTTCGTCATCCCGGCCAAGCGAAGCGCGAGCCGGGATCGTAAAAATTTATGGGCTTTAATATGATGCGATCCCGGATAAGGCTTCGCCTTTCCGGGATGACGGCGGTGGCGAACCGTTGGATCGTCCGGAAAATTCTGCTATAGTGGCCCGCCTCCATTTGGACGCGGATAAGCCGCTCCAGCACTTTAGAATTGATCAACTTTTCCGCCTTCAATCGATTCCGATTAGAGGCGGGTTGATCTAGCGCTATGGCGTCGGCCGAAGCAAGACGTGGCGCTTCTTGCCGAGCGAAAGCTTTATGACGCCGTCCTCATTCAAATCCTTCAGCGTCAGCATGGCGCGCTCATCGGTGGCCACCACGTCGTTCACCCGGACTGCTCCACCCTTGATTTGCCGCCTTGCCTCGCTCGTTGAGGAAACCAAGCCCGCTGCCGTGTTGGCGGTCAACAGCCCTATGCCCGCCTTCAGCTCCTCCCTTGAGATTTCGACCGTCGGCAGTCCCCCGGCCGCCGCGCCTTCCTCGAAAGCTTGGCGCGCGGTTTCCCCCGCCGCATCCGCGGCTCGCGCCCGTGCAGGAGCGCTGTCGCTTCCGTTGCCAGCACCTTCTTGGCCTCGTTGATCTCAGAGCCGGACAGCGCTTCGAGCCGCCCGATCTCGTCCAGCGGCAACTCGGTGAACAAGCGCAGGAAGCGGCCCACATCGCCATCCTCGGTGTTGCGCCAGAACTGCCAATAATCGTAGGGGCTCAGCATATCGGCGTTGAGCCAGACAGCGCCCTTGACCGTCTTGCCCATCTTCGCGCCTGAAGACGTGGTCAGCAGCGGCGTCGTCAGCGCGAAAAGCTCCCGGCCTTCGACGCGGCGGCCAAGCTCGATGCCGTTCACGATGTTCCCCCACTGATCCGAGCCGCCCATCTGCAGCACGCAGTTGTGGCGGCGGGCAAGCTCAAGGAAGTCGTAAGCCTGGAGAAGCATGTAATTGAATTCGAGGAAGGTCAGCGGCTGTTCGCGTTCAAGCCTGATCTTGACCGAGTCAAACGTCAGCATCCGGTTGATGGTGAAGTGCCGCCCGTATTCGCGCAGAAAATCGACGTAATGGAGGTGCTTGAGCCACTCGTCGTTGTCGACGAGGAATGCGTCCGTCTTCCCGTCCCCGAACGTCAGAAACTTCCCAAAGGTGTCCCTTATCCGGGACTTGTTCGCATCGATCTCGGCTTCGGTCAGAAGCTTGCGGCTTTCGTCCTTGCCCGATGGATCGCCGACCTTCGTCGTGCCACCGCCAATGAGCGCAATGGGCCGGTGCCCGCAGCGCTGCAAAACGCGAAGCATCATGATGCCGATGAGATTGCCCACATGCAGGCTGGGCGCGGTGCAGTCGAAACCGATATAGGCGGTAACCGGGCCTTTCGCGGCAAGGGCGCGCAATCCGTCCTCGTCGGAAACCTGATGGATGTAACCGCGCTCTCTTAAGGCTTGAACGAAATCCAATAAATTTCCGGATGCGGCCGGCATGGTGTCCTCCTTCGCCGCTCCTCGACAGTTTGGCCGGGAGCGTGTAGCAGAGACGGCACCATGTAAGGCATTCGCATTTTGCGTCAAGCGAGGGGTGATGAAGGCGATCGGGCTTATGAGCGGCACCTCCATGGACGGTGTCGATGTGGCGCTGATCGAGACGGACGGTGAAGCGATCCATGCGCTCGGACCGGCGGCCGGATTCGCCTATACCGCGCTTGAGCGGCAGCTGATGCGCGAGGCCATGGACTGGGCGCGCGGGATCGTGAATCGCGCAGACCGAAGCGGCGTTCTCTCCGTCGCCGAAAGCATGCTGACCGCGAAACACGCCGAAAACGTGAAAACATTCGCGGCGGACAATGGCATCGACCTTGCGCGCGTGGATGTCGTCGGCTTTCACGGGCAAACGGTTCTGCACAGGCCCGAGCGCGGCTTGACCGTGCAGCTTGGCGACGGCGCCGCTCTTAGCGCCGCTCTCGGCGTGCCGGTCGTTTACGATTTCAGGGCCGCGGATATGGAAAAAGGAGGCCAGGGCGCGCCACTCGTTCCCATCTTCCACCGGGCGCTGGCATTTTACGAAAAACTCGAGCTGCCCGCCGCCTTTGTGAACATCGGCGGCATCTCCAATGTGACGTATGTGCCGGACGGCGCGCCTGAGGGGCTGATCGCGTTCGATGCCGGGGCTGGAAACTGCCTGCTCGACGATTGGGCCATGACGCACATCGGCGAGCCTTTGGACAGGGACTCGCGCCTCGCTTTAGCCGGGACAGTAAACCGGCAGGTGCTTGAAGCGCTTCTGTCTCATCCCTTCTTTAGCGCGCCGCCACCGAAATCCCTGGATCGGGGCGCATTCTCCCTGGATGCGCTCGCAGATTTGAGCGCCGCCGACGGCGCGGCTACGCTCACGGCCTTCACCGTTGCAGGCATCGCCGCCGCCGCGCGCCACGTCCCAACAAAACCGGGAACGTGGATCATTTCGGGCGGGGGCACCCATAACCCGCATATGATGGAGGGGCTCCGCCGCGTGCTCGGTCCTGATATGATGACAGCCGACATCGCGGGCTTCAGCTCCGATTTCATGGAAGCGCAGGCTTTTGCCTATCTCGCCGCGCGCCGCTTGCGCGATCTGCCCGTGACCTTTCCCGGAACGACGGGCGTGTCCGACGCCTCGGTCGGCGGCGTCGTCGTTCGTCGCTGACGTGGGAAGGAGGAGTCCAGTCAGACCGTCTTATCATCCTGCCGAAGGCTGGCAGTGCCGTTTCTATGCAAGCCTGCTTCGGGCTGATCGGTTTCGAAGCCTTGCATGGCCCATCTCGCACCGAGTCCGAAAAACAAGAGAGCGAGCGGTGGCCCGGCCAATACGACGGGCACGACCGGCATGTGCTGAGTTGATAATTCTCCACTCACGAATTTGATTGTGAAGTAGATCAGCCATCCCATCACCCAGGCGGATGAGACAAGTATCCAAAGACGGAACATCCCGCGACGCCAGTTTACGGGGGTTTTTTCCTGTTGCAGGTTGAACCGACGGTGCTGCATGCTTCTGGCTCCCGCTAGATTCATCGATCTGTGAATGTCCCGAAGCCTGACGGAGGCTTTTTCGTCTGACGAATCGCTATAGTTTTTACTTTGGCAATTCGGAGATGGCTTCGCAATGAAGCCTATTCCACCCCTTGACGCAGATAAAAGCGCAGGCGGCAAAACTGTTCCGCCTGCGCCGGAAGTTTCTAAAGGTGCCGTCGCCTCTTCCGCGTGCGGCGTAAAATCGGTTATCTGTTACCAGCGGCGCCAGTGACGCCGATAGCCGTAGGGGCGCCAATACCGGCGGTGATACCCGTAAAAGCGATATGGACGGTAGAACCCGTAAGAGCGATACGGCCGATGCCAAGCCCAGCGGCGCCAATACGGCCGGTGGTACCCATAATAGCGATGCCGCCAGTACGGACGGTACCGATAGCGGTAGCGCCAATAGACCTTGGCGACGGCTGTGGATTGTTTATAAGCGGTGCTAAGCGCGGGCGCATTCACAGCCGCACTCGCCGAAGGTACCCCCGATGCCAGAGATAGCATCGATAGGGTGACCGCGATCACTGAGATGAAAAAGCGTCTCATAAGGTTCGATCCGTTAGCTGCAGATTAAGTGTCGACTTGGCCCGGTATTTCAGCGCAATCGGCCTCAAATGCAATTTCTATTATGTGGTTACGCTGTTAGCTGTGGACAGCGTGAGCGATCGCACTCACCAATCCGATGAGCCAAACGCGCTTGTCTCTCGCCGGAATTCGCTTAAGTATGCGGGTCCTGGAGAAACACCCATGAAACATCAACCAACAAAAGGCCCATCCCAAAGACAACTTCGCGCCGGTGAATTGCTCCGGCACACGCTTGCACAGATTTTCCAGACCGAGGACATCGAGGACGTCGACCTGAAAGGCGAAATCATCACAGTGGGAGAAGTGCGCGTCAGCCCCGACCTGAAGCACGCGACTGTCTTCACGAGCGCGCTCAGCGGCAAGGACAGCGACACCATTGCCGAGGCTCTTAACCGCCATAGTCGATTTTTGCGCGGAGTGCTTGCGCGCCGCATCGAGCTGAAATATGTGCCGGAGCTTGCCTTCAAGGGCGATCATATTCTCGAAGAGGCCGGACGCATTGATGAGCTGTTGCGCTCACCCGAAGTCGCCCGCGATTTGAAATCGAAACCGTAAAGCGAAAGACCATGGCGCGGCGCAAAGGCAAAGATATCAACGGCTGGCTTATTCTCGATAAGCCCCAGGGGCTGACCTCGAACCAGGCGCTCGGCCGCCTGAAACGATTGTTCAATCCCAAAAAGGTCGGGCACGCCGGCACCCTCGATCCGCTGGCGACAGGGCTGCTGCCGATTGCCTTCGGGGAAGCCACGAAGACGGTCGCGCATGTGGTGGATTGCGAGAAAGCCTACGACTTCACCATCCGCTGGGGCGTCGAGACCGACACCGACGACGCGGAAGGCCAGCCGACGCAGACAAGCGACGCAAGGCCAAGCCGCGAGGCCATCGAGGCGGCGCTGCCCGCCTTCATCGGCGACATCATGCAGGTTCCGCCCTGCTATTCCGCGATCAAGGTCGAAGGCGAGCGCGCCTACGATCTCGCCCGCGATGGCGAGACGGTTGAGCTGAAGGCGAGGCAGGTTTCGGTCTACGAGCTTGATATCGAGGAGGCGATTTCGCCGGATCTGACGCGCCTCATCTGCGCCTGCGGCAAGGGCACATACGTCCGCTCCATCGCCCGCGACCTGGGCCGCGCGCTCGGCTGCTACGGCCATATCGCGGCGCTGCGGCGCACATCCGTTGGACCATTCGATGAAGAGGCCGCGATTTCCCTGGAAAAGCTGGAAAACTTAAGCAATAGTGACCACGGCTTCGATGCTCTCATGAGCTCGATAGTCCCTGTTGAGACGGCGCTGGACGGCATCCCGGCGCTCGCCGTAAGCGGGGATGATGCAGCCAGGCTAAAGCGGGGGCAATCCATCCTCATCCGAGGCGGGAACGCACCAATCCTGAAAGGCCCGATCTATGCGACCTCGCGCGGGGTCCTCGTCGCCATTGGCGAGGTGGAGCGCGGCGAGATGCATCCGATCCGGGTTTTCAATATCCCCGCCTGAAGCCGGATCAGCAAAAAGCGGACGGAGATAACCGATGTCGATTACCGCAGAGCGCAAAACCGCGCTTATTGGAGAATATGGGACGAAGCCGGGTGACACGGGCTCCCCAGAAGTTCAGGTGGCTGTTCTCACGGAACGAATTGTCAACCTGACGGAACACTTCAAGACACATAAGAAAGACAACCACTCGCGCCGCGGGCTTCTGAAGCTCGTGAGCCAGCGCCGCCGCCTGCTCGACTACGTGAAGAGCAAGGACGACGGCCGCTATCGCGACCTGATCACGCGGCTCGGCATCCGGCGCTAGCTTTCGCCTCGTGGTTCGAGACGGTTGCACCCGCATGGTTCGAGACGGCCTTCGGCCTCCTCACCATGAGGGTGCAACCTCATCCTGAGCCTGTCGAAGGATGAAGTAACGAGCGGAGACCCTAATGTCTGGGTGGCTGTACATCGTGAAATGCAGCGATGGCAGCTACTACACCGGAACCACCCGGACAAGCCTCGAACATCGGATCGCCGAACATAACGCAAGCTCCTTCGGTGGATACACGGCGGCAAGACGGCCTGTAACGCTTGCCTACTCGCAGCACTTCGAGCACGTGGAGGATGCGATATCCGCCGAACGTCAGGTCAAGGGCTGGTCCAGAGCAAAGAAAGAGGCGCTGATGCGCAGCGATTTTAACGAATTGCGGCGGCTGGCGAAGCGGAAGGTAGAGTAACCGATTGGTGCACATGGTTCGAGACGGCCGTGGCCGCATGGTTCGAGACGGCCTTCGGCCTCCTCACCATGAGGTTGCGCAAGCCTCACCGTGAGGCCGCGCCAAACCTCCTGAGGCCGCGTCAACCTCGTCCTGAGCCTGTCGAAGGATGAGTTCCCGGAGCCGCATGGTTGGAGACCGGCTTTTCCTCATGGTTCGAGACGGCCTCCGGCCTCCTCACCATGAGGGCGCGCCTAGCCTCACCGTGAGGCCGCGCCTAACCTCATCCTGAGCCTGTCGAAGGGTGAGGTTCCCCGAGCCCGCCGAAGGATAAAGCAGAGAATGCCGGCAAAGCGCGTGTGCCGCAGCGCTAAGCCCTTGAAGAACCGTATACGCCAAGCTAAAGAGTTGGAATTGAGCTTGCGGGGAGGCGAAGCCAATGCATGCACTTATAGGTTTTATTGCGATGGTGATTTCACTCTATATCTGGGTGATCATCATCGGGGCGATCTTGAGCTGGCTCATCGCTTTCGACGTTGTGAACCGACGGAACCGCGCGGTCTACACCATCGCCGATAGTTTGTATCGCCTGACCGAGCCCGCTCTCCGTCCAATCCGCAAGGTGATGCCCGATCTCGGCGGGCTCGACATCTCGCCGGTGATTCTGATCCTGGGCCTGATCTTCCTCCGCGACGTCGTTCTGCTGAGCTGGCTGATTTAACTCCTCTTCCGCGGCGAGAAAACGCGGGTGAGCGGGAATGCCGGGAGGCTGCCGATGATTGCAGATATCGCCCCTCACTTTGACTCGCTCCCCAGGGGAGAGAGACCTCTTGAACTTCCCTCATGACACTCCCCGTCACGCGGAAAACGGATGGCGTTGTTCTCCATGTTCGCTTGACGCCCAAGAGTAGCGCGGCGCGCATTGGCGGTGTTGAAGATCATGGCGGGAAGCTGGTTCTGAAAGCCTACGTGACAACGCCGCCCGAAGATGGCAAGGCCAACGCCGCGCTTCTAGCGCTGGTTGCGGATTGGCTCGGCCTCTCTAAGTCCGCCGTCGCGCTTGCGTCAGGCCAGAAGTCGAGACTGAAATCGGTTGCAGTGGACGGCGAGCCCGATAAGCTTCTGGAAAAGATTTCCAGGCTTCTCGCCGATCTCGCTCAGGGCGGCCAGAAGCCGAAAAAACGAAGGGTGGCCGATGGCTGAAGCACAAATCCTGAATGGCGTGGCCATGGCGGCTGAGATCAAGGGCCGAGTGGCCGAGCGCGCCGCGGCTTTCGCGGCTGCTTCCGGCCGTCAGCCGGGACTCGCCGTGGTGCTGGCCGGGGAAAATCCTGCAAGCCAGGTCTATGTGCGCAGCAAGCTCAAGCTGGCGCGCGAGCTCGGTTTCCATTCCGTTGAGCAGCGCCCGCCCGCCGACATCAGCAAAGCCGGGCTTCTCGATCTGATCGCCTCGCTGAACGCAGACGAAGCCATCGACGGCATCCTCGTCCAGCTTCCGTTGCCCGCGCATCTCAACGCCGACGATGCCATCGCCGCCATCGCGCCCGAAAAGGATGTCGATGGATTCCATGTGGTCAATGCTGGCCGCCTCTTCATTGGCAAACCCGCTTTCGTGCCCTGCACGCCGCTCGGCTGCCTGCGGCTCATCAAGAGCGCCCGCGAAAATCTTGCCGGCCTGAACGCCGTCGTCGTGGGGCGGTCGAACATCGTCGGCAAGCCCATGGCGCACCTTCTCCTGGCCGAGAACTGCACCGTGACGATCGCGCATTCCAAGACCCGGGATCTCGGCGCAATTGTTTCAAGCGCCGACATCGTGGTCGCCGCTGTTGGCCAGCCCGGCATGATACCGGGCGTGTGGATCAAGCCGGGCGCGATTGTCATCGATGTCGGCATCAACAGGGTTGCGGCGCTGGACGGGAGAACCAAGCTTGTCGGCGATGTCGACTTCGAGAGCGCGCGTCGTGTCGCCGGCGCGATCACCCCTGTGCCGGGCGGCGTCGGGCCGATGACTGTCGCCTGCCTGATGGCGAATACATGCCGCGCCGCGTTCCTGCGGCATGGCCTTCCCTGGACTGAAGGCGTTTGATTGCGAGGCGCATCGCGGTCAACAAATACGGCAGCGCTCGCGTCCGATTAAACGATAGGCATGCTTTGAAACCGGCCAAGCCATCTTGGACGGCGCCCCCGCCGCGCGCCTTTGGTAAACCGTTCGTTCGCGGCGCCGAGCTTTAATACAAAGATGGTTAACAGGAGGGTGCCGGAATTACTTCCGCTCACCATGTTGCTTAACAAGTATTTTATTCCCGCCGTCATTACTTCCCGCCGAGCCCGATTCCCGGCGGGAAATAATTCCGCTATGTCGTTGCAAGTAAACAACTTTCATCCTAAATTCGGCAGTTGACCTCTGCGCAACGTAATTTCGCAGCGTCCTCTCAACCTATTGATGTGGGTTCTGCCGGTCATGCCGGCGCCATAAGGCGTGGCGGAGCGCGCAGTTGTCGGCCACCGAGCCAAGATCGCACAGCATGGGAGAGGATTCGACGCCAGCGCTGGTCTGCGGTCAACTGCTCCGCATTTTGAGTAAGCTCACCCAGGAAGCGGGCGATGTCAGAGAGCACGCTCGCTGCCCATCCAGCCTTGGCGTGAGAGCTGGCCACACGCAGCGTGGTCTGCCGCGCGTGGCGGCTGCGCTCTGCGATAGCGGAGAGCAGCAACGGCCGGCTGGTGATGGCCTCTAAGTGCTTGCTGGGTTCGGCCAGCCGCACGAACAGGCTCCACCAATTGTAGACAAGCGCGATGAAGCGGGCCATCAGCTGGCAGCGAGGCAGATCGCGTGTCGTGAAGCCAGCCCATCCCCATTGGTTCTTGAGTTCGTCGAAGGGGTTTTCGCTGTCCGCCCGGTCGCGGTAGAGCTGGGCGAGCGTCAGAACCTCTTCGTCGAGTGAGGTGACCAGCACGCCGTATTCGTAGGCCTCCGCACCTGGCCCGATCTCGACGAAGCCGAGGGCCAGCTGACCGGCGTCATCGCGCCCGGAGACGGTCAGGCCTTCCTTCAACCGGCGGCGCAAGATGACCACCTGGCGCTGACGGCTCCAGCCCTCCAGCCTCAATGTGTCCTCTCTTCCCTGCCAGCCTTGACTGGCGTTGGTCCAATCGTCTTTAGAAAAAGTCTTCTTGATCAGCTTCTTGACGTTGGCAGTCAGGCGCAGCTTGAACAGATAGGGCAGCCCTCTCTGTTCGGCCCCGCTCATCACCGCTTCCGTGCCGAAGCCGCTATCGCCGCGCAAAAGCGCGGGCTGGCAATCGCGGGGAATGCGGTCCAGGAGAGCCCAGAGCCCTGGCGCCGCGTGTTTGGAGGCATGCTCGTTGCCTGGAGCAACCTCCACGTCGAGCGCCAGCCGCAGGCCGGCCATCGTGTAGGTATGGTAGACATGACTGGGCCGGCCCGGCTTTTTGGGATTGTAGCCAAGCACAGCCCCTTCCTGATGGCCGTAGAGCGGCTTGACGGTCGAATCCATGTCGAGAACCCAAGGCTCCGATAGCAGCGGCGCCGTGCAATAATCGAGATGGCGTTGCAGCCATTCCCGGCCCTCGTCCTCTCCGATGGCCTTGAAGCCGCGGCGGACCGCATCCTCGCTGACGATCTTCTTCATGCCCAAAAGCTCGGGCAGCACGCCGTCATTGCGTAGCGCCGTGATGTGGGCATAGCGCTTGTGTCCGGCGAGGACAGACAGCATCGTTGTGCCAAGCACGTCGCGCTTCTCCGGCGCGTTCGGGCTCGTATAGGCGAGCGGGCAATCGGCCACGAGCGCACCGAACAGACCGGCCACCTTCAGATATTCGATGAAGAACGGAAGCTGTCCATAGGGCGTCAGCGGCGCTGTGGAATCCCATTCCACTCGCACCGGACCCGCCCAAGTGTCGAGCGTTGTTGGCGCCAATGCAGCGTCTTGCTCAATCGGCGGTTGTTCACCCGCTGGGTGAACTGGAAGGCGGAGTGTATCGTGGCTCATGTGCCTGAGAATGCGCGATTCTCAGGCGAAAATGGCCCCGTCAACTGCCGGATTTAGGTTCATTCGCTCATGACCTCCCATTAAATAGAACTAAATGCCGGATTTTATCCATTAACTGGGACGCCTAAAGTCCGTCCTGATTACGCGGTTGCGTCAGCCAGCTGGGAGGTTTTAGAACAAAAGGAGAACAAATTGATTTGCAACGGGGTTTCTCATGGCGCGCAACAAAGTTCAATTTCAGAAGGGCTTAAGCGAGGCCCATTTCGACGAATTGTATGGGAGCGAACCGCTTTGCCATGCCGCGCTGGTGCGCTGGCGCTGGCCTGAGGGTTTTACGTGTCCCGGTTGCGAAAGCCGCGCGCACTGCATCGTCAAACGCGGTGCCCGGACCTTGTACCAATGCAATGCCTGCCGCAAACAGACATCCGTCACCGCTGGAACGATCTTCGCGTCCAGCAAGCTGCCGCTGCGCCTCTGGTTCAAGGCCATGTACCTTTTGACTCAATCCAAGAAGGGCGTCTCCAGCATCGAACTCGGACGGCGGCTCGGCGTCACGCAGACAACCGCCTGGACGCTCAAGCATAAACTCGCCCAAGTCATGCTGGAGCGCAACGCGGCCAGGCGGTTGAAAGGCGATGTCCAAATGGACGACGCCTATCTGGGCGGCAGCCGTCCCGGAAGATGCGGGCGCGGCGCCGCTGGGAAAACGCCTTTCGTGGCCGCCGTTTCCACGACCAGCGATGGCAAACCCGATCAGATCGTCCTTCGCCGCGTCGAGAGATTCAGCAAAACGGCGATCGCCAGATTTGCGGCCGCGACGCTCGAGGCAGGCGTTCACGCCACATCGGATGGGTACCGCTGCTTTGCCGGCGTGACTGAGGCAGGATGCACCCATACCCCCGTCAAGACCGGCGGCGGAGCGAAAGCGGCGAAAAACCCGCGCTTCAAATGGGTCAACACCATCCTTGGCAACATCAAGGCCGCAATAGTTGGAACCTACAGAGCCGTACGCGCCAAACATGTTCCGCGATACCTCGCCGAATTCGAATACCGCTTCAACCGAAGATACAGGCTCGAAACCATGATCGGCAGGCTCGCCTATGTCTCGCTGAGGACAGCCCCTATGCCGTATAGGCTGCTGAAACTGGCTGACGTTTATGCGTAATCAGGAAGTCCGTTAATTATGTTTTTGGACCATCGGGTTAACGCCGCGCGCAGCCGGAATAGCTGCGGCGCAGGCGGCGGCGATGGCGTCCCGTCCGGTATTTTTCCTTGTATTACCAAGGGTTTGAGTGGTCTGGAGCGGCGTTAACCTGCCGTAAAAGCGCATTCGCTGATGATATTTCAGAAGAAGGAATGCGGGTGCAAGCGTAGGGACAAACTGACATGCAGATGGAACCATTCGCAGGTTGCTTGCAAAAAAAGCATCCGGACGCCCGCATCCAATTCATCCGCGATGCTTTAGAAACATGGTCCGATCCCGGACAACGCTCGCGGCGTTTCTGAATGGCGAAGCATACTCGCCACGCCGCTTTACTCCAGCCCGACGGCCTTGCGCACGCATGTTCTTGCGTCATCGAAGGCTGGCCGGAAATCGGGCTTTCCAAGAAGCGATGCCACAACCGCAGCGCCGATGAGTTTCCCGGCCTCCACATCGCTGCCGAAATGCGCGCCCGCAATCATTCGGGCGCGCGCATAGTCATTGATCCGGCGATAGAGTTCCGCTTTTTTCTCTGGAAGCATCTCGACCAGCAGAAACCCGATCGCGGCGCCGTAAGCGGCGTGTCCCGAGGGATAGGAGAAGCTGTCGTTGGGCCGGGCTGCCTCCACGGGATGTAACGGGTTGCCAGGGGTCTTGAACGGCCGCGTCCGGCAGAATGTGTCTTTCACCGCCTCGACCGCAGCCTTCTCGTCTTGCCGCGCCTTTGTGAAAAACTTCTCACATGGGCGAAGCTTCTCCGGGTCGTATGCGATGCCAGCTCCCTCAAGGAAACGGTCGACGCTGCGCTTAACGTCGGCTGCCACGCGGTCCACCTGCTCTGGAGTACGCTCGCGCTCCAAACTCGCAAGTTCGTCCATTTCGGCCTTGGCTTCCGGGCAGGTCTCGCAAGGCGGAGGAGGCAGGAGATGCACGATCGGAACATCCGATTGACCCTGGCATTCCCGAGCTTCGAGGGCAGGCGCATAGAGGGCGAGGCAAAGAACTCCGGCAAAACTCGCTTGGACCATCGCATGCCGCATCGCCGAAGCTCCTCTCGTCTTTCGCCCGAGACTTCTTTCTGAGCCGATCTTTCCCGCAAAACCAGTCCAAAGCGGCATGCGCGTCTTAAAAGACACGCCCGGCCCTATTCGAGGTTACTCCACAAGGTTAACTCAATCTAAAGTTGCGGACGTTAACCGTTACGCCTAAGCGTTGTCAGGTACTGTCTTGGCTAGATTTGGGGAAACCTCATGATTGTCATCGTCGACGAACGTGAAACCGTATTAAATGGTTATACGGCGTGGTTCTGCCGCGAGGGCGTCTCCGCAACCGGCCTCGCGCCTCAGGATTTCCGCCAGTGGGTCACGACCGCGCCGGAGCCGGATATCGACGCCGTTGAGGCGTTTCTCCTGGGAGACTTCCAGAATTGGGAGGATGTCCCGATCAAAATCAAGTCTCGGTCGGCTGCGGCCGTCATCGCGATGAATGAAACCAAATCCTTGAGCGATACGCTCGATCTGTTTGCAGCTGGCGTCGATGACGTCGTCCGCAAGCCGGTGCATGTGCGCGAAATTCTTGCGCGCATACGCGCGATCAGCCGCCGGACTCAACAAGAGGACCAGCAGCCGCTTGCCGGCAGGATCAGGGTGTTTTCTGACGGGCGCGATCCCGAGATTGATGGCGAGCCACTGCCGCTTCCCAGGCGCGAGCGGCGGATCCTGGAATATCTTATGTCGAACAAGGGCCGCCGGGTGACGAAATCGCAGATCTTCAATTTTGTCTATGGCCTCTTCGATGACGGCATCGACGAGAATGTGATCGAGAGCCACATCAGCAAGCTTCGGAAGCGCCTGCGCCAGCGACTCGGCACAGACCCCATCGATTCACAGCGCTTTCTTGGCTACAGGCTGACACACGACTAACATAACAAGCGGTGGCCCCGTGGGGTCGCCGCTTGTTATTGATCCGGCCCGACAATGTTTGGAGCGCTTGCGCAAATTGCGGGAACTTTCTCGATCAGAGATCGCGATTAGCGTCCCTTCTCCCAGCCAGCACGCCTTGGCGTGCTGGCAACTCGAAGAGATCGCGCTTGCAAGCAAGCGCGATGGGCAGAAGGACAGGATGAGCGCACTCACGGCGTGAATTGGCATCCGCCTGTCGAGAGGCCGCTAGAATTCCAGAACCATCCCGTCATGGGCTGGCACAACGCCGTCCGGCAGCTGCGCCGCGAGCTCGTTGTAATCCATATCCACATGCAAATGAGTCAGGATCGCGCGTTTCGGCTTCATGCGCCCAATCCAGGCGAGCGCATTTGCCATTGTGAGGTGGCTCGGGTGAGGCGCATAGCGCAGCGCGTTCAAGATCCAGACGTCAAGATCCCGCAAACAAGGCAGCGCTTCCTCCGGCAGATCGTTCAGATCGCAGGAATAAGCGACACCGCCGACGCGTAATCCGAGCGAGTCGATATCTCCATGGATTTGCCGGAAGGGCTGGAAAACAAGGTCGCCGCCCGGCCCGCTGATTGTAACAGGCGCATAATTTTCAATCACATGGCCTTGCAAGATCGCGGGATAACTCGATCCCGGCGGCGTCTCGAAACAATAGTCGAAGCGCTTGCGCAGAATGGCGAGCGTTCGCGGATCGGCCCACACGTCGATGCGGCGGCGCTGCCTGTAGTAAAGCGTCCTGAGATCATCGATCCCATGCGTGTGGTCGGCGTGGTCGTGAGTGTAGATCGCGGCGTCGAGGTGCGTTACGCCCGCATGAAGAAACTGCTCGCGAATGTCCGGCGACGTATCGATCACAGCCACGGTACGCCCTTTTGGGCCAATCTTTTCGACGAGCACTGAACTGCGCCGCCTCCGATTTTTCGGATTGCCGGGATCGCACGCGCCCCAATCGTTGCCAATGCGCGGGACCCCGGTCGAGGAGCCGCAGCCGAGGATCGTGATACGAAGGGTCATCGTGACTCCGCTTGAACACGAAGTCGACATTCCTTGGCCAGCCAACGCATGTCCACTTCGGGTCTTTTGTTTACGCAGAGTTTTTTCCCAAGACCGGGAAGGCCACTCTGGGGAACTCCGCTTAGAGCAGCCTGCCTCCATTTGGACGCGGGTAAGTCTGCTCTCGTGCTTTAGGATCGATCAACTTTTCCGCCCTCAATCGATTCCGACGAAAGGCGGGTTGATCTCGCCTCCTGTGTGGTCTCCGGGGGCGCTCCGGACGAACGCATCCAGGACTATTATAAGCGAGCGGCGGCCGTATCTTGGATGGCGCAGTTTGCCGCCGCTTTCGCCTTTGCAAAAAGCCTGAAGAAATTGGCCGTCGTGATGTTTGCAATACCGGCTTCGCTTATGCCTCTGACGTCGGCCAGAACCTTTGCAGTGTGCCGCACATAGGAGGGCTCGTTCCTCTTGCCGCGATGGGGTTGCGGCGCAAGGAAAGGCGCGTCCGTTTCAACGAGCAGCCTGTCGAGAGGCACCGAAGCCGAAAGCTCCCGAAGTTCGCCCGATTTCGGAAAGGTCAAGATTCCTGAAAACGATATATAAAGCCCAAGTTCGAGGGCGGTCTCGGCCAGCTTTCGTCCGCCCGTATAGCAATGAAGAAGCGCCTTGAAGGCCCCTCTCGCCATTTCATCGCACAGAATGCGCGCCGTATCCTCGTCGGCGTCGCGGGTGTGGATCACCACCGGAAGACCGGTTTCCCGAGCGGCGGCGATGTGAGTGCGAAACCCGGCTTCCTGATCCTCGCGGCTGCTCTTCTGATAGAAATAGTCGAGCCCCACCTCGCCAATGGCGACGACGCGCGGATTGCGAGTGTGCTCGACAATTTTCTCCAGGGTAATGTCACGCTCTTCTGTCGCATAATGGGGATGCGTACCGATCGAGCAGGTCACTGCGGGAAGACGCTCCGCAACCGCGAGCACCTCATCGAATTTTCGTACGCGCGTGCAGATGGTAAGCATATGCCCCACACCCGCGCACTTCGCGCGATCGACAACCCCGTCCAGTTCGCTCGCGAAGTCCGGGAAATCCAGATGGCAATGACTGTCGACTAGCATCTTGCTTCCCACTTTACGCCAGCGCGCTTCAACCTGATCACTCCCCCTTGTAACTCTCATATCGGGGATGACGGGTGCTAAACAAAAAGCTTTCCCCGCATGACGAGACAGGCATAGCCACCGATCCGCACACGCTTGATGCGGCGCCCCGCGACCTCGATTTCGAGCTTGATCTCGCTCGGGCGTCCCATCTCGATCCCTTGCTCGATGACGAACTCGGACGTACCTTCCGGCAGTTGATCGAAGCGATGGATGACAGCCGGAAACGCCGCCGCCGCCGACCCTGTCGCCGGATCTTCCGGCACGCCCACGGCAGGAGCGAACATGCGGGCGTGAAAGGATGCATTATGCTGAATTGTCTCGCGGCAATAGAGAAAGACTTTGCCATTGCTGCCGTGGAAGGCTTCGTCCCAATGAGCAGGTAGCACCTGGGCGCGGCTCATGGCGTCCAGATCCCGCACGGGAACGAAGGTGAAGGAGATTCCAGCGTCGTATTGCGACGGCTTGTGGTTCGCAAAGCCGATTTCCTGCGGCGCGAGACCGAGGGCGGCGGCGATCCTGTCCTCATGCGCGGGCGCTCCCGCAAGCTCCGGCAATTTTGGCACATCGAATTCTGCATAAGGCGCATGCCCGCTGCGGCCAACAACTCCCACGCGGATGCTGCCGATGCCTTCCTCCAGAACGATGAGGGCATCGCAATCGGCCGCGGCTCCCGAAATCCTGTCATCGGCAAGCTGGATGGCCGCGCCGACGGTCGGATGGCCGGCAAACTGAAGCTCTGTCGATGGCGAGAAGATGCGGACTTGAGCCGTATGCGCGGGAAGGCGCGGCGGCAGTACAAACGCGGTCTCGGAGAGGTTGAATTCGCGCGCAATCGCCTGCATGGCCTCGGTGGTGAGGCCGCCAGCGTCTAGCACTACCGCAAGCGGATTTCCCGCGAGTGGCGTGGTGGTGAAAACATCCCAAATCGCATATCGCCGTTCCATTCGCCATCCTTGGTTCGGGCAATCTCCCTGGAGCACGCACGATAATCTATTTGGCATTCGCGCGCATTGGAAAATCCGGCGGAATCGAGGCCGGCGGCGATAGGCGTCTGGGGATGGCGGGTCTTTCCAAACTGCGCACGGCGATAAGTTCGGATTGCTAAATGACCCGAATCAGCTCATCTCCTTCTTATCTCCCATCGTATCGCGTAGACGCTAAGTGCGGTTTTGCGCATTTTGTTGCTTATTTGCAACTTGATAAGTTGCTACGCTCATCTGCTAGCGGACGAATAAGCCTTTGTTTTGGCGCGAGTTTTGTGAAGATGTTTGACAGATCCACCGTATGCCGCCGATTTCTGGTGCATGCGTCGTGATCCTTGCGCGCCGTCAGGGCCAGATCTAATATCCTCCCATCGATGAACGATAGGCACCGCCGAGGGCGAGTGGTTCGTGTAAAACAGTAGACTAGATGGGGACTTGAGAGATGAAGCTTCCTGGCAATCTGGGCCTGAAGGCGTCCAGCATAAAATATATCAGTACAGGCGTAGCAGCGCTGGGTGTTCTTGCCTTTGCGGCGCAGGCAGATGCAGCTGACATCTATGCTCCGGGGCCAGGGCCGGCTCCATTCCCAGTCGCAGCGCCAGTTGCGCTGTGGTCAGGCTTCTACGGTGGTGCGCATATTGGCGGCGCCTGGGCGGACCTGAACACCCATGACCTCGATGCCTACTGGGCCACAGATGGTGTGGGCACGCAGGGCGGCAACCTCGCCACCTATGGCGTGCAGCGTACGGATCAGTCCCGCAGCGGCGTCTTCGGAGGCGGCACAGTCGGCTATAATGCGCAGCGAGGCGGCGTCTTGTTCGGTATCGAAGCCGATTTCGGAGCCATGGGCCTCAGCGGTAACAAATTGCTCAGCGCCCCCTACCCGCTCGTCGGTGAAACTGCATATTCTCACATTTCAACCGGCTTTTATGGGGACGTAACGGGCCGCCTCGGCTGGACCTGGGGTCCGTGGCTGCTCTACGGAAAGGGCGGTCTCGCGGTCCTTGATGCCAAGCTGAACGTTTCGGATTTTTATGTAGGCTACACGGGATACAGTACGGGCGATAGCACGCACGTTGGTTGGACTGCAGGCGGCGGCGTGGAGTATCTTTGGAACCCGGCCTGGAGCGTGAAGGTCGAATATCAGTACTTTGATTTTGGAACAACTGTTTCCTCGCTGACCAGTTATTCCAGCGACTCCACCTACAGAGGCGCTTTCGATCATGACCTTACCATCAACACCGTCAAGGTCGGCCTGAACTACCACCTTGGCTGCTGCGACAGCGGGTTTGCACCCTTGAAGTAAACTAATATCGCTGAGCTTGCACGGCGCCTTTGGGCGCCGTTTTCGTTTAACTCTCGGCTCGTTTCAATCACGAAAGCAGCCAAGCCTTTGGGTTGCAGGCAGCGGGATACAACCAGCCAGACCAGACTCCCTGGCGAAATGGTTGCTTTGGCCAGCTCTTCGCTATACCCCATAGCCAATGCAACTCAGTTGCACGACTTAGCCAAAAAAACCCACTGACCCAACCTTGTCGCAGCACGGGATCGCACGTCCTATGTCTACGCAAAGGGCAAAGATGATGGATGCGATCGGTCAGCGACCTTGATCACACATTCGGTTCAGCCTATCCCACGATCGCTATGCCGATGGCGAAGCCAATCTGATGCCACTGAGCAACTCGACCCGAGCGGAAGCATACCTTCGGCATACGCGGGTCAAAACCGCTCAGCTGGTCCAAGTCCATCCACTTTGCCAACGTCGTGGCCGCCTGCGCTTCAGTCGAATAGCAGCACGTCGCTGGCTGAACCTATTTACCGGAGAGCGCTCCCGGCGGCGAACAGATACAATGGGAACCGCTAAAGTCGTGACGCCTCTGCCCAGGGCAGCAAAAAATACTTATATGTTTACTTATGTGCACTTTACGAAACGAACCCAATTTTAACCTCTCGTACACTATCATAAAGCACCAGGAATACCGGTTCGATTTCTCCAAACTCGGCCCCCAAAAAAAAGCTCCCGCAATAGCGAGAGCTTCTGATGTTAGAAAGGCCGCCCCGAGATCAAGCCGCCCTTAATCGAAATCGATTAAGGGCGGAAAGGTTGATCGATTTAAGGGCTAGTGCGGCTTATCCGCGTCAACGCTGGCCGCTCTTTTGCAATGCAACCTTACTTTTTCTGGGCTGGCTGAGCCGGAGCGGCCGCCGCTTGACCGTTCTTTTCTTCCTGCTGCTTCTTCAGATCGGCAAGCCGCTGACGGATGACATCGGCAATCTTGCGCTGATCCTCATTGTATTTCTCAACAGGAACCGGCTGTCCTTCGAAAGCCTTCGCAAAGCCTTCCAATGGCAGAGGAATGCTCAGAGCGCGGCCCGTAACGTCGATACCGAGATAAGCAATCTGCTTGCCACCCTTCATCTGATCGATAAGAGTGGGCTCGATATTGGCCTCCGCATAGCAACCGGCCTGGTCGCAGGTCGTGTACTGGAGCTTGATCGGCTCCTTGTCATCGACCTTAACGAGCGCGCCGGGCGGCAGAGCGGAGCCGAGTGGCAGCATGGCAAGCATCTGCGGCTTGTCCTGCCCGGCGACCTGGCGAACGGCAATCTTGCCGATGAGGATGGCGGTCGCATTGTCGCGAACGTCAACCTGTGTCAAGCACACATTCACCTTCTTCATATCTTCGGGTTTTTGCTGCTTTGGCTTCTCACCCGGTTTCGTAGGCTCTGCAACCGGAACGTCGATACAAAGCTTGTACCAAACGTCAGCTGGCTTCTGGCCAGCAGCTGCTTGCGCTCCAGGAGCTGCGGCCGCAGCGGGAGCCTTGCCCGCCTTATCTTTACCTTGCGCCATCGCATCGGTCAGGCCGAGCGTAAGCGCAATCGCTGCGACGAACCCAAAGGCTGCCGCCTTCACAAGCCTCTTGAAAACCATTAAACTGAACCTTTCACCCAAACGTATTGGCTGTTCCCCTGGCCCATACCCCAGGACCATCACTGTTGCTTGAATAGCCGGAATTGCGGCTTTCCCGTGACAGTAACACGTGGCTGTGAAACACTCCCCATGCCCGTTAACCTTTCACCGAGATGAGTTGCCCGTTTGCCATGATTTTGAGGGTTTCCGGGCTTAGAGCCTTACACAATAAGGAATGAGGCGAGAAAGGCTCGCCCCCTTGCAACTCAGGATTCCGATGTTTTTGACGGGCATGCAAGGTCGATTTACGATTTTAGTGCAAGCTGCGCTCATCGCTGCGCTTGCGGCCGTGGCTTCGGCGAACGCTGATCCCCAGGCAGGCATTGCCATGCACGACGCGCCGAAATACGGCCCAGCGTTTACACATTTCGATTATGTCAACCCGGATGCCCCGAAAGGCGGGGCTCTGCGGCTTGGCGTGCTTGGCTCATTCGACAGCCTCAATCCATTCATCGTGAAGGGCGCGCCTGTCGCGGGCATGAGGGAGTATGTTTATGAGACGCTCCTGGCACGCAGCTTTGACGAACCATTCTCGCTTTACGGACTGATAGCCGAAAGCGTCGAAACGCCTGAAGATCGGAGCTCGGTCGTATTCCAGCTTCGCCCCGAGGCGCGGTTCGCGGACGGGACGCCGATCACGCCGGAGGATGTGCTGTTCTCCTGGTCGCTCCTGAAAAGCAAGGGCCGTCCCAACCACCGCCTCTATTACGGGAAGGTTGCGGCCGCAGAGAAGATTGGCGAACGCGGCGTGAAATTCACCTTCGAGGGAGGTGGCGACCGCGAGATGCCGCTTATCATCGGGCTTATGCCAGTCCTGCCACGCCACGCGATCAGCGCCGAAAGCTTCGAAAAGACGAGCTTCGAAAAGCCTGCGGCAAGCGGCCCCTATGTTGTCGAGTTCGTCGATCCCGGCGCGAGCATCACCTTCCGCCGAAACCCGAATTATTGGGGCCGCGATCTGCCGATCATGCGCGGACAGTTCAATTTCGACACCATCCGCATCGATTACTATCGGGACAACACGGCAATGATGGAGGCCTTTCGCAAGGGTCTCTTCGATTTGCAAGGTGACAGCGATCCCATCGACGCGGTGAAATGGGCGGAAGCGTATGATTTTCCGGCTGTCAGGGACGGGCTTGTGAAGAAACTTGCGTTTGACGTGAGCGTGCCCGCGCCGATGTCTGCGCTGGTCTTCAATACGCGCCGGCCTCTGTTCGCGGACAAGCGCGTGCGCGAGGCGCTGACGCTTGTTTTCGATTTCGAGTGGCTGAACAGAACGCTGTTTCGCAGCCTTTACGCCCGCACCGAAAGCTTTTTCGACCGTTCCGAGTTGTCCTCGCATGGCCGTCCAGCCGATGCCCGCGAGCGCGAGTTGCTCACGCCTTTCGCGAACGAGCTGGCGCCGGGCATCCTGGAAGGCGAATTCAGCCAACCCGTAACCGACGGCTCCGGCACCAATCGCGACGGCCGCAAGCGCGCCATCGCGCTGCTGGAGGAAGCCGGTTATGTGCTTCGGGACGGCGTCATGACCAGCAAGGCGACGGGGCGGCCCTTTACGTTCGAGATGATCTGCGCGAGCCACGAGCAGGAGCGGCTGACGCTCGCCTATTCCCGCTTCCTGCGGCAGATCGGGATCACCGCGCAGGTCCGGCTGATCGATTTGGCGCAATACCAGCGGCGCAGCACCTCGTTCGACTTCGATATGATGCAAACGAATTGGTCGTCCTCGCTCTCACCGGGGAACGAGCAGAGTTTCCGCTGGTCGCGCGAATCAGCCTCGCAGGACGGGAGCTTCAACTACGCCGGAGTCCAAAGCGCTGGCGCGGATGCCATGATCGCGGCCATGCTGGCGGCGAAGACGCGGGCCGAATTCGTCTCGGCTGTGCGGGCGCTGGACCGGATTTTGCTCTCCGGCCGTTACGGCATTCCATTGTATCATGCGCCGAAGCAATGGATTGCAGCGTGGTCCTTCCTGCGACAGCCGCCGCTATCGACGCTTTACGGCGCAAGGATCGAAACATGGTGGGCGGACACCGCGAAAAGCGCCGCATCGCAGGGGCTTAAGGAAGGCCGTGAGCAACGCTAAGCTTGGATATCGGGGCGAGCTTCCGCCGCAAGCCTTCAACATGGCGCGATATTGCCTCCATGCCGCGAGCGCAGCAGCAGATAAATCCGCTTTGCTTGTGGTTCATGATCCAGACGGGCGCGACGTCGAGACCTGGAGTTACGCCGCCGTCGAGCAAGCGGTGCTTCGGGCTGCCTATACCTTCGGCGCGAAGTACGAGCTGAAGCCCGGCAGCCGTGTTCTCATCCGCTTGCGCAATCGCACTGCGTACGCAATCGCGTTTTTCGGGGCCATCGCGGGCGGCTTCATTCCCGTGCCCGCCTCGCCTGACCTCACCGAGCGCGAACTGTCTTTCATGCTGGACGATTGCGAAGCCGCTTCTATCGTCCTCGACGACAGCCTGCCGCACGGCCCCTTCCCTCCGGATCTCGTTATCATCCCGAAAAAAGCCTTCGTAGCCGCCATCGAAACTGGACCGCTTGCCCAATACGCAAGAACCGCCGCCAACGATCCGGCCTTCCTGATCTACACCTCGGGAACGACCGCAGACCCGAAAGGCGTGCTGCATGCGCACCGCAGCGCCTGGGGCCGGCGGCCCATGTATCAGGGCTGGTATGGGATCACGCCCGGGGACCGGCTGATGCACGCGGGCAGCTTCAACTGGACCTATACGATGGGAACCGGCCTCACCGACCCTTGGGCCAACGGGGCGACCGCCATCGTCTATACCGGAGATAAGGACCCGGCTCTGTGGCCGCGTCTGATGCAGGCTTTCGGCGTCACCATTTTCGCGGCGGTGCCGGGCGTCTATCGGCAAATCCTGAAATATGGCGATCTCAGCCGTTCCAATCTGAAAACCCTTCGCCATGGGCTGACGGCGGGAGAGGCGCTGCCGAACGCGGTCGCGGACGAATGGCGAGAGCGGGCGGGCACGGCCCTCTATGAAGCGCTCGGGCAAAGCGAGATTTCGACCTACCTTTCGAGCGCCCCCAGCGTACCGAGAAAGCCCGGAACCGTGGGGAGGCCGCAGGCGGGGCGCTGCGTCGCAATCCTGGACGACACGCGCGGCGAAGACCCGCTTCCGGCAGGCGCTCAGGGGTTGATCGCAGTTCACCGAAGCGACCCCGGCCTCATGCTCGGCTATTGGCGCAGACCCCAGGAGGAAGCAGACGTTTATCGCGGCGAATGGTTCATCGGCGGCGACGCTGGCGTCATGGACGAGGATGGGTATGTGACCCATGTCGGCCGCCGCAACGAACTCATGAACGCCGGCGGTTTTCGCGTTTCCCCGGCCGAGGTCGAGCAGGAGCTTGCGAAGCATCCCGCCGTTGCGGAAGCAGCCGTTGTGGAGGTTGCCGTCCGCGATGGCGTCTCCATCATCGCCGCCTTCATCGTCCCGCACGACAAAACAAGGAGCGATCGCGGCGGATCTCGCCTCCTTCGCAGCCACGACGCTCGCCGCTTATAAGCGCCCGAAGGAATATGTCCTCGTTGAAAGCCTGCCGCGCACGGCGAATGGCAAGCTCAAGAGGGCCGATCTCGGTCGATACCTGCGGCCGGGACACTGACAAAGCTTTGCGCCTTTGTATGCAACCTGCGTATGGCGACATCTGCATGTGAACTCGGCCTGACGTTTTCGTCCCAATACCTTCTTGTGAAAGATCTTCAGCGAATTCGCTTTTACGGCAGGTTAACGAGTGGTCCAGGCCATCAAACCATTGATAATACGAGGAAAATTAAGAACGGGACGCCATTGCAGCCGCCTGCGCCGCAGCTGTTCCGGCTGCGCGCGGCGTTAACCCGCTGGTCCAAAAACATAATTAACGGACTTTAGGCGTCCCAGTTAATGGAATAATTCCGGCATTTAGTTCTATTTAATGGGAGGTCATGATCCAACGAAAGCTGTTTACTTGCAGCGATATAGCAGAATTATTTCCGCCCGGGACGAAGCCTCGGAGGGAAGAAATTGAGGCAGGAATTAAATGCTTGTTCATTATAGCGGTGAGCGGAAATAATTCTAGCGCTCTCCTGTTAACCACTTTTCTATTAACGCTCGGCGCGACGAACGAACGGTTAACCGCGAGGGTCGTAATCGGGCCCCGTAAAGGGCCTTGCGCGGGGTATAGTAGAGCCTTTTGGATGTTGCCCATGGTTCGACAGGCTCACCATGAGGATGAACACAAGCTCACCATGAGGAGCACTCGCTCCATGAGGGGCAACACATTGCAAACACTCGGCCTCATCCTGAGCCTGTCGAAGGATGAAGAGAAACTCGCTCTCTGCGGATGTAGCGAAAAGGTCTTCAACCCGCTTCATTCTAAGCGGCGACGTCGCCCCTCACCGGCCCGGCTTGATGTTTGTGTCCGGAAATCCTCACTTTGGACATTCTTGCGCGTAAACCCTTGCCCCAGACTCACAGCGTAAGCGTGCTCCTGCCTGCGCGTTACCCTGCTTTCGAGCCCGGAATTAAGATTCACAATGAGCGATTTTTCATTTCTAGGTCTGTTCCTTCAAGCCCATCCGGTCGTGAAGTTCGTCATGATCGGGCTGGTGCTGGCTTCGGTCTGGTGCTGGTCCATCGTGATCGAGAAGAGTTTCGCGTTTCGTCGCGCGCGCAGCCAAACCGATGAGTTCGAGCGCATTTTCTGGTCGGGACAGTCTCTCGACGAGCTTTATCAGTCGGTTTCGCAGAAGCCGGCGAGCTCCATGCAAGTGCTTTTCGTGGCGGCGATGAAGGAGTGGCGGCGGTCCATCGAAGGCAACGCCAAGCCGCTGGCGGGCGTGCAGATGCGCATCGAGCGCGTCATGGACGTGACGATCATGCGCGAGATGGAGCGTCTCGAACGCAGGCTCCTGTTTCTCGCGACCGTCGGCGCGGTCGCTCCCTTTATCGGGTTGTTCGGCACCGTCTGGGGCATCATGACCGCGTTCCAGGGCATCGCGGCCAGCAAGAACACGAATCTCGCAGTGGTTGCGCCCGGTATCGCGGAAGCCTTGTTCGCGACGGCGCTCGGCCTTCTCGCCGCGATTCCGGCCGTGATTTTCTACAATGCGTTCACGCAGTCTGCTTCGCGGATTTCGCAGCGGCTGGAAGCGTTCGCCGATGAGTTCTCGTCGATAGTTTCGCGCCAGCTTGATCTGAAAGCTTAAGGGAGACGAACTTCGGTCATGGCCGGGCGTGACCCGGCCATCCAGGGAAACAACCGGCGCCCTCATTAGTGCTGGATGGCCGGGTCAAGCCCGGCCATGACAATGGGAGGTGCGGCCGTGACGATAGGGCGGTGGCCGTGACGATGGAGCGGCGGCGGCGATGACGATAAAGGAAAGCGGAAGGTAATGGGCGCATCGCTTCAAGCTGGCACAAGCAGCCGGGGCCGGGGGAGACGCGGGAGGGGGAAGCGGCATCGGCCCATGGCGGAGATCAACGTCACGCCATTCGTCGACGTCATGCTGGTGCTCCTCATCATCTTCATGGTGGCCGCGCCGCTCTTGACCGCCGGCGTGCCTGTGGATTTGCCGAAGAGCGAAGGCTCCGCGCTGCAATCGGATAGCGAGCCGCTGACGCTCACGGTCGATCCCCAGGGCAAGATTTTCATTCAGGAGGCGGAAGTCCCCTTTAACGAGCTTCAGCCAAAATTGGAGGCTATCACTCAGGCGCGCAAAGGCCTCGACGAAGCGATCTTCGTGCGCGGGGACAAGGCTACAAACTACGGGGAACTCATGCGCGTCATGGGCCGAATTGCCGGAGCGGGATATAAGCGCCTATCGCTGGTGACGGAACTTGACGACAAGCGCTGAGGGAAGGATCGACTGTGCGGTATGGCCTCATAGGCTCCATTCTGCTTCACATCCTGGTTTTCGGGGTGGTGATCTTTAACTTTGTGGGCGGCGGAAAGGACGAAGCGCCGCCGCCGTTGCCCGTGGCTGTCGAAATCATGTCGCCGCAGGATTTCAGCGAGCGGCAGGCAGGCAAGACGGACGGCAAGGCTGACAAGCCCGCCACGCCCGCGCAGGTGAAGGCGCCGGACGCGCAGGCGAGCGCAAAAAAGGAAGTCGAGCAGAAGCCCACTCCGAAACCGGCCGAGAAAGAGGCGCTTCCACCTCCGGCCCCGAAGGCCCGCCGAAGCGCCCGCCCCCGCGCCGAAACCTGTGGAGCAGGCCAAGGCTGAACCTGCTGCGGAGAAGCCTGAAAGCCGGTCGTAAAAAAGGAGCCAGCTCATAAGCATGTCGCGGGCCAAGCTCGAAGAAGCGGGGGCGCAAAACCGGCTCCGGCGCGTCCTTTTGATCCAAACCGAATCGAATTGCTCTTGAAGAAGGACGCGCCGCGCGACCCGCGTCCGCAAACGTCGCAATCGACGATGGAAGCGCCCCCCTCAAAAGTCTATTCGGACCGCCAGACTGCTGTCTTGAACCGCGATCCGAACGCAGGCGCCCCGTCGGGCGACTATGAGCCGAGCCGCCCCTGGCATCCGGCCAGCTCGCTTCAGGATCAGGCCATGGGCCTGCCCCAAGCGCGAGGCGCGATGAATGCCGGCACATGCGCCGATCTTGTCCAAAGCCGCATCGAGCAGAATTGGGACTTGCCCCCGGGCATGCAGTCCGCCGAAACCACAATTGTGCGTCTTCGAATCGAGCTCAACCGCGATGGCACTCTTTCCAGGCCTCCAACAGTGATGGATGCATCCGTGACACCGACCCAGCAAGCCATGGCGTCCGCCGCTATCCGCGCTGCGGAGCGGGGCCAGCCTTATCCCGTCCCGCCGCAGCAATATGAACGCTGCCGGGACATGGTTCTCCGTTTCAATCCACGCGACATGTATGGCGGCTGACATGAACCCTGTTTCACCGTCATGGCCGGGTCCCCTTTCGTCATGGGCGCACCCTTCGTCATGGGCGCACCCCCTATTGTCATGGCCGGGCTTGACCCGGCCATCCAGCCTTGCAATCAGAGCGCCGATTGTTTCCCTGGATGGCCGCCTCAAGGGCGGCCATGACGTTAGAGGGTGCGCCCACGACGACAAGGCCCGACAATAGAGGGTGCGGCCACGAAAGGGGGGCGGCATGAGGCGGCGCGATTTTTTCTTTCGACGCGGCGAGCCTCGCGGCTGCGGTTTCCCCCACAACGCCGCGGCGCAGGTCGAGGTTGAGATCCGGCGCGGACAGGTGAAAGCGATCCCGATCGCCATCGCGGAGTTCTCCGGCGGCGGCTTCGCGGGCGAGATCACGCAAATCATCTCGGCGGACCTGGATCGCTCGGGCCTGTTCAAGCCGATCAACCCCGCGTCGTTCATTGAGCGGGTCGCGAGCGTGGATGCCGCGCCTCAGTTTCAGAATTGGCGGGTCCTTAACGCTCAGTCGCTTGTCGTCGGCCGCATCACCGACGCGGGCGACGGCCGGTTGAGAGGCGAGTACCGGCTTTGGGATGTCTATTCCGGCCGGCAGATCGCAGGCGAGCAGTTCTACATTCCGGCGAACGCGTCGCGGCGCCTGGCGCATATCATCGCCGATGCGGTGTACGAGCGCCTGACCGGCGAGAAAGGCTATTTCGACAGCCGCGTGGTCTTCGTTGACGAGACCGGCTCGAAAAAGGACAGGGTCAAGCGCCTCGCCATCATGGACCAGGATGGCGCGAACCTCCGGCTGATCACGCAGGGCGGCGAGCTTGTGCTCACGCCGCGCTTCCACCCGCTTTCGCAGCAGATCACCTATATGGCGTATCGCAATGGCGAGCCGCGAGTTGTGTTGCGCGATATCGTGTCGGGCCACGAGCAGGTGCTCGGCGATTTTCCCAACATGTCGTTCGCACCGCGCTTCTCTCCGCAGGGCGACCGCGTTGTGATGAGCCTTCAGGAAGGCAGCAATTCCAGCATTTTTCAAATGGATTTACGAGGCCGTCAGCTTGTTCGCCTGACGCAGTCTTCAGCCATCGACACCGCCCCTTGCTATTCGCCCGATGGCCGCTCCATCATCTTCGAATCCGACCGCCAGGGCAGCCAGCAGCTCTTCCTCATGAACAGCGACGGATCCGGCCAACGCCGCATCACTTTCGGCAGCGGGAGCTATTCAACCCCGGTCTGGTCTCCACGCGGCGACCTCATTGCCTTCACGAAGCGCGTCAGCGGTGGATTTGCGATCGGCGTCATCCGCCCCGATGGTTCAGGCGAGCGCCTCTTGACCGAAGGTTATCATAATGAGGGGCCAACCTGGTCGCCCAACGGCCGCATCATCCTGTTCTTCCGTGACAGCCAGGGGGCCAATGGCGGCCCAAAGCTCTATAGCATCGACCTGTCCGGATATAATGAACGCCAGCTTGCAACGCCGTCATTCGCGTCCGACCCGGCCTGGTCGCCGCTTTTGAAATAGGACGGCCAGCTGGATGCTGAAAACGTCTGAAAACGTGGCTTCATCCTTCGACAAGCTCAGGATGAGGTTGGGTGTTGGCCGCATCCTTCGACAGGCTCAGGATGAGGTCGAGTGTTGGCTTCGCCCTTCGACTGGCTCAGGGTGAGGTCGAGTGTTTTCAAGGAGTTGACCCTCATGGTGAGCTTGTTTCACCCTCATGGTGAGCTTGTTTCACCCTCATGGTGAGCTTGTCGCCCCCCTCATGGTGAGCTTGTCGAACCATGGGCAACATCGTTTTTCAGCAGCCTGCCAGAGCGCTTTCAGGAAAAGCGTATGCGGTTTTCCGCCCGGAAAGGCGACAGAATAAAAGGTTAGAGCGCTCTAGCGTGACGTGGCTTTTTAGCATCAGGCGCTTGTGAATGGCTTCTATGCGGCTCGCAACCTCCTGAATGGGTGCAAAAGCCACAAATCGGCCCGAGAAGCGGAGTTGTGGTAAGCATTCCCTTACGTTTTCCTGATCAAAGTTCGCGTAGAAGTTGTGCGCGATAGGAGGAAAATTAGAATGCGACGTCATGGTGTCTTCCTGCTCGCGGCCTTTCTCGTTGTGGTCCTGTCCGGTCTTGGCGGCTGCGATAAGAATGCACCGGCCGCTGGTTTCGGCCTTGGGGCCGGCGGCGCTGGAAATTTCCCTCCTGGCAGCAAGCAAGAGTTCAATGCGCGGATTGGCGACACCGTCCGCTACGAGGTGGATAGCTCGGAACTGACAGCTGAGGGCCGCTCGATTTTGAACGGTCAGGCGATCTGGCTGAGGCAGTATTCAAGCTATCCCATCACGATCGAAGGCCACGCCGACGAACGCGGAACGCGCGAATATAACATCGCGCTCGGAGCGCGCCGCGCCGAGACGACGAAAAACTTCCTGATCGCGCAAGGCATCAACGCGGGACGCATTCGCACAATCTCCTATGGCAAAGAGCGCCCCGTGGCCGTTTGCGACGATATTACCTGCTGGTCGCAGAACAGAAGGACCGTCACCGTCCTCGATGGCGGCGGTGCTGCCGCTTCCTATTAAAGCACCTGTGCAGGCGCGAGGGCAAAGCGGTTGACAGCAAGCCATAGCCGTCGGAGAAGGAGGCAAATCCTAAAACAGGGCGCACCCATGAGAAGCATTGCCGCACCCGTGATTTTTTTCGCCATGATCGCCGCGCTCGCGCCAGCACTCGCGCAGGCGCCCCGAGGCGTCGCTGACAATAATTCCGCTTCGAACGGGCGTCTTGAACGCCTGGAGCAGCAGGTGGCCGATTTGCGAGGCGTTGTGGCGGCGGTGGAAACGCTCGCCAAGAATGGCGGCGGCGGAGGCGGATATTCGGCATCTGGCGGAGGGGCAAGCTCCGAACAGGTTCGCCAGTTATCCGAGCAGATTGCAGAACTGAACCGGCGCCTGCAAAGACTCGAGGGGCGGTCCGGTTCGAACACGGGCGGCCCCGGCGCGGACGAGCAACGGGAGCAGATGGGCTACAATACAATTGCGCCCGCGAGTGGCTTCGAGGAGAAGGAACAGCTTCCGCCGCTCAGCGAGCCTCAGGCCGAGCCCGATCATTTCCCCGCGCGGCCCTCATACAGTGCACCCCCGCAGCAGACGGCAAGCGCAGGCCAATCTCTGGCTCAGCCTCGCGCTTATGGCGCCGACCCCTATTCTTCGGCTCCCGCCGCGACGCCCCCCGCGCCCCGCCAAGCAACAGCCGCCGCCGCGCCAATGGCGTCATCCGCCAAAGCTTTGTTCGAACAGGCCTACGGCGCATACAGCCGGCGTGAATATTCCGTGGCCGAGACCTACTTTCAGCAGTTCATGGATCAGTATCCGAAAGATCCCATGGCAGGTGTCGCACAATATTGGCTTGGGGAAGCGGCGTTTTCGAGCGGTGAGTACCGGAAGGCCGCCGACCGCTTCCTGAAAACGTTCACGAATTTTCCGAGTAACGAGCGCGCGCCGGAAGCGCTGCTGAAGCTGGCGATTTCGCTCCGGCGGCTGGGCGAGAATTCAGCCGCCTGTGATTCCTTCGCAGAATTGCAGCGCCGTTATCCGCAGGCCCCGAAAACGGTTCTGCAGCGGGCTGACGTCGAGAAGAAAAGGGCGAACTGCACCTAGATCGACCTGCCTTTGATCGGGATCGCTTCAAGGCGGAGGTTGATTGTTTCTAAATTGCCAGAGCAGTTTGCCCGTGAGCAAACGGACGCGGGCCGATCTAGACAGCAGGTTGCGGAATAGCGATGTTGCCCATGGTTCGACAAGCTCACCATGAGGATCAACTCATTGAAAACACTCGACCTCATCCCGAGCTTGTCGAAGGATGAGCCCAACACTCGACCTCATCCCGAGCCCATGTCGAAGGATGCGGCCAAGATCTCATTGATGTTGCCTATGGTTCGACAAGCTCACCATGAGGGTCAACTCGTTGAAAACACCCGACCTCATCCTGAGCCTGTCGAAGGATGAAGCAAAGATCCTCATCGAGGTTGCCCATGGTTCGACAGGCTCACCATGAGGATCGACTCGTCTCAACCTCATCCTGAGCTTGTCGAAGGATGCGGCCAACACCCAACCTCATCCTGAGCTTGTCGAAGGATGAAGCCATTTCAGGCTTTCGCAGCAGCCTGCTAGAGTTCGTCGAACGTGGTTGATTACCGTGCCAAGTATTATTGACGACGCTGCGCTTTTGCGCGCGTTTGCCTGTCTTTCGCCCTTCCCGTACGCCGTCCTGGCCGTCTCTGGAGGGCCGGACAGCATGGCGTTAATGCGCCTCACCCGGCGTTGGCTGGACCTCGTAGGCCGCAAACCTGTATCGGTCACGGTTGTAACGGTCGATCACGGGCTGAGACCCGAGAGCAAAGAAGAAGCCGCCTTTGTTGCTGAGCACGCTCGCGCTTTGGGGTTCTCGCACACCACGCTCGAGTGGACCGGGGCAAAGCCGAAAACCGGTATCCAGGCGGCTGCACGCCGCGCCCGCTATGATCTGCTCACGTCTCACGCCCGCTCATGCGGCGCGGCCTGCGTTGCCACGGCTCACACCGAGGACGATCAGGCCGAAACGCTTCTCATGCGGCTGCGGCGCGGGAGCGGGGTCGACGGGCTCTCGGCCATGGCCCCCGTCTCCGACCGGAACGGCGTAGCGCTCGTGCGCCCGCTTCTCGGCTTCTCCAAGGGAAGGCTCACGGCCTACCTCCGCGCCTCCTCCGTTCCTTTTCTCCGGGATCCGAGCAACGACAACGCCGCATTCGAACGCGTCCGCTTGCGACATGCCACGAAAGCACTGGCCACCGCCGGAATCACGCGATCCGCCCTCGCTATGACCGCCTCCCGGCTCAGCCGAAGCCGGGACGCGCTTTCTACCATCACTGAAGACGTGCTCCGCCAGAATTTCCAGGTGACGAACCTCGCACAGGGAAAAATCGGTAGCGGGGTCTTCGAGGCGCTTCCTGATGACATCGCGCTGCGTGCCCTGGGGCGCATCCTTGCTCTTATCGGCGGCGCAGGAATGCCGCCGCGTCTCATGAGGCTTGAGCACCTTCTTTCAAACCTTAAATTGAGAAAAAGAGAGACAACCCTTGGAGGCTGCCTTATGGTTTCGGCTTCTGGAACACTTAATTTTTATCGTGAACTTGGACGCCTGAAAATGAGGCCGGCGCCATTCCAGCCTGGCGTAAAGCGCCTTTGGGATGGCCGCTTTATATTGGCGTTTGCGCCCATCGCAGATAGCGGTATGACCGTGAGGCAACTTGGCGCGGACGGCTGGCTCTCTTACAAAAAGGCGATGAAGGAGAAGGGCTTGCCCATTGCGGCAACCCGTCTCGCCGCGCTTACGACACCCGCGCTTTGGAAAGGAAATCGCCTTGCATGTGCGCCTCTATTGAGCTTTTCAGAGCACGCGGAAAACGCAGCGGCCGTACCGCCTGCCGAGGCGGCTCTCGCCCCAAGCCTTGCCCCGTTTTTAACTGCTGCTCCAGACGAAACCGCGAGCCTGCTTGGCAAAGACACACCCATACCCTATCTTTGAATAAATCGGCACACTTACCTTCTCTTTAATGCAAGAAGGCTAGTATCACTGAAACTTTGCCTTCCTGTATCTTCGGTGCGGCACCAGGGAAAACAAACGCCCCTATGAACTCAAACTTTCGTAATTTAGCGATCTGGATCATTATCGCTCTGCTTCTAGTAGCGCTGTTTAACCTGGTTCAGAACAATCCTCGTAGCTCCCGCGCGAATGAAATGAATTATTCGCAGTTCCTGAACGAAGTAGAAAACAGGAACGTTCGGTCAGTTACACTTGCTGGTAATCAGATCAGCGGCAGCTTAAACAATGGGCAGACGTTCCAGACGATCGCGCCCAACGATCCGCAGCTTATCGAGCGGCTCTATTCAAAGGGTGCCGGCATCACCGTGAAGCCCGCATCTGAAGACGTGCCATCGCTTCTTGGCGTGCTCGTCAACTGGTTCCCGATGCTGCTGCTGATCGCAGTGTGGGTCTTCTTTATGCGCCAGATGCAATCGGGCGGGGGACGAGCACTCGGCTTTGGAAAGTCGAAGGCGAAGCTTCTGACCGAAAAGCAGGGCCGCGTCACCTTTGACGATGTGGCCGGTGTGGACGAGGCGAAAGAGGACCTTCAGGAGATCGTCGAATTTCTGCGCGATCCGCAGAAGTTCCAGCGGCTTGGCGGACGCATTCCGCGCGGCGCTCTTCTTGTCGGCCCTCCCGGCACCGGTAAGACGCTGCTTGCACGCGCCATCGCGGGCGAAGCGAATGTGCCGTTCTTCACCATCTCGGGTTCGGACTTCGTCGAAATGTTCGTGGGCGTGGGCGCAAGCCGTGTCCGCGACATGTTCGACCAGGCGAAGAAGAATGCTCCTTGCATCATCTTCATCGACGAAATCGACGCGGTCGGCCGCCATCGCGGCGCCGGTCTCGGCGGCGGCAACGACGAGCGCGAGCAGACGCTCAACCAGCTTCTCGTTGAGATGGACGGCTTCGAGGCGAATGAAGGCATCATTCTGATCGCCGCAACGAACCGCCCCGACGTTCTCGATCCCGCGCTTCTGCGTCCGGGCCGGTTCGACCGTCAGGTTGTCGTGCCCGCTCCAGACATTATTGGCCGCGAGAAGGTTCTGAAGGTTCACGTTCGCAAAGTGCCTTTGGCTCCCGATGTCGATCTCAAGGTCATCGCCCGTGGTACACCCGGATTTTCCGGCGCGGACTTGGCCAATCTTGTGAACGAGGCTGCCTTGCTTGCCGCCCGCCGGTCCAAGCGCGTCGTCACCCAGCACGAGTTCGAGGACGCGAAGGATCGCGTCATGATGGGCGCCGAGCGCCGCTCGATGGCCATGACCGAGGAGGAGAAGCGCCTCACCGCCTACCACGAAGCAGGCCACGCGCTTGTCAGCGTGTTCATCCCGGGGAACGATCCACTCCACAAGGTGACCATCATCCCCCGCGGCCGAGCCCTGGGCGTCACGTACAATCTGCCCGAGCGCGACCGTTACAGCATGAAGAAGCTTGAGATGGAGGCCTATCTCGCGATGGTCTTTGGTGGCCGGGTCGCGGAGGAGCTTGTGTTCGGGCCTGAGAATGTCACGACCGGCGCGGCGAATGACATCAAGCAAGCCACCAACATGGCTCGCTCGATGGTGACGGAATACGGCATGAGCGACAAGCTTGGCCGCATTCGTTACCGCGACAACCAGGAAGAAGTGTTCCTTGGCCACTCGGTAACCCGGTCGCAGAACATGTCAGCGGAGACGGCCCAGCTTATCGACTCCGAGATCAGGCGCTTGGTGGACGAGGGCGAGCAAAGAGCGCGGAAGTTCCTGACCGAGCATATCGACGATCTGCATACGCTTGCGAAGGGCTTGCTCGAGTTCGAGACGCTGTCGGGGCAAGAAGTCAAAGATCTCCTGCAGGGTAAGCCACCCGTGCGCGAGTTCACCATGAAGGAAGATCAGCCTAAGCGCCGCTCCGCCGTACCTTCGACAGGCGGCCGCGCACCGCGCAAGGACCCCGATCTTGGCGGCATGGAGCCGCAACCATCGACCTGATCACTCTGCCGAAAACTTAAAAATGGCCGCCCTGGAGGCGGCCATTTTTTTACTTGATTACCCGGTCAGCAGAAGAAGCTATGAAAACATTGGCGAATTTTCGCTCCACTGTCATGGCCGGGCTTGACCCGGCCATCCAGTTACAACTTGAAATACCTCGTGTTTTTCTGGATGGCCGCCTCCAAGGGCGGCCATGACGACGGAATTGGCGGAAACATCCGGGTAATCAAGTTTTTTTATGGCAGCTAATTGCGTACGCGGCGGAAGATCATCTTGAACATCCACGCGATTGCAAGGACCATCCAGACGACCGCAAGATAGGGAATCACCCGGCCAGCGAACGCTATCCGGTCAGCGCCTGCAAGCACGGCAGCTAACGCAACGAGGGCAGGAAGAGCAAAAAGCCAAAATTCAAGTCTCAGAAATCTCGACATAGCAACCTCGTATGAGCAAGCTGCGGAGCGACGCAAGGTATAGCTAAAAACTCGGGTTTGCAATTTAGCTTGATTCGACGATCCGAAATCCAGGATCCACACTTTTCGCCGGGCTTGGCAAAATTGCGGCGGTTAAGCGACGAGGAGAAGGCAATGGCCAGACTTGACCCTGTTCTTGAGTATGCCGAAAGCGACTTCGAGAATGCTGTCGCTCGTTATCTCGCGTTTCTGCGTATCCCTTCGATATCGACCGATCCCGATTACAAGGATGAGGTGAGACGCGCGGGCCTGTGGCTCGAGGATGAGTTCCGGTCGCTTGGGTTCGAGGCGACGCTGCACGAAACGCCCGGCCATCCCATTCTTCTTGCCTATCATGAAGGCGCAACGCCGGACGCGCCTCACCTCCTCTATTACGGACATTACGACGTCCAACCGCCGGAGCCGCTTGACCTGTGGGACAGCCCTCCTTTCGAGCCCGCGATTGTGAACGGCCCCCATGGAAGGCGCGTCGTCGCACGCGGCGCCGTGGATGATAAGGGCCAGGTGATGACCTTTCTTGAGGCGTTCCGCGCCTGGAAAACGGTTCACGGTGCGCTGCCCGCGGCCGTCACCGTTCTTCTCGAAGGCGAGGAGGAAAGCGGAAGCAAATCGTTGCCCGGCTTTCTCGAAAAACACGCGGCGACGCTGCGCGAGGCATCCGCAGCCATCATCACCGACACGAACGCCTGGGACATCGACACGCCCGCGATCACCTACCGGCTGCGCGGCAATGTTTATGTGGAAGTCACGCTTAGCGGTCCTTCGCGGGATCTGCATTCGGGCCTTTATGGCGGTGCGGTCGTCAATCCGTTGAATGCCTTGACCGAGATCCTCGGCCAGCTTCACGGCCGGGACGGCCGCGTTCAGATCCCGGGCTTCTACGAAGATGTGCAAGACCTTTCGGCTGGCGAACGGAAAGCCTGGGCGGCCCTGAATTTCGACGAAGCCGAATTCCTGGGAGAAGCAGGCCTGACGCAATCCATTGGAGAAGCGCATTACACTTTGCTGGAACGCCTTTGGGCGAGGCCGACATGCGATCTGCACGGCATCTGGGGCGGCTATACCGGACCCGGCGGGAAAACCGTGATCGCGAGCCACGCCTCGGCGAAACTGAGCTTCCGCACCGTGCCCAATCAGAATCCGGCAAAGATCATGAAGGGCCTGCAGCAGTTTCTCGATGCCCGAACCCCGCCCGACTGCACATTGCGCGTCGAACAATTCGGCGGTTCCGAAGGGACCGTTGTTCCCGCCGACGGCCCCTACATGCAGGCGGCTCGGGCCGGCCTCAAAGATATCTTCAAAAAGCAGGCGGCGATGGTCGGTTGCGGCGGGTCGATCCCGGTTGTCGGGGATCTGCAACGGCAACTCGGCCTCGACTTCGATCCTGGTCGGGTTCGGCCTATCGGACGACCGTATCCATAGCCCGAACGAAAAGTTCGAGCTGAAGTGCTTGAAGAACGGCATCCTCAGCCACGCCGCGATCCTGGCGCGGCTGGGCAAGGTGGCTTTGTCACGCGCGATCGGCGCGCCGCGGAGGGCAGCGATAGGGACCACCATAAGGCACGACGCCTGCCATGGCCGTCCTTACCTATGCGAAATTACTTACATGCCTACCTATGGCCACTTTACGAAACGAAACCAATCTTAACTCTCTGTACACCTCAAAACCCTTGCAAAAGCCACCCACACATGACGCCGATGTAGGTCGAACACTCTGACGGTTGAGGCGCAGACACGAAGGTTGGACTCTCGTGTCTGCAGCGCACCACTATCTACTAGTTGAGCCGCGCGCAGCAGAGAGGTGCAGCTTCCGCGCTCCCGTTAGCCGCAAGCGCAGCGCGTTCAGCTTGATGAAGCCTGCCGCATCGCGCTGATCGTAGGCGACCGCGCCTTCCTCGAAAGTCACCAGCTCCTGATTGTAGAGCGAGTATGGGCTTTCCCGGCCGATGACGTGGGCGCTGCCTTTATACAGCTTAACGCGGACCTTGCCGGTCACGAACTCCTGGCTCTTATCGATCAGCGCCTGCAACATCTCACGCTCCGGCGCGAACCAGAAACCGTTGTAGATCATTTCGGCATAGCGCGGCATGAGGTCGTCCTTGAGATGCGCCGCACCGCGGTCGAGCGTGATGCTTTCGATGCCACGATGGGCAACGAGCAGGATCGCGCCCCCCGGCGTCTCGTAGATGCCGCGCGACTTCATACCCACGAAGCGGTTTTCGACGAGGTCGAGCCGGCCGATGCCGTGCCTGCCGCCATATTCGTTGAGCCGCGTGAGAAGCGTGGCTGGAGACAACGCCTCGCCGTTGATCGAGACGGGGTCGCCACGCTCGAAGCCGATTTCGATGATTTCCGGCTGGTCCGGCGCCGCCTCAGGCGAAACGCTACGCTGATAGACATAGTCCGGCGCTTCCACGGCCGGGTCTTCCAGCAGCTTACCTTCCGACGAGGTGTGCAGGAGGTTTGCATCCACGGAGAACGGCGCATCCCCACGCTTGTCCTTCGTGACGAGGATCTGGTTTTTCTCCGCGAAATCGAGCAGCGCCTGCCGGGACTTGAACTCCCACTCGCGCCAGGGCGCGATGACCGTGATGTTCGGGTCCAGCGCGTAATAGCTCAGCTCAAAGCGAACCTGATCGTTACCCTTGCCCGTTGCCCCGTGGCAAACCGCATCCGCGCCTGTTTCGCGGGCGATCTCGATCTGGCGCTTGGCGATCAGCGGCCGGGCGATCGAGGTGCCCAGCAGATAAAGGCCCTCATAAACCGCGTTGGCGCGGAACATCGGGAACACATAGTCGCGCACGAAATCCTCGCGCAGATCCTCGATATAGATCTGCTTGATGCCCAACAGCTCCGCTTTTCTGCGCGCGGGCTCGAGCTCCTCGCCCTGGCCGAGATCCGCGGTGAACGTCACCACCTCGCAGCCATAGGTGACTTGCAGCCACTTCAAAATGATCGACGTATCGAGGCCGCCGGAATAGGCGAGGACGACTTTCTTGATGCTTTTTTTCTCGGACATGACAGGCTCTTGAGGAAATGATGACGTTCGCATAGCGGAGGCTGCGCCTAGAGCAGCCCGCGTCCGCTTTGGAAGCGGATAAGCTGCTCTAAAACTTTATAAATCGATCAACTTTTCCGCCTTTGATCGATTCCGATTAAAGCGGGTTGATCTAGCGGCAAGAGGAACACGAACGATGGCTCATGTCACCTTTTGGTTCGAGTTCGCATCGACATATAGCTATTTGTCGGCAATGCGCATCGAGGAGATGGCTAGAAAAGCCGATGTGGGGGTGATTTGGAAGCCGTTTCTGCTCGGACCCATTTTCAAGGCGCAGAATTGGGACACATCGCCCTTCAATCTGTACCCGGCCAAAGGCCGCTACATGGTGCGCGATATCGAGCGCATTGCGCAAGCTCGCGGTCTTGTGTTTCGGCTGCCCAAGCCTTTCCCTCAGAATGGATTGCTTGCGGCGCGTCTTGCGCTTGCGGGTCTGGAGGAGGGGTGGGGACCCGCGTTCATCCGATCCGTTTTCAGCCTCGAGTTTGCGGAGCAACAGAATATCGCAGAGCGATCGACGCTCGCGACGGCGCTTGCGGCTGCGGGGGCTCCCGAAGACGAAGCCTTCGAGCGAGCACTGTCGCCGGAAATCAAGAGCAAGCTCCGCGCGAACACAGAGGAGGCGCAAGAGCGGGGCATCTTCGGTGCGCCAAGTTTTACAACCGAAAGCGATGAACTGTTCTGGGGCGATGATAGGCTTAACGATGCTCTTTTGTGGAGCACGCGGATAAACTAATCTACTTCTCTTGCGGTTCTGCCAAAAAGGTGTTCTAGGGTGCGCTTCGATCCCGAAATGGATCGACTGGATCTTTCAGGAGACATGGATCTATGCGCATTTTATTAACCGCCGCCATAGCGGCATCGCTCGCAGCCGGCTCGCTTTCCGCGCTCGCCCAGACTGCCCCGGCGCCCACGCCCGTCAAACAGAAAGCTTGCAAGAAACTCAAAGATGAGACTGCTTGCACAACAGGGCGCACGGATTGCACTTGGTCCAAACCAGGCGACGCGAAGGGCAAATGCAAGACGGCTCCGAAGCCGAAGACAACCTAAGTCCATAGTTTGTGTTCTTTCTTGATGGCCGCCTTCGCGGCGGCCATCAAGAATTATTGGCCCCAGGCGAAGCCCCAGGAAAATCCGCCCGGCGTCGAAACCTTAGTCATAAATGGTGAAGCAGCTTTGTTGCCGCCAAATCCGAAGGGGTTGCGCTGGGCTGTGGCAGGGATCCACATGCTCGTCCAGAAGTTCATGCCTTCTGCAAAGGCACCCCATGGATTCATAGCCAAAGGATTGAAGCCTTGCAGGAATGGAGAGAACGACATCGCATCCTGTGTCGGGCTCGCCCGGAAGGCTCCGAAGGGTGACGGGCGCGCTCCCGATTGCAGCCCAAAGCCGGAAAACGCTGTATTGATGAAGTTAGCGGTGTCGCGGGCAACGCGGTCAAAAGCCAGCGCCGCAGTCAGTTGAGCGAAGAGCGCGTTGGCGCGATTTCCGAGCGCGGTCAACGATGAGGTTAAGGCAGATATCACCTGCCTCAGAAGGTCGATGCCAAAACCCCCAAAATCCGATGTGCGGTCCTTTGCACGCGAATCCGTCCTCGCGCTCCAGGACGCCGGCAGGAGCGGCAACGTCTTGGCATACGAAGCGCCGCGACCATTCAAGGCGGCTTGACTCTCAGCATAGAATGGAAAGAAGGAAAACATGGGCGCCCCTTGGATTGGCTTTAGGCCGAGTACGCCCCACGCAAAATCCAGCTTGTAGCGAGTGTTTCCAGGATCTCACGCGGATAAGGCGTACGAGCAACCATTCAATTCTCGTACAGCTTATCGGAGGCGAGTTCGCTTGAGAGCGTGCGGCGGAGTGAGTGCGAACATGCCTCCGGCTGTACGAGTATGAGGATAGCGCAATTTATGTTGCACGCAACATAGCGTTCCCGATACGTCGCCATAACCGCCAGGGCGTCTTAAATATCCAGGTTGGTTACCGATAGAGCGTTTTGCTGAATGAACTCGCGCCGTGGCTCCACGACATCGCCCATGAGCTTCGAGAAGATCTCATCGGCCTCGTTCAGTTCTCCAAGCTTCACCTGCATCAGAGTCCGAACGTTAGGATCGAGCGTCGTTTCGCGGAGCTGCCCGGGGTTCATCTCCCCCAAACCTTTATAGCGCTGCATTGTGAGCCCTGCCCGGCCCGCCGCTAATACTGCATCCAGGAGGCTGCGCGGCCCAAACACAGGTGTTTGAGCGCTTTTCCGCTCCAGCACGAGCTGGCCCGAGAATAATTCAGAGAACTCGTCATGGTACGTATGCAGCTTTCGAGCATCCGCGGATTGGATAAGCGCCCAATCGACGTTGTGCGAATCCCTCACGCCGCGCACCTCCCGCGAAAAGACAAAGCCGCCATCGGAGCCGCGAGCCCAGCTCCAGCCCTGTTCCGTCTCCTCCGAGAGGGCCTTCAAACGCTCCACCACCATTCCGGCCAAGCGTTCCGCTTCTCCTTCATCGTTCACGAGCTTCGGGTTGAGCAGTCCCGCTATGGCGGCCTGTTCCACGACTTTGCGGTCATAGCGCAAGTGAATCCCATCCAGCACATGGACAAAAGATCGCGCCCGCTCGACATTTGAGTGAAGATCCCGCCCCGATCGACGCTCGCCACCGTCCGCTTTGAGAATAGCTCCGTCGAGGCCGCCCTCGATCAGGAAGTCGTCGAAAGCCGACTGATCCTTGAGATAATTTTCCGAACTTCCGCGCTTCACCTTGTAAAGCGGCGGCTGCGCGATATACAGATGGCCGTTTTCCAGGAGTTGCGGCATCTGGCGGTAGAAAAAGGTGAGCAGTAGGGTCCGGATGTGCTTACCGTCCACGTCGGCATCCGTCATGATGATAATGCGATGATAGCGAAGCTTCGAGATATCGAAGTCGTCGCGGCCGATGCCGGTGCCAAGCGCCGTGATCAGCGTGCCGATCTCCTGGCTCGAAAGCATCTTGTCGAAGCGCGCGCGCTCGACGTTCAGGATTTTGCCGCGCAGGGGCAGGACAGCCTGATTGGAGCGGTCGCGGCCCTGTTTGGCGGAGCCGCCGGCGCTATCGCCCTCGACGAGGAATAACTCCGACTTCCTCGGATCGCGCTCCTGGCAATCCGCGAGCTTGCCGGGGAGATTGGCCACGTCCAGGACGCCTTTGCGCCGCGTCAACTCGCGCGCCTTGCGAGCCGCCTCGCGAGCCGCCGCCGCCTCGGCCACCTTCAGGATAACAAGCTTGCATTCGACGGGGTGCTCCTCGAACCACGCGCCAAGCGCCTCTGTCATGATGCCTTCGACCGCAGGCCGCACTTCCGACGACACCAGCTTGTCCTTGGTCTGGCTTGAGAATTTCGGGTCGGGCACTTTAACCGATAGGACACAGGTTAGCCCCTCGCGCGCATCGTCACCGGTCAGCTGCACCTTCTCCTTTTTGGCGATGCCAGAGGACGTGGCGAAGGTGTTGACCGTGCGTGTAAGGGCGGCGCGAAAACCAGCAAGATGGGTTCCGCCGTCCCGCTGCGGGATGTTGTTCGTGAAGCAGAAGACGCCTTCGTGGTAGCCATCGTTCCACCACAGCGCCGCCTCGATTGTAATCCGTGGCTCGCGCGGATCGGTGTCCTTGGTTATCGGGGAGCCGTCCAGCAAACGCTCGGACTTGATGGCGATAGGCTCTGCGAGTAAAGGCGTACGCGCCCGGTCAAGATACTCGACGAACTCCCTGAGGCCGCCGTCATATTTGAACTCGCTCTTCACCGGCTCGACGCCGCGCAGATCCAAAAGGTTGATGTTGACCCCGGAGTTCAGGAACGCCAACTCCCGGATGCGATGCTCCAGCGTCGCGTAATCGAACTCCACCATCGTGAACGTTGCAGGGCTCGGCGTGAAGGTGACGCGCGTGCCGGACTTGCCTGGCGTTTTGGCCACGATTTTCAGCGGCTCTTCGGGGACACCGTCCGCAAACGCCATGAAATGCTCTTGGCCGCCCCGCCAAACCGTCAGCTCAAGCCGCGTCGAAAGCGCATTCACAACCGAGACGCCGACGCCGTGCAAGCCGCCTGAAACCTTGTATGAATTCTGGTCGAATTTGCCGCCCGCATGAAGCTGGGTCATGATCACTTCGGCGGCGGAGACACCTTCCTCGGTATGGATTTCCGTCGGAATGCCGCGCCCGTTATCTTCCACGGTTACGGAACCGTCCGCGTTCAACGCCACGGTTACAAGGTCGGCGTACCCCGCAAGCGCCTCGTCGATGGCGTTGTCGACCACTTCATAGACCATGTGATGGAGGCCCGAGCCGTCGTCCGTATCACCGATATACATGCCGGGACGCTTACGCACTGCGTCGAGGCCCTTCAGGACCTTGATGCTGTCGGCGCCGTAGGCTTCGGCCGCCAAGTCCATGCGTGTCGCTGCTTCCATAAAATGCACCTGATCAGCCGCGAATACCGCGGACTTGCTTTTCTATTATTTAGTGTTCCGAAGCAGATTTTGCATCGTTTTCGGGCACAATAGCCCCGCTTGAAACAAGAAAAAGCTGCGTTTCTGTGACATTCTGAAGGGGCGCAAATATGTCCGCATCGGTCCCCGTCATCCAGACTTGAGCGTTCAAGCTGGCGATGGACGAGAAGAGCGCGAGGCGGCGCCCCAGATCGAGATGTGCCGCGATTTCGTCCAGCAAAATCAGAGGGGAAACGCCGCCGCAGGTTTTCTTGATGAGGCGTGCGTGGGCGAGAACAAGACCGATGAGGAGAGCCTTCTGCTCGCCCGTCGAGCACATCCTTGCCGGTGTGCCTTTCGGTCCATGGGTGACATCGAGGTCGCTCCGGTGCGGCCCTGTCAGCGTGCGCCCGGCGGCGCGGTCGCGGTCGCGTCCGCTCGCCAGAAGCTGACGATACGCATCGCTCATCGCGCCTTTGTCCATCGCGCCAACCTGCCCTTCGAGATGACCCAGCAGCGTCAACCCGGCCCAAGGGAACACCGAGTCGGGATCGCGGTCGCGCTCCGCCACAATCTCAGATGCGAGGTTTTTGATGGCCCGCGCACGGGCTGCGGCGATGCTTATCGCCGCGTCCGCCATTTGCGCCTCGATCGCATTCAGAAGTTGCGCCGGACCGAGCGACTCCAGCGCTTTGTTTCGCTGTCGCATCGCCCGGTCGAAAATGGCGGCGGCGCTGGCATAGGAGGGCTCCAGACTGAGGACAAGCCGGTCCAGGAAGCGCCGGCGGTCGCTGGCGGGTCCGGTAAACAAGCCATCCATGGCGGGCGTAAGCCACAACATGCGAATGGCGGCAAGCGCGCCGGACCCTTTCGCGATGGCATGATCGATTTTCACGAGACGCGCGGCGCGGGCGCTTACGATTCCGTCCGGAGAAGGCTGAACACCGGTCCCAACTTCAATCTCTTCGCCTGCGATCGAGACGCGAGCGGCAATTGCCCAACCGCCCGAGCCACCGCCTCGCGCCAGATCGGAAAAGGGCAGCGACCGCAACCCACGCCCGGCCGTCAGAAGCGAAACAGCCTCAAGGCAGTTCGTTTTGCCTGCGCCGTTGGGGCCAACAAGGACGACGGACCCGGGTCGTACCGTCATGGTTGCGGCGCGATAGTTCCGGAAATCGGTGAGCGTCAGCTTGCCGATCCAGATTCGGGATAAGGGTTCCAAGATCTGCGGCGTGGAATGCAATCGTCTTATCGAAGCGTAAGTCAGGGCTAAACGCGCATCGGCATCAGCACATACAACGCCGACACGTCGCTCTCATCCGAAATCAAGGTTGGAGAAGCGGCATCGGCCAGCTTGAACAGCGCCTGCGAGCCGTCGATCTGCGCTGTGATATCAAGCAGATAGCGCGCATTGAAGCCGATTTCGATGGGGTCGCTGCGATAGTCTGCAGAGATTTCCTCGGTAGCAGAACCCGATTCGGGATTGCTCGCCGACACGACGAGGCGTCCCTCGCTGGCATTGAGTTTGACGGCGCGCCCCTTTTCCGAGGAGAGCGTCGAAACACGGTCCACCGCCTTCACCAGATCCGCATTTTCAAGAAGCAGATGCTTCTTGTTCGTTGTCGGTATGACCCGTGCGTAGTCGGGGAAGGAACCGTCGATCAGCTTCGAGGTGAGGACCAACTCGCCCACGGTGAACTTTATTTTCGCTTGAGAGAGCGCGATCTCGACCGGGGCCTGATCGCTTTCGAGAAGCTTGATGACTTCTCCGACTGCCTTTCGCGGCACGATAACGCCGGGCATCCCGTCCGCACCGGTCGGACAATCGGTCTGCACTTGCGCCAGCCTGTGACCATCGGTCGCTACAGCCCGAAGCTTCTTGCTGCCCTCGCTCTCGATGGCATGAAGATAAATGCCGTTGAGGTAATATCGCGTTTCTTCGGTCGAAATGGCAAAGCGCGCTTTCTCGAAAAGGCGCTTCAACTCGCCGCTTTCCACCGTGAAACGATTGGGCAGCTCGGCTTGGCCCATGTCCGGAAAGTCATTGGCAGGCAGAATTGCAAGCTCGAAACTTGCGCGTCCGGCGGCGACTTTCAGACGGCCTTCGTCGCCTTTCCGTTCGATCTTGATCTCCGCTCCTTCAGGGAGCTTTCGGACGATGTCATGAAGCGTGTGGGCCGGAACCGTTACAGCGCCAGCCGTCTCGACCTTCGCAGGGACGCTTTCTACGGCCTCCATGTCGAGGTCGGTCGCTTTCAGCGTAAGGCTGCCCCCGCTGTCGGCGCCAAGCAGGATATTCGAGAGGATAGGGATGGTGTTACGGCGTTCCACGATCCCAGTGATATGTCCGAGGGCACGGAGAAACGCATTTCGGTCAACTACAAAGCGCATATTGACAACTACCCCGCTTGGGCGGTGTTTTGATTTAGAAACGCCAGTTTCACGGTTGGAAAGCGTCTGTCAAGTCCAGCCGGTTTAGGGGGGCATCCCCCCTCAGATCGTGCCGTCTTTCAGCATGCGCGAAAGCGACTTGAGTTCTTCTTTCAGCGTGCCGTCGTTTTGCTTCAGCGACTCGATTTTGCGGATGGCGTGGAGCACGGTGGTATGGTCTCGACCGCCGAAGCGCCGCCCGATTTCCGGCAATGAACGCGCGGTTAGGGTCTTCGCAAGATACATTCCGATCTGCCGCGGCCGAACGATGGATTGATTTCGGCGGCTCGACAGGAGATCGCCCCGCTGGACGCCGTAATGCTTGGAGACAATGCGAAGGATGTCGTCGATCTTAACGCGCCTTGGCTCTTTCGACCGGATCAAATCGCCGATAGTGCCTTCAGCTGCGTCAATGGATATGCGCTCGCCCGTCAACTGGTAGGTCGCATGGAGGCGCGTAATGGCGCCTTCCAGTTCACGGCCGTTCTCGGTCAGTTGGGTCGCGAGAAATTCGAGGACATTGGCCGGAACCTCGAAGCCGGGCGAAGCCGCAGCTTTTTCGGCTGCGCGTCTGTGAAGAATCTTCAAGCGCAGCTCGTAGTCGAGGGCTCCCAATTCGGCGACCAATCCGCCCGACAGGCGAGACCGCATCCTTGCATCGAAGCTCTCGAGAAGGAGGGGAGCGCAATCGGCAGCCACAACCACCTGCTTGCCGCCGTCGATCAAGGAATTCAGCGTATGGCAAAACTCCTGCTGGAACGTGCGCCCCTGGAGGAACTCCATGTCATCGATAAGCAAGAGATCGATGGTGCGAAGCTTCTCTTTGAAGGCCGGAGCATCCCGGGTCTGGAGCGCCTCCGCGAAGCTGTACATGAACCGCTCAGCCGTAAGATACAGCACCTTCGCACTGGGGTTGCGCTGCTTCATCTCCCACGCAATCGCATGCAGAACGTGTGTTTTGCCCATGCCAACGCGCGCGTGAATGTAAAGCGGGTTGTATTTCAGAGCCTGATCCGGCCCGTTCTCGGCAACCTGCAATGCAGCGGCGTGAGCCAGCCGGTTCGGCGCGCCGATAACAAAGGAGTGGAACGTATAGCGCGGATCGAGGGGGGAGCCTTCAAAGCCATCGAGACCCGTGCGCCCATCGCGAGTGGGCATGTTGAGGACGCGGAGGGGCGTAACCGTTGCCGGCGAAGATTGGGACCGGGGGGCAGCCATATCCGTTGCCGGCACGGCAGGCTTCAGCTTCTCAACCGGCGCGAGGTGCGGCTGCCGAACCCGAAATTCCAGGCAATTCACGCCGCCAAGTTCGCTGCCACAGCAGGAAAGAAGCTTTTCCGAATAGTGAGATTGTAGCCAATTACGCAGGAATTTGGTCGGAACCGACACCTGCACCACTCGCCCGTCGTAGCCTTCCAGTTCAACGCGCCCAAACCAGCTTGTAAATACGTCTTCACCAAGTTCCGCGCGGAGGCGGCTCTGAATACGCCGCCATTTATGCTCAATCGAGGTCGAGAGATCCAACGCTTCCATGTTCAAAATTCCTTCGCCGCCCAATGGGCTTCGCGTTTCATCGGAAAAGTTTTTATTCTGCGGAAAAATTCCGGGTCTACGCTGCCAATGCGAGCCCCGGCGCCTGCTTCTCCGCTTTATTGCGCGGAGCGTCACTGGCTTCCGGCAAAACAGAATCCAGTAGCGACCCAGCGGAAGGCTGGCCAGCTGCCTGCGTCGTGACGCTCAAGCTGGAAGGACGCTCAGTCTCTGAGGAGGAGAGGCTTGTGGAAGACGGCGAAAAAACGGCGTCCGCAAGATCCGATGCTAAATTCTTAAATTCTCTTGAAGCAAGATACGTCTTCCATGGGATGGACGAATGGCTCGATCTAGGAGCTTCATGTCGCGACCGCGATCCGGGCCGGGACGACGCATGATGGGCTTGATCAACCAAAGCCGGACGCATCTGACGCGTTACTGGTAACTTCCAAGTGTAAGAACATGTGGAGAGCGGCAAAGCCGCTATGCAATGACTTCGCATTCATTTCCTCCTGCCCAATGCCTTGCGGACAGAGAGGTGAGCCGAAAATAGCACCCGGCGCGCACCATCCATCCAATGCCTGATCATGGACAAACACACACTCGCGCGCAGGGGCCACCCCACACAACGAGTTCTGGTACGCATTACAAGGTTACAAATTCAGGAGGGAAAACTCCCCCGTTCGGAAGCCTCACCATACAAAGGGCATTGAACGGGCGCAAGAGTGGACAGATGTCGCGAAAATCGCCCCAACTTAGCAATCTTTCCAGATCGCCACATGCCTGCGATCCTTTTGTAGGGCGTAAGGCTCTGGAAGAATTAACGATTTATTAATTACTGGCGAAACGGTTCTACTTAGAATTGCAGGATTGTCTCCCGCTCGGAATAAGTGTCAATTCGACGCTGGCCTGCGCGATGGTTTTTGACATGCCAAAAGGCCCAGAGATTTGTCTTCCCTAGGACCTTGATTCAACAGCGATTTCTACTTCTTAGTCTGGCTACATCAGAGGGTGGAATACACCGTGATGCATATTAGCATCAGTATCTAAGAATTTATGCAGCAGCGGCCAGAGCCTTGATGCGCGCGGACAGCCGGGAGATTTTCCGCGACGCGGTGTTCTTATGGACGATTCCTTTTTGGGCCGAGCGCATGATCTCAGGTTGCGCTTCCCGCAGAGCGACGGCTGCCGCTTGCTTGTCGCCGGAGGCAATCGCCTCTTCAACCTTGCGCACGTAAGACCTCATCCGGCTGCGGCGAGCCTTATTGATCAGTGTCCGGCTTTCCGCCTGGCGGGCGGCTTTCTTCGCCGATTTCGTATTTGCCATGTCACAAATTCCTTTCGCGGGTGGGCGACCCGCGATCCAAGCTTAATATGGGATGGAAAGATGCCCGCATGCCCATAGGCAGCAATCTTCGATGCATATACCTTCGATGCGAATGACCGTCAATGTTGACCAGCCGCTGTCCACCTATTGGCGATCATCCGCGCGTTGGAGAAGGTCCCCGCGGCTTAGAATAAACCCGCTCGCGATCCACTCTTCCTCGAGGCGCCGCAGCTGATCACCCAAGGCTGCGCCCGAAGTCCATCCTCTTGCGATCAAATCCGCGCCGCTAATCGGAAACTTCGGGCGCTGCCAGGAGCGATAGAGATCGATGCCGGAGGTCCAGGCGGCGGCGTTCGCCGATGCGCCAGCGGAAACCCAGGCGAGCAAGACATGCCCGAGGTAAAGGCGCGGCCCAAGCCGGTAGAGCGCCGCCTTGAATTCGGGCTTGTGCGGTTGGGCTATGGGAGAGGCCGCAGCCAGGCTTAGGAGGTCATTCGTCTCTTGCGAGGAGAGGCGCAGCTTCGCCGAAAGGCGCGCCGCATCCTCCTGAATGAAAACGCCGAGCGCGGCCAGCCGGAATATCGGGTCTGGCGGCAGCCCAAGCGAAGCTTCAATTTGGCACAGCCGATTGAATCGCTCGCGCCGCACAACGCCGCCGAGGATAAGAATGAGCAGACCGCTCTCGTCCATGACTTCGATGGCATCCACCGCACGCCGCGCTACGAGAATATGAATAAGCTCAGACCGGATGCGCTCGCGCGAAAGGCGCTGTAAGCCGAGCCGCTCCCGAACCGAGGCGGCGACACCTTCGCGGTCGAACGGGCCTTGGGCGTACTGAGCGCTGAAGCGGAAAAAGCGCAGGATGCGCAAAAAGTCTTCCTGGATCCTGGTGCGGGCATCGCCCACGAACCGGACCCTGCGAGCCAGGAGATCCGCCGCCCCTCGCAATGGATCATAGACGTCGCCTTTGCTGCCGGCATAAAGCGCGTTCATGGTGAAGTCGCGCCGCCGAGCGTCCTCTGCCCAGTCCTCACCGAACGCCACCGTGGCGTGCCGCCCGTGCGTTTCAACATCCTGGCGCAGCGTCGTGACCTCGAACGGCATTCCGTCAACAATCAGCGTCACAGTGCCGTGGCTCAATCCGGTGGGCACGGTCTTGAGGCCCGCCTGCGCCGCCAGGCGAAGCGTATCCTCCGGCCGCGCCGTCGTCGCAAAATCGACCTCTCTTACTGGCTCGTTGAGAAGGGTGTTGCGTACCGCACCCCCGACAATGCGCGCCTCAAAACCTTCGCGGTTGAGGCAGGCGAAGATGGCTTGTGTCTCGGGTTTCAGGAACCACTTGGCGTTCGCAACGCTCAGACCTGTCATGGGCGCTTCCGGGATCAGCTCACCTCGGCCGCGTAAAGCCTCTGATAGAGATTACGCAGCATGGCCGCGGTCGCGCCCCAGATGAAACGCTGCTCATACTCCATGGCGTAAAACAGGATGCGCCGGTCGTTCCACTCGCGCAGATGCCGCATATGATTCTCTTCCTCCATGAGAAAGGAGAGGGGCACCTCGAAAACGTCGGCCACCTCGTTCGGGTCG
>CAVRSS010000104.1:0-109973 GCA_963723755.1 uncultured Alphaproteobacteria bacterium | reverse complement strand
ATGACCTCGAATGGTCCGTCGACTATCCGGGGCTGGCATCGCGAAGCTGGATCGGGAAGGTCTCTCGACGGCCGCCTCATCTCGAAACCTTCTTGAAGATCAGAACGGTAAGGGGAGGCAGGAGCAGGAGGAGCGACTGCGGTTGCCCGTTGCGGGCGATCGGCGATGGGGCAAGCCCCCCCATGTTGCCCTGGCCCCTGCCACCGTAAATCGTGGCGTCGCTATTGAGGATTTCCTTTCAGAGCCCCCCCCGGGGAACTCCCACGCGGAAGTTCCGAAAGACCTGACCGCTGAAGTTGCAGACGACCAGCGCCTGGTCATGCTCTGCCGAGCCCTTACGCAGGAAGGCGAGCACGGAGTTGGCGGCGTCGGCCTCGAGCCAGGCAAAGCCATCGGTCCGGCAATCCAGCTCGTGGAGGGCTGGCTCGGCCCGGTACTGCGTGTTGAGGTCGCGCGCCCACCGCTTCAGGCCTGGATGCCGTAGGTCTGCCGGGTTTTCCAGGAGGTGCCAGTCGAGGCTGGTTTTATGGTCCCATTCCTTCCACTGGCCGAATTCATCCCCCATGAACATGAGCTTCTTGCCGGGCAGCGCGAACATGTAGCCATAAAGCAATCGCAGGTTGGCGCGCTTTTCCCAGTCGTCCCCCGGCATCTTGGCCAGGAGCGATTTCTTGCCCGGCGCGGAGTTGTCGTGCGAGAGCGGCAAGAGGTAGTTCTCGCGGAAGGCGTAATGCATCCTGAAGACGAGTTTGGCGTAGCCTTTCGGCCGCTCGGCTGGCTTCAGGGGCATGTACTCCTCAAGCGTGTCGTGGACCCAGCCGAGGTCCCACTTGTAGTCGAAGCCGAGCCCGCCGCTTCGTGCCGACCTGGTCGTGATATCGGGCCGCGCCGTCGCGTCTTCGGCGAACGTCAGCACTCCAGGGTGGTCCTCGTGGACCTTCTGGTTCACCCCTTGCAGGAACGCAACGCCCGCGAGATTTTCGTTGCCGCCAAACTTGTTGGGCCGCCATGTTCCCGGCTTGCGCTTGAAGTCGAGCCGGATGATCGCTTCCACTCCGTCGACCCTCAGGCCGTCGAAATGATACTTCTGGAGCCAGAATAGGGCGTTTGCGGTCAGGAAGTTGACGACATAGGGGCTTTCGAAGTTGTAGGCATATGTTCCCCAGACCGGGATCGTTCGCCTCTCGGGGGCGGCGGGCTCATAGAGGTGGGTGCCGTCGAACTCGGCAAGGCCGTGCGAGTTGGGGGCGAAGTGGGCGGGCACCCAATCGAGGATGACCCCGATCCCCGCCTGGTGCAGCGTGTCGACGAGGAACATAAGGTCCTGAGGCGTGCCGAACCGGGCCGAGGGGGCATACAGGCCGGCTGTTTGGTAGCCCCAAGACTCCGCGGCTGGATGTTCGAAGACGGGCAAAAGCTCGACGTGTGTGAAGCCCATCTCCGCGGCATACTTTGCCAGCCGCGGAGCGGCTTCACGATAGGTCAATGGCCGGTTTCCTCCTCGGGAACACGCATCCAGGAGCCAAGGTGTACCTCGTAGATCGTGATCGGCGCGGTGATCGATTGGCGCTCGCCACGACCGGCCATCCACGAACCGTCGCCCCAATCGTAGAGTGACAGGTCCCAGACCTTCGAGGCGGTACCCGGGGGGGGCTCGGCGGCGAAGGCAAAAGGGTCGGCCCGGTCGAACCGCGAGCCGCCGTCGGGGGCGATCATCGAGAATTTGTAGAGCGCGCCCTGACCAATCGCCGGAACGAAGCCGGACCAGACTCCAGACCCGCCCCTCCGTTCGAGCCGATGCGCCCCCGCGTTCCAGCCGTTAAAGTCGCCAATGACGGAGACTTCGCGGGCGTGCGGAGCCCAGACGCCGAAATGGGCGCCGGATGAGCCGTTAAGGTCCAGGACGTGGGCCCCAAGCTTCTCGTAAATCGAGTTGTGGGATCCCTCGCCGATCTGCTGAAAGTCCGAGTCACTGATGATGATCATCGCTGGCCACATAGTCCTTTCCCAGGCGCCGCCGCTCTACGGGCCGCCCGGTGTGACGCTAGTACGCCCCGCGGGAAGTCCTGACCCATTTGCTGCGGGCGCCGACAGGACTTCCCGCGGATAAGGCGTACTAGCAACCATCTGAATCTAGTACAGCTTATCCGAGGCAAGTTCGCTTGAGAGCGTGCGGCTAAGTGGTTGCGAACTTGCCTCGGGCTGTACTAGCAAGTTTGCCGCCGGATTCTGCTACGAGTGCTTGATGGTTTGCCAGGGCTTTCCAACTCGCTATCACATGAAGTAGTCAAAGTCTTGCTCGGTGCGGATCCTCCGGCGGACCCGCAGGATGTGAGCGGGGTTGACCTGGGGGTCAAGCTTCACGAAATTCGACTCGCCGTGCCAGAGGTACCGCTCATCGCTGATCAGGTCGTGCACCTGATAGGATGCGGCCGGCCCCGAGCCCAGCTGAAGATCGTGCACGGGGAGGCGCACCCACCCTGTGTGAGTGTGAGACGGATCCAGGTTGACGATCACCAAGATCAGGTTGCTCATGTCCGGGGTCGATTTGCCGTAGCAGATCAATGCGTCGTTATCGACGTCAAAGAACCGGAGGTTGCTGTTGAACTGGAGCGCCGGATTCTCACGGCGGATCTCGTTGATCCGGGCGATGTAATCGCGCAGGCTCCAAGAAACATCGAGGTCCCAGTGCACAATCTGGTACTTCTCGGAGTTGAGATACTCTTCCGAGCCGTGCCGTACCGGCGTGCCGACACACTGCTCGTAAGGCGGCCCGTAGATGCCATAGCTCGCCCCCAAAGTCGCGGCAAGGACAAGGCGGGTCATGAAGACCGGCCGGCCACCGATCTGGAGGTGCTCGGGCAGAATATCGGGAGTGTTGGCAAAAAGGTTGCCGCGCATGTACTCAGCCGTTTCGCTTTGAGTTAGCTCGGTCAGATAGTCGGTCAGCTCCTTCTTGGTGTTCCGCCAGGTGAAGTACGTGTACGACTGCGTGAATCCCCCCTTGGCCAGCCGGGCCATGACCTTTGGCCGCGTGAACGCCTCGGACAGGAAGATGGTCTCGGGATGCCTGGTCCACACCTCAGTAATGACCCAATCCCAGAAGCGGAAAGGCTTGGTGTGGGGATTGTCGACCCGGAAGACCTTCACGCCATGATCGATCCAGAAGAGGAATACGTCGAGGAACTCGGCCCAGAGTGCCTTCCAGTCATTGCATTCGAAATCAATCGGGTAGATGTCCTGGTACTTCTTGGGTGGGTTCTCGGCGTATTTGATCGTCCCGTCAGGGCGATGGCGGAACCATTGGGGATGCTCGCGCACATAGGGATGATCGGGCGAGCACTGGAGGGCGATGTCCAGCGCCAGCTCAATGCCGAAAGCCCGTGCCTTCCTTACGAATTGATCGAAGTCATCGATCGTGCCCAGGTCGGGGTGGATGGCCTTGTGGCCCCCTTCGGAGCCGCCGATGGCCCAGGGGCTTCCGGGATCGTTCGGCCCGGGGGTCAGCGTGTTGTTCGGTCCCTTGCGAAAAGCCCGTCCGATCGGGTGGATCGGCGGCAGATAAAGGACGTCGAAACCCATCTCTGCGATGTAGGCCAAGCGCGCCTCGACGTCGCGAAACGTGCCGTGGCGGCCTTCGACTGAAGACGCCGACCGGGGAAACATCTCGTACCAAGCCCCGAATCTCGCCCGCTCCCGCTCAACCATAATGCGGAGCGGCCGGTCATTCGTACTTGCCGCGCGCCGGTCGGGGTATCGTGCCATCTGCTCGACCAGGTCCCGGTTCAGGCCCGCCCGAATCCTTGACAGCTGGCTCTCATTGCCCGCCAGGAGTTGGGCCCGCTTGCGCAACCAGCCGGCATCGGGGCCGTTGGCGCGCTCGGCCGCCTCGATTAGCAGCGCGGCCCCCTCCAGGAGTTCGCTGGTAGATCCGGCTGGCCGGCCTCGTGCTTCTTCATCAGCTCCCTGTGCCAGGTGAGAAAGCGATCGACCCATGCCTGGATCGTGTACTCGTGCCATCCCAGAGCCGTCACCGTGAACCGGCCAGTCCAGCGATCATTGGCCTGCAAGATCATGGGGACCTCATCCCAATCGGTCGCCCCGGTGGAACGATGGCGGATCACGGCCACGATCACATCATGCCCGTCGCCAAGGATGTTGGCAGCCACAACCACCTCCTCCCCCACCGTCCGCTTGATGGGGAACTGCCCGCCGTCAATCTCCGGCGAGACTCCGGCAATGACCACGCGCGACGGAGCCAGTTCATGTACCCCATACCCCGGCGCTTCTCTTGCTGGTTCCGTGATTCCCTCAACGTCGTTAAGGATGCAGGCAGGCGCCTCCTCCTCCACCACCGTTGGCGCGATGGGCAATCGCTCGCTGTCAACCTCTGGCGAGACTTCGGCAACGACCGCGCGCGACGGAGCCTGATCATGCACCCCGGCCCCTGGCGCCTCTATTGCCGGTTCTATGATTTGCTCTCCTTCGTCAAGGATGCCGGCAGCCGCCACCGCCTTCTCCGTCCGCTCGATGGGGAATTGCCCGCTGTCAACCTCCGGCGAGACTCCGGCAATAATCACGCGCGACGGAGCCTGTTCGCGCGCCTCTTCCGCCCGCGTCTTTCCTGCAGATGCCATGATTTGCTCCCACCGAGGTCACCATTGCGAACCTTGGCCATGCCCAGCCCTACCTTATCATAGACCGTGACATAGTTTGTGAGTCAAAACAGCCCCAGAGATCAAAAATCACCGGAACCACGGGTGCTCCATGCGCCCTCTTTTGCTTCTTGGACCGGCACACCCGGAATCCTCCGGATTCCCGCGTCGCGGGCCGCAAGTAGCCATAGCCAGGGCATCCTCAAGGCAAGCTCGGTTCCCGCCGGATGCGACGCGGAGCATGAGGCCCAAGCGAACGAGATGGCGCAGCGAATAGCCGGCGCGCTTGGCTATTGCGACGTGTACGCCGTGAAGTTCTTCGTGATGCCAGAGGGGAGTGCTGAGCCCTTGATGGCGGTGATCGGCCGCACCTCCTCTATGTCCTCCAAGCCCGTTAGGTCTTTACGCTACCTGATGGTCTCACCATCGGTGTCCCAACCAGCTCCGATGTCGCCCTGCGCCACCTATTGGTCTCACCATCGGTATACCAGCCCGCGTTCTCTGTATTTTTGTATTGCGCTACCGCGGCCTGAATGATCTGGTCCAGGCTGGCGTTCAAGGGAACGGTGACTTCGACGTCGCCATATTCCAAGATTTGTCGCCAAAGCGTGATGCGCACTTTTTTCGTGGCTTTCTGCATGCCCTGTCTCCCGCTGTAAGCCCTCACCAAGCGCAACAGAAAGGGTAACATGCCGTGAGGCGTCCCCCTATACCGATCTTCGGACGCAACTCGGCGATCAGGTTTGGCCGCATTTCGCCAACGCACCGATGTCCGCTTCTGTAACGGGCCCTCCACTGTCAATCCGTTTTTTGCTGCGGCCTGCAGGTCCATGTCCGCCGTCTCGACCCGCATCGAACTTCATCTTGCATAGGTGCGCACATACTATGCCGGCACCAAATGTCCGAATTGGGTCAACAGCGTCGATTTCGGGAACGCTTTAGGCGTGTCCGCTCATCACTCTGCAGCCGAAACAATTATTGCAGCTGCGAAACATCGCGGTTCGGGCCATCCCGAGCTACGGAGCTAACTTGTGTTGAGGACCGAATGGCGGAGACTGTTCAGATGACGGCGGGCGCTGCTGGACAAGGGGCTTAGCTCGCAGCCAAACGCCCAATGAGAGCTTTAAGCTCTCGCTGCCTCTCTTCGATATCGACAAGAAGGCTCCGGATCTCCATGGTCTCAGCTGACCATTCGCTTTGCCCCGTCAGCCAGAGCTCGAACAGGCCGCTGAGCCTGCCCTGATCGGCGTTTACCTTGATGAGCGCGAGAATGACCTCCTGATCCAGAGTCAGACGAAGATGAGCCGCCACTGATCGTTGATGCGGATCGAGTGAAAGCCGGACAGATCGCCAGACAGAGCCTCGAGCCTGTTTCCAGGTGGCACTTTTAAATCATCGAGACGGCTCGCGGCATCCAGCATCTCGAGCTTGCGCTTGGCGGCTCGGGTATATCGGCATCGGCACTTCCAAGTTCGACGAGCTTGTCGCCGATGGCCTGATGCCAAGGCCCAAGCACATCGGCAAGCGCTGGACCTGGGACCGGTATGCGCTTGACGCGGCCTATGCCGACCTGCCAAACGAAGGCGGCGCTGTTCGGATGGAAAAAGGCGGAGATGGCACGAATTTACACACGCAAAGCTGCCCAGAAGAGGATGGCGGCCAGTGCAGCTGCCAAGATGTCGAAAGGTATTATTCAAGGGGACGGGCGTGTCCTACCGTCTGTCCCGCTTACAGAAAACCCCATGTATGACAGTGGGATAGCTAAGAAATGGCGCCCCCTAGGGGAGTCGAACCCCTCTTTCAAGATTGAAAATCTTGCGTCCTAACCGATAGACGAAGGGGGCGCTTGCGGCTTTGTTAGCCGACAGGAGGATATAAATCGGGTTTGTGCAGCTTTGCAAGCCTGCAATCTTGTAAACGCGATATTGGGGCTTAGCGTTTCGCGGCGACGGCAACATCCTCGATCTGGAATTCGATGCGGTTCTTTCCGCCCCACTCATCGCGCTCGATGCGGCCCGCAACGTGGCAGGCGAGGTCGCGCCCTTGCGCGAGCGCGGCGCCAATCTCCGAGTGCGCGGCCCGGAAGGCCACGGCGCTGATCTGGCTGCCGTCCACGGCCTGTAACGCACAGCGAAGATGGCCCCCCGTGATCTCCTTCACCATCGTGAGCCTGACCGAAGGCAGGCAGAATCGCGGCGCGGGATTTCCCTGGCCGTAAGGCCCGGCACTCTCAAGCTGCACCGCAAATTCGAGTGTCGTGGCACGCGGCGTCAGCGCCCCGTCGACGGGTAGCACCGGCGCCGCAGATGCCGCCCGATAAGAAGGCCCAAGCGCCTCCCGCAAATACGCCGCCAGTTCGTGGAGCCGGTGCTGCTCAATGGTGACGCCCGCGGCCATGGCGTGGCCGCCGCCCTTCTTCGCGACGCCTGCTTCAACCGCGCCACGCACCGCAGCGCCGATATCGACGCCTGACACGGAACGCGCCGAACCCGTCGCTTCGCCCGCGCGCTCGTCCTGCGAGAAAATGAGGCATGGGCGTTGAAAACGCTCGGTCAGACGGCTCGCGGCGAGTCCCACAAGGCCCTTATGCCAAGCAGGCGAGCCTGCGATAATGATCGGGCAAGCCGGATCTTCCAGCAAGGCGCGGTCCGCCCAGGCAGCCGCTTCCTCGACGGTTTTCAGCTCGATTTCGCGGCGTTCGCGGTTGAGCTTGTCGAGGGTTTCAGCGATCCGCGCCGTTTCTTGGGCGTCGTCGGACGCTAGCAGTCTCGCACCGAGCCCCGAGTCTCCGATGCGGCCGCCTGCGTTGATCCGGGGGCCGAGCACAAAGCCGAGCGTGTAGGGCGAAGGCGGCTTGTTCACGCCAGCTGCATCGCAAAGAGCCTTGAGGCCCGCATTCTGACGACCGCGGAGCACTTTGAGCCCCTGCACCACGAAGGCGCGATTTACGCCGATGAGCGGCACTACGTCGCAAACAGTCGCCAAGGCCACGATGTCGAGCCACTCCAGGAGGTCCGGCGCCTTTCGCTTCGCATAAAAGCCTTTGGCTCGCAAAAACCGCTGGGTGGCGACGCACATCAGGAAGACAACGCCCGCGGCGCAGAGATGGCCTTGCCCGCTCAGGCAGTCCTCGCGGTTTGGATTGACGATGGCATAGGCAGGCGGAAGGTTTTCGCCGACCTGATGATGATCGGCAACCACAACATCCACGTTCTTCTTGGCGGCAACTTCGAGCGCATCGAAGTTCGTCGAGCCGCAGTCGACCGTTACAATCAGTTGGGCGCCGTCTTCAATCAGCGAGGCGATCGCTGTCTTGTTTGGCCCATAGCCTTCCGTGATCCGGTCGGGAATGTAAATGCGGGCGTCAACACCATGCCAAGCGAGGAAGCGGCGCATAAGCGCGGACGACGAAGCGCCATCGACATCGTAGTCGCCGAAAATTGCGACGCTCTCACCGGAGAGAATGGCGTGGCCGATGCGTTCGGCTGCCTTCTCCATATCGGTAAGGGTCGCGGGATCGGGGCATAGCGCACGGACCGTCGGGTTCATGACATCGGGAACCTGGTCCAGCGCGATGTCGCGCGCGGCGAGGAGTTCGTCCGATGATCTCAGGCAGATTATGACGCTGTGCGATTGCCGCTCCGAGATAAGCTTGCGACGGCGCAAGCCGCTCGACCCATCTGAGACCGCGAGCAGACCGCTCCACATCGAGAAAAGCCGGGCTGCCACGCGACGGCTGCGGAAGCGGCAGGGATAATGAACGCAAGGGCTGGCTCCAGAACTTTTGGAGCTTCAGCGTATCTGATTCGTCTTGCGTACCTGGAGGGGAGGTCCATAAAACTGTGGACGGATAAAACATCACGAAGCCGCTGAGAGACCCCCAGCGGCTCATTCGTTCCGCAGCCCGTTGCGGGCGGCGATTCAAAAATCGGCTAGGCGCGTGCGTTCAGCCAGCTCGCCGCCTTCTCGGGGAAGCCACTCCAGGACGCGTTACCGACATCCACCTTGACAACCAGGACCTTGTCGTCATTGGTCAGGTGCTTGCTCAGCTTATCCTTGATTCGGGAAGCTGAAAGAGCCGAGACAATGAGATACGTATTGTCGAGATGGTTCCAATAGACGTCGGAAATGGATTTGATCGCGTCGGTTACTTGCTTATCATGCGCATGATAAGCGGTTGCTTCTTTCTTTGTGTCGTAGATGATCAGATAAGTCGCCATTCAGCTTCCCCCTTGGTTCATCAATACCCAGATACAGTGCAGGCTTGACGCGAGTCACGCCACGGTAGAATTCTGTTCGTGAATTCACATCCGCCCCACCGGCGGTTTTCTAGAAACGCAAAAGCTCAGCTCCGCTTTGGCCTTGAAGTCTCCATAATCGACCAAGCATAGGCTTTGCGTTGCCGCCCAGTGTATCAACACGAAAGAGATATTCACTCGGTTTCGCGCGTTTCGTTTTGCGGCCATTCGTCGCCAGACGTTTCCGAGTAAAAAAGCCGGGCGGACTGGCTCAACACTTTAATCGCGAAGTGCTGCGAAACCGCATTCAAGATCGCGCTTCAGATCGTCCACATCTTCGAGGCCAATATGCAGACGCAGGGCAGGGCCTTGCGCGTTCCACATGGTGGCGGTTCTTGCAGCCTTGCAGTCGAAAGGCACGATCAGGCTTTCAAAGCCGCCCCAGGAGTAGCCCATGCCGAAAATGCGTAGCGCATTCAGCAGGCGCTTCACCGCTGCGTTCGGGTAAGGCTTCAGATAGATCGAGAAAAGACCGCTCGCGCCTAGAAAATCGCGGCGCCACAGATCATGGCCCGGATAGCTAGGGAGAGCAGGGTGCAGCACTGATGCAACTTCGGGTCGGGCTTGCAGCCATTCGGCAATGGCGAGGCCCGACTTCCAATGGCGTTCCAGCCGTACCGAGAGGGTGCGGAGACCGCGAAGAGCAAGAAAGCAGTCTTCGCCATTTACGCAGAGGCCGAGACTTTCATGTGTGGAAGCAACCGCCCTTGCCGACGCCGCATCGCAAGTGATCGCGCCGAGAAGCGCGTCGGCGTGACCGACGATATATTTCGTGGCTGCCTGGATAGAAATGTTAACGCCGTGATCGAAGGCCCGGAAATAAAGCGGCGTGGCCCACGTATTGTCGATGGCGACAGGCACGCCACGCCCTCGCGCCGCTTTGCAGATCGCGGGGATATCCTGCAGCTCGAAGGTCTGGGACCCTGGAGATTCCGTGAAGACGAGCTTCGTTTCCGGCCGCAAGCAATCGCTCAATCCCATCACCGATCATGGGATCATAATATTCGACGTCGACGCCGAGCCGCTTGAGCACGCGGTTCGCAAAGCGCCGCGTCGGCATGTAGACGCTATCGCTGATAAGGATGTGTCCGCCCGTTTCCGCGAAAGCCAGAAGTGTCGTCGAGACGGCGCACAGTCCCGACGGGGTCAGGAATGTCTGCTGCCCCCCTTCAAGTTTCGCCAGCGCAAGTTCCAGCGCACGCGTGGTCGGATTGGAGGGGCGGCCATAGGTATATTCCAGGTCTCTGGACTCAAGGCTCTCAGCGTCGGGGAAGAGAACCGTAGACCCTCTGAAGACTGGCGTGTTGACGAAACCCGAGTAGCGGTGCGGGTTGCGGCCGAGTTGAGTCAAGGCCGTCGCGGTCGCCAGATCGCTTTCATCCTTGCCGTCCTTGTCCATGATACCTCCAGGCTGCAGCGGGTTCCTTCGCCTTTTCATGACGCATCGTCAAGGCTTCACTGGGCGGAAAATCTGTCGGGTTACGAACGCTTGGCAGGGACGAGCCCGCTGCCGCAATTGAGGTGATTTGGCGTTTTTCGCGAATATGCGGGGGTTGGAATGTGTCGCGACCTCGCGTTTACCATTCGTCCACAGCCTCTTTGCATGACGCGCACATCAGGGGCCTTCATCATCCGTTTGAAGGACACGCTCCGCCAGTGTTTAGTTATTGTGCCGTCTCGTTTTCTTCCGAAGATTGAGGAGCTTCACTCGCTTGCCCTCGCATCAGAGCTTTCTTTCCATCTAAGCTACATATTTGCCGCACTCCTTTTTGCTTCTTCTGGTGTGATACTGATTAAGTGTTAATACCCCGCTTGAACGCAGCAAGGAGCCCGGTTCATAAGACCGGGTCAGAGGGACGATCACATGGATCCAGACATAGTGCGTCAGCAGGAAGATGCCGAGCGAGCAGCCGCTGGGCTTCAGCCTAAGAAACCGGTAAATGGGCCTGCCGGCCCAGTTCAGTCACGACACGCTGTTTCCCAAGCGCAGAGCGCAATATTGGATACGCCGGAGACCACAGTTCCTCTGCCTGATGAAAAGCCGGTCGTCTCAGCCAGGCAGTCCTTCAACCCCAATCGCCGCGCGCTTCCGCCCATCGGCTCAGGCCGTTCGCCAGGCGAAGAACCTCCGCCGCGCCGGCGGGTTCGCGGCTTGCTGCGCCTTTTCCTTTATGCCATCGCGGGCGCAGTGGTGGGCGGCATTCTCGGCTTCGTCGGGGTTAGCTACTTCCACCTGTTCGTGGACCAGACCCAGTTCTTCATCTCGAGCATGGCCGGAGGCTTCGCGCTCCTTTTCGGGCTGACCCACCTCCTGCATTACGACCACTGATTGGCACGCCGGGGAGCGCGCTCGATCAACCCGCCTTTAATCGCAATCGATTAAAGGCGGAAAAATTGATCGCCGTTAAGGCGGCGTGCGCAAAATCGAAACCGGTTGCGACGCTATTTTTTCTAAATGGCCCGGCGCGAGGCGCATCCCGGCGACGAACGGGAAATGCGCTTTACATGGAGTGCTGACCTGCTCGTATGGCCGCGCTCGAGCCGGCCAGCCATGTTATATGAGGACTTGGTCCGAATGGCATCGACACGGTTTGTTTTTTTGCGAGCTTAAGGCCCGCTTCAATCGGGCGCGCTCTAGGAGCGCTCTTCCAGCGGAACATAGTCGCGAGGTTTTTCACCGATGTAGATCTGGCGCGGGCGTCCGATTTTCTGCTCCGGATCGGAAATCATTTCCTTCCATTGTGCGATCCAGCCCACCGTGCGCGCCACCGCGAACAGCACGGTGAACATTGATGTCGGGAAGCCGAGCGCCTTCAAGGTAATGCCGGAATAGAAGTCGATGTTCGGATACAGCTTCTTCTGGACGAAATATTCGTCTTCAAGCGCAATACGCTCCAGTTCCATGGCGACCTGGAGAAGCGGATCGTTCTTGACGCCGACGATGTCGAGCACTTCCTTGCAGGTTTTTTGCATGACGCGCGCGCGCGGATCGTAGTTCTTGTAGACGCGGTGCCCAAAGCCGCTGAGGCGGAAGGGGTCGTTCGGGTCTCTGGCCCGTTTTACGAACTCGGGGATGCGATCCACCGTCCCGATTTCCATGAGCATCTTGAGCGCGGCCTCGTTCGCCCCGCCATGCGCCGGTCCCCACAGACAGGCGATGCCCGCCGCGACGCAGGCGAAGGGGTTCGCGCCCGAGGAACCGGCAAGCCGCACCGTCGAGGTTGAGGCGTTCTGTTCGTGATCGGCGTGCAGAATGAGGATGCGGTCCAGCGCGCGAGCGAGAATTGGATTGACCTTGTATGGCTCGCAAGGCACGCCGAACATCATGTAGAGGAAGTTCGACGAGTAATCGAGCTCGTTGCGCGGATACATGAATGGCTGGCCGATCGAATATTTGAAGGCCGTCGCCGCAATCGTGGGCATTTTCGCGATCATGCGAAGGGCGGCGAGATCCCGCTGGACGGGGTCGGTAATATCGATGAAGTCATGATAGAAGGCGGCGAGCGCGCCGACCGTCCCCACCATGATCGCCATGGGATGCGCGTCACGGCGGAAGCCGGAGAAGAACCGGTTCATCTGCTCGTGGATCATGGTGTGATAGGTGATGCGATTGACGAAGTGAGCGGATTGCTCCTTGTTCGGCAACTCGCCGTAAAGAAGCAGGTGGCAGGTTTCGAGGAAGGTGCCATGCTCTGCGAGATCGCCGATGGGATAGCCGCGATACAGAAGGACGCCATGGTCGCCGTCGATAAAGGTAATGTCGGATTTGCACGACGCCGAGGAGGTGAAGCCCGGATCGTAGGTAAACACCCCTGCCTTGCTGTAAAGGGTTGAGATATCGATGACGTCGGGGCCGACGGTCCCGGAATAGACCGGAAATTCGTAATTCTGGTTGTTCAGCGTGAGCGTTGCGGAGCCGTGCGCCTTTGCCAATCTCGTTGGCCGGTGGCGTTTTGCAGTCGAGCTCATGCTCTCCTCCTCAGCTGTTGACGCGAAAAAGGGTGCGCGTTGATCGACCTGAAGGTGACATGCCTCCGCGAAGTTGGCTAGTCCATTTTGCATTGCATCATAAATGGGTAGCACAACTAATCGCGAGCGCGAACGTGGCCGCCGCTGGCTGGCTACGGAGCGTATTCCCGCAGATGAATCCGTGACGCGGCCGCCGCAGTTAACGGCCGGCGAACTCGCGGAGCGCGTCGAGGACAGCGCGGTTCTCGTGGTCGAGGCCGATCGTCATGCGCAGCGCGTGCGGCAGCTTATACGCGCCGACATGCCGGAGAATGATGCGCTTGGCGTTGAGATGCGCGTCGGCGTCCTGTGCGGTACGGCCAGGCTCGGTCCCGAAGGGGATGAGGACGAAATTCGCGGCGCTGTCCGGCACATCATACCCGATTTCGCGGAGTTCGCGCGTGACGCGGTCGCGCCAAAGTTCGTTATGCGCCTTCGCCTGAGCGATATGCTGACTGTCTTCAAGTGCCGCCACCGCTGCCTCGACGGACGGCTGCGCCAGATTGAACGGGCTGCGAACGCGGTTTATCGCATCTGCGATGGGGGCGGGTGCATAGCCCCAGCCGACACGCGCGGCCGCAAGCCCGTAAATTTTGGAGAAGGTGCGCGTCATGATCGTATTGGGCGTGGTCGCAACCAGCTCGATGCCTGCTTCGTAGTCGTTCGCGGTGACGTATTCGGCATAAGCGCCGTCGAGGATCAGAAGCACACGCTCCGGGAGCGCGCCTCTGAGCCGGTTTACGTCCTGGACATTGAGATAAGTGCCGGTCGGATTGTTGGGATTGGCGATAAAGACGGCCCGCGTCCGAGGCGTCACGCGCGCGAGAATGGCGTCCACATCGGCTGTAAGATTGCGCTCCGGCGCAATAACGGGCTCCGCGCCCGCCGCGAGAATGGCGATGCGATAGACGAGGAACCCATGCTCGGTGTAGATCGCTTCATCGCCAGGGCCGAGATAGGCCTGGGCGAGCACGTGGAATATCTCGTCCGATCCGTTCCCGCAGACGATGTGCGCCGGGTTCAGCCCGTAAGAGGCGCCGAGCGCATCGCGAAGGAGAGTATAGGAGCCATCCGGATAGCGGTCGAGCCGGAACGCGGCGTCGCGGAAAGCCTCGACCGCGTGCGGCGACGGCCCGAGCGGCGTCTCATTCGAGGACAGCTTGATGACCGGACCCTCGCCCGCAAGTTTGGAGCGCCCCGGAACGTAAGGGTCGACGGCGAGCACGCCGGGACGGGGCTTAAGAGCCTCTCCGCGAACCACTGATATCTCCTTGAAACATGGCATTCAGCAACGATGGGCCGTTATAGACCTAACTTGCTCCGCGGGACAATAAGTTGTGAGAGCAATGTTTGCCTTGATCGGAGTCATCATATTTCCGGGATCGAACGCCGGAGGAAACGATGAGCGAAGGTAAAAGCCCGCGAAAAAACCTATAAAGAGCAAGACATCGAAGCCCGGCTGAAGGCCGAGTTGCCGCGCTGGTATTACCGGGATGGCTTCATCTGCCGCAAATACCAGACCCATGGGTGGAAGGGCACGCTCATGGTGATCAACGCGGTCGGGCATCTCGCGGAGGCGGCATGGCATCACCCCGACATTCACGCCTCCTACGCGGGGGTTGAGGTGTGCCTGCAAAATCATGATGCGGGCGGTATCACGGACAAGGATTTCGAACTTGCGAAGAAGATCGAGGACGTTGTGCAGTGGCAGCCGTCAAAAGAGGGCGGCGCGTTGACGGGCACGCCGCATGACCCGCGCCACGCCTATGTCAAATATGATTAAGGGGTGCATCGGGCTTAAGTGGACCAACCGTATGCATCACGACCGCTTCACTGCGGATCAAGTCCGAGGACATGCTGGCCATGCATGAACTTCTCCAAGCTAAGTATATCCGCAAAAATAACCGCTACGATTTTCCGGTTCGAGGATTTATTGTGTAGTTCCAATCAGGATGGAACGCATCGCCACAAATGTTGAGGGCTTGCATTTCAGCATCGCTGACTTTGATGCCCTTCTCGTAGGTTCTCTCGTCCAGCGCGCTTTCGACGCGCAGCCCGGCTTTCGTTGACGTTGCTGCAATCAGCTCGACGACGACTACCCTGTCAGTCAGCGGACGCCCGCGCCAGTTCTGAGTGATATGACAGAAAAGGCGGTGCTCGATCTTATTCCACTTCGATGTGCCCGGCGGGTAGTGGCAGACATGGATCGTGAGGCCCGTCTCATCGGCAAAGTCCTGCAGTTTCACTTTCCATAGCCGCACGCGCGCGCCATTTGAGCCGCCACAATCGGCGGTGATGGTCAGCTCGCTTGCATCGGGATAGCGCTGGTGTCCCATCTTTTCCAGCCACAGCCGGATCGAGGCCACGGCGAACTCCGCAGTGTCGTGGGTGACGCCAACGCTGACCCAGCCTTTGTTGGCCGTAATATCGTAGACGCCGTAGGGGACAACCTTGCCAAGCTTCTTGTCCGCGAAATCGTGCACGTTCACACGCCGCGGCTCGCCCTTGGGACGGTAGTCGCTGCCGCCGTTACGGAAATTGCCAACCAGCTCCTTTTTCTTCGTGTCGACGGATATTGCGGGCTGACCGGCAGCCTGCGCCGCCCGAACCTTGGCGTTGATGTGCTCGAACTGCGCGTCGCGGTCCACATCTCTACGCTCTCAAGCGTAGGGCTGCGCCTGGGGTCGACGGCGTGACGTGGCAGGAGTACGAAGCCGACCTTGAGCGCAGGCTCATGGATCTGCATGGCCGCATCCACCGCGGGGCTTACCGGCCTCAACCGTCCCGCCGGACCTATATCCCGAAGGCGGACGGGCGGCGGCGGCCCTTGGCGATTGCCGCCCTGGAAGACAAAATCGTTCAGGGCGCGACCGTTTTGGTGCTGAACGCGATCTACGAGGAAGATTTCCTCGGGTTCTCCTACGGGTTTCGTCCCAGAAGGGGAGCGCACGATGCGCTGGACGCCCTCGCGGTAGGCATCGCCAAGAGGAAGGTGAACACCATACTTGACGCTGACATCCGGTCGTTCTTCGATTCTGTTAGCCAGAATTGGTTGGTTAGATTTGTAGAACATCGGATCGGCGACAAGCGCAAGAGGGGGGCCATCATCCGCCTGATCCAGAAATGGCTTAAGGCGGGTATCCTGGAAGACGGGGCCGTGACGGTCAGCGACAGGGGGACGGGGCAAGGTTCGGTGATATCGCCGCTGCTCGCCAACATCTACCTGCACTACGTTTTCGACCTCTGGGCCGAGCGCTGGCGACGGCGCGAGGCCACCGGCGACATGATCGTCGTGCGCTATGCCGATGATCTGGTGCTGGGTTTCCAGTATGAAAACGACGCTCGCCGTTTTCTCGATGCGATGCGAGCGCGGTTCGAGGAGTTCGCTCTGCAGCTTCACCCGGACAAGACCCGTCTGATCGAGTTCGGCCGCTTTGCGGCGGCTGGGCGCGCGAAGCGCGGACTTGATAAACCGGAGACCTTCAACTTCCTGGGGTTCACCCATATCTGCGGCAAGAGCCGTCGGGGATCGTTCCAGCTTAAGCGGAAATCCCGGCGGGACCGCGTGAGGGCCAAGCTCAAGGAAGTCAAAGAAGAGTTGCGGCGGCGGATGCATCAGCCGATCCCCGAACAAGGGAGATGGCTGGCGCAAGTGATCAGAGGCTTTTTCGCCTACCATGCCGTGCCTGCCAACTTTGCGGCGCTCGGCAAGTTCAGGCATCAGATCGTCTGGCTCTGGCGAAGGACGCTCCGGCGGAGAAGCCAGAAGGACGATACCCCCTGGAGCAGGATGAAAAGCTAGCCGAAGACTTCCTCCCGAAACCGAAAATTCTTCATCCGTGGCCTGCAGTGCGCTTCGCCGCCACGCACCCTAGGTAGGAGCCGGATGCCTTAATTGGGCCTGTCCGGATCTGTGCGGGGGGCGTGGGGTAACCCACGTTCCTACCGCGATAAAACAGGCCTATCTAGCTATACAAATAATTTTTCGGAGCGCCCAAATCGACAAATTCACCGGATCTTAAAGCCTGCGCTTAGGATTGCGTTCAGAAGCGTTAATGAGGGGTAAAAAACATGACCGCAGGCACTTATGATCTCCATGCCGCGCTTTGCAAGCCGCGGCTTTTTAAACCGGCCATTACAAGGCGGCGTCACAGGCGGTTTGGGAAAGCCGCTGCTCTAAAACATTCCAGCTGAAGGAGGAGCAGCTTGCGGAAGTACGCCGGCGGCGTACAGGCGAAGCTTCGAAGCTCCTGACGCTTGAAGAGTTTGCGCGCCAAGGAGAAAACGATGATCGACAATCCTGAAAAGACGCGTCAGCTTCTGGCCACATTGGAGGCGGCGGCGCCGTTCGATGTCGATCTCACTCCCGAGCTGATGACCACGCTCAAACGAAGCCCCTCCTGCGGCGCATTGGAGAGGCGGCAGACCGTATCAAGCCTGTCCTATATGGGCGATGAAGGCGGCATCATGTGCCACATTCAGCCTGCCAACGACGCCAACCCGATTGTGACATCGATTACTCACGTCCGCGTACCGGCGTACTTGCCGTTCGCGCCCGACGTCGTCGGCTACCAAAAGCATCGGATGAAGAAACTGCGGAAGCTGCTTTCCAGGTAAATGAAGCCGCCCTGCGGCAAAGGAGCTTCGCCCGTGGATAACTCCATCGCGGAGTGTGGAGTTTGCAGCGTTTACAATCCCTAAATCTTGACTTTCGGCGTAAGGGACCACATTAGGACGCATCGCCAACATCTTACCCGCGCAGGTAGGCGGGAGTGAGAGGATTCCATGATTACTTTGACGTTTCCCGACGGTTCCGCTCGCGAATACAAGCCCGGCATCACCGGCGCGGAACTCGCGGCTTCGATCTCGAAATCGCTCGCGAAGAAGGCGGTCGCCGTCAGCCTGAACGGAGCGCTGGCCGACATCGCCGACCCGATCACCACAAATGCCAGCGTCAAGATCGTCACCCGCGATGACGCGGACGCGCTTGAACTGATCCGGCATGACGCGGCGCACGTGATGGCCGAGGCTGTGCAGGACCTCTATCCCGGAACCCAGGTTACCATCGGTCCCGTCGTCGAGAACGGCTTTTATTACGACTTCTACCGTGAAGAGAGCTTCACCCCGGACGACCTCGCCAAGATCGAGGAGCGGATGCGCGCCATCGTGGCTGCGGACAGGCCTTTCACGAAAGAGGTATGGTCCCGCGCCAAGGCTCAGGACTTTTTTGCGGCGCATGGCGAGGGCTTCAAGGTCGAGCTGGTGGACGCTATCCCTGAGGACCAAGACTTGAAAATATACCGCCAGGGCGAATGGCTCGACCTTTGCCGGGGGCCGCACATGCCTTCGACGGGCAAGGTCGGCAAGGCATTCAAGCTGATGAAGGTGGCCGGCTCCTACTGGCGCGGCGATCAAGCCCGGGAGCATCTGCAGCGCATCTACGGCACCGCCTGGGCGACCGAGGAGCAGCTTGCGGCCCATCTCCATCAGCTTGAGGAGGCCGAGAAGCGCGACCACCGTAGGCTCGGACGCGAGATGGACCTGTTTCATCTCCAGGAGGAGGCGCCGGGTTCGGTGTTCTGGCATCCCAAAGGCTGGACCCTGTTCCGGGAGCTGGTCAGCTACATGCGCCGCCGCCAGGAAGCGAACGGCTATGTCGAGGTGAACTCGCCCGACATGATGGAGCGCAAGCTCTGGGAACAATCCGGCCACTGGGAGAAGTTCGGCGAGAACATGTTCGTCACCGAAACCCCGGACGAGCGCGTGTTCTGCTGCAAGCCGATGAATTGCCCCGGCCATATCCAGATCTTCAAGAATGGCCTGAAAAGCTATCGCGACCTGCCGCTGCGCATCGCCGAGTTCGGCAAGGTGCATCGCTACGAGCCGTCGGGCGCGCTGCATGGCATTATGCGTGTGCGGCATTTCACGCAGGACGACGCGCATATCTTCTGCACCGAGGATCAGATGATCGACGAGTGCATCAAGATGAACGACATGATCCTGTCGATCTATCGCGACTTCGGCTTTGAGGATGTGATCATCAAGCTATCGACGCGGCCCGAGAAGCGGGTCGGCTCGGACGAGATCTGGGACAAGGCCGAGGCGGCGCTCAAAGTGACGTTGGACAAAATCGGGCATCCCTATTCGATCAGTCCCGGCGAAGGGGCGTTCTACGGGCCGAAGCTTGAATATACGCTCCGTGACGCTATCGGCCGCCACTGGCAGTGTGGCACGGTGCAACTCGACTTCAACCTTCCCGAGAGGCTTGGCGCCTTTTACATCGGCGAGGATGGCGCGAAACATACGCCGGTGATGATCCACAGGGCCATGTTCGGCAGCCTGGAGCGGTTTATCGGCATTCTCATCGAGAACTATGCCGGTCACCTTCCGCTCTGGCTTTCGCCGGTGCAGGTTATGGTGGCGACTATCGTCTCCGACGCGGATCCTTATGCGGGCAGCGTGCTTGAGGCTTGCGAAAAAGCCGGTCTCCGCGCGGAGACCGATCTTCGCAACGAGAAGATCAACTACAAGGTCCGGGAACATAGCCTTGCGAAAATTCCCGTGATGTTTGTGGTGGGTAAGCGCGAGGCCGAGGAGCAGACGGTTTCCATCCGGCGGCTCGGCAGCCAGGCGCAAGAAACACTCCTGCTGACTGAAGCGATTAAACGGATTTCTGCCGAGGCCATACCCCCGGATCTTGGCCGAGCGAAAGAGCCGCGCAAACAGGAAGCCGCTTAGCATAGCGTGCATATAAGCCAATCTGAGGAGGGCTGACGGTGAGAGCCGTCGGCCCTGAGCTTTGCTGTTAACAAAATTGACGCACTTCCACACCCAAGCATCCGCTTCACGGGATTTTGAAACAGGTGTGCGGAAGAATTTCAGCTATCATTCACACTGAGACTGAGAGAATCGAACTTAAAGCATTTCGAAAACTCAAAACCGAGACGCAAAACTGGAGAAGTAAAGAGACATAAAACTAAAGTGGTACTGCTCTCAATCCAACGTAATCATAAAGTGGGATGCATAACCGCTCGCTAAACGTGATTAAAAGATGCTGAAGGTCTCATTAGCTTAAATTTTTGTAGGAAACACTGTGATGTTTTTCCCTTTTACTGGTATCATGGAGAGGAACGGGAACAGGACGTAATAGGCGGTGGCGTGCGAACTGTGCAGTTGAGAGGATTCTTTCAAATCTCTGTACACATAATCTTGTAGCTGGGAACAGCATAGCAGGAATGCCCGCTGGATCGTTTAACCGGCGCAAGGTTTTAACGTGCATATACGGGAGCTAAAGTTAAATTGAAATTTCGGATTGGCCCAGAAAGTCCATGGTTGAATTGGCAAACGCGCTAGTCACTGTAAACTCACCTCGCTTACCAGCGCGCATTAGAGGCCGTTATATTGAAATACCCAAAAATCCTCTGTTTTCAAGTCTTTCTCGTCAGCAAATAAGACTTGTTCTCCCTCATATAAAGCACAAAAGGTTTAAGCCTGGCCGCGTTATTCTTCAGGAAGGCACGAGAAATCCGGGTAAGATCTATATTATTATGGATGGGCAGGTTGCCTTGACGAAGGAAGGTCTCTCTCCGCTTGAGAGCCTGCCTACAAGCTACGAACTCTGTATCCTCCGCCGGGGCGAAATCTTCGGCGAAATGTCTTTCGTCGACGGCAAGCCGAGCGCCGTGTCCTTTATGACGAAGTCCGAAACGTTGATTGCTGTCGTCGATCTGAGTGCATCGCGGCGCAGAAGCACCACAAGGCGGCTGCGCGATGTCGTTGCCAACAAGCTACGGCACCATCTCACGAGACACGCCGATGAATCTATGACCCTTCGCGTCAATACTCTGCAGCTCGAAAACGAGTTTTCGGCATATCGAAATGGCGTTGGGCACATCGTGGTTGCTACGTTATGCATTTTGTCGGTCTATACGCTCACGCTAAGTTTCTTGCCAAATTTTAAGAGCCTGGCTCATGCGAATTTCGCGCTGACACCCCTGGTGATCCTGCTTTTCGGGCTCTGCTTCGTTCCCATCATTGCCACGAGCGGCTTTCCCCTGAAGTTCTTCGGCCTTCGCTTCGACAACTGGCGTCCCGCGCTCGCTTATTCGATGCGCGCTTCTCTGCTTTTTCTGGCGCTTTTCGTGGCTGCCAAATGGGTGCTGATCAGCACTTCGGACAGTCTTGCCGGCGTTTCTCTCATCGACAGTGCAGATGTGGAGGTGAGCGGCCATCCAGTGCCGATGACGGTTTGGTATTGGCTTGCCCTCGCCATCTATCTTCTGCTTACCCCCATGCAGGAATTCGTGGCTCGCTCAGGTATCCAGGCGCCGCTCTATGCGTTTCTGCACGGGAGTGAACTGAAGCGGCGCTGGTTTTCGATCCTGGCTTCAAACCTCGTTTTCGCCGCCGCGCACGCCCATATCAGCCTTGCTTTTGCGATCGCGGCCTTTCTTCCCGGCATGCTCTGGGGATGGATCTTCGCGCGAACAAACTCACTTCTCGCCGCAACCGCCTCGCATCTGCTTATCGGCGGGATGGGCATGTTTCTCTTCGGGATCGAAGGCATGGTTTCGAGGCTTTCAGCCTGATCTTTCGAGCTTCGGCGGCACCAGTCGCGCGCCCGGTTGGACGCGAATAAGCTGTTGTAACACTTTAGAATGGATCGCCTTTTGCACGCCCGCTTTTTATCCCGTCAAAAGCGATTAGATGTTAGTGCGGGTAAAATCCGAGATACCGCCAAGGCGCCCAGAACGGGATTTGGGCCTGCCGCAGATCGGGGGCAGGGTCATAGCCATGGGTGCCCCAAGGATGGCAGCGGCCGATGCGGCCCAGAGTAAGCCAGCCGCCAATCCAGACCCCGTTCAGATCGATGGCGTCGAGCGCGTATTGGGAGCAGGTTGGCAAATGGCGGCAACGAGGACCTAGGATTGGGGAGATCACGTAACGGTAAAGGTACACTGGCGACTTCGCTGCTCCCCTCAGAAGTGTGTTTGAGCCTGATAAGGGACTAGTCATTGCTGAGCGAAATCGAGGCGAATCGAATTCCCCCATCGCGGTCTTGAATGGTCAGGAGTGCTTCGGACCGCGACATGCGCTGCAGCTCAGCTAGCCGATACTCAAGGTCTTCCACCCTGCGAACACGCTGATGCGCGGCTCCGATAATCAAATCTCCAGGCTTCAGCCCCCCATTTGCGACGTTTTGCGCCTCCGCCCCTGTTACAATTGCTCCTTCGACATCGCTGGCAAGAGAGAATTGCTCGCGGTTCTCATCCGACAAAGACTGGAAGCTGATTTTGTGGCGCTTGGGCTTTCCCCGCGGAGAGGACGCTACAGACCCGCGGGGCTCTTCCAGGAGCCCGACCTTGACTTTCAAGGTCCTTCGCTCGCCTCCCCGAAGGATCACCACGTCAGCCTCCTCGCCAACCGGCGATTGCGCGACGATTTGGGGAAGTCGCCGGGCATGTTTCACCTCCGAACCCGCAAAGGAAAGGACGAGATCACCTTCCAAAAGTCCCGCCATGTCCGCGGGGCCGCCCTTGTCCACGCGGGCGATCAAGGCTCCCGCGGCGCTGGCGAGATGAAAGCCGTTCGCGAGATCGTCGCTTGGGGTTTGAAGGCGCACGCCAATCCAGCCCCAGCGGGTTTCGCCATAACGCTTGAGCTGATCAATGACGCGTTGAGCCGTGTTAGAGGGGATTGCAAAGCCGAGGCCGATGCTTCCACCGGATGGCGAGAAGATCGCGGTGTTGATCCCGATCACTTCGCCCACGGCGTTGAACAGCGGCCCGCCTGAATTTCCACGGTTGATGGACGCATCGGTCTGAAGGAAATCGTCATAAGGCCCAGCAGCTATATCGCGTCCGCGTCCCGAAATAATTCCGGCGGTGACGGTGCCGTTGAGGCCAAAGGGGTTGCCTATTGCAATGACCCAGTCGCCGACGCGCATCCGCCCCGAGTTGCCAAAAGGCACCGCATAAAAGGGCTTCGAGGCTTTGGGCGTGACCTTGAGAAGTGTAACATCGGTTTTTGGGTCGCGGCCAATGACTTTATCGACTTTCATCTCCGACCCGTCGGAGAGGATAACGTAAATGGCGTTTCCGCCCTCGATGACGTGATTATTGGTGACGATAAGTCCACTCGCGTCGATGATGAACCCCGAGCCAATCGAGGTAAACTGACGGACCGGTTCGCCAGGGCCTGTTTTCGGCCGGAGCGGGCTGAAGTCCTCAAAAGACTGCGACTTGCCGCCCTCGGCGCGGCTCTCCCGGCCTCGGCCCGCCCGCCCTGCCTGTCTGGCGTCAACCACGGCGGCCGCAACAGTGACAACGGAATTTCTCACGCGGGCCGCAACGTCCGAAAAGGATAGATCGGCTCTTGCGTCCATGGCGAATGACCGTGAGGCATCCGCGACGCATAAAGAAGCAAGCAAGCCCACGCCGATGAACAGCCGGAACCGTTGGTGGATCGTCATTGGGGCCTCAGCAAGAAGAACATCATAACTGCAAAACACGCCTCGGGAAACGCCGCCCATTATAAGGTGGTGAATAAGCGTGGCGAGCGCAATCTTCCTTATTCGATTGCCGATAGCAGACAAAGGTTAACTATCTTCGTTTGCGCCCCAATCTACTTAGCGCACCGGCGGGGTGGAAGCAGCCGCACTCGACCCGGACGGCTCCGCCGATGGCGCCCTCACACCATCTCCTGGCTTTGGCGCTGCTCCATTGAAATAGCGGAAGAACTCGGAGTTCGGCGACAGCACGATCCGCGTATGCCCTCCCTTTAAAGCCTCCTCATAAGCCTGCATCGAGCGATAGAATGCGAAGAAATCGCGATCTTTCGTGAAGGCGTCAGCATAAATGTGATTCCGTTCCGCGTCGCCGTCGCCGCGCATCCGTTCGGAATCGCGGTTTGCATTGGCGATTAGCACGGTTACATCTTTATCCGCCGTCGACTTGATGATTTGCGATTGCTCGCTTCCCTGCGCCCGAAGCTCGGCGGCCTCCCGCTGCCGTTCGGTCTGCATTCGGCGGTAGATCGCCTGACTATTGGCCTCGGGGAGGTCCGCGCGCCTGATGCGTACGTCCACAATCTCGACCCCAAGGTTGCCGACGTCCTCATTGACCTGCTTGATCGTCTGCTTCATGAGCGCGTCGCGCTTATTGCGGATGATATCGATGAAGGTCGCCCGGCCAAGTACGCTCCGTATTGTGGAATCCACAATGGCGGTCAATCGCTGGCGGGCGCCGATCTCGCTCCGAAAGGCTTTATAAAACGCCAGGGGATCGTTGATCCGGTAGCGGGCGAATGCATCTACAATCATGCGCTTCTGATCGGAGGCGATCACCTCCTGCTCGTCTGTTTGCAGATCGAGAATCCGCCGGTCGAACTGTTCAACGGTCTGAATGAAAGGTGTCCTCCAATAAAGGCCCGGCTCATCAATGGCCCGCACTGGCTCGCCAAACTGGAGAACGAGCGCGCGATGGGTCTGATTGACGATAAAGGCGGAAAACCCGACGGCCGCGGCCGCAGCGATAACCGTCAGGAGGAGGAACCCGAGAATGCCCGCTCTCATCGCTGGCCTCCAGTCTGGCCGGATCGTTGCAGATCACCAAGGGGGAGATAGGGGACAACGCCGCTGGCGCTGGTTTTTTCGTCGATGATCAACTTGTCCATTCCACCCAGCACGCGCTCAAGCGTCTCGATATACATCCGCCGACGCGTTACATCGGGGGCTTTTCGATATTCATCGTAAACCTTCAGGAAACGATCCGTCCGGCCCTTTGCTTCGGCAACCGATTGCTGGAGGTAGCCTTGGGCCGCCTGCAAAATACGCTGCGCATCGCCGCGAGCTTCCGGAACCACGCGGTTGGCGTAGGCTTCGGCCTCATTTCGGGCGCGCTCCTGATCGGCCTTGGCCGCCTGAACATCACGGAACGCAGCAATCACCTCCGCGGGCGGGTCCACCTTTTGCAAAACGACCTGCGTGACGTTGATCCCGGCCTTGTAGCTGTCGAGCGTGCGCTGGAGGAGGGCCTTAACCGCCTCTTCGATCTCCTGGCGGCTTTTGGTCAGGATCGGCTGAATTTCGTTCTGGCCGATGACCTCACGCATGGCGGCTTCGGCAACAGCCTTCACGTTTGAATTTGCGTCGAGGTTATCGCCCTGGTTGCGAACGTTGAAAAGAAAGGCAGCCGCATCCTTCACGTTCCAAAAAACGCTGAAATTGACATCGACGATGTTCTCATCCCCGGTCAGCATCAGGCTTTCCTCGGACCGGTTCGGCGCTCTAACTTGGCTGAATGGGCCGCTCGCGCCGGAGCTGAAACCGATTTCGATCCGGTTCTGCCGAGTATAGGGGACAACGGTCACTTCCTCGACGGGGTAGGGCCATCGGAAGTTGATGCCATTATACAACTCGCGATCGTACGCGCCGAAACGCTGGACAACACCACGCTCATCCGGATTGATGCGGACCGTGAATCCGAAGTAGCCGACGGCGGACGCGACGACGAGGAAAATCAGGAGCGAGCCGAAAACTCCAATGCCGCCCGGCATGGCTTGGCGAAGCTTGTCCTGGCTGCGCCGGAGGATTTCCTCCAGGTCGGGCTGCTGCCCGCCGCCTGAGGGGCCTTGACCCCAGGGGCCACCGGGACCGCCTTTCCAGTTGCCGCCGCTATTCTGATTCCACGGCATTTTGATATTCCTTCGCAATCGGCAGGATCGCCGCTTTCGGGCCGCCCGCTTGGCTATTCATCAGGTCTGTAAAAGGATGTCAATGACGGTCACGATGTGACAAATCTTTGTCTGTCGCGAGATATCGGCGTTCATATTAAGGAATTATGAATGCCCCGTTTCCCGATGTGTCTCGCGGATATGGACCTGAGTGTAGGCGGCGTCAAGCACTCTTCCCGCGTTCCAAGATTACATCGGTGACAGGGCACTCGTCGCGATCACTCGCCGGACGATCTTCCCGGGAGACCTCATGCCATGCGCGGTCCAATGCCGGTTCCCAGCATACGTCGCCCTCGGGCGATGCATGTACGCGCGTCAGGTAGACCCGGTTTGCGTGCGGCAGGGCCGCATCGAAAAGCTCAGCGCCGCCGATGACAAAAGCCTCTTTTACCCTTCGTGCCTTCGCTTGCGTCCGAGCGATGGTTAACGCTTCTTCGAGCGAAGACGCAGCAAAAACGCCGGAACTTGCTCTTAAGCTCTCTCTGCCCCGGCTAACGACAATCGAATCCCGGCCATCGAGCGGCTTGCCGATTGCCTCGAAGGTCTTCCGGCCCATGATCAGCGGATGGCCCATGGTGAGCTTCCGGAAGCGCCGCAAATCGCTCCCAAGCCGCCACGGCAGCTTGCCCTTGCGTCCGATGACGCCATTTTCCGCGATCGCGACGATGAGGGAGAGCGTGAACCCGGTGTTTTCGGTCAAACCGCGATAGGCGCCTTGATCGCCGGATGCGGATGGTAGCCGGAAAGCGTGAAGTCAGCGAAGGTGAAATCGATGATCGAGCCCACAGCGGGGTTCAGCGTCATCCTAGGAAGCGCCCTCGGCTCGCGGCGCAACTGCTCATCCGCCTGCTCGACGTGGTTGAGGTAGAGGTGCACATCGCCGAAGGTGTGAACGAACTCGCCCGGCTGAAGGTTCGTGACCTGCGCCATCATCATGGTGAGAAGCGCATAAGAGGCGATATTGAACGGAACGCCGAGAAACACATCGGCCGAGCGCTGATAGAGCTGGCAGGAAAGCCGGCCTTCCGCGACATAGAATTGGAAAAGGCAATGGCAAGGCGCCAGTGCCATGCGCGGCAGGTCTGAGGGGTTCCAGGCGGTCACGATGTGGCGGCGCGAATTCGGGTCCGTCTTGAGCGCGTGCTCCAACTCGGTGATCTGGTCGATGCTGCCGCCGTCGCGCGCAGGCCACGAGCGCCATTGCGCTCCATAGACCGGCCCGAGATCGCCATGCTCGTCGGCCCACTCATCCCATATGGAAACGCCATTGGCCTTCAGATAGGCCGTATTTGTATCCCCGGAGAGAAACCAGAGAAGCTCGTGAATGATCGATTTCACATGCAGCTTCTTAGTGGTCAAAAGCGGAAAGCCCTGTCCGAGATCGAACCGCATCTGATGCCCGAACAGGCTAAGCGTCCCCGTGCCCGTGCGGTCTCCGCGCTTCACGCCGCTCTCGCGCACCATGCTCAGAAGGTCCAGATAGCTCTGCATGACGGAACGATAGCGCGATTTTATGGCGCTATTTCCACTCCTCGATATCGATGTAAGGCTGTTCCTCGAGCGGCTGAATTGTGACACCTGCTGGAACCGGCTCGTCTTTGTGCTCCTCGGCGGCGCGTTTGGCGGCCTTCTGCACTTCGGAATTGAGATCGATCTGCGAGCATAACCCAAGCGCAACCGGGTCCTGCGGCTGCAAATTGGCCGAGTTCCAATGCGTGCGCTCACGGATGGACTCGATGGTCGACTTTGTCGTGCCGACGAGCCGCATGATCTGCGTGTCGCGCAACTCGGCGTGGTGCCGCAGAAGCCAGAGGATCGCGTTAGGGCGGTCGTGGCGTCGCGATACGGGCGTATATTTTGGAGCCCGCTTTGCCTTGATCTCGGGGATGAACACTTTCGATCGCGAAAGCTTCAGCCTGTAGGCCGAGTCCTTCTGGGCGCGCGCAATTTCCTCGCGAGAGAGCTGTCCCGATGTAATCGGGTCTAAACCACGAATGCCGTGGGCCACGTCGCCGTCGGCGATGCCCTTCACCTCCAGCACGTGCAAGCCGCAAAAATCCGCAATCTGCTCAAAGGTCAGCGAAGTATTTTCTACGAGCCAGACGGCGGTCGCCTTTGGCATCAGGGGTTTGTCGCTCATAAATCTCCTCCGTTCCTGGAAGCGATCCCTCTCGCTTCCTGGGCGTCTTTGTCGATTGTGTGGGGAATGGCAATCGAAGGGTTCCCGTCAATATAATAGGTGGTTTCGTTTTGTGCAAACGGTCGATTTACAGGCGGTGGATGGGGCGGTGTTCGGCGCCAGCTAAGCTGCGCTTTCCCTCTAAGTTGAGTTGCGAAATTTCCGCGCATGGGTCTTCATGCGAGACGCTTGAGGCAAAAAAGCCAAGCAGGCGTTTACGGTCGGAGGCTTCTATGAAAATCAGCGCGCGCAACGTGCTCAAAGGCAAGATCACCAAGGTCATCAAGGGCGCGACAACTTCCCACATCCTGATCGATGTGAACGGCGCCACCGTTACCTCCGCGATCACAAATGAGGCGGCGGAAGACCTGAAGTTAAAAGAGGGGATGTCGGCCTATGCTATCATCAAGTCCTCCGATGTTATGGTTGGCACGGACTAAGAGATGAACGATATGGAGCGGAGTGCCGCTTTCGGGGCTCCGCGTCGCCTTTTCGTGGCCGGCTCTCGGGCCGGCCCTGGGAACTGGTTCTCCACCGCAGCTGTTGTTTTGGATCAAGGGGCGAGCGGCGAACCGAAGTTAATGTTTTTGCACGGTAAATAGGCACTTTTCCGTTTGTGGTGTTTCCGAGCCACAGTTGCAGGCTCCGCTTCCTGGGCACCCAGAGCTAAGCCATTCGAATCCTGTATCGTGATTTATACAGGAGTTGCGCTCGCGAAGCAGCTTGAGAAAGCATCTTCGGGAGGCGGTCGGGGCTTTGCACCGGAAGAGGCAAAAAATGAACACTTCCCGCATGAGCGGCAGGTTGGCGAGGGCGTGTACGTGCGTTGCAATCCTTTGGTCCGGCGTTGGGTATGCAGCCGATTTGAATGCGCCTGGCAGTATTAAGGACACTCCCGAAGTTGCTGGCGACATGGACCACGGTGGCCATGTACACGCGACGATTTCCGCTGGTGTCTCGGGCGCGGCCATGGTTGCCCCGGGCGAGACCATGGTCATGTACATGCCCATGGTCATGAGCATGGAAGGCAATTATATCGGGACGGATAAAATCTCAGCCGCGACTATTCTCTCCACGCGCAACATCTCCGGAGGCGGCCCAAAATACCTGCGTATGGTACCGCAAAGCATGGACGGACAAATGAACATGTTCGGCGCGACCTACGGCGTGACCGACGCTATCAACGTGATGGTCATGGGGAATTACGTCGAAAAAGACATGACCATGACGACCACCTCAAATCCGGGGAGCATGGTTCCCTATCCCCATGTCGTGGGTACAAGGACGTATACCACCGATGGGTTTGGCGACGTCTCGATCATGGGCCTTTTCCGGTTGTACGATGACGGCATCAATCACGTCCATATCAACTTGGGCCTCGGCTTGCCGACGGGTAGTACGACCGAGCAGATGAACATGCTAAGCCCGGCGGGCACCAATATGCTGATGCGCGCCACATATGGCATGCAGCTCGGGACCGGGACATATGATTTCTTGCCAGGGGTGACGTATACTGGCCTGAAGGACTTGTGGTCCTGGGGTGCGGTCTACCGCGGGCGTTTTGCGTTGGACAGCGATCAGGGCTATCACTGGGGCGACATCAACCAGCTAACGGGCTGGGTGGGCTACACATTCGCTCCCGGCATCACGGCCACGACGCGCGTTGCGGGCACCATCCAGGGTAAGATCGATGGCAAAGACCCGCAAGTTTTCGGCGGCATGCAAGGCGCATATCCAGGCGGTATGGCGGCGAGCGCGTTGATCTGTTCGGCGGTATCGAGGTTGCGGGCCACCAGTTCGGTCTCGGGCGCACCAAGCTTGCTATCGAGGCCGGCTTCCCTCTCTATCAGGATCTGAACGGGCCGCAAATTGGAGAGAATTGGCAACTCAACGCCGTTGTTGCCGTCCGATTTTAGACCAAGGCCTGTTGCGGGTGGAGGGCATAGTCACCTCCGTTTGCAGGGCGAACTCAACTTGCAATCAAAAGGTGAAAAAGTGAGACAGCGGACTCTAGCGGCCTTGGCTATTTTCGGGATTTTGGGGGGCGGCATAGCGTTGCGCGCCTCTTTCGCGCAAACTATGCACGAAATGCCTGCCGGAGGAGGGGATATGAGCCAGCATCATGGCCACCACATGGATGGCTCATCCGATGGGGCCTTCCATCGCAGCTTCGACGACGCCGAGAAATGGGCTAAGGAGTTCGACAAGCCGGAACGTGACGCCTGGCAGAAGCCGGAAGAGGTTATTGACGCTCTGCGTCTCGACCGTGCTTCCAGCGTGGCGGATGTCGGGGCCGGGACCGGCTACTTCAGCATGAAGATCGCGAAGCGTATTCCGGAAGGCAAACTCTTCGCGGCCGATGTGGAACCGGACATGGTGCGCTACCTCAGTAGCGCGCGCAACGCGAGCATGTTGAAAACCTTGTGCCTGTGCAGGCGAATGCGGATGCCGCAAACCTCCCCGAGCCCGTCGACCTCATTCTTGTGGTGGACACCTATCATCACATCGGAAACAGGATCCCGTATTTCACCAAGCTGAAGTCGGCGCTGCGTCCTGGCGGGCGGCTTGCGATCATCGACTTCAAGGCGGATTTGCCGATCGGGCCGCCCGTTGAGCGCCGCATTTCGCCCGAGAAGGTAGGAGAAGAACTGGCGGCGGCAGGATTTACGCTCGTCGAACACCACGACTTCCTGCCGAGGCAATATTTCCTCGTTTTCAAAGCGGTTTCCTGAGAACGCCCGCCAAGCAAACGCCGTCTCCCCAATGGACCGTCATCCCGGCAAAGCGAATCGCCAAAAAGGTATGTGTTTCAATGTATTACGCATCCCGGATAGGGCTTCGTCCTTCCGGGATGACGCCGTGGTGCGCCCCCTTACCCCACCTGCAGCACGATCTTGCCCATATGCGCGTTCGATTCCAATGCGGCGGTGGGCATCGGCCGCCTGATCGAGAGGGAAGGTTTTGTCGATCACGATCTTGACCGCTCCGCTTTCGAGGAGCGGCCACACCTTTTGCTGAAGCTCCTTCGCGATCCGGGCCTTAAATTGGAGTTTTCGTGGCCGCAGCGTCGATCCTGTGAGCGTCAAGCGCTTCAGCATTAGCGGCATGAGGTCCAGCTGGACACGAGCGCCCTTTAGAAAGGCGATCTGCACGATGCGGCCATCTTCCGCCGCGCAGGCGATATCGTCTTGCACATAAGCGCCGCCGACCATGTCGAGGATCACATCCACGCCCCGCTTGCAGGTCAGCTCCTTGATTTCCTTGGCGAAGGATTGCGTCTTGTAGTTGATGGCGTGCTCGGCGCCGAGCGTCTCGCAATAGGCGCATTTTTCGTCGCTACCCGCCGTTGCGAAGACGCGCGCACCGAAATGCGCTGCAAGCTGGATCGCGGTCGAGCCAATGCCGCTCGATCCGCCGTGAACGAGGAAGCTTTCGCCTGCCTTCAACACTCCGCGTTCGAAGACGTTATGCCAGACGGTCATAAAGGTCTCGGGGATGCAGGCTGCTTGCGCCAGGCTGAGGCCTTTTGGCACTCTCATGCAGGTGCCTTCATGCGCCAGCGCATATTCGGCATAGCCGCCGCCAGCGGTCAGCGCCGTCACCAGATCGCCGACGCGCCACTGTGACACGCCTTCGCCGAGAGCCGCGATTTCGCCGGCAACCTCAAGACCAGGAATGTTTGAGACGCCAGGCGGCGGCGGGTAAAGCCCCATGCGCTGGAGAACGTCGGGGCGATTGACACCTGCAGCGGCAACCTTGATCAGGACCTCTCCCGCAAGTGGCTGCGGTGTTGCAAGATCCTGAGATATGAGCACTTCCGGGCCGCCCGGCTCGCGGATGACGATTGTTTTCATGGCGATTCCCCTAGCCGGATCGTGCGAAGCCTGATTGCCAAAACCTTAACCCCAAATTAACAGGCTCTTGCTATTATTCATAACGTAAGCTGGGTCGACCCGGAACACCTCCAAAACTTTTTCAGCCGCGTCGTGACGCGGCTTTTTTTGTTAGCTCTTTTTTTGCCGCGGCCTTGATACGACTTTTTTTTTAGCTAATGTGGCCCAAGCGCGTTTTCTGTCTTCACTCTTTGAAAGGCAGTTTGCGGTTACATGTTTGTTGTGTCCGGCGATTAAGCGCCGGTCGTTGTGCGTATGGCGGACCCTATGAAGAGCTCCTGCGTTTCCCAGAAATTCCAAAATGCTGCTCTTTTTTCGTTTGGCGACCGTTTCACGACGTCGCCTCAGTTCATGAAACTATTTCGGGAAGGCATGGACCTTGTCGAGGAAACCGCCGAGTATCTTGATGGTGCGGGAAGAGCGGAATCCAAAGAGCTGAGGCCGCCTGCAAGCCTTGCCTATACGTCCGAAAGCATCAGGCTGACGACGCGCCTTACCCAACTAGCCTCCTGGTTGCTTGTCCGGCGCGCTATAGCCTCAGGTGAAATAACGGCTGCGCAAGCGCACACGCACAGACACCGGGTGACCCTTTCGCCGCAGAGTGCTGTCCACCCCGAAGGCTTTGACGCTCTGCCGGAATCATTCAAGAGATTGATTGCCGAGAGCTTCCGCCTGCATGACCGGATCACGAGGCTAGAGCGCATCCTTGGCGACAGCCCAGGCAGGGCAGACAAATCCACCTCTCCAATCGATGGGCATATCGAGCGCCTTAGAATGGAGTATCCCGCCGCGTGAGCGATGCGCTTTATTTTTTGAAAAACGCGCTTGCGGCGTCCTTGTGCGCGTCTTTCTTCTTGATTACCGCCTCTGCGCGCAAAATTTCCGCCTTCAGAAGCTCGACATATGCTTGCAAGTCGACCACGGAATAGACCGTGAGGTCCTTTGGTTTTGAAGGCTGCTTGCGCGGCTCAAGATCGTCGATGTCCATTCTTTGCGCTTTCCGATTCAGCAACGATAGCGACACCTTATAGCAACCGTCAGAGCGTTCGACTCATATCATCAACTGGAGCTTCTCCGGGGCGTCAAGCTGTGAGAGTTTACGATCGGGTAACCTTATTGGGTTTGTTTCGCAATTTCCCGTAAGTAAATAAATAAGTACTTATCTTCTGCCGAGGGCGTTCAAGGGTGCCCGAAGGCGGTGCGTTCGTATTTATCAAGCGATGCCTTGCATCGGGTAGCGGAGCGCCGCAGGCTCGGCGTGCGTCTATGATGGCGGATTGCAAAACCGACCGACCATTTTCGTTTTTGGCGCGATATAGCGGAGAGTGTCGATCAAGCAGTTACGGCCAACTTGAACGACGGCTCTATTATATATCTTGGCCGGCGACCGCGGGAACCCGAACCGCTACCGCTTGAGGCGCTTCATGAGTGTCCGGCAAAATCTCCTCGTGCTCCGGTCCTGACAGCGCCTTTTTGGCCTTGACGCTCCAGTTCCAAAGGGACTCCGCCGGAATTGGGAGCACCAGGAACCAGTGCTCCAAAAGCCCCAAGGCCAGGATCACGATATAGAAGGTGAAGGCCAGCAACTCGAACGGATCGTTCTCAATCGACATGGCCTTGTGTACGAGGACGGCGATCGCGACTGTTGACACGGTGATCGACACCGGGAACAGAAGGTTCATTGGCCGCTTGTTGAGAAAACTCGACAAGTAGCGCAACTGCTCTGGGAAGAAGTGGTCGTTTAAGTTCCGAACACCCAGCACCGCATTTATCTTTGCGCTCGAATGCATGAGCCAGATGATTGTGTATGTCCAGGAGCCGACGTGATTTTTGCCGGTCATTGTCGAGAAGCAAATCACCACCCCAAGCAAGGCCGCGGTGATCTCATGATACATGCTCGTCTCGACGGCATGCCAGAAATGGCGGGAACCTTTGCAGGATGACGGGCAAGGCGTCGTTCGAGGGCCGGTTATCATCCCGGTGTAGAACGTAAACTGCGTCCACGCCCAGGCCAGGAGACCGAAGGTGAAACTCAAATAGGCTGATGCGAGGGTGTCACTCTCGCTCGTGAGCGAGAGGCCATAGATCGACCCGACAAGGACAAATGTCGCGCCGAGAAAACTCCATTTATACGTGTATTTAGGTAGATTGTTGAGGTAGATAACGGCTCCCGTGCTGAACCACCATACGAAGAGAACAAACAGAACCGGGAGCACGTATGTAATCACCTCATCCTCACCATGCTGGGGCTAACCGCACGCGGTCCGGCAACTCATTGCTCGAGGCTGGCAACACGTAGAGCCGAGCGAATGTGACTGCCGCTGCAGCGGTATAACCCATGTTTTTGATAAATCCCGATATGCCGCCTGCCGCCTTGGCGGCCTCGCGTTTCAAGGACAGTTGGTACAAACGATCAAACCCGCGATGGAGCGTTGGATTATCCAGGTCGAGCTTGACCGGAAAGACCTGCTGAGAGATCTGGCTTGTGATGCGGAAGACCTGGAAGTCGTAGTCCGTGGGATCCATCTGGAGCGCTTTGTGGAAAGCTGGGCGCGAATGATCACGAACATACATGGTTGCGAAAACCGCAAGCACGAAAAAGCGAACCCAGTATTTGTTGAGCCCGCTCAAAAGATGTGGATTGGCACGCATGAGCAGCGCGAAAGCCTCGCCATGGCGGAATTCGTCGTTACACCAATTCTCGAACCACTTGAAGATCGGGTGGAAACGAAGCTCGGGGTGCTTTTCGAATTGGCGATAAATAGAGATATACCGCGCGTAGCCAATCTTTTCCGAAAGATAGGTGGCGTAGTAAATGAATTTCGGCTGGAAAAACGTGTATTTCTTGGCCTTCGTCAAGAAGCCGAGATCGACGCCAATGCCGAAATCCTTGAGCGTTTCGTTAATAAAGCCCGCATGCCTTGCCTCATCACGAGCCATGAGCCCGAACAGCTCTTTCATATCTGGATTTTTGGCTCGCTTCTTCATCTCGGCGTACAGCACGCAGCCAGAAAACTCTGCTGTAACGGAACTGATCAGAAAATCTTCAAACTCCTTCCTTAGTTCCTCGGGTAACGTCGAAATGTCGATGTTGAACTCTTCGTTCCGTATAAAGTGCGCGCGGTTCGGATCGCTCTTCATCTCGGCAATAAGCTCATCCCACTCCTGGCGAACGGGTGTCACATCGATCCGGTCGATCTCATCGAAATTAGTCGTGTAGAACCGTGGCGTTAAGATGGTGTCCGTTTGAGCCTGACGGGTTAACTCGTTGATCGCCTCGGCTGGATGAGTTGCCTCGGTCATAGTTTCCTCCTGGGGGTAAAACTCACTTCGTAGAGGTCCGTAAGTTCAAGTCCGGCCACCCGCGCCGTCATCCGATCGAACCAGTTCGCGCGCTTTACGGTCGCCTGCCGTCGCTCAACGATTTTCTCTCCAAACGCAGGCTTGATGGGAGCCCCTTGGACAATGACCTGGTCGCCTGGGCCAATGTCCACCTCTCCATCAAGTTCAACATATGCATGCAAACTATCCGCCGTTTGCTCCACCTCGACGGTGCAAGGCACCTCGAAGGTTTCGTGGCCCCCCAACCAATCGGTTATCGATATCATCGCGTCTTGCCTGCGGTAGGTAAGAGTTGGGCGAAGGTCTTAGCATTTGTGGGTCCAAAGGCCGCCAACTCAAGCGTTTCTGCAGTGGCCGGATCGGACAAAGAGAGCTTGCCATCGCTCCACAGGGTGAGCGTGAAGGGCGCCTCCGGTCCGGCCTTTGAGCGCAGCCCCCGGTTCTGCGCCATGAGACGCATCGCGGATGCCATGAAGGTGTTCCCTTCGCGTGGAAGCACCACGAAGGGTTCGCTGGCGCCTTGGTCGTAGACGGCAATGGCGCCGCCTGGAGCATCACGGAAAAGCAACGGGCGTGTAACGACGGCTGTCCGTTGCTGCGAAAGATCGACCGTTTGCGTGCCGATGATATTCATAGAAACCACCAGCGACAGTACGGCAAATATCGCGGCGGCCGCCAGCAGCGCTGGTTTCTTGATGCCTTGTACCATTATGGGGCGTTTCCGAATCCCTAGGCGGCGTTTGCGGCCGCCTTGCCTAATTCGTTCCTATTTTTTTCTTGCTACGCAACTTCAGTTTCTTGAGAACTTTTGCTGGCGGCTTCGCTTGCGTCTTTCACAAAGGGAGCAAGGGCAGTTTTCAGAGCATCTGCCACTTGTTGCTGTTCGGAAATGGCGCGCAGCATCGGCTCTGGCAATGAGAAGCGCCAAGGCCGGGCATGTGGCCACAGGATGAGATAGGCTATCTTGTCCGGACCGGTTAAGGTCAGCGCAATATCGGCCGTGCCGTTGGCGTGCTTCCTCACTCCGACCGACTTGATGAGCCTAAGCGGCACATTGACAGCCTTCGTGAAGGCGATGCCGTAACGAAGCGCCACACGCCGTGTCGTAACGGTATAGATGGTTGTGCGCGCTACGAGGAAGGCGAAAGTCAAGGCGATGGCCATAACAATGCCGAGCAGAGCGGCCAGCCACGCATCGATCTCCAGTGCATTTCCTATCGGTGTGCCGTCTGAATAGGCGACCGCGATACGCCAGAGCATCAGCACTGTGAAGTAGATCGTGACGGAGCGGACATGACAAAGATGAACCGCTAAGGATCGCCAATTTGGCGATCCTTGCCACAAGATCTTCTCGTCTTCGGAAGGCCGGAACGGGAGGCCCCGCACCGGCTCGAAGTCGTATTCACTCATAAAAGCGGCTCCTGGCGGGAAGGCTCTGCGTAGAGAATGCCGCCACCATAATAGGCCACGACCTTATCCTCCTCGAGGAGCGTAACGCGATCCGGGCTCGAAAGCGTCGGGGCAGAGGCGAACTGGCTGCCTAGGATGGATTCGACCTTTACCGTCCCCTTGCCTTGATTAATCTTGGCGAAGGTGATCGGAAGGAGAACGCGCTTACCGCCCTTAACTTCAACTTCAAGATAGCGGATGGTCACTTCCGAGCGATCGACCCAAATGTCGCGAACGGTGCCGCCGACAACGCCATCGGCGCCGATAACCGTGAACCCGCGCGGATCGCGATCATGCTCGTCAACCTGGAAATCGTTAGCGACGCGCAATGGGGCAATCCGGGTGAGGCCTTCAACGGTGAGGTCCGGGGTGTTGGAACGCTGAACCCAGGAGCCCGGGCCGACACCGTCGAGCATGGGATTGCCCGTTGGGATCAAAGGCGACCCGCCGAAAGTGCTTGAGGGGACGGCTTTGATGGGGCGCTCCTTTTGGGACGCAGGAACGGACTGAGGCGAGGTTACCGTACCGCCATGGAACAGCCGGAAAACCTTCTTGTCCGGGATCATGAACCAACCTGGGGTTTCGGTGCCGCCACGCGGCTCGGAAACCAGCGGATAGCCCTCGCGGCGGTCTTCACGCCGCAGATACAGGATGAGGATCGCGAAGAAGATCCAGAACGCGTAAAGCACGACCTGGGCGACGTCGAGGTGTGATGTTAAGGCGCCAACTGGCATTTATATACCTCCAAAGTTTTATTAACCTGGAAAATCGGCAAGGCCGAGGTGGGCTGGCGTTTGCCTGGATGCATCACCCGCTCTTCGGACCAGGGGGCCAATGGCCGCGAGTGTCGCGAACAGCAGGGCAATTTCTACATGATAGACAATGAGGTAACCGGTGTCTGCCCCGATGAGGGCCGGGCCGAAGCGTCCCTGCGCCGCAAGGTCTGCCATAATGTCGCGCAGGGCGCCTCCAAACGCGATACCGCCGCCGGTCGCCGACGCGCCAACGGCACCCCAGGCGCCGAGCGCGAGGCCAGCCTGCCCATGCTTTGCAAGCTCCATCGCGGCTGTTAACGTGCCCGCGGCGAAGAAGCCGCTTCCGAAACCAAGCGCACCGACACCAAGTTCAAAGAAGATAGGTTCCCCAAGAGGAGCCGAGAAAACGAAAGCCGTCAGCGCCCCAAGCCCGACCAAGACGCCATATGCTGAAATCCTGTAAGGATCGGCGCCCCGATCCAGGTGGTGGGCGGCCAGCGCGAGTGAGAGAAGGGCACCCATCGCGAAGAAGGCCGTCAGGATGTTGTCTGGCCGACCGTCATGTGCAAGACCTGTCCGCCATATGGCTCGATCAGGATGTCCTGCATGCCGAAACCGACGGTGCCGAGGCCAAGGGCTACGAAAATTCTTGTCCAGGGGCCGCCCGCCATGAACGCACGCCAGGAGGCGGAAAAGTCGGGCTTCGGTTCTACTTCCAAAGCGCGCTTCGGCGTCGGGGCTCCTGTTTCCAGAGCGCGATTAGGTTCGAGCACCATGGTTACAAGGGCAGTGCCTTAAATCACTTCGATGAGGCGGACTTGGCTAAAATGTTCCAGCAACCGGCCAAGCAATACCGCACTCACCGTCATGCCGAGAAGGAGCATGACATAAAGAAACGCCACGACCCGGGGACGTTTGTCTTCAGGCGCCAGATCAGTTGCAAGCGCCAACCCCGCCGTTTGCGTTGTATGGAGACCGGCTCCAACAAGCAGGAAAGCCAGGGCAACCGCAAGCTTTCCGAGAATAGGCGGACCTTGTGTGTCGCCCGAAAGCAGGATGAGGGCGAACGGCATGATCGCCAGACCGCCAAACTGCAGGAGCGTGCCGAACCAGATGTAGGGCACGCGCTTCCAGCCCAGCAACGAACGGTGCGTGTCGGATTTGAAGCCGAGGAGCGCCCGGAATGGCGCAAAAACAAGCGGCATGGCGATCATCAGGGCGACCAGCCAAGCCGGCACCGAGAGTTCGACGATCATGACGCGGTTCAGCGTGCCGTTGAGCAGCACAAGAGCCATGCCGACCGTAACTTGAAAAAGGGAGAGCCGGAGGAGGCGACCGAGCGGCAGCTGAGGCGTGGCTGCATCTGCAAAAGGCAAAAAACGCGGGCCAAGTTTCTGCAGCACCGCTCGAAACGGCGACATGGGGGCGGCTTCTTTTGGATCGAGGCGACAGGGCAGGGCAACCAGCTTCCCTGTCCTCGACTGGAGCGCCGGGAGATATCGGTCGTTCCTTCCCTATGGTCGCACAAGTCCGTCACGAAGCGATCATCTCCATCGCATGCGAGGTATAGAAGCCGTTCACAATGCGCAGCGAGCGGCCTTGCCGCCAGCGCGCAAACCTAGTGTCCTCCGCGATCATCGCCGAGAGCTTCGATTTCGGACACGGGCTCAATCGCGGGAGAGCGGTCCGATCGCGGAAAAAATTTTCCGGCGGTGTGCATCACGCTGAGCGCCAAAGTCTTAGGGCGCGAACGTGAACACCACCTTGGATGTTGTCCTGTCCGCAAGCCCCGCCAGCACGTTTACAAGGTCTTTCGCAGGGTAATGAATGAGCAAATCCATGGCAACGCAAAAGTCGAAGCTGCCATGACGCTCATCGAGCATATCGCCCGAGTGAAACTCGATGTTTTCGGCAACATCCCCCGGCATGCGCTCCTTAGCAACCCCGATCAGCGTTGGTGAAAGGTCGACGGCGACGACATGCGCGCCGCGCCTTGCCGCCTCGGCCGAAAGAAGCCCGGTGCCGCAGCCTGCATCAAGAAGCCGCGCCCCATGCAGGTCGTCCGGAAGCCAGCCCATGAGCGTTGCGCGCATCCGGTCGCGGCCGGCGCGCACAGTGGCGCGAATCCCGCTCACCGGCGCATCGGTCGTCAACTTCGCCCAGTTATCGGCGGCGGTCCTGTCGAAATAGGTTTCGAGGTCGTTGCGGCGCTCGAGGTAGGTGGGAGTTGGCATCAATTATATCCCAGGAAATCGAAGATATCGCGATCCTTCATCGGCTTGCAGTTGACCGGCGGCTCCGCTCCTGCCCAAAGACCGGAAGCGAGGCGTAGATACTCCTGCTGCACCGCCTCAATCTCGGGGGTCGGATCCATCTCGAACAACGTCTGCTTCTTCAGGCGGCTCATGCGGATGGCGTCGAGATCCTGGAAGTGCGCGACGCGATTGAGCCCGATGGCACCGTTGAAGCGGTCGATTTCGTCAGTGTTTCGGCTGCGATTGGCGATCACGCCGCCGAGACGAACCCGGTAGTTCTTCGACTTGGCGAGGATCGCGGCAGCAATACGATTCATGGCGAAGATCGAATCGAAATCGTTCGCGGTGACGATCAAAGCGCGCTCCGCATGTTGAAGCGGCGCAGCGAAATCCGCCGCACACCACGTCGCCCAGCACGTCGAAGATCACGACATCGGTGTCTTCGAGAAGGTGATGCTCCTTCAAGAGCTTCACGGTCTGGCCGACGACGTAGCCGCCGCAACCCGTGCCAGCCGGCGGGCCGCCAGCCTCTATGCATTTGACGCCGTTATAGCCTTCGAAAACGAAGTCTTCCGTGCGCAATTCCTCGGAATGGAAGTTCACGGATTCGAGGATGTCGATGACGGTCGGGATCATGCACTTCGTCAGCGTGAAGGTGCTGTCGTGCTTGGGATCGCAGCCGATTTGCAGGACGCGCTTGCCGAGCTTCGAAAAAGCGACCGACAGGTTGGACGAGGTCGTGCTCTTGCCGATACCGCCCTTGCCGTAGACCGCAAAAACCTTCGCAGTCCCGAGATTCACCTTCGGATCGAGGTGAACCTGCACGCTGCCTTCGCCGTCGCCTTCGCTTTCAGCGCCGGATGACGTGCCTTTGGCCCGGAATTTGGGGATCGGCTGTGCCGGGATACGCTCATACATCGTCATGCGGCTTCCTCCATGCCAACCCCTTCAATCTGGTCTTCTAGTTCCTCGGAAGCTTTGCGAAGCGCTTCGAGCGTCTCCTCATCGGGCTTCCAATAGTTGCGCTCGTGGGCTTCGTTCAGCCGGTTCACCATGCGAGCCGTCGCCGTGGGGTTAAGGGCGGCGAGCCGTTTGCGCATGGCTTCATCGAGCACATAGGTTTGCGTGAGGCGCTGATAGACCCAGGGATCGACTTGTCCTGTGGTCGCCGACCATCCCATCGTGTTGGTGACGGTCGCCTCGATCTGGCGCACGCCTTCATAGCCGTGCTCCAGCATGCCTTCATACCATTTCGGATTGAGCGCGCGTGTCCGCGTTTCAAGCGAAACCTGTTCGTTCAGCGTCCGCACCTTGCCTTCGCCGCGCGTCTGGTCGCTGATGTAGACGGGCAGGTCCTGGCCGCCCTTGGCGCGGCGCACGGAGCGCGTGATGCCGCCGAGCGTATCGAAATACTGGTCGATGGTGGTGACGCCGAGGTCAACCGAGTCGAGGCATTGATAAGCGAGATCGACATCGGCCAGCATGGTCTTCAACAGCGCCGGCTGCGCCATGGGAGTGCCTTGACGTCCGTAGGCGAAGGACTTGCGGCGGCTGTAGGTTTCCGCAAGCTCATCCTCGTCCTGCCAGGCGCCGCTATCGACGAGGAGGTTGACGTTCGCACCGTAAGCGCCGTCGCCGTTCGAGAAGACGCGGAGCGCGGCGGTTTCCATGTCGCACTTATGCGCTGCCTGATAGGCAAGCGCATGCTTGCGAACAAAGTTCTCGGATAACGGCTCGTCCGCCGTCGCCGCATCATAAGCGGCCTCGGCAAGAAGCTTCATCTGCAAGGGCAGAAGATCGCGGAAGATGCCAGACATGGTCATAACCACGTCAACTCTTGGCCGGCCGAGATCTTTCAAAGGGACGAGGGTTGCGCCGCACAGCCGGCCGTAACCGTCGAACCGCGGACGAGCGCCCATCATCGCCAGGGCTTGCGCAATCGGCTCGCCTTCGGTCTTGAGGTTGTCGGTCCCCCACAGCACAAATGCGACCAACTCGGGTAGCGCGTTGCCTTCCTCCATATGTCTATTGAGGAGCCGCGCAGCTTGCTTTTCGCCTTCCTTCATCGCGAACACGCTCGGAATGCGGAAGGGATCGAAACCGTGGATGTTGCGCCCGGTGGGCAGGATTTCGGGATTTCGGATGATGTCGCCACCTGCCACGGGACGAATGTAGCGGGCATCGAGCGCTGTCACGATGGCGGGCAGTTCGGCGTCCTTGCCCAGATGCCCGTACATTTCGCTCAGCTTGCGCAGCTTTTCGAGGTTTTCCGGCGTGCGCGCCTGCCCGGCCTTTCTAAGCGCGTCCTCAGTCGTCACACCGTCGGCGACAGCTTTGATCGTCGCTTGCGCGGGAGTTTCGCCTTCAAGAGCTTCGCCTGCAAAGGCCAGAAGATCGGTGCGCTCGTCATCGGATGCAGGCTTGCCAACCACGTGCAAACCGTGCGGGATCAGCGTTTCCTCAAGCTCAAGGATCTTGTTCGTGAGGGCGAGAATGCGGCCTTCCGCCTCGTCGAAGAGCCAGACCGGCTCAGTGTCGGCGAGATCCACCGCGGAAGCCTGCGCCTGGATGAGCGTCGCGAGCGCTTCACGCTCCTCCTGGGCGACATCGGGGGCAAATTCGCGCCAGCGCTGCACCGACCCCTTAAGGTCCAAGAGGCCGCGATATAGCCCGGCTTGCGTAATCGGCGGCGTCAAATAGCTGACGATCGTCGCTGCGCCGCGCCGTTTGGCGAGCGTACCCTCGGACGGGTTGTTGGCCGCGTAAAGGTAGAAGTTCGGCAGATCGCGGATAAGCCGGTCCGGCCAGCAATCTTCGGAAAGACCCGTCTGCTTGCCCGGCATGAATTCCAGCGCGCCGTGCGTGCCGAAATGCAAAAGCGCATGCGCGCCGAACTCGTCACGCAAATAGCGATAAAAGGCCATGAAGGCGTGTGTCGGTGAGAAGCCTCTTTCGAAGAGGAGCCGCATCGGGTCGCCTTCATAGCCGAAAGCGGGCTGGACGCCGACAAAGACGTTGCCGAATTGCTCGCCGAGAACGAACACTGTGGCGCCATCGCTTTGCGCCTTGCCAGGCGCCGGGCCCCATTGCTTCTCGATCTGCTGCAACCAGCGCTCGCTGCGCATGTAGTCGTTGACCGGGACACGGGCATGCACATTGGCGGACGTGCCGTAGCGGCTTGCATTGCCGCCCAGGATGCGCTCGCGCATCTCGTCCATCGAGGCGGGCACCTCAACGGTGTAGCCCTCCTCCTTCAGCTTCAAAAGCACGTTGTAGAGCGAAGGGAAGACCGCGAGCGAGGCCGCAGTTCCGACGTTTCCGGCGTTCGGCGGGAAATTGAAAAGCACCACACCGATCTTGCGTTTGGCGCGTTCCGTCCGGCGAAGCTCGATGAGCTTCTCGATGCGAGAGCACAGCGTCTCGGCGCGCTCTAGGCAGGAATGCATGTCGCGGGCACGCGAGGTGGGGAAGGTGCAGTTCCGCTCGCAGCCGGTGCATGGCGCTTCGGTGCCATCCGACCGGCCACCGAATACCGCGGGACCCGTAGCGCCGTCGAGCTCGGGGATCGCCACCATAATGGTGCTTTCCACGGGCATCAGGCCGCGCTGGTCGGCGCCCCACTGCTGCAGCGTCTGAAACTCGACGGGGTGGGCGGCGATGTAGGGAACATCGAGCCTCGCCAGGATCTCCTGCGCGCCCTTCGCATCGTTATAGGCGGGGCCACCGACAAGCGAAAAGCCAGTGAGAGAGACAAGCGCATCGATGGCCGCCTTGCCGTCCTTCATGAAATAACGCTCGATCGCCTCGCGACCGTCGAGACCGCTGGCGAAGACCGGGATCACGTTCAGCCCACGCTTTTCGAGGGTCTCGATCATGCCGTCGTAATGCAGCGAATTGCCCGCAAGAACGTAAGAGCGCATGACAAGCACGCCTACCGTGCCGCCCGCGCGACCCTTCGCATGGGGCAGTTCGTCGATGCTTGCACCGACACGGTTTTCAAGCGTGGGATGATAGACGCCCACTTCCGGATATTCAACAGGTTCGGCCGCAGAGAGTTTGCCGCGCAACGCTTGGCGCGGTCCGCTTGCGTAGCGGTTGACGAGGAAGCGCACCATGTGCGCCATGTTGTCGTCGGAGCCGGCAAGCCAGTATTGCAGCGTCAGGAAGTAAGCGCGCATATCCTGGGCGGAACCGGGAATAAAACGCAGGATCTTCGGCAGGCGGCGCAGCATCGCCATCTGCTTCGAGCCTCCTGTAGAGGTCGATGCGTCGCCCTCTTTCTTCTTTGGCTTCAACCGCTTCAGGAGCGACATCACCCCGGTGTCGGTGCCGTCCATGTTGAAGCCACCGATTTTCGTGATCTTCACGACCTCGCTGGCAGACATGCACGCAATCATCGCGTCGCACTTATCGCGTCGCGCCGTGAGCGCAGGCAGCACCGCCTGAATATGCTCCTCGATAAAAAGCATGGTCGTAAGAATGATGTCGCCGGTCGCTATGTCGTCGAGACATTCATCAAGCAACTCGGGATTCTGTCCCCATTCCGACGCGGCATGAAGTGTGATTCGAAGGCCGGGCATCTCATTCGCAAGCATTTCGTTCGCGCGAGCAACCGCGCTGGCGAGGTGACTGTCCAGCGTCACGATAACAAAGCGCACGGGAGCGCTACTAGCGACTGAAGTGCGCTTTTGCATCATACAAAGTCTCTACTGTGATGTTTGAAATGCCGTGCTCGGTTGCGAATCGCTCGGTGTTTCGTTTCGCCTTGCCTCGAACGAAGAAAGGAATTTTGCGAAGCTCAGCCTCGGCCTCGGCGCCCCAGACCAGTTGGGCGGGCGACGCAGGCTGAAAGGTCGAGGACGCCCTTGCCTCGACAGCAGGGGCAGCCTCTCCATTTGCGCTCTCCTCCTTCGCTGGGGCAGGCGAGGGCCCTGGCGCCGCCGATACGGAGGCGAGATGAGAAGGAGCAGCCTCGGCATGGAACTCGAAATCTTCGCGGAACATGCCGAGCAGATGCTCCTCAAGTCCCATCATCAGCGGATGTACCCAGGTGTCGAAAAGGACATTGGCGCCTTCGAACCCCATCTGCGGCGAGTAACGGGCCGGGAAGTCCTGAACGTGGATCGGGGCTGAAATGACGGCGCAAGGAATACCCTGCCGTTTGGCGATATGCCTCTCCATTTGTGTGCCAAGAACGAGTTCGGGGTGCAACTCGCGGACCTGCGCCTCGACTTCAAGATAATCGTCGGTGATGAGAGGCTCGACGCCGTAGAGTTTAGCCGCTTCACGCATTTCGCGCGCAAATTCGCGGGAGTAGGTGCCGAGCCCTACGACGGTGAAGCCAAGTTCTTTCGAAGCCACGCGTGCAGCCGCAAGAGCATGGGTTGCATCCCCAAAGATGAAGACGCGCTTTCCCGTGAGGTAGGTTGAGTCCGACGGAGCGCGAATACCAGGGCAGCCTCGTTTCGCAGGAATGTCGCCGCTCACACCGGCCAGCGCAGCGACTTCCTCGATGAAGGCCTTCGTAGCGATCGCGCCGATAGGGACATTCTTCGTGTAAGGCTGCTTAAACGTCCGTTCCAGATACTGCGCCGCGGTCATCGCGATTTCAGGGTACATCAGCACATTGAAGTCGGCCTCGGGAAGCTGGGCGATGTCCGCAGGAGAGGCGCCAAGCGGGGCGACGACATTGATGCCAATCCCCATGCTTTCGATGAGTGCCGTTATCTCCTGCACGTCATCCCGATGGCGGAAACCGAGCGCTGTTGGACCAAGAAGATTGCATACCGGGCGTTCGTGCTGCGGTCGCGCCGCTCCGCTTTGCGAATGGCAGCAGGCGCGCACCACCCGGTAAAATGTCTCAGATGCCCCCCAGTTCTCCTTCTTCTGGTAGGCTGGAAGTTCAAGCGGGATGACCGGGATCGGCAGGTTCAGCGCTGCCGCCAATCCGCCCGGATCATCCTGGATCAGTTCCGCCGTGCAAGAGGAGCCGACAAGCAAGGCCTGCGGCTGGAACCGTTCGTATGCTTCCCGCGCCGCGGACTTGAAGAGTTCAGCCGTGTCGCCTCCGAGATCGCGAGCCTGGAAGGTCGTATATGTGACAGGCGGCCGTTTGTCGCGCCGCTCGATCATTGTGAACAGAAGGTCAGCGTAGGTATCGCCCTGCGGCGCGTGCAGAACGTAGTGCACGCCCTCCATTGCGGTGGCGATACGCATCGCGCCGATATGCGGCGGCCCTTCGTAGGTCCAGACGGTGAGCTGCATCCGTTTAAACCTCCAAGCGGGTGCGGCGATTTAGCGGGCGGGCGAAAAGTTCGGCAAGGTCGCCCGCCTGATCGTAGCCCTGGATGGGGGTGAATAAAAGCTCGATCGACCACTTCGTGGTCATGCCCTCGGCTTCGAGCGGGTTCGCAAGGCCGAGGCCGCAGACCGTCAGGTCAGGCCGTGTTTTCCGGCATCGGTCGAGCTGACGTTCCACATCCTGTCCCTCGCTCAAGACGATGTCTTTCTGAAGCAAATCGAGTTCCGAAGCAAGGTGCTGGCGATGGAGATAGGGCGTCCCCACCTCCGTAAGCTTCATGTCGAGTTCGCGGCTGACGAAGCGGGCCAGCGGAACCTCGAGCTGGGAGTCCGGGAAGAAAAAGATGCTTTTGCCTGCGAGTTTCTCTTTATGAGCGGTCAGCGCTCGCTTCGCCCGTTCGCGGGGCGCTTCGACAACCGACTCGAAGCGCGCCTTATCGACGCGGAAATGCTTCGCCGCTGCCTGAAGCCAAAGCGTCGTTCCTTCCTCGCCAAGCGGAAAGTGCGCCGGGATATGCTTGGCGCCGCGCTCTTGCAGACCACGCGCCGTGTCGCTCAGAAAAGGTTGGGCGAGCAGGAAAGACGTATTCTCGCCGATGGGCGGAAGGTCTGCGCTGTTCCTCGGCGGGAAGAAGCGCACGCGCTCCAGGCCAAGTTCCTTGAAGATTCGCGCGAACTGGTCCTCGACCACATCCGCCAGCGCACCCACAACCATAAGCGATGGAGGCGCGTCGCGAGGCTCTGCCGGCAACTCGGGAATAAGAGAAGCAAGGCAAGCGTCTTCGCCCTGCGTGAAGGTGGTTTCGATCCCACTGCCTGAGTAGTTGAGAATGCGAACTTTCCCGGCAAAGTCATGTGAGAGACGTTCTGCCGCGCGATGCAGATCGAGCTTGATCACTTCGGAGGGGCAGGACCCTACAAGGAAGAGCATCTTGATGTCGGGGCGGCGCTCCAAGAGCCGTGTCACCACGCGATCAAGCTCTTCATTAAGGTCTGCAAGGCCTGCAAGATCGCGCTCATCGATGATGGCGGTCGCAAAACGCGGCTCCGCGAAAATCATGACGCCGGCCGCAGACTGGATGAGATGCGCACAGGTTCTGGAACCGACGACCAGGAAGAACGCGTCCTGTATCTTGCGATGCAGCCAGACGATGCCCGTCAAGCCACAAAAAACCTCGCGCTGGCCACGTTCGCGCAAAACCGGACGCTCGCAGGCCTCGACGGCAGGCACGGCTCCATCGGCGCTCATTGGGCCATCTCCGGCTCAAGCTTGAGCGCCTCTCGGTTGCGCGCTTCATCGAGACGCGCCGCGCGAAGCTTCAGCAGGAACTGTGCTGCGTTGATGACATAGGCTGTGTAGGCCGCAAGCGCGACATACATTTGCTGCTTGGTGTCAAGGAAACCGTAGATGAGGGCCGCCATATATAGAGTGTGAAGTGCGATGACGAGGAAGCTCATCACGTCTTCCCAGAAGAAGGCGGGCGCAAAAAGATACTGGCCGAACACCTTCTTTTCCCAGATGGCGCCGGTGACCATGATCGTGTAAAGGACAAGTGTCTTGACGACGATCGAGGCAGTAGCTGGATATGCACCATTGCCTGTCATCAGATAGCGCAGCACAAGCACCAGGCTGACGAGAAAGACAGCAAACTGCAGCGGCGCGAGCACGCCCTGCACAAGTGTCCAAGGAGAGCTGTCGCGGCGGATGCGTTCTTCTGGCGAATAAAGCGGGCGTCTCAATTTTCTGCCCTGCTTTGTTTCCATGCGCGCTCCCCACATCGTGACCCCCGTATTTAGAACCGACGGGGCAGGACTGTCAACATAACTTGACGTAAACCCCAATTTACAATTACTTTGCAGGAAGGCTTTCGAGGAGCGCACAAGAAGAAAGTGGCGCCGACCTCGTAAAATTTTTTTGATGGGCTCTCCCTTCCGCTAAGCCTCGGTCTGGGTCAGCGCCGGGATCGTGTTGTGTTGGCCCTGGAGGAACCTTACGCATGCCGCCATCACGGGAAGCATTTGGCGTAAAACAATGTCTTAAGGAGGACACGCCGCAACCCGGATCGGTAGACAGTCCCGAGGACCAAAGCTCAGCGTTTATCACGCGGCTGGTCAAAACGATAGAGGGTGAAATTATTCCGCGGCTTCTACTTTCTGATAAGGTCAATAGTCTTCCTGAGCGCAGATTGCCTTCGGGCGATGTTCTGACATCCGATGACATTCAAGAATTCGGCGGTCTGATCCTCGCTCTCGACCAAACACGCGCCTATACTTTCGTAGAGCAAAAACGCGCCGAGGGCCAGTCTCTCGAGAGCATCTTTTTAGATCTCCTGGCGCCAACGGCCTCCTATTTGGGTGAGCTTTGGAAAGCGGATCGCTGCAGTTTTACCGAAGTGACCGTCGGTCTTTCCCGGTTGCGCCAGCTATTGCGCGACCTGAGCCCTGACTTCGAGAGCGAGGCTTCTAACGCCCGACATGGGCGGCGGGCGCTCCTCCTTGCAACGCCAGGAGAGCAGCACACTTTTGGTTTGTTCGTGGTCGAAGCTTTTTTCCGGCGGGAGGGTTGGGATGTCTCCGGAGGCCAGATTGACTCGGCGGAGGAAATTGCCCACTTAGTTGACAGGCAGTGGTTTGCCATCGCCGGTTTCTCTCTGAGTTCGGAGCGTTTCATCGATCGGCTCGCGTCTCTTATCCGGGTTGTCCGGCGGCAATCGTGCAATCGCGATATTGGCGTTCTGGTTGGCGGCCCGCTATTTGTGGAGCAGCCGGAACTGGCGGAGCGAGTTGGAGCGGATGCCTTTGCCGCCGATGGGCGCATGGCCGTTATCAACGCCCGCGCATTGCTCACTCGAAAAGCTGCCCCGAGTTAAACCGGAGCACAAAGGACTTAAGCTCAAAAATGGAGATTCTGGTCTCTCGCATTGTGAACCCGTTTCATTCACCAAAGAAAACGCTCGGCACGTTAAACGCTGACGTCGTTGCGAGGCTGATCTCGTCGGCGGCGGATGTGGCGCTTGTGGTGGACAAGAGCGGCGTCATCAGGGACGTGGCGATCGGCAGCGAGGATCTTTCCAAAGCCGGGCTTGGGGGATGGGTTGGCGTTCCGTGGAAGGATACCGTCACCTCCGACAGCCGTCACAAGGTCGAGGAATTGATGCGCGAGGCCGCCCTCAAGCTGCCGACGCGCTGGCGGGAAGTCAATCATACCGCCCCAGGGGGTGGACATGTTCCGGTCCGATATTCCGCCCTGCAGGTGAGAGAGGATGGCCGGGTTGTCGCATTCGGCCGCGATCTCAGAGCGCTGGCGAATTTGCAGCAGCAACTTGTCGACGCGCAGATGTCGATCGAACGGGACTATGCGAAGCTTCGCCAGACCGAGCTTCGCTACCGTCTGCTGTTTCAGATCGCCTCTGAGGCCATTATCATCGCGGATGCCACCACCGCGCGCATTACCGAGGTTAACCCCGCCGCGCTTGCGCTTATCGGCGAACCATCGAAGAAAATTGCGGCCCAAACCCTCCTTGAGCTGATCGATCCGGCCGATGGGCCGGCCCTTCAGGACCTTCTCGCGACGGTGCGTTCGACCGGAGCGGGCGAAAGCATCCCGGTTCGTCTGGCGGGCTTCGATCGCAAGTTCATTTTTTCGGCGTCTTTCTTCCGGCAGGGCGCCAGCGCCTTCATCCTCGCCAGGCTTTCGCCTGCCGAAACGCAGGCGCCCGAAGGAGCGCAGAAAGCGAACGCGTCCCTCATCAAAATCATGGAGGGCCTTCCCGACGGGTTCGTCGTCACGGATCCGGAATTCGCGCATTCTCACCGCCAACACCGCATTTCTCGACCTTGCCCAGCTTTCGAACCAGGAGCAGGCGAGGGGGCAGCCGCTGGAAAACTGGCTGGGCCGGTCGGGCGTCGACATTAACGTCCTCGCAGCGAACCTTCGTGAACACGGCTCCGTCCGGAATTTTTCGACGATCGTCCGCGGCGCTTACGGATCCTTGGAGGAAGTCGACGTGTCAGCTGTGGCAGTGTTGGGGGGAGAACTGCGCTGCTTTGGCTTTGTCATCCGCTCTTCGGCTACCCGCAATGCCGCAAAGCTGCGTCCGGCCAATCTGGCCCGTTCGGTTGAACAACTCACCGAACTCGTCGGACGCGTTTCCCTGAAAGACCTCGTCCGGGAATTGAGCGACCTTATTGAAAAGCTCTGCATCGAGGCAGCGCTGGAATTGACTGGCGACAATCGCGCCTCTGCCGCCGAGATGCTGGGCCTCAGCCGGCAAAGCTTATACGTGAAACTGCGCCGCTATGGGTTGGGCGATCTCGCGACGGAACACGGCGAATAACCATTTTCGATTTATTTTTTGCAGCAGCCTGTAAACCAAAATTGACAGGCAAAGCTGTAAAATTTACTGTTCGCGCATGACAGCACCCGCCCAGACACCGTCGGCGCTGACGCGACCGGATCTCGCTTCAGTCCTGGAATACATGCATCCGATCACGTGGTTTGCGCCCATGTGGGCATTCATGTGCGGGATAGTCTCGTCTGGCGCGTCAATAGCTAGTCACTGGCAAATCTTTGTCGCTGGCATTTTACTCGCCGGACCGATGGTTTGCGGCACCAGTCAGGCCGTGAACGATTGGTACGACCGCCATGTGGACGCCATCAACGAGCCGGAGCGGCCAATTCCTTCCGGCCGGATTCCCGGCTCCTGGGGTTTCTATATTGCGATCATCTGGACGGTCCTGTCTCTTTTCTTAGCGACAGCGCTTGGGCCATGGGGTTTTGGGGCTGCGACTTTCGGGCTTATTCTCGCATGGGCGTACAGCGCTCCGCCGTTTCGGCTGAAGCAAAATGGCTGGTGGGGAAATCTAGCCTGCGGATTCGCCTATGAGGGTATGCCGTGGTTTACAGGCGCGGCAATCATGGCCGGCGCTTTTCCCGATTGGCGCATTGTTTTGTTTGCCACTCTTTATAGTTTGGGCGCGCACGGGATCATGACACTGAACGACTTCAAGTCTGTCGAAGGCGACATCAAGACCGGCGTGCGCTCGATCCCCGTGCAATTCGGGGTCAAGAACGCAGCGCGGCTCGCCTGCGTCGTTATGGCAGTCCCTCAGATTGTAGTCATCGCCTGCCTGCTGGCGTGGGGATAGGCCTTGGCACGCCGACCTTGTCGGACTTCTCGCTCGCCATTCAGTTCTTCCTCATGCATCGGCTGCTCAAGAACCCGAGGGGAGAGGCGATCTTCTATAACGCGACCGGCACAACGCTCTACGTGCTCGGCATGCTCGTTGCCGCCTTCGCGCTCCGTCCGCTGATACAAGGGCAGATGTGATGCCCAATTACCTCGGTTGGTTCGGCATCATTCGTCTCGGCCTCGTGCAGATGTCGCTCGGCGGCATTATCGCGCTGGCCACCTCCACGCTGAACCGGGTTATGGTGGTCGAACTCGCCTTGCCTGCGACGCTTCCCGGCCTTCTTTTCGGGATCCATTACGCCGCCGAGATGCTTCGGCCGCGCTGGGGTTACGGCTCCGACAAGGGAGGCAAGCGCACCCCGTGGATTATTGGCGGTATGCTGGTGCTGGCCCTGTCAGGTGTTTCGGCGGCGGCTTCGATTGCGCTGATGTCCACGAACACCGCGGCCGGAATTGCTTGCGCTATTCTCTCCTACATTGGGATCGGCATCGGAGCGGGCGCCGCGGGCACTTCACTCCTTGTGCTTATCGCGAAAATCACAAGCCCTGCACGCAAGCCCACCGCCGCGGCGCTGGTTTGGACGATGATGATCGCCGGAACGGCGCTGGCAGCAAGCCTCGGCGGCCGTATGCTCGATCCTTTCAGCATGGCGCGGCTTGTTTCGGTCAGCGGTTCCATTTCCGCCATTTGCTTCACCTTGGCCATTATCGCGATTTGGGGGATCGAGCGCCGCTATCTTCAAGCCGGCCAGGCAAGTGCCGGACACGCAGCCGCACTCCTTTCTTCTCAGCAATGCGGGAAGTTTGGCAGGAGCCCGAAGCAAGGCGCATGACGGTGTTCGTCTTCATCTCCATGCTTGCCTTCAGTGCGCAGGAGCTTCTTCTTGAGCCTTTTGCGGGCGCTGTATTTGGCCTCACGCCGGGCGAGACGGCGAAGCTTTTCGGAACGCACCGCTCCGGTATCGTGCTCGGCATGGTGCTAGGCGCCGTCATTGGGAGCTTGAGCCGGAAGAATGCAACAGCCAGACGCTTTTGGGTCGCGGGCGGCTGTTTTGCCTCCGCGATCGGCCTTTTTGCGCTGGCGTCGGTTGGCATCGGCGGTGCGGGCACTTTCTTGAAGACCGTGGTTTTCGCGCTCGGCGTTGCGAACGGGACTTACGCCGTGGCCGCGATCGGCACCATGATTTCGCTCGCAAGCGTCGGGAAAGGCGCTCGCGAGGGAACGCGCATGGGCCTTTGGGGTGCCGCTCAAGCGATCGCGTTCGGGTGCGGCGGTGTGGTTGGCACCGCGGCCGTAGACGTGGCGCGTCACTTTCCTGGGCTCGCCGTCGGCAGCCTATTCGCTTCTTTTTGCCGTTCAAGGCGTCCTTTTCTTCTTGGCCACAGGTCTTGCAGTCCGGCTGACCGCAGCTGCCGCGCTCGCAGGAAAGGACCAGGATTCCGAACTTTCCTTCAACGCATCCGCCCAGGCCGTGGGCGAAGCCGGAGCACGAATGACATGAGTGAGCGTGACAGCTTTGACGTTGTCGTGGTGGGTGGTGGTCCATCGGGCGCAACAGCCGCGCATGATCTCGCGCGGATGGGGCATTCCGTACTTCTTCTCGACAGGGCGGGCCGGATCAAGCCATGCGGCGGCGCCGTTCCGCCCCGACTGATCAAGGATTTCGAAATCCCCAACCACATCATTGTGGCACGCATCAACTCCGCGCGGATGATTTCGCCGGCTGGCAAGGAAGTCGATATGCCGATCGACGGCGGCTATGTCGGCATGGTGGATCGCGAGGTTTTCGACGAGTGGCTGCGCAACCGTGCAGCGGAGTCCGGCGCGGAGCGGCGCACCGGCACATTCGAGACATTTTCCCGCGACGAAGAAGGTCGCGCCGTAGTCACGTATCAAACCAAGGACGGCGAGGTCCATAGCGTTACCGGCAAGGTCATTATCGGCGCGGATGGAGCCAATTCGGCGGTGCATAAACAAGCCCTGCCGGATGTGCCTCAGGTTCCGTTCGTCTTCGCCTACCACGAGATCGTGAAGTCTCCGACGGAAGGTCACGAGAAGTACGACGCCACGCGTTGCGACGTCTATTATCAGGGCAAGCTCTCTCCGGACTTCTACGGCTGGATCTTCCCGCACGGTCTTCACGCCAGCATAGGCACGGGAAGCATGCACAAGGGCTTCTCGCTGCGCAATGCGGTCGGTGAACTGCGTAAAGATCTCGGGCCTCGATGATGTCGAAACGGTCCGGAAAGAAGGCGCGCCGATACCGCTAAGCCGCTAAAGCGCTGGGACAATGGGCGCGACGTGATCTTGACTGGCGATGCGGCGGGCGTCGTGGCTCCGGCGTCGGGCGAAGGCATCTACTATGCCATGCATTGCGGGCGAATCGTTGGCGAGACGGTGTCGGAAGTTCTGAAGACCGGGGACGCGAAGGTGCTGGCGAACGCCCGCAAGCGCTTCCTGAAGGCTCATGGCAGGGTTTTCTGGGTCCTGGGCCTTCTGCAGCACTTCTGGTCCCGGAACGACAAGCGGCGCGAGCGTTTCGTTCATATTTGCCGCGATCCTGACGTGCAGCGCCTGACGTGGCAGTCCTATATGCACAAGGAACTCGTTCGCTCGAGCCCCGTTGCACAAGCCAGGATCTTTTTCAAAGATCTTGCGCATCTCCTGGGTTTGGCTTCAACATGACACTGGCATCGACGCACACTTCACCGGCAACAGCATTAGAGAGACCACAACGCAGTTTCTGGAAACTGTTCTTAATCGCATTTTTGGTCGCCCAGGCAATCGGCGGGATCGGTGCGCTCACCACCGATCCGGGCCGTGGTACCAATCTCTCAACAAGCCATGGTGGCAGCCGCCGGATTGGCTGTTTGGGCCGGCGTGGACGATAATTTTCGCGCTCGCCGCTGCTTCGGCAGGGGTGACCTTCGCCGCCATCCTGAATTACAAGATCGTGCAACTCAACCCTGTGCAGTAACGAATGACGATCCTTCTCGATCTCATAATCCTGTTTGTGGTGGTCGAGGCGGGCGTTATCATATGGCGGCGTTATGCCAGAGGAGAGGGGCGTGAGATCCCAGGCGATTTAGCTTTCCTTGGCTCAGGCTTCTGTCTCATGCTCGCGGTCAGGTTTGCCTGGACGAATTCGTCCGGCCTTCTCGTGATCCTTCTCGTCACGTTGGCGGGAGCAGCGCATGTCTTTGATATAATCAGGCGTTTTCGTGTGCCGGACACATCGCAAAAAGGGCGCCCCGGTTTGGAGCGCCCGTAACGGCTCGGAGCCAAGACCGCCTTATTAAGCGGGGTTCGCCTTCAGGTAGGCAATAACGTCCTGGCGGTCCTTTTCGTTCTTCAGGCCAGGGAACACCATCTTGGTGCCCGGAACGATAGCCTTCGGGTTCTCGAGATATTTGTCGAGATTGGCATCGTCCCAAACGAGGCCCTTAGCGCCAGCCTCTTTCATCGCCGGAGAGTAATTGTAGCCGGCGCGTGTGCCCGCCGTCGCGCCATACACGCCGTTTTGCGCCGGTCCGACGCCGGCCTTCGCGGCGGGTCCGATGGCGTGGCAGACCTTGCATTGCTTGAACACCTGCTCGCCATGCGCCGCATCTCCCTCGGCATAGGCGGATACGGACCAAACCAAGGCCGCACTGAGCATACCGATCTTGATGTATGTTTTCATATAGCTCTCCCTCACCTTTTGACGGTTACTTATATTGAAGCAGGCGATTGCAAATAGAATATGTTCACAAACTCAATGACACTCAACGCCGTTTCCAGAGAAAAGTGTCTTAAAGTGTCTAGCTTCGGCTCCTACTTTCGGATGACCCGGCTTTGCGGGAGGGGTGCTATGCCGCTGGAGGGCGGCGCCGGAGGAACAACGAAGATTCAAAAAAAAATCCATGCTAATCTTTGTGCAGGTTTGGCGGCGTGGCCGCCCCCGTATGGAGCGCACACATGAGTTGGCGGCCGAGCGAAGATCCTGTCCCCGGAGATCGCCGGTCGTGCGATGCGCTCGATGTCGTGATCGTACCGCGAGTGCGCGATCTGGGAGGGTTCAACGTTCGCCGCGCTTTGCCATCGGCCCAGCGACAGATGGTGGGACCATTTATCTTCTGGGATCAGATGGGCCCCGCGGAGTTTCCCGCAGGTGAGGGAATAGACGTTCGGCCGCATCCGCATATCGGCCTGGCAACGCTTACCTATTTGTTCGAGGGGAAAATATTTCATCGCGACAGCCTCGGCTCGGCGCAGGCGATCACACCCGGCGATGTGAATTGGATGACGGCCGGCAAGGGCATCGTTCACTCTGAAAGAACGGCGCTTGAATGGAAAGCGGAGCCGGACCGCAAGATGTTCGGCATCCAGAGTTGGGTTGCGTTGCCCAGGGCCGCAGAGGAGGTGAAACCGGATTTCTTCCATCACCGCGCCGAAACATTGCCAATTATCGAAGCCGAGGGAAAGCGCGTGCGCTTGATCGCGGGCTCTCTCTTTGGTGAAACCTCGCCCGTGCGCACCTTCTCGGAGATGTTTTTCGCAGACGTGGAACTATCTCCTGGTGCAAAGATCCCCTTGCAAGCCTCCCATGAAGAGCGCGCCATCTACGTCGCTGAAGGAACGATCGATATCAGCTGCGACACCTTCGAAAGCGGTCGCCTCCTTGTTTTCCGCCCGGGGGATGAGGTCACGGTAACGGCCGTCGCCCCAAGCCGCCTCTTGTTTCTTGGGGGCGAACCGATGGAGGGACCGCGCTACATCTGGTGGAAATTTGTGTCCTCGTCCCGCGAGCGAATCGAGCAGGCGAAAGAAGACTGGGCGCAAAAACGATTCGATGTCGTGCCCGGCGATGAGCAAGACTTCATCCCGCTGCCCCCGTGAACCCCACGCTCGCGCTGTCGTCTCTGATATCGCGAACAAGTCAGCGGCTTCGACCTCATCAGTAGACGACTTTCATGAAATAGAGACCGCAAGCAGGGGCTACAGGCCCGCAAGCCGTGCGATTACGCTCTTCCAGGGCCCTCCGCAAATCCGCAGGTTGCCATTTGCCTTCACCCACCAGCTTCAAGCTACCGGCGATCGATCGGACCTGATGATGAAGGAAAGAGCGTGCGCTTGTTGTTATAAGGATGGTTTCGCCCTCTCGCACCACGTCCAGGCTACTCAGCGTGCGCAGTGGCGATTTTGCCTGGCATTGCGCGGCGCGGAAGGTTGTGAAATCGTGGTGGCCTAAGAGGAAATGGGCGGCCTCCTGCATTGCCGTAGCATTCAGAGGAAGGGCGACCTGCCAAGCGCGATTGCGGTCCATGACGAGGGGCGCACGGCGATTGCAGATGCGATAGAGGTAATGGCGGGCTTGTGCTGAGAAGCGGGCATCGAAACGCTCATCCACGATTTCGCAGTCAAGGATCGCAATCGGTGAGGGCCGCAGATGAAAGTTCAGAGCGTCCCGTACCGTTTCCGGTGCATAGTCGCGCATGAGGTCGAAATGCGCGACCTGACCGCGAGCATGCACGCCAGCGTCGGTTCGGCCCGCGCCGCGAGGAATAATGTGCTGCCCGGTTAACCCCTCGATGGCCCGTGCCAGTTCTGCCTGAACCGACGGGCCATTCGCTTGGATCTGCCAACCAGAGAAGGGTGTGCCGTCATATTCGATCGTGATTTTGTAGCGGGGCATTCACAGCGAACTCACGGCTCGTGGCTCGATCCGACCATCTTACATCCGGTCGCGTTCTTGTGCCGGGCCCCGTTCTTGCGCCGGGTCTTCTTGCGTCGGCCCGTGTTCTTGTGTCGGCCCGCGCTCTTGTGTTGGGCGTTGCTCTTGCGTTGGGCCGCCGCGAGGCCCAACGCCACCGCCGCGTACAGGGGGCATCATCACGATGTCGTCGCTGCAAAGGCGCCGGGTCTGCTCCCTTTGCGAACATGGGCGCGGGGCCAGATCTTTCGAAAAGCACACGCGCACCTCCTGCAAAAGCCGTCTTGAGCAGACGACTTGGACCATGTCATCGGTCAATTGCTTGTTGGCATCAAGGAAAGCGCGGCGGACGTCCTCAGGCGAAATGGACCGCATCTTCGACAAATCCTGGAACTCTTCCGGAATCCGAATGCTGCGATAAGCATCACGGGCGGTCTTAAAATAGTCGCGCGGATCAAGCCCTGAACACACCCCGTGCTTCTTATATTCCTGGATGACAAGGTGGCGGCTCGGCATGATATCCATCATGCGATCAATCGTCTCTTCCGGCACCCAGGGGCGCCTTTCGGATTGGCACATCTCCGGCCAGCCTCTGCGCTCATATTGCGGCCAAAGACCGTGGAGAACGAAGGCGTAGGGGCGCACGCTGTTACACTGCTCGTCAGAACCCCCGCTTCGACGACCGTAGCCTCGCCTGTCGTCATACCGATCATACGACTCGCGTCGGTCATCATACCTGTCGCCGCGATCAAAGAAGCGATAGCGGCCATACCCACCATATCCGCCTTCTCCATTGTAGCGGTCGCGACCATATCCGCCGTTTCGGTCATAGCGATCGCGGCCACCGTTTCCTTCTCCGTGGCTATCGCAATAGGTCGGGGACCAGCTCAACGCGAGAACGTAATAATCAAAATCTCCAGGTTCGGCGCCTCGGGTCCCTTGCGCGCGCGAAATCCGTAGGAGCAAGGGCGCAAGTCGCCGCGACGCTTGCAGCCAAAAAAACGAGCCGGAAAAGCCGGCCTAATCCCGCATTCATGGCCTTCTACTCACTTTCTTGGAACATAAATTGGTGAGAACGAAGACGGAACATAGCTGTCTCGGCTATATTGTCAAGCGCTCTTCGGAATGGCGGTGGCGAATGATAATAGGGTGCATTCTTGTCCGGCACGGCATCACTTCTTTGTAGAATTCCTGAGAACGCGATCGAGGATCCGGCCTGCGGCCGTACCGAGTGATCTGGCGAGTGATTTGCCGAATGCCTCTGCGTAGGTCTGCCGCCCGCTGCCGCCCTGACGGCGAGACGGCGGGGGAGGCGGAGGCTCGCTCGTGCCCGGCTTTTTCGGGATACGGAATTCACCTGCCCACTCGTGATCTTCGCCGTTCGCCGCGCCGCTCTGCTGGCGTCTATCCCGAAGGTCTTCGTACGCCCCGGCATTGTCGTCTTCGTGATCGTATTTTCCGGCAAGGGGACTTGCCGCGATGATCGCCTTTCGCTCGGCGTCGGTCAAAGGCCCAAGCCGCGAGGAAGGGGGACGGATAAGAGTGCGCTGAACGATCGACGGTTCACCCTTTCCTTCGAGGAAGGAGACGAGTGCCTCGCCTGTTCCGAGTTCCAGGATCGCCTTCTCAGCGTTGAGCGCGGGATTGGGGCGAAAGGTCTCGGCCGCGGCCTTCACCGCGCGCTGCTCCCGGGGAGTAAACGCGCGCAAGGCGTGCTGGACGCGATTGCCAAGCTGACTGGAGACCCGATCTGGCACGTCGAGCGGGTTCTGTGTGATGTAGTAGACGCCGACGCCTTTCGAACGGATGAGACGCGTCACCTGTTCGATGCGTTCCAGAAGCGCTTTCGGGGCCTCGGTGAAGAGCAGATGCGCCTCGTCGAAAAAGAAGACAAGCTTCGGTTTCTCGGGATCGCCGACTTCGGGAAGCTTGTCGAAAAGCTGTGTCATGAGCCAGAGCAGAAAGGTCGAATAAAGCCGGGGCGTGGACATGAGCTTGTCGGCGGCGAGCACATTCACGATGCCGCGCCCATCCGGCGTGGTTCGCATGAGATCGGCGATGTCGAGGCCTGGCTGGCCGAAGAAGAGTTCGGCCTTCTGCTCGTCGAGCACGAGAAGCCGCCGCTGGATCGAGCCGACGGACGCCTTCGAGACGTTGCCATATGTCTTGGACAACTCGCTCGCGCGGTCGGCGACCAGCGAAATAACGGCGCGCAAATCGCGCAAGTTTACAAGCGGCAGCTTCTCATCGGCGGCAACCCGGAACGCGATGGTGAGAACGCCTTCCTGTGTCTCGTTCAGCTCCATCAGCCTTGCGAGAAGCATCGGCCCCAGAGTTCCGATCGCCGCCCGGATCGGGTGCCCCTGCTCCCCGAACAGATCCCAGAAGATGGTCGGGCAGGCTTCGTAGGTGTAATTCTCGAGTTCGATGTCGCTGGCGCGTTTTTCGAGGAATGGCTTTGACTCGCCTTTGGCGGCGATGCCTGATAGGTCGCCTTTGATGTCGGCGGCAAAAACCGGAACGCCGTGGCGCGAGAAGCCCTCGGCGAGAATTTGCAGCGTTACCGTCTTGCCTGTTCCGGTCGCGCCCGTAATAAGCCCGTGCCGGTTGGCCAGATTGAGTGCGAGCATCTCCGGCTTCACGCTCTTTCCGGCGAAAATGCCGGTACTGGTGTCTGCGCTCATGCCGCCTCCGAAGATTGCTCGCACCTCAGATACTAGAGGCTATGCATCTGGGCAAGGTTCCCCGGCTTCAAACGCTGGGTTGAACCGACGCAATAGGCCGTTTGCGCGGTTTGGAAGAGCGCCTGCGGTTGGAGGGTGAGCCGCCGTTCCTGTTCAACTGATGGCTGCTGCAGCGCAGGCTCTCGTCTCAAGGGTTTGCAGGGCGGCTAAGATCCGGATGGGTCTAGCGGCCCAGATCAAAAGGATAGAGAGAGCATCGCGCGGTTGCAATCCACTCTCGACAGCTCGCTCGTACCCTTCAATCAAACAACTCTTGAAGGTATCAGCCACACCATCAGGATAACTTTGCTTTGGAATACCAAGAAACAATGACGACGGCACTGCGGGCATGCTGACCTCTTGTGCACATTTATATTATTTTATTACTCACATAAAATAATACTAATGCGTGGTTAGAACGGTTTCCACTAATTTATATCGGCTTGATCAAAAAAGAGGAGACTTTCCTATTCTCAGGTTCAGATTTGTTCTTTTTGTCTAACTCCTGGTTGGTAGAAAAATACATAGTTTTTTTTATGGCTTCAACACAGAGAGCTTGTCTTTTAATGGGTAGTTTCCGCAGCTAGACTTTTGAATCATAGCTCCTTAGATCGAGCTTGGATTGGCGCTGGAATGAAAGTGTGCTTGGAACTTGCGCCGCCGGAGGGCCTGGGACACCGATGAAAGAACTTGAGTTATTCGAACACGTGGTCGCCACCGGAAGCATGTCGAAAGCGGGACGCAAATTGGGGGTTTCGCCCGCTGTGGTTAGCGAACACATCAGCGATCTCGAAGACAGACAGGGCACTCGGCTGTTTTATCGCACGACTGCTGGACTGGAGCTTACTGCGAGCGGCCGAGAGTTTTACGCGACAACGATTCTGCCGAAGCTTGGAAAAGCCCCAACGTCGATAATTGCCAGCGCGGCCAGTGATAACGTGATCATACTCTATCGCCGCATCCATGAGCGCGGCCATAAACCAAGTTTTCTGCCCGCAACCAATCTGCAGAACTCCGACGATTGAGACCCCAAAATTTCTTTGTTGCCGGTCGAGAGGCGTCCTAGAGCTGGAGAGCGGTCGGGGCCGAGAAAACCAGTTTCCCCTCAAGGAGGCGGAGGCTGTTGCGAAACGGGCGCACGAGTTTGTGCGCTCATGGTGACTTAAGCTAAGGGACCTTTTCGAGAGACGCGGCCTCTTCTTTTTGCCTACACACTTATTTCCTTTCACAGGCGACCGCACCCCCAATTCTTCGCTAGGGTTTCGCAGAAAATCCGCAACGTAATCTTCACGTGCATTGCGCTATAGATGGACATCTTGCAGTCTTAGGTGGCCTTGCTGTGCTTTCTCGACTTAAGATCGCATTGCGCATTGATCTGATTCTGATCCTTGCCGGATTGGGCATGTTGGCTTGCGCCGGCATTGGACTTTTGACTTCGCGCTCCCAAATGCTGGAAGACCGGCATCTCCAGCTTCGCCATCTTCTCGATCTGACCCTGTCGATCGCCCGTGCCCAAATGACGGCTGCCGGTGGTCCAGAGAGCGAAGCTGGCAAGAAAGCCTTTTTCTCAGTTCTTCGCACATCTCGCTTTGGTGATGAAAAGGCAAACTACATTTTTGCCTATGACTATAATGGCGTTGTCACGAGCCTGAACGATCAATCGAAAATCGGCGAGAACCGCATTGAACTTGCTGACGTGAATGGCTTCAAATTCATTGAAGAAATTATAAAGACCGCCAAGAGACCTTCGGGAACGGGCTTTGTCGAATATGTGTACGAAAAAGGTGTCGGCGGCCCAATAACGCCCAAGATTTCGCTTGTGCAGAATGTCCCAGAAATCGGTGGATTGGTTGGCGTTGGCGTTTACCTCGACGACTTGAATGCTTTTTTGAGAGATAGGCTTCTTATGGAGCTTCTCTGGTTCGCTCTTGCTCTATCCGCCATCACGCTGCTTTGTTTGGTGATCAGCCGGTCCATCACCGGACCGCTTTCAAACATTCTCAGTAAAATAAAGAGGCTTGCGAAGGGCGACCTCAACATCCCTCCCGCTGATGCGAAAGAAAAATCCGAACTCGGCCAAGTTGCCCAGGCCGTGGACGTTTTGCGCGAGAAAGCGATCGAGCAGCGGGCGCTTCAGGAGAAAGTGCGCGAACAAACCGAGCTTTTGATTGAGCAAAAGGAGAAGGCGGAGCAGGCGGTCAAAGCCAAGGCCGAGTTCCTCTCGAACATGTCTCATGAGCTACGAACGCCCATGCACGCCATTCTCGGCTATTCTGAAATCTGCACGTCCGCAGTCAAAGAAGGTGAAAGCGAGGATATTGAAAAATATCTCGACAATATCACCACCGCGGGCGAGCGCCTGCTTATTCTCCTGAACGATCTACTCGATCTGGCGAAGATGGAAGCGGGCCGGATGGAGTATAAGATCGAACGCGCCGATCTAAGAGATGTTGTTGCGCACACATTGATGGAGCTCGATCCGCTGATCAACGCGAAGAATCTCGAAATGCAGGTCAGCCTCGGAGAGCATACAGACGCCCTTTTCAATAAAGCCCGCCTCATACAGGTGCTGGTCAATCTTGTTTCCAACGCCATCAAATTCTCCAAAGCAGGAAGCCACATTGGCATCGAGCTTTTTGAGGATCGCCTCGGAAGCGGCGAGCAAGGGGTTCGCTGCAGGGTCGTCGATGAGGGCCCAGGCATTCCCGACGAAGAGCTTAAGGCTGTGTTCGACAAGTTTGTTCAAAGCAAGAAAACGAAAACCGGCAAGGGCGGCACCGGGCTCGGGCTCGCGATTTGCGATCATATCATCAAAGCGCATGGTGGCACGATCTGGGCTGAGAACGCCAAACCTCATGGCGCTGTGCTCAGCTTTGTCATTCCCAAAGTCCCCAATGCAAAGGCGCATGCCATCAGCGTTTCCCGGGGCGGGAACTAACCTCAATTATTCACCGGGCTTGGCTATAACCCCCTCGGGCATGCACCATCGACCGGTTTGACGGCGGGTTCATGCGAGCACTTTTCGACGGGTTGAGAGTTGGAGATCGGGGGGGCAAGCGGCGCATGCCGCAAGGCTCATGGACTGCGAGCCGTAATTGTCCCGGCAAGGAGCGCCAGCACCGGCGCGTGCGGATAGGCCGATGGGAAGGCGACCTTGATGCGGCTTTTGAGTTCTTCCACCCGCACGGCGATTTTGAGGAAGGTGCGCCGGAGAGTTTCGAAAGTCGCCGTGCGCCACAGCGAGCGCCGGGGAGCTGCTGCCCGCAGCGATAACAGCAGCCAATAGGCGGCCATGTGCAGGAAGAGACGGAACTGGTTTGCTTCCCAGCGGTGGCAGGAGGTCCGGTCCGAGCGGGTATAGAGCTTCATGTCCTTGATCATGTTCTCCATGCGCCCGCGCGCGCAGTAAACCTTGTCGTAGAGCACCTTCGCCGTGCCGGGCAGGTTCGTCACAACGAAGCGCACGTCGCTGCCCATATCGGTGGCCTCGGCGCGGGCGATGATCTTGCGGGATTTCGACCAGCTTCCTGCTTGGTAGGCGGCCTGATGGAACCGCCGCACCTTCTCCTTTTTCGATAGCGCCCGGCGTGTGGCGGCGTCCTCGGCCCAGGGCTGCGCCATTGGCGCCAGGCGGGCGTTGGTTGCAAGGCCGAGGATGTAGCCGCAGCGCTTTTCTTCAAGCAGGTCAAGGACTTCTGGCGCAGCATAGTGGCTATCGCCGCGGACCATGATCTCCACCCTTGGCCAGTTGTTCCGGATGCGGGCAATGACGTGCCGCAAAACTTGCGCCGCCTCCTCGCCCGAGGGTCTCTTTCCCGGACGCAGCAGCGATAGCACGGGTTTGCCCGTCCCCGCCTCGAAGATATGGATCGGCTGGAAGCAATAGCCGCCCGAATGGGTGTTGAAGAGAATGAGTTCCTGCTGGCCGTGCGCCAGATCGTCAGTATCGTCGATGTCGAGCACGATGCGGCCCGGCACTTGCGGGAAGCTGGCGCAGAACATATCGATCATCCCGAGCGTCATGCGTGCAAGCGCGCGCCAGGACGGCGCGTTTTCCAGACGCGACAATGTTGGCTGGGACATGAGATCGGCGCCCGTCCCTGGTTTGCGGCCACACGCCATCTTCAAGACGGGATCGATGCGCAAGGCATCGAGGTCGTCGCAGTCCTCGTAACCGCTGGCGATGGCGAACACACGCGCCTGGATCATGCTGTCATAGGTGTGCACGATGCGGCCCGGATCGCGCGTGTCTGGCACGTGACGGCTGAGCGCTCTGGCAAGACCGAGCCGTTTCTCGATCTCGCGCAGGATGAGAACGCCGCCATCCGAAGACAGCTGGCCGCCATCGAAAGTGGCTGTGATTTCCTTGCCGCCGACTGGTGACAGACCGGGGAGGAAGGGCGTAACTTCAGTCATGGTGAGCGGGAGATTCCCTGGAAAGGCGCACGACGCTGTCTCGACAACAGAATTGTACGTGATTCCAAAGGATTAGACCCCGCTCATCGCATCAATAGTCACATCCAGATGAATAATTGAGGCTAATTGGCGCACGTTGGTGGCCGCAAGGCAAAGTAAATAACTTCAAGACCGCGTCACGTTGCTCGGGAATGAGCCTTTGCAGGAGGACTTCCTCATCACCGCGGCATCTGAGGAGCGACCCCGGCCGGGGGGGCGGCAAAGCGGAGACGGCGCGCTTTCACACCGTTTTGCTGAAATTTTGGTCCATTTCGCGTGGTTCCGCTGAGGCGATGCATACAAACAAGCTGGTTGTTGTGTAAAGGCGGCGCATTTCAGGCCGATTATGGTAAACAGGCCCTTGCCGCAGCGGGGTGCGTTAACTGGAAGATGGTTAATCGCATTCATTTCCGGCCTGATTTTGCGCCAAAACCTGCGTTTTGGGGCCTCAAATGCGAAAAAGTGCGGCGCGATAAAATCCGTTAAATATGTTCGGCGACGCAAATTAACCATGAAAGCGCCCTTCGCAGCCACGGCGGCGCCATTTTTAGCGTTAGCGTTGCGTAAATATTTCAGGCAGCTTGCAGTCTCATCTCCCTCTCGCAAGACGCTTCGTCCAAGCTCCCCGATCAGTCAATCCAGCAAAGGCAACCTCAAGCTGAGAAGCGCGATGCTCCCGTCGCACGATGCCGACAAAAACTCGACCGCCGCAGGTAGCGTATACCGGCGCTGGAGGCTTGGGCTTCATTGGGGGGCAGAGATGAAGCATCCAGCGCCGGGTCTGCGTAGACCATAAGATTGCCTGAGCTCAAAGGCGGGGTTGGGGTGGAAGCGTGGCGGCTTCATGAAAATTTGTCGTCAGTTGTCGTCACGGATCAAGAGGATCGGCCTAGAACTTGGTGTCGAGCAACCGGCGCCAGCGCACGGCGTCCTTGGGCCAGCAGGCCAGGGCTGGGGTTGGGGCACAGCCTGCGCCGTTCGCAGCTTCGGGTCTGACATAGACATGGAGACGGACGGGGCCTTGCCCGTTGATATCGATGCCGTCGACGCATCCGAAAAACTCAGGTCCATGACCAGCTCTTTGGGGAAAAGGTCTGCGCAAACTCGTATTCGTTTTTCCAGGAGACAAAAGCCACCCTCACTTGATTCGTAGCGAGGGCGTCAGCGAGGGTATCAGGCGATGTCAGAAGCGTATCCGTCCCATTCTGGAAAACAACGCTCACTTCATTGAGGCCGGCAAAGCCAGCAGGCCCTCGTCCGCAGCTTTCGAGCGCATGCGCCGCTGCGGAAGCCTTCTCGCTGATCCAGAAGGGTTCGAGTGCGGGAAGGGCGATCCGGTATCCGGCGCCATAGAACACAGCGCCGCTCAGGAGCATCCCGAACAACGCGAGGGTTCGATAGGACCGCCAGGCCGCGATGACGGTAAGCGTGGCTGCCGCGGCGAAGACGGCAAATATCGTGGCCAGGAGGGCCAGTTGGGGCGCTTCCGTGATCCAGGAGATGCAAAGGAGAAGGGCGATCTGCGTGGCTGCGACGAGGCTCCAGATGATGGCGCTGACGCGGATTCGCGCTGGCTCTTCCGATCGCATCGCGAAAGCTGCGACCATCGCAATTGCGGGTAAAGGGGCAGCGCATAGTGGGGAAGTTTGGTCGGAATTGCCTCCAGCATGAGCCAGAACGGGACAATCCAGGCGAAAAGGAAAATGATGCGGCGGGAGCGTCGCATCTTCCAAAGAACAAGGATGGTGTCAGCCGTCACGAACAGGGCAGCAGGCCAGAAAGTCCACAGGAAGGCGAGAAGATAGAAGCCCGGCGGCCCCCAATGCATTTCCTGGGGGGCTTGCAGCTTCCCGGCGAAATCCTGCGTTAGCGACTGCGTGAAAAAATCACCGTTCGAAGCGATGCCTATTGCAACGAGCCAGGGAAGAGTGACGACAAGGAGCAAGGGTATGCCCCATCCCCAGTGCAGGTTCTTGAGCCAGCCGCGGCGCGCGTCGGCGGCGAGCGCGACGATCGAGGTCAGTAAGGCGAGGCTAGGCGCGACGGGTCCTTTGATGAGGATGCCGGCTCCAAGTCCGAACCAGAACAACGCCGCCAGCCCACGGGTCGCAGCTTTCGCCGGCGCTAGATAGAGGCGAAACAGCGCGCCTTGCGAAAGCATGATGCTTGCCATCAACGCAGCATCCGCCTTTGCAATGCGCGCCTCGAATGAAAGCATGAGTGTCGTCGCGAAAAGCGCAGATGCAATCAAGGCGGGTTCTCGACCGAGGATTGCGCGGCCTGCCCAGAAGGTTAGAAGAACCGCACCGAGCGCGCCAAGAAATGAGGGCATTCGATAGGCCCAGATGTCGTTCAGCGTGGCGCCCGCTCTTGTGGCGAGGGTCACAGCCGCAGCCTGCAGCCAGTATATCCCCGCGGGTTTTTTGTAGCGCGGCTTGTCCTGAAGGCGGATGTCGATGGTGTCTGCCGGTCTCGACCATCTGCTTCGAGGCTTGAGCGAACCGCGCCTCGTCGCGATCCGTGACCGGAAGCGTGGCTATGCCCGGAAGGAAGAGCGCGCAGCACAGAAGAGAGAGCGCGACCACCGCCGCATAGGGTCGGAAGGCCAAGGCATGCAGTAAAGCCGCCGATTTTGCATCGACGGCCCAAAGCCAGGGAAATCGCCCTAGGGTACGCCGTTCGTTAGGCAGGATCGCTCGCATAACGACGGCCTACGCGCCGATTTGGGCGGCGTGCAACCTTTGGTAGAGAGAGCCTCCTATTAGACGGCGCACAAAGCTTGCGCCGTCATATTGACGTCGGGCTCGACATAAGCCTGGAAATTTTTGAGGTTCCCTCGGAACATCGAAACGAGCCGGTGGGCCTGGGCGCCATAGTCGCCCTTTTCAGAGCATGTATCGCGCGGCGGCGGAATAGCCGGGTTCACCTCTTCCGCAGCCGTGGGAACTGTGAGCCCGAATATAGGCGCGCGCTATGGAAACGGAATCAAGCTTTCCTGCGAGCGCGAGATTGACAAGCGCCCCCGTGTCCGGAAGGGACATGCGGGCTGGCATGCGTTCCGGTATCGACGGCGAAGGCCCCAGTCGACGTGACTTGCCCCGCTTCAAGGCGAATTGCTTGCTCGTACAGCGTTGCAACGGGAGCATTGTGCAACAAAGCGCCGCGCAGATCGGGCGCCATGATACTATTATTGTGGTGGATATGATTTGAAGAAGGCACGCCCCATCTCGAAACGAACTTTATTGCCGCTGGCTTCCGATGGGAAACATGGCGTATAAAGTGCAACTCGCGAAATCCCGAACGGAAGCCTTGCATTTCGCCTTTAAGGCCTGGAAAAACGCGAATTGGCGCGCTTCGCAACCTCATCGGCCTGGCAAGGAAAGGCGGCTTCCCAACCCCAGTCCCGCGAAGGTTAGCTTAACGGAGCGTTAATTGGAAATTGACCTTTGGGACGCAATTCAGCCATGATCTGCGTGCGCTGCTTGCGCCTTACGGATTTTTCCGGCTAGAGGTATTTCGGCAACAGAAACGCCTCGTTGAACCAGCAACAACCTTGGATTACTGATGCCAACTATCGCTCTTGTCGATGACGACCGGAACATCCTGACATCCCTTCGAATGCTTCTCGAGGCCGAGGGGTATAAGATCATGGCCTATACGGACGGCGTTTCCGCTTTTGATGGGATCATGAGCGATCCGCCGGATCTCGCGATCCTTGACATCAAGATGCCTCGCATGGACGGGATGGAGCTGCTCCGACGGCTGCGGCAAAAGAGCGAAATGCCGGTGATCTTTCTGACCTCGAAGGATGAGGAGATCGACGAGCTGTTCGGCCTCAAGATGGGGGCTGACGATTTCATCCGTAAACCGTTTTCTCAAAGGCTGGTCGTTGAGCGCGTCCGTGCGATCCTGCGTCGCAGCGCGCCACGTGATGCATCCGCCGTCGCAGTGGAGGATTCCTCGAAGATCATCGAGCGTGGCAAGCTCAAACTCGATCCGGAGCGTCACACATGCATCTGGGATGGCAAGCAGGTGACCCTGACCGTGACCGAGTTTCTTATTTTGCAGGCGTTGGCGGCGCGGCCCGGCGTCGTGAAAAGCCGCGATGCGCTCATGGACGCAGCCTATGACGATCAGGTTTATGTGGACGACCGCACGATCGACAGCCACATCAAGAGGCTGCGCAAGAAATTTAAGGTCGTCGACAACAACTTCGATGTGATCGAGACCTTGTACGGCGTTGGGTATCGCTTCAAGGAATAAGGCTCAATGTTGCGGGTCTTCTAAGAAGGTGAAATAGTTTCTGCTGGGCGCGTAGCCTTCGTTTGGACTCGAGTTAGCCAATGGCCATGGATATGTCCCGATGGTGGGAAGGGACGGGTACGCCGGCCGAGCCGAGCGATACGTTTGCGCCTCCTTCGTGCCGGCCGGCACTTTTTTGATCGTTATCGCTTCAACAGCATTACCCGGCGCATCATTGTCATCAATGTCATTGGCGTTGGCGTTCTCGTAAGCGGCATCTTCTATCTCAATCAATACCGCTACAAGTTCATGGGGAACCGCGTGGAGACGCTCACCACGCAAGCCCAGATCATCGCAATCGCGATCGCTCAGACCAGCAAGACCAATCTTGATGCAGCCGCCGAAAACGGTAAAGCCGCCGACGAAAACAAGATTGTGGTGCCTTCGGGCTTATCCAATCCGGAGCTCTCCTTCCGGGTCGATCCGGAGGTTGTCTCGCCCATTCTGCGCGACCTTATCGCGCCCACGAAAACGAGAGCGCGCGTTTTCGACACGGATGGCACGCTGATCTCGGACAGCCGCCAGCTCCACCGCGGGAATGGCAGCCGTATGGACGGAACATACGGCCGACGGCGACGGCAATTTTTTCACGGACCTGTGGGCCTATCTCAGGGCGGCGTTTTGGACGCCCGACCTTCCCCTCTATAAAGACCTTGGCCCCGAGGGAAAGGCCTATGAGGAGGTTCGAGTCGCTCTCGCCGGCAGCGTCGCGCCGCTCATCCGCGTGACCGAAGCAGGGGAAACGGTCATTTCGATCGCTGTCCCAATTCAGCGTGAGAGGTCGACGCTCGGCGCGCTCCTGCTGACGGCGCAGGGCAGCGATATCGATGAAATGATTGCGCAGGATCGGTTTCAGATCGTCGAAGTCGCGGGGCTGGTCGCCTTTGTGACGGCGATCCTTTCGTTGCTTCTGGCGGGAACCATTGCGGAGCCGATGCGCCGCCTCGCTATAGCCGCGGAGCGCGTGCGAAAAAATATCAAGAACCGGGAACAAATCCCCGATTTCAGCGATCGGCCCGACGAGATCGGTCATTTGTCCCGCGCGTTCAGGGATATGACGAATGCGCTCTACTCCCGGCTCGACGCGATCGAAAGCTTCGCTGCCGACGTCTCCCATGAGCTAAAGAACCCGCTTACATCGCTTCGCAACGCTGCCAGCCTACTGCCCTGATCAAGAAGGACGAAGATCGCAAAAAGCTTGTCGACATCATCATTCACGACGTTCGGCGTTTGGACCGCCTCATCACCGATATTGCCGATGCTTCCAGGCTTGACGCTGAACTCGTTCGGGAAACGGCCAGGCCTGTCAACGTGGCGAACCTTCTTCGCACGCTTTGTGAAGTCATGCGGGAAAGCCGCCGGGGAGCGGCATCAGTTTCGTTCTGAACCTGCAAGGCTGCAAGACGACGAAGAATTTCACGCAGAGCCAGGACTATATTGTCAGCGGGCATGACAGCCGGCTCAGCCAGGTGATCGCGAATCTCCTCGAAAATGCCATGTCGTTTTCGCCCAAGGGCGGGACCATCACGTCACCGCTATGCGGCTGCCGAAGGAGAATGAGATCGAAATTTGCATCGAGGATGAAGGGCCGGGCATCCGCGACGAGAATTTGGAGAAAATTTTCGAACGGTTTTATACGGATCGGCCTGGAGCCTTCGGCCAGAACTCCGGTCTCGGCCTCAACATCTCGCAGCAGATCGTCAGGGCGCATGACGGCAGCATCTGGGCAGAGAACAGGACCTCTCCCAAGCCCGTAAGCTTCGCCCAGAGGAGAAACCCGGCGTGCGGCGAGGAGGTTGTTCCCGTCCCGAAAGGCGAACAGACGTTCGCCTGCGGGGCGAAGGAGCGGCATTCCTGGGGCGCCCGCTTTGTCATCCGCCTCCCTTCATACTCTGAAAGTTCCGCGAAATCATAGGGGCGAAGCCCATGAGAAAGACAGACCGTTCATGGGACCTGTGTCGCTCTCGGCGACGCGGCCGCGCTTCTCAGAGGATCCAGCGGAACGGGCAAATCCGACCTTGCGCTGCGCTTTCTCTACCTTCCCTCGGACCGGCTCGGCGCAGAGCCTGCGCTCGTCGCCGACGATCAGGTCATTCTGCGGCGGGACGGCGATCATGTGATCGCCTCGTGCCCGGAGACGCTGCAACGGAAAGATCGAGGTGAGAGGTTGCGGGATCGCGCAGCTCAAAGCGGGCGCGGCGAAAGCGACGCTCAAGCTCGTTGTCGATCTCGACTGGACCGGCGACAGGCCGCGTTTTCCGGAGAAGACCGAGTGGGAGAGCGTGCTGGATGTGCCTGTCCGGCGCATTATACTCGACCCTTTCGAGCCCTCGGCGCCGATCAAGCTGGCTCTGGCGATCCAAGATTGCTTTGGAGACGTGGTGGATTAACCGGCTCTCATCATGAAGGCGCCTATATAGAGCTTGAACGTTGAAGAGATGCGCCCCAGAATGGCGTTATTGATATGAAGATTTACCGTCGGCAGCCTCTGGAAAAACGATGATTGGCCTCGTCATTGTAACTCATGGCAATCTGGCGAGGGAATTCGTCGCCGCGCTTGAGCATGTCGTCGGGCCGCAGCAGCAGATTCTGGATATCTCGATCGCGCCGCACGACGATATGGAAGAACGCCGCAACGCCATCATTGCCGCGGTGAAGAAGGTCGAGAGCGGAGACGGCGTTATAATCCTTACAGATATGTTTGGCGGGACGCCTTCAAATCTGGCAATATCGGTCATGGATAGCGGGTCGGTGGAGGTCATCGCGGGCGTCAATCTCCCCATGCTCGTCAAGCTGGCGCGTGTCCGCGAGGAGGTTGCGTTAACCGACGCTTTGAAGCAAGCGCAGGAAGCCGGCCGAAAATACATCCATGTCGCGAGCTTGGTTCTGAGCGCGCATTAACAAGAATGGTCCCCGCCTGTCCATGTCCCTCCGACCGAGCTTTCCTAGCCGCAGACGGCCGAGTATAGCGGCGGCTGACGGAATTTATCAGTGCCTCGCCGAAGTGACCATCGTAAACAAGCGCGGACTTCACGCGCGAGCTTCAGCTGCTTTCGTGAAAACAGCTGAGCAGTTTGACGCCGAAGTGTTTGTCACCAAAGACGATCAGAAGGTATCGGGCAACTCCATCATGGGGCTTCTCATGCTCGGCGCCAGCCCCGGCACTACGATTTCAATCGAAACCGAGGGGCCGGAGGCCGAAGAAGCCCTGGAGGCCCTTACCACCCTCGTAGAAGCAGGTTTCAACGAGGGCGAGTAGGTGGCCTATTGTGGTCTTGCTTCCTTGTAATGGTCCTGGCATCGCGGAAGGAGATCCTTCTCATGCTTGGCTAGGCATTCCCTCAAGTCGCGAATTCTCTTAAACGAGATGCCTTTGCAATATTGCGCGACGTCCCAGCCGCAGATCTCTTTGATTTTATAGACGGTTCCGTTTTGAGCGTTGGCCGCCGACACCAATATGAAGCTGAGCGCCAACGCAGCGAAAGTTCTCATGGATGCCCCCCAGGGATTTTAGCGATGATAGCTACCTAAGCGGGTGCTTGGGCAGAATTTGGACAGAAGCGCCAAGGGTAAGGCCACCTAGTTCTCCTGCTTTCCCTGATCCTGAGCATCCAGATCGGGATGCCCCTTATGCGCCTCCTGCTGGGCTTTCCCGAGCGCGGCCTGCACTTCCTTCATGGTGGCGGGCATCACCTCCGACATGTAGGTTCCCATTTTCGCCATCGCCGCCTTGCCCACGTCCGATCCGTAGAAGTCCGCAAGCGCCTGGAGTTCGCCGGCCGTGAAGGTTTTGACCATCGCCGCCCTGATGGCAACAGTGACGCGCCCGATGTCGAGATACTTCGTCATCAGCGTCTTGAATTCGTCCCGCTGCTCTTCAGGCAAGGTTTCGGCCATCTTGGCTGACATGTCGCCCATCATCGACTGGGGCGGCACGGCTTGAAGATAGCGGTCCGCCTGCTGCTCGCGATTTTGAGGCGTATCCTCAAGCGCGAAGGCGGGAAGCGAGAACGGTAGAAGCAGGGCCAGAAACAGGAGGCGGGCTGCAATCGCGGGCATGGAAGGGATCCTTCTCGTCAGGTTGAGGGCTCGCCAGGCGGGAGTTTTGGTTCCCTCGAAGCGGCGGATACAGCCCCTGCGCACGCATGACATAAAGCAATGTTTATGTCTTTATTGCTTTTCGCTTGCGTCCAGGTTACCAGTGGGCCAAATCTCACCGCTTATTGCGAACAACTTTGGGAGAAATCTGTGTCCTCAGCCCACAAATCCTCGTCCATTCCGTCCGATTTTTACGTCAAAGACATCAGCCTTGCGGAATGGGGCCGCAAGGAGATGGATATCGCCGAAACCGAGATGCCGGGCCTGATGGCCGTGCGCGAGCAGTATGGCAAAGAGCAGCCGCTGAAGGGCGCGCGCATCGCCGGCTGCCTGCACATGACGATCCAGACGGCGGTGCTTATCGAAAGCCTGCAGGCGGTTGGCGCGGACGTTCGCTGGGCCTCGTGCAACATCTTCTCGACGCAAGACCACGCCGCCGCCGCCATCGCGGCAAGAGGCACGCCGGTCTTCGCCTTCAAAGGCGAGAACCTGGACGAATATTGGGAGTTCGTGGACCGCATCCTGGAATGGCCGGGCGGCCAGCCCGCGAACATGATCCTCGACGATGGCGGCGACGCCACGCTGATCGTCCAGCTTGGCGCCGAGGCCGAGAAGAACCCCTCCGTGCTGAGGAACCCGCATAGCGAGGAAGAGGCAAGCCTGTTCAAGACCATCAAGGCGCGCCTCGAGCGCACGCCGGGCTGGTATTCCAAGGTCAAGGCCGCCATCAAGGGCGTGTCCGAGGAGACGACGACGGGCGTTCTCCGCCTCTACCAGATGGAGAAGAAGGGCGTGCTGTCCTTCCCCTGCATCAACGTCAACGACAGCGTGACGAAATCGAAGTTCGACAACCGCTATGGCTGCCGCGAAAGCCTTGTGGACGGCATCCGCCGCGCCACCGACGTCATGATGGCGGGCAAGGTCGCGGTCGTCTGCGGCTATGGCGACGTGGGCAAGGGCTCGGCGCAGAGCTTGCGGGGCGCGGGTGCGCGCGTGCATGTCACCGAGATCGATCCGATCTGCGCGCTGCAGGCGGCGATGGACGGCCATGAGGTTGTGACGCTCGACGATGCGGTCGGCACGGCGGACATCTTCGTCACCGCAACCGGCAACCGCGACATCATCACGATCGAGCACATGCGCAAGATGAAGGACATGGCCATCGTCTGCAACATCGGCCACTTCGACAACGAGATCCAGGTCGCCACGCTCAAGAACCTCAAATGGACGAATGTGAAGCCGCAGGTGGACATGATCGAGTTCCCCGACGGCCACCGCATCCTGCTTCTGTCGGAAGGGCGGCTCGTGAACCTCGGCAACGCCACCGGCCATCCGAGCTTCGTGATGAGCGCCTCGTTCACGAACCAGGTGCTCGCGCAGATCGAGCTTTGGACGAACGCCGGCAAGGGCAAGTATGAGAACCGCGTCTACACGCTGCCGAAGCATCTCGACGAGAGCGTCGCGCGGATGCATCTGGCGAAGCTCGGCGTGAAGCTCACGGAGTTGTCGAAGGAGCAGGCTGATTACATCGGCGTTTCGGTCGACGGGCCGTACAAGTCCGACCTGTATAAGTATTGATCCCCCACAGACGTCGCACCCTCAGCCCAGCCCTCTCCCGCAAGGGGAGAGGGAGCAGGCCGCGACCGTTGCCACGGCGTTCCTTCTCCCCACCGCATCCGCTCGCGGATGCGGTCATTTTGAGTTGCGAACTCGCCAAGGCGAGTTCGCCGGGAGAAGGACAGCATGAGGGGGAATTCATGGCATCTGGATGCTTTGTGTATGCATAGTGTGAAAGCGGCTCCCTCTTCCCCCATACCGGCCTCTCGCTAGCGTTGCTTCCCGGGTTTCCTGAGCCGGATCTTAAGAAAAAGCGCCTTGCCGAGATGTTAACTCAAGCGCATGGGATGTCACAGGTGAAGAAAAGATGTTTGCTTTCCATGGCCTGGCGCAATTATTTGTAACAGGGGCAAAAGTCCGGGCCTTTAGGCTGCAGCGTGCTTGCGGACGAGAGCGGCGAGGCTTGGGACGGCAGGCGCTTCCAGCACTCCGAGGCGGTCGCCGAGGTAGTCCCAGAAGCTGATGGCTTTCTTGGCGCAGGTTTTCATGAGCCCAAGGAAGGCGTCGCGTGCGTCGCGGCCTGCATCGGAGCGGGTTCCAGCGGAGATCTTGGGTCGCGTGAGCTGGCAGCGGATATCGTTTTCCGAACCGTTGGTGTGGAGCGGAATGTCGGGGCGCGTCAACACCATCAGGGGTTCGTCTTTCTGTGCGCGAAGCCGCGCCAAGAGCCTGTCGAGGGTGACGAAGCCGTCTCGGTGGAAAAGATGGCGTCGAAGCGGCATTCAAGTTGGCGGGCGCGGCGCCGATTTGACGCCTGGCGGTACGCCTTGAGGTCCTTGTAGAGGCGCCAGATGCGGGCGCGAATGCGCTCCTTTGCCTGGACGTGCGCCGTGCAGAACGTATCGAGCTTGTGGATGAGACGTTCCGCATGGACCCAGCAGAGCGCGTGTTCCGCGATCCTGAACTGGCCAGCGCCATCGGAGACGATGACTGTACCGTCCAGAAGCCGCTATTCGGCAATCGAGCCCCACAACGCGGCTTCGGTTGCGATCTGGACCGGATCGGGCTGGACCGTAAGGTCCGTAAGGCCGAGTTTTTGCAGATGGGCCATGAAGGCTTTGCGGCCAGCGAAGCGCTGCTCGGCGTCCCCAAAACGGGCGATAGTCGTCAGGGGCAGATTGTGCTCGCGCATATAATCGAGGGCGGCCCGGTTGATGACGTAGTCGTCGCGCCCAGCCCTGAGCAACGCGAGAAAATTCAGCCGGCTCTTTGAGCCGGTGGTTGCGAAGAACGCAAAGCAGTCATTGCCGATATGCGTGCAAAAGCCGTTCCGGGCTTTATGGCGAGCGCCTTTTAAAGCGGCGCGCTACCGCACGACGCTACTTGAGCGCCCGTATCGTCGACGGTCAGCCAGAACGCCGAAGCAAGCCCTGCGCGCAGGACGTCCATGTTTTCTTGAAGGAACGCGTCTGCCCGCTGCTCAAAAGCCGCACGATCTGCCGCTTGGAAATCTCGACGCCCAAGCCGGTCAGCTGCGCGGTAAGGCGCGGGATCGTGACCTGCCCTTGGTGGTATTGGCTCGCCACGAAGCGCTTGAGGTTCGGCCCGAAATGACCGGCGACGCCCTTTGGCAGCGCCGCAACCACAGTCTCGCCGGACGGAAGCAGCCAGCGCTCGCGCCGGTAGCGGACCGTCCACGGCAGGATGACGATATCGATGAAGTCCTCGTAGCCCTTGAAACGGGGGCCGTCCGGCAGGCTGTCCGGCTTGAGGACGCGGGTTTCGTCAAGTGTAAGTTTTGAGCGCTTGGCGCCACGGCGCCCTCTGCGCTTGCCGACTTTCGCGCCGGCTGTCTCCGCCGCCTTCTCCATGCCGCTGGGCTTGAGCTTGGGGCGGCCCTTCAACCCCTTGAGCCGCGCGATCTCCTCGCGCCGCGCCGCGTTCTCTGCCTTGAACCGGGCATTATCCTCCAGAGCCTGTAGCAGCAACGCCTTCAGCTCTTCGAGGCCAAGCCCGGAATTATCGCGGGTTGATTTGGCCATCCCCAAAGGGAGTCACCAAATGAGTCCGCCATGAGTTCCTGCCAGACGATGGCGCCCGGACTTTTGCCCCAGTTACGAAGAGTGTTCCCCGCAGGCGCGGGGATGAACCGGCGATGGCGTCGAAACGCCAGCCGCCGACGCTGTGTTCCCCGCAGGCGCGGGGATGAACCGTGTATTCTAACTATCTAACTAGTTTAATTAATGTGTTCCCCGCAGGCGCGGGGATGAACCGCTGCGGGGTTTTCAGAGAGCAGGGTGGCGGCCAGCGTTTCAGGTGTTGGCGGTATGACCGCGGTGCGGCGCGGGTGACGTGCGGGGCATGAAGCGGGTGCTACCCGGCCAATTGGGTTGGGTGGGACCAGGAAGGACACGATGCCGCAAACCTATGCGCGCGGCGAGCTTGAAATCTTGCGCCGCTTGGCAGTCTGATTTTCCGATCCGAAGGACCCCATACTCTGCAGGCAAAGCCGAAGCACCTGAGGGGAAAGCCATGGCAACGAATTGCGTAAAAAGTTGCCACCAGCGTTGCATCAGTACAAATGCTGTCGTTGGACAGCCTCGGAATTTTTGGCTTAACCCTCTGAATTATTGGTGAGCCCAGATGGATTATTGGTGAGCCCAGATGGATTTCGAACCATCGACCCTCTGATTAAAAGTCAGATTTCACACCTAACAAACTCCAACAAGGGCTAACCGACACCAAGAAAAACACTGTGATGTTTCCGTAACTTTTTTGATTTATTGGCGATTGTAGGCTAACAATCGTCACTATGGCTATCAGCCAATTCTGTTACCCTGACGTTACCCCGAGACCTGCTTGAAGGCAATGCAAAATGGCGCGCGCGCTGACAGTTAAGGGCGTCGAAAGTGCGAAGCCCGGCCCGGTTCGCAAGGAGATTCCGGATGGTGATCTACCAGGTTTCTATCTGGTAGTTCAGTCAACTGGACGGAAATCATTTGCTTACCGCTACAGATATGGTGGCAAAACCAAGAAGCTGACCATCGGCACGTATCCAAAGCTCACGTTGGCGGATGTGCGCGCTCTTGCTCGGGACGCCGAGAGAGTGGTGCATAGTGGGGGCGACCCTCTGGAAAAGAAGAAGGCCGCTAAGGTCGAAGAGCAGACCGTCGAGCAGCTCTGCCGATCTTTTATTCAAGATTACGCCAAGGAGCATACCCGCGAGCGTTCATGGCGCGAAACAGCCCGCTATTTAGGGTTGGAGCCGGATCCAAAAAATGAGGGCGAGCTACGGTTTACCCGGACAAAGGGTGAGGTGATAAGCAAGTGGCAGCAACGTCCGGCTAAAAGCGTCACGGGCGAGGAGGTTATCGACCTCATTAGAGGCATATACGCTCGCGGTGCGAAAATCTCGGCGAACAGAACGCTGGCAGCAATCCGCAAGATGTTTGCGTGGGCGGTCGCGGAAAAGATGTTAGCGGCGTCACCATGTGCGGGCGCAAAGCCGCCGGCGAAGGAGAAGATGCGGCGGCGCGTATTGAACGAAAAAGTCGAATGAAACGTTGAGTTTGTCCGCCCCAGCGCGACACGCGTGGGTGCCGCGTGCCTGGTAGCGACAGAGCGTGGTGGCGAATGTCCGCACTTTTTTCCTTGTCGAGTTCCTCTCCGAAACCCTCCCTAATGTCTTCAGACGCTGCAATTCGCTTTTGGAATTGCCCGAGCTTACGCAAGGTTTATGCGTCTAATCACCACGCTTCAGGCTGAATGTCGAGGGCATATAGTCCCGTGCGATTCGCCTGACATCCTCCAAGGAGGAGATAGTTAATAGGGTCGATAACGGTTCGGTGGTGATGAGGTAGAAATGATTTATGTAGGTATTGCCTCTATAATACTGTTGTTTGCCTTGGCCACGCGGAATTCTTTCGTAGCGCGGCGTTATAAGCTCCGCTTTGCGAAGGCTTTCTTAGAGGAAATCAAGCACGCCTATCCTGATAGTGCGAGCCTATTGACCCCCGATCTTGGCGCACAAATTGCCTACACCCTCGTAAAGAATAAGAACCTCGCGAGTGAACTTAACGATCTGGAAAGGCAGGTTGCCAACAGGCCTGAAATAGAAAGCAAGTCATACGCACATTTCGATTCAGCTTACTCGCGCGAAACACAAGAGCTCGTTACCGATTTACTGAAGAAAAAGATCGAATTTGCAGGAAAATTTTTCAACTGTCTTCCGTCCAAGGTAAAAACCCAAATCGACAAAAAGGCGGAATTGATTGACAAAACTGCGGCAGATGCGAAATTGAGCGATGAAGAACTCAAAAAAGATAGGAAAGAGGAAGAAGAAAGAGCAAAACATCTTGGTCTTAAGACATGGAGGTTTAGCATACTTATGAATATTTATGATATTGCTGGTCGAGCAAACCGGGCAGCAAATTAAGCTTATTTCATAGTTTTCGTATTTTTTTGACATCCAGACATGTGCCGGTGTGGGAGGTTTCGTTTATGAGCGACGAAAGTCCTTGGTATCCTGGCATATGAGTTGACGAAGCCACGCGAGGCGACGCACTCACTTAAAACATGAACACTTCCCGCGCCGGGCGTTAAGGAGAAGTGGTTAAGAGAAGCGCGCCCTGATTTATTTCCGTCCGATATACGCTTCAAAGTGCATGCAGAAAAGCATTCCGATGCCTGCGTCCGACTAAGCGCATGATGCTCTAAGCCTGAAGCAGGACCGTGAGACGACGAACCGTTAACCCACTCCTTCGTTCGCGGCGATTGGGTCCGAGGCTGGCACGAAGTCGCTTCAATGAAGCTCACGCTTCATCGAGAAGCTTGCATCCCGACGCCATACCGCCGGCACATCAAAAAGCAGGGATCAGTCCCCCCTGACGCGTGACCACTTCCGCCACTCATCGAAAGCTTCAGTGGTGCGCGCCGCAAAGTGATTGCCGGCGTATGGGAAACCGCGACACGCGTGCAGCCGGTATCGAGGTTTTGGAGAAATTTTCTCCTAGGGCGGCCCCTATGGAATAACATTGCATTTTTATCTTATCCCAAGGCTGTTTAGCGAGATATTTTTGCACTAACTTCTTCCGCGAGTGGACGGCATAAATGCGATCCGATCTTCCCGCCCACCTCCGTTGAAATCAAGCAACAAGGCAGGAGGCCACTAAACATGGCGTGGGGGAACCAACCGGCGCGAGCGCTGAAAGATGGCGGGGAGATCGCGCGGCTGCTTCAACTGGAGCTCGAAAGCGCCGGCGATCTCGAACGGCGCATCGGGCTAGTGGCCAGTGCCATCAAGGGGCGCATCGCGTTCTCCACGAGCCTTGGCATTGAGGATCAGGCGATTTTGCATGCGATTGCCGGGAGCGGCGCGGCTATAGACGTATTCACGCTCGATACGGGGCGGCTCTTTGCCGAGACCATCGACACCATCGCCGAAAGCGAGCGGCGCTATGGCATCACGATCCGCGTGCTCGCGCCGGAAGCTGGGGACGTGGAGGCGCTTGTCACACGCGATGGCGTGCTCGGTTTCCGTAATTCCATCGAAGCGCGCAAGGCCTGCTGCAATGTGCGCAAGGTCGAACCGCTCAAGCGGGCGCTAGCAGGGGCGGCCGGCTGGGTGACGGGGCTCAGGCGCGGGCAATCCGGAGGGCGGGTAGATGTGCCGTTCGCGGCGTGGGACGAGGATTTCCAGCTCGTCAAGCTCAATCCGATTGCCGACTGGGCGTTCGAAACGCTCGAAGCCTATGTCGAGGAGCACGCCATCCCGGTAAATCCCCTGCATGGACAAGGCTTTCCCTCGGTCGGCTGCGCGCCCTGCACGCGCGCGATCCAGCCCGGCGAGGATATCCGCGCCGGACGCTGGTGGTGGGAGAGCGATTGGGGCAAGGAATGCGGTTTGCACAGCCGGCCGCGCGCGAAGGCGGCTCAGCAATGACCGCTCATCCCTCCCATCTGGATTTCCTCGAATCGGAAAGCATTTACATCTTCAGAGAGGCGGCGGCGCAGTTCCGCAAGCCTGTGCTGCTTTATTCCATCGGCAAGGATTCGACCGTCCTTCTTCATCTGGCGCGGAAAGCCTTCTGGCCGCAGAAGCTGCCTTTTCCACTGCTCCACATCGACACCGGGTGGAAGCCGCGCGACATGATCGCGTTCCGGGACCGGACGGCGCGTCGCCTGGGCCTCGATCTAATCGTGCATGCCAACGAGAAGGGCCGCGCGGACAACATCAACCCCATCGATCACGCCCCGTCGCTCTATACCGACGTCATGAAGACGCAGGCTTTGAAACAGGCGCTCGACTCGCACGGCTTCGATGGCGCTATTGGCGGCGCGCGCAGGGACGAGGAGGCGAGCCGCGCGAAGGAGCGTGTGTTTTCCTTCCGCGCCGCGGGTCATCGCTGGAACCCGCGCCAGCAGCGTCCCGAGATGTGGCGGTTGCTCAATGGCCGGCTCGGCGTCGGAGAAAGCGCGCGCATTTTTCCGCTCTCCAATTGGACCGAGCGGGATGTGTGGCGCTATATCCTGCGCGAGGGCCTCGATGTGGTGCCGCTCTATTTTGCCGCCGAGCGCCCGACCATCGAGCGAAATGCGCAGTTGCTTGTGCTCGACGACGATCGCATGCCTCTAAAAGACGGCGAGGAGCCGCGCATGCGTCAGGTCCGCTTCCGCACGCTTGGTTGTTGGCCGCTCACCGCCGCCATTCCCTCAAGCGCTACGGACATCGAAAGCGTGGTCGCCGAGACGCTCGCGGCCCGGTCCTCCGAACGGCAGGGCAGGTTGATCGACCATGATGAGGCAGGCGCCATGGAGCGCAAGAAGCAGGAAGGCTATTTCTGATGAGCGGCGCTGGAAGAATGAAAAGACCCGCCGCGCCGGAACGCCCCCAGGATAGCGGCATCGTCCATATCCTCACATGCGGCTCTGTCGATGACGGTAAATCGACGCTAATCGGCCGGCTTCTGTGGGATGGAACCGAACTTCCCGACGATCAGCGCGAGATGGTGCGGCGCGCGGCGAAGGCTTCGGGCAATCCGGAAAGGCTCGATTACAGTCTTCTGCTCGACGGCCTCGTCGCAGAGCGGGAGCAGGGCATAACCATCGACGTAGCTTGGCGCTACCTCGACAGCCCGAAGCGCCGCCTCGTGCTGATCGACAGCCCCGGCCATGACCAATACACCCGCAACATGGCGAGCGGCGCGAGCCACGCCGACGCGGCGGTCATGCTGATCGATGCCCGACACGGCTTGAAGCAGCAGACGCGCCGGCATGCCGCGATCCTTTCGCTGATGGGCGTTCCCCGCGTCGTGCTGGCCGTCAACAAGATGGACCTGGTCGACTGGAGCGAGGTCCGATTTCGCGAGATCGAAGCCGCGTTCCTCGCGGCGGTGGCACCGCTTGGCTTCGTCGAGGCGCGGGCGGTTCCGGTATCGGCCCGGCACGGAGACAACGTGACGGAGCATTCCGCGAACACGCCATGGTATTCGGGGCCTGCGCTGGTGGGCCATCTAGAAGCCATGCCGAGCCGCTATTCGCCTGAGGCTCCTTTCCGCATGCCGGTGCAGACCGTTTTGCGGGACGGGCAGGACTTCCGCGGGCTGGCCGGTACTGTCAGCTCAGGGATCGTTCACGTCGGCGACGAAATCGCTGACGCTATGACTGGGCGGAGCGCACGCGTCGCTCGAATTGCGACGATGGATGGCGATCTCTCCGAAGCCGCCAAGGGCAAAGCCGTCGTCCTCGTGCTTGATGCCGATCTCGATGTGGCTCGCGGCGCGGTGCTTGCCTCCCCCGCCACCTTGCCCGTGAAGGCACATGGCGTCGAAGCCCGCCTTGTCTGGCTTGCCGATCGGCCCTTCGGCGCTAGCCACAGCCTCCTGCTGCGGACGGCGACCGATGTCGTTCCGGTGGCAGGACTTACAATCAGCGCGCAGATCGACCTCGACACGCTGTCACCAAGGGCGGCGGAAGGTTGCTCGCCGAATGACATTGTGGCTGCTTCGATTTCATTCGGCCGGCCAGCCGCGCTCGACCCTTTTGGCAACCATCAGGGAACGGGCACGTTCCTGCTCGTCGATGCATTGACAGGAGCGACGCTCGCCGCCGGCACGGTCATAGCGGCCAGGGGCGAGGATGACACCCAGATCGCGCCGCGGTCCTTCCGCATTTCGCATGAGATGCTAGCGAAAGGCCTGTGCGCAGATCTCGGCGAAGGGGAGGCGGACGCAGGCGAGTATCGACGGCGCGCTCGAGAGGTTGTACGCTTGTTTGAGGCGGCTGGAACAGCCGTTTCGGTCGACCATCTCGACTAATTGCGCGCGGATGAAACCACCTGGAATTCCAGGTTGTTCCCTCTTTCTGGGGGTGCAAGTGAGTGAACGGCCATGATGGACCTCGCCTACCCCCTGTGCGGATTTCTCGTCGGCGGTCTTGTAGGCTGTACCGGGATCGGCGGTGGCTCGGTGATGACGCCCTTGCTGATCCTCGTGTTCGGTGTCCATCCACTCTCGGCCGTCGGCACCGATCTCATGTATGCGGCTGTCACCAAAGCCACAGGCGCTAAGGTGCACGCTTCCAGAGGCAATGTTGAGTGGCGTGTTGTCCGGCTATTGGCGTTTGGCTCTGTTCCGGGAGCGCTCGCAACTATTTACATTATGTCGCAGTTGCCAGCTCGCAGCCCCGAGCTGACGCACGTGGTCACGGTTGCGATCGGAGTGGCCCTGATCCTCGCCGCCGCTGGGCTTCTCATCGGAAGCACCGGAATAAAGAGCGAGCGCCCGGAAGAAAAAAGACCCGAATTGTTTTCGCCTGGCAGGTCCCTAACAGTCCTGCTTGGCCTTGTGCTGGGCGTTCTCGTCTCCTTGACCTCGGTCGGCGTCGGAGCGATCGGTATCGTGATCTTGCGGTACTTGTATCCAAGGCTTCCTGCGGTTCGTCTCGTAGGGTCCGACATCGCACACGCAGTCCCGCTGACATTGGTGGCGGGCAGTGGCCACTGGCTGCTCGGCGACGTGAATTGGGGGCTGCTCGGCTCTCTGCTGCTCGGGTCCATCCCCGGCATCATCCTGGCGAGCCGCTGTGCTCATCAGCTTCCGGAGCGAGCCCTCAGGCGGGTATTGGGTGCGGTTCTCCTTCTTGTTGCTGCGCCGATGACGGCACTCTGATCTCGCTGCGGTATCGACGCCTGGACCCTTCGAGCCGGCGGCGTTGGGCTGTCTCGCTTTGTGAACTTGGGCGCGTCTGGGTTTACTCCATCGCGCGTTAGTCAAACGCGGGGGTTCGAATGTTTGATTTGGCGCGTATCCTTTCATCCCCAGATCAGCTTCCCGCTTGCATTTGCGTCCGGGATTTCTTGAGGCCGGATTTAAGGAAAAGCGCGTTGCCGAGAGGTTAACGCGATCAAGTTATTGATATTAAAGTGGAAATCCCAGGACAGACGGCGGCCCCGGAGCGCGCGCCGCGATCGTTACGGGTGCCGGTGTGGTTAACAGCCGAAAGCCGAAACATATTTAACGGACTTGAGCGCGTCCAGTTAAGGAGAAAATTCCCGCATTAAATTCTACTTAATGCCCCCCGACTGGAGACAGGAGGTCATTGTTTTCCGCAGGTTAGCTCCGCTCTCTACGGCTGGGCGAAGGCGCGAGGCGGCTTCGTCTCGTCCGGATTGACGATTCTTTAAGCATACATCAGACGGGAAATAAATCGGCCGCGCCTCTGTTAACCACGTTTGTGTTAATGCTTGGACGCGGCAACGAAGGGTTTACCAAAAGGCGCGCCGCGAGCGCCGTCCATGATGGCGATGGCTAGAGTGGCGAAGCATGCCCGAAGCAACCGCCGTTCAACCGGATGCGGGCGCGTCGCTATGACCGGCGACCGGACTCCGGCCCGGCAGTCGCGTCGTTTAGAAGACGTGCGTCGCAACCGGTTTCGATTTTGCGGACGCCGCGTTAGACCTTTCACAGGCGGCGTTGCGTTTCCCGCTCCGTGAACTTGGGCGCGTCTCTCTTTAATGGGGAGGCAGGCCCAATCAAGGCGCTTGTCTGCTTCCGCACTTATATGACAGGTGGAATCAGTCTTGCCCGGATGCCGTCTTTTGGAAGATAGCCGGCTGGGCCTATGGGATCTGTTATGCAGCTTCAGGACAAGGTTTTCATCATCCCCGGCGCGGCTTCCGGTCTCGGCGCAACCATCGCCGGGAGGTTCGCTGAGGCCGGCGCTCCATGCTCAAGGGCGAGGTCATCCGCCTCGATAGCGCTTTGCGCATACCCCGTCGCCAGATCGGAGCCCATCCATGAGCCCGCATGATCCCATCGTTATCGTTGGCGCCGCGCGCACCGCTATGGCAGGCTTGAACGGCGATTTTGCATCCCTCAGTGCGCCGCAGCTCGGGGCGGAGGCCATAGGCGCTGCCGTGCGCAGCAGCGGCCTCGAGCCCGAAGACATCGAGGAAGTGATGATGGGTTGCGTTCTGCCCGCCGGCCAAGGCCAAGCGCCCGCGCGCCAGGCGGCGCTCGGCGCAGGCCTTCCCGTATCCACCGGCTGCACCACCGTCAACAAGATGTGCGGATCGGGGATGAAGGCGATCATGTTGGCTCACGATGCGCTGACCGTCGGCACGAATGAGATCATGGTGGCGGGCGGCATGGAAAGCATGACGAATGCGCCCTATCTCCTGCCCCGCGCTCGCGGAGGCTATCGGATGGGCCACGACCGCGTTCTGGACCATATGTTCGTCGATGGCCTGGAAGACGCCTATGACCGTGGAAAGCTGATGGGCGTTTTCGCGGACGATGCGGCCCAATCCTACCAGTTCTCCCGCGCGGAGCAGGATGACTACGCTCTGAACTCGCTGGAGCGTGCGCTGAAGGCGAGCCGGGATTGCACTTTCTCGGAGGAAATCGCGCCTGTAAAAGTCAGGAGCCGGAAGGGAGAGGCGATCATCTCCATCGACGAACAGCCCGCCAAGGCGCAGCCGGAAAAAATTCCCACGCTGAAACCCGCCTTTCGCGAAGGCGGCACGGTGACGGCTGCGAATTCTTCGTCCATTTCCGATGGCGCGGCCGCCGTGACGCTGATGCGCCGCTCGCTCGCGGAAAAGCGCGGGCTGAGGCCGCTCGCCTTTGTCATCGGGCATGCCACCTACGCCTCGACGCCGGCCCTTTTCCCCTCAGCCCCGGTTGGCGCTGTCAGAAAACTGTTCGGCAAGATCGGCTGGACCGTGAACGACGTCGACCTCTGGGAGATCAACGAGGCGTTTGCGGTGGTGGTCATGATCGCAATGCGGGAACTTGGCCTCGTGCGTGAGAAAGTGAACGTTCACGGCGGCGCCTGCGCTCTCGGCCATCCGATCGGCGCGTCGGGCGCGCGCATCGTTGTCACCTTGCTTGCCGCGCTCCGCAAACACGGCCTGAAAAGGGGTGTGGCCTCGCTCTGCATCGGCGGAGGCGAAGCCACCGCTCTTGCGCTTGAAGTCGCATGATCCTCGATGCAGAAAAAGAGATGGGTCGGGATTTGAGGAGGGCGCATGGATTTTGGTTTGACCGAGGAGCAGGCGGCGATTTTCGATATGGCGAGGTTGTTCGGACTGAACCGCCTTGGGCCTGACGCTGGGCATTGGGACGAGAGCAAAACCTTGCCCCTGGATGTGTTGCGAGAGGCGGCCAGCCTTGGGCTTGCGGCAATCTATGCCTCCGAGGAGCATGGCGGGTCGGGACTGACCCGGCTCGATGCAGCTTTGATCTTCGAAGGCCTCGCCATGGGATGCCCATCGGTCGCGGCGTTCCTGTCCATTCACAACATGTGCGCCTGGATGATCGACAGCTTTGGCGGGTCCGGCCCGCGTGCCGCGTGGACGCCAAAGCTCGCGAGTTTCGAAGCCGTCGCGTCCTACTGTCTGACTGAACCTAATTCGGGGTCGGACGCAGCCTCACTGCGCACAACCGCGATCCACGACGGCGGCGATCTCATTTTGAATGGGTCGAAGGCATTCATTTCCGGGGCCGGCCTCTCCGATCTTTATATCGTCATGTGCCGGACGGGAGGGCCTGGCCCTTCCGGCATCTCGGCGGTGCTGGTCGAGAAGGGAACGCCCGGCCTCAGCTTCGGCGCGAACGAGAAGAAGATGGGGTGGAAGGCGCAGCCGACGGCGCTCGTCCAGTTCGACGATTGCCGTGTTCCCGCCGGCAACCTCTTGGGCGTGGAAGGCGACGGTTTCAAATATGCGATGCAGGGGCTGAATGGCGGGAGGCTGAACATCGCCGCGTGCGCTCTTGGCGGCGCGCAAACAGCTCTCGATAAGGCGCTGACCTATGCCCGCGAGCGCAAGGCCTTTGGCAGGCCGCTCGACCAGTTCCAGGCTCTTCAATTCAAACTGGCGGATATGGAAATTGCGTTGCAGTCGGCGCGTGTTTTTCTGCGCCAGGCAGCCTGGAAACTCGACCAGGGCGCCCCGGATGCCACCAAGTTCTGCGCCATGGCCAAGTGTTACGTGACCGATGTGGCATTCGATGTTGCGAACGCTGCGCTCCAAATCCACGGTGGATATGGGTATCTGGCGGATTTCGGCGTTGAAAAAATCGTGCGCGACCTGCGTGTGCATCAGATCCTCGAAGGAACCAATGAAATCATGCGCGTGATCACTGCGCGCAGTCTGCTTTCGGAGGGCGGCCAATGAGCGGCGATGTGCTGATCCGGAAGGAAGGCAGGGCAGGGCGCATCACGCTTAATCGCCCGGCGGCGTTGAACGCGCTGACCTGGGCGATGGCGCTCGAAATCGAAAAGGCGCTCGATTCATGGGTGGACGACGCGCAAGTGCGGGCCGTGATTGTCGATGCTGCGGGCGGGAAGGCCTTCTGCGCCGGAGGCGACATCGCGGATCTCTACCGGAACGGGCGCGCGGGCAATTATGACTACGGCCGCAAGTTCTGGGCAGACGAATACAGGCTGAACGCGAAGATTTACCGCTACGCCAAGCCCTATGTCGCATTCATGGATGGCATCGTCATGGGGGGCGGCGTCGGCCTTTCGTCTCACGGGTCGCATAGGATCGTCACCGAGCGTTCTGCCGTGGCGATGCCCGAAACCGGCATCGGCCTCATTCCCGATGTGGGTGGCACCTTTCTCTTGTCGCGCATGCCTGGGAGGTGCGGAGAATACATAGCCATGACGGCGTCGCGAATTGGCCCCGGCGATGCGATTTACGGCGGATTCGCCGATCTTTACATGCCAAGCGAAAAAGCAGCTCTCGCCATCGAGGCCCTTTGCAAGAGCGGCGATCCGAAGTCCGTACACGCGCTCTGCGAGCCGCCGCCGGAAGGCGAACTTGCCGCGCGCCAAAGCGAAATCGATGCGCTGTTCGCAGGTGCCGATGCGCTCGACTGCATTAAGGATCTTGAAGCGGCGTCAACGCCCTTTGCGCAGGTAACCGCCGCCGCGATCCGCCGCAACTCGCCGCTGTCTGTCGCTGCCGCACTCGAAGCGGTGCGGAGAGCGCGGAATTTAGGCTCTCTTGAAGAGTGCCTGGTTCAGGAATACCGCTTCACCTACAGGTGCCAGGAGATGTCCGATTTTCTCGAAGGCATCCGCGCGGCGGTCATCGACAAGGATCGCAAACCCCGCTGGCAGCCCGGCCGGCTTGAGGACCTCGATAGGGAGCGCGTCGTCGCGTTGTTGAGCCCTCTGGGCGCTTGGGACCTGCCGCTTGAACCTCCAACGGATCGATAAGCTCGCATGGTCAGGCTTCGATTCGGTGAACCAGAATGCCGTCGTCTGCGGAAGCGAACCGTGAGCTTATTGGCGCACCCTGTAGTCGGATGGCTTCAGGACAATTCCGCGGCGCTTCCTCAGATACTCCGCGATGAAGCCCTGCCAGCGATAAGGGTCGGAACGGTGATGCCGAAAGACCCCCTGACTAATCATGTTCTGCTCAGTGTCGTCGCCCTTGTGCCGTTTCTGCAGTTCAGAGACTGAGTACAGGCCCTTGTAAAGCTTGGGACCGTTTTCGCCGCCGCTTTCGTCCCAAATGCTGCACGGGCTGTTATGGCTCCAGTCGGCCACGGTAAGACCCCGGATGCCCATGAGCAAAACCGAATGGCCAGGCTGAAAACCCGCGCCGTTGTCGAAACGCCCAAGTCCGAGATTCTGGCCGAACAAGTTCTGCGCCGTCGCTGCACCCTTATCTTCGAAAACGACCCACGCACTATCGATGTATTGCCGTTCGTAGAGGGCATTCCAGAAAGCGCGCCGATAGGACCAGTGATCCTGTTTGGCCACGCGGTCGACGACGTCGAAAAACTGCCGCAGCGATTGTTCGGTGAGCCAGCGCCGGGTGATCTTCTCGGAATTGGCGCAATCGGTCCAACGTCCGGGGTTTGATCTCGGATCGTGCAGAAGATCGAGAACGAGATTGAGGAAAGCGTCACGAATGCCTTTGTCGGGCATCTCGTCGTTGAAGGGGTCGAGAGCCGCGCGAACCGCTGCTGTTCTCAATCTCTCGAACCGGACTTTGCCCTCGCGATAGGTCCAGTTGCGAATTATCTCCAAGCGACTTATTGGATCGCCGTTATCTCCGCTGTCGTATTGCTGGAAAGCAAGGCGATAGAGGTATTCGCGATATCCGTTCGCCGACGACGTGGTTTTAAACCCGAACTTTCCAAGGATATCGTCAGGGGAGAGTTCTGGACCTCACGGCGGCATCGATGATCCGCTCTGGACCCGTCGCGGGATCGAAGATGCACAAATTCCTGTGCGTTTCACTCCAAGGATCGCCAAGCTCGCCGGCGTGGCGGCTTAGGAAATTTCCGATGAGGGAGATGCAAAGCCCATTTGGTTTGAAATGATAAAGCCATGCTGTGGCCAGCATGCGATAGACCTTGCGACGTCCTGCATCGGCAATCTGCCCAAGCAAGCTTTCAACAAGGTGTTGCTTAACACACAATGGGTCACACGACGCCCAAATGCACCAGGGCGCGCGGCGGAGGTCACGCAAATCGAGCGCTTCCTTTTTCTCGAGCCTGGCGCTTATTCGTCCGCTCATGGCATCCAAGTGCTCGAGTGGACGAAGAGTGGCGCCGCCTGTGCCCATAATCCGGTGACTCGCTGCGACGGTGGCTGGCACATTTGGCAGCGGCGGGAAATAGGGAGAAGCCTGCAAAAAGGACTTTAGCGTGTTCCGGAGGCTCATCGTCCTGCCTCGCTAGCGGCGCGCAAACGATCGATCTCTGCGCGCATCTCATCTGTCACTTGAAGCATTTGCTTCAGATTTTGCCGGTGGTCTGTTTCCATCACGAAACGCAGGTCGATCCGCCGGTTGCGATCCCACGCCTCATGAATGGGACGCGAGTCGATGGGGCGGGTGGACGAGTAACCAGAGACGGAAATGACCTCTTCATTCCGGCTATTGCGGAAGGAGCGCAATGCGGGCGCGACCGCGATCAACTCCCTGTAGGTATTGACGGCTCGCTCGGTCGAGAGCCGCCAATTATCGGAATCGATGCCGGTTGTATCGGTGTGTCCTTCGATGAACAGCGTTTCAAGCGCCTTACCCTGGCTCGCTTCGCAAACCGCGCTTCCCCAGCTGCCGCAGCGAACATATGTCGGCAAGACGCGCTCCAGAACGCGGGCAATCTTACCGACATTATCCTTGTTGCGCGCGATAAGGTCGGCTCGGTTCGGCGCAAAACGGACAGCATCCTCAGTCAGGCGCAAGACGCCACTCGCCTCGTCGATCTGCACACTGAGGCCTTCCGCAGCGAGCTGCGCTCGGATTTCCTGAAGGAGCTTACGCCGATCGTCTTGCGTCCTATCGAGTTGCCCCATCTCGCTGCGCACATTCGACTTGAGCGAACCCAGTTTCCCCGCTACCTCCTGCGCAACCTTCAGAGCATTCTCCTGCACGTCCGTTGTGCTGCGGAAGTCGAGCGCGAAGGCCATCAGCATCAGAATAAAGATGAAAAGAATGCCGACCATCATGTCGGTCATGGCGATAAAGTAGTTCTCGCCTTCTTCCGAACCGCCTGCAGATTCCGGCTCTGTTAGCATAGGGGTTCCATATTTTTCATCCGCGCGGCCGTGTTATTGTCTTTGAATTGGCTGAGCGTATCGGCAAGCTCGCTGGTGTTCTCTTCGATGTTGTGAACAAACTGCGCGAGCTTATCGACGGCGCTCGCCAAACCTTTGTCGATTTGGTTCGTCCTCTCGGCGAGGAGCTGGGATTGCTTTGTGGTTTCCAGGGCAAGCTTGTCAAAGGCGCGTTGCAAATCTTCATCGACCTTGCCGAAACGCCGCTCGTAATCGGTCCAGAGAGATGTCAAGCGCTCGACCTGGGCCGCCAACGAGTTTGTTAAAGCCCGTGTTGCCTGATGCCCTTCCTCGAGCGCGGTCGAAGCTCGACCCAGGATCTGGTCGGCGGTCGAAGCCACTGCCGCAATCCTCTCGTTTGACCGTGTGACGTGATCGATCGCGTCGCGCATGGCTTGCGAAGACTTCTCGAAATCATCCGCTGTTTCGCGTGTTCGCATGGAGGCCTGATCGATGGCTTGCGCCTGGGCGCCCAGTGCCGTGGACGATGTGCGCAACGCAGACGAGAACTCGTCAACCCCGCTGCGGATGGCTTCCATCGCTGCCGCAAGCCCTTTATCCAAAGCCGCCGCGGCGCCGGCTGACGCGCCTGCAACAGCTTCAATGCTCTTCTTCTGCGCTTCCGTTACAACCCGGCCCATGTCCTCGACATGACCGGCAGCCGCCTCCTTGAACCCGCCAAAGCGATCATCGAGCCCGCTGAGCTGGTCTTCAAGCTTTTCAAGCACGCGGTCCATGACCTGTGTAAGCTTGGAGGAAGCCCCTTCTGCAGTAGAGGCAAGATTTGCGTCGACCTGCCGGGTCGTCTGATCGAAGTGCTCCCGCATCGAAACAACCATCTGCTCCAGCGTCTGGCGGCTTTTTTCCGATTGTTGGCCTAGACTGCGGCCGGCTTCGATGACGAGGCGATTGAGATTTTCAGCTGCTTCGCTGATCCGGGAGGCGAAATATTCGCCGGAGCGCCCCATGTCATTTCGAGCCGTCCCCATCGCGGCGACAACGGTCTGAAGGCCCTTCGTGACTTCACGGAGTTCCGTGCCCGCACCCCCTTCGAGCGTCTCCAGGAACTTATCGAGAAGGTCCTGTACGCCGGACTGGCTGTTTTCGGTAAGTTTCCCGACCGTCTCCCCGATCTCTCGCGTGAGCGGCGAGATCGCGCCCGTGAACGCGGTGTTGATTGACGGTGCAACCTCTTGACCGAGACGCGCAAGAAACTCGTCGCTGTTGATCGCTTTCAGCTCGTCGAGCTGTTTTGCAAGGCTGTCGCGCATGTCGACGGAAACGGACTGCGGAGCCAGAAAGTTGAGCTTGCTTTCCACGGCCTCGCAGAAATCGCGGAGCGACGACTCGATCCGGATAACGTAGAGACGGAAGACGAAAGCGAGAATGATTGAGGAAGCGAGCCCTGCAATCGAGGTCGCGAATTTGAAGGTCGCCGCCTGCAAGAGGTCTCGCAACGCCGATTGCATCGCGGCAGCCCCGGCGCCGCCCGCAGCCAGTTGCGCGGCCTGCGTACCCTCCGCGGCTTTGTAGAGGGCTATGACAAGCCCTATGAAGGTGAGGAGTAGACCGGCGCCCACGAAATAACTCGGGACACTGGGCATGATTTTGAGGCCAACGAACCTTTCGCGCAGCATCGCATAGCTAAAAAAGCTCTGCGGCCGCTGGGTGTTCTGGATGGGCCTGCTGCCCGGAATTAGGCTTTCTTCGAACTTTCTCCATGCATGCCCAAGAAGCGGATGCCTTTCCATTCGAGCATGAATGCTCTTGAAATTTTTGGCGAAGGCGTCTTTTGAGGCATTGGCCTGAATGATATCGCGAGCGGAGCGAATGGAAAGCGGCAAAAGCAGCGCATGAAGCACGCCATAAGCCGCCAGCAACCCGACAGCAAGGCAGGCAAGCGCCTTAGCTACAGAGAAAGCGAAGGCTTGCGTGCTGACGCGGCTGAGGTCCCCTCCAATGGCTTCTCCGATGATCCCGCCCAATGTTGCCGGTGAAAGCGATGACCACCATGCGTAAAGCAGCGAGGATAGCCCGATCAGGAGGACCCAAAACAAGAGAAACCGAACGTATCCTTCCCAATAAAGCGAGCGATTGACCCAAAAAAACGAGCGATTTAGAACAGCCAACACAAATCTCCCCATTATGGCTGTCGAAGCCTTGCGAGAACCGCTGCGAACCCTATAGGCAAATTACAACCTGTGGAAGTTAAGAGACTGGTTATACAACCTGAATGCACAGGTCCGTTGCGGCGAACAGTGAACGGCCCGTTGCAAACGCTGCTTCCTTCTCGGCCAGATTTGCGTTTTAGTTGGAAGCGTGCTCCCGAACATGTCAGCGGGGGAGCATTGCGTGGGGGGGCACACTATGCGAGGGCTGATGCGATTGGCCGTAATGGCGTTCCGGATGCGTGCGATTGCTTCCAAAACCGTGACGATAATCGCGCTGGCGCTGGCGGTGCTGGCCCAAGATGTGGCGCCCGTCTCTTCGCAAAGCCAGCCTGACGAGATTGTCCTTCTCTACCGCCAGGTGGGCCAGCTCACTCATGACGGCAAATATGCAGAGGCTGCAGCACTTGGCGAACGTGTGCTGGCCGACGCAGAGCGCCGGTTTGGACCAGACGGCGCGGTCACGGCGATGGTGCTTGGCAGCCTGGGCTATGCCTATATGAGAGACGGCAAGCTCGCCGCGGCGGAACCGGTCCTCAAGCGATGCCTCACAATCCACGAAAAGCTGAACGGTCCCGAACATCTGAACGTCGCCCAGGCGCTGAGCGATCTCGGGATGCTCTATGGCGATCAGGGCCGTTACGCCGAGGCTGAAACGCTCTTGCAGCGGAGCCTGGCCATTCGGGTCAAGCTGCTCGGGGACGAGAGCCCGGATGTGGCGCAATCGCTCAACAATCTTGCAGCGGTTTATCAGGATGAGGGAAAGCTGGACGCAGCCTTGCCTTTGTTCCAGAAGAGCCTCGTCATCCAGGAAAAGGCCTTGGAGCCAACCGATCCGCTTCTCGCCATTCCGCTCGGCAATCTCGGTTTTATCTACAAAACCCTGGGCAAGTTCAGGCTCGCCGAACCGCTCTATGTCCGCGCGCTTGCCATTTCGGAACTGGCGCTCGGGGCCGAGCATCCGAACGTCGCTGCGGCTCTCAACAATCTCGCGGAATTGCGCGAGGCCGAAGGCCAGTTCCCCGCCGCCGAGCCCCTTCTGCAACGCGCTCTGTCGATTCGGGAGAAACGGCTCGGGCCGGAGCACACCGATGTTGCTCTCTCGCTCAATAACCTTGCGGAGCTTTATCGCGAGGAGGAGCGGTTCGACGCGGCGGAACCTCTCTTGTTGCGGAGCGTCGCGATCTTCGAGAAAGCGCTTGGACCTGAGCACCCCGACGTGGCGCGGGTTCTCAACAACCTTGCGGAATTGTATCTGTCCCAGGGCAGGCGTTTGCTGGCCGAGCCACTCCTGCTGCGCTCCGTGGCGATCTGGGAGAAGGCGCGCGGGCCTCAGCATCCAGACCTTGCGAAGGCGCTCGCAAACCTCGCAGCCTTGTATCAGAAGAGTGGAAAGCCAGCGGCTGCAGAGCCCCTTCATAAGCGGAGCGTCGCGATCATCGAGGCCGCCTTGGGACCCGAGCATCCCGGCGTTGCGTCCGCGATCAACAACCTTGCGAGCTTTTACCAGGCTCAGGGCCAGTTCGCAGCCGCCGAACCGTTGTACCGGCGGAGCCTCGCCATCGCCGAGAAGGCGTTGGGTCCCAATCATCCCGGTACTGCGCTCGCGCTTGACAACCTCGCTTCTCTCCACCAGGCCGAAGGCAGGCTCGAGGAAGCCCGGCCGCTTTACGAGCGCAGCCTGGCTATTTACAAGACAGCGCTCGGTGAAGACCACCCAAACGTGGCAATGGCGCTTGCGAACCTCGCCACACTTTCTTTCGACCAAAAAGACTGGACGCGGGCGGCCAGCCTTTGGCAACAAAGCACCACGTTGATCGAGCATCGGGCTATGCCGGTTAGCCGCTTCGCCGAACCTTCGACGAGCAGGCGGGAAGATGCGGCGGTTCGATTGAGCGCGTACTTCCGGGCGCTGATCAAAGCGGCCTATCGAAGCGCTGAGGGCTCGCTGCCGCCGAACTTGATCCGCAGCATGTTCCTGAAGGCGCAATGGTCGACGCAATCCGACGCCGCCGATGCGATGGGGCAGATGGCGGCGAGAGGCGTCAAGGGAAACACCGCGCTTGCAGGTATCATTCGCGATCGGCAGGACTTGCTTGGGGAGTGGCAAGCCAGGACCATCCTTCAGCTCGGCGCTTTTTCTAAGCCTTCCGAAAAGCGCAACGCCGTCGCCGAAGCGGCAAACTCGGCGCGCATTCACGACGTTGCAGCGCGCATCCGGGAGATCGACGCTAAGCTCAAGGCCGATTTCATCGACTATGCGGAACTCGCGAGCCCCGAGCCGGTAAACATCGAGGATGTGCAGGGTGACTTGTCCGCCGACGAGGCGCTCATTCTCTTTCTGGACACGGAAAAGTTCACGCCAACGCCTGAAGAGACCTTTGTCTGGGTTGTAACCAAGACAGATGTTCGTTGGTTCCGGAGCAAACTTGGCACGACTTCACTCGAACGGGAGGTGATGGCGCTACGCTGTGGCCTCGATTATGAAGGAAGTTGGGAGATTGACAACTCGCGTTGCCCGGCGCTGACCCGTTCGGCGTACACAGAGGCCGACTACCGGGCTGGCAAGCCCTTGCCATTCGACGTCGCCCGCTCGCACGCGCTTTACAAGGAACTGTTCGGCCCCGCTGAGGATCTGATCAAGGGAAAGAGCCTCCTTGTCGTGCCGTCCGGGCCGCTAACGCAACTGCCTTTCCAGGTGCTGACGAGCGAGGCGCCCGAAACATTGGCAAGCCCTACCGAAGCGTTGGATCGTGCGCATTGGCTCATTCGCGATCACGCACTCTCAGTCCTGCCGTCTGCGTCTTCCCTCAAGACCCTGCGCAGGCGCGCCAAACCAAGTGACGCCAGCCGGCCCATGATCGGCTTTGGCAATCCCCTGCTTAACGGCAGCGCCGAAGATGCAGGCCGCGCAAAAGGGGCGATTTCAAATACGGCGTGTCCGGTCAAGGTCGCGAGCGTATCGGGATTGAGCCGCGGCATTCCTCCAATCGCTACGGGGGGGGAGCGGCCGAGATTGCCGCTCAGCTGCGCAGCGCCCCGCCCCTCCCGGAAACCGCGGACGAACTCTGCGCGGTGGCCAAAGAGCTGGGCGCCGCCCCTAGTGACGTCTACCTCGGTTCACGCGCGACAATACCGGAGCTGATACGGTTGAACGAACAAGGCCTGCTTGCGGCATACCATATCGTCCACTTCGCCACGCACGGCGCGGTGTCGGGAGAGATCACAGGAAGGGGAGAGCCTGGACTGATCATGACGCCCCCCGAGATGGCCACGGCTGACGACGACGGGTATCTCCCCGCCTCGAAAATCGAAGACCTGAAGCTTGATGCAGACTGGGTGATCCTCTCTGCCTGCAACACAGCCGCCGGAGGCCGTGAAGGGGCCGAGGCATTGTCCGGTCTCGCAAGCGCGTTTTTCTATGCTGGGGCGCGAGCTCTCCTTGTTTCGCATTGGAGTGTGAACTCGGACGTCACGGTAAAGCTCATCACTGGCGCAATGACCCACCTTGCCACTGACAAGACTATTGGCCGGGCGGAAGCCATGCGCCAGTCCATGCTCGCGCTTGTCGACAAGGGCACACCGCAAGAAGCGCACCCAGCCTTCTGGGCGCCCTTCATCGTGGTCGGAGAGGGCGGATTTATCGCCCCCGTTCGCGTCGATAAGGGCAAAACACATGACGTGTGGTCGACATCCACGATCACGGAAAGTGCCCGGCACTAATTAGCCAACGCCGGAATGAATGAGGGCCGGTTCGGGGCAGAGTTCACGGCTGATGCGCGCCACTTAAGTCGCACAGCCGCCACCGGCATTGCCCCCGCGGTGACGCCCAGAGGCGCTAGCCGGGGACAATTAAGCAAACTGGACAGATACCCGCGAATATGACTTCAACCTGACCGCTAACCCCAACACCATCAAGTTGAGCCTCTGCTTCAAAATGGCGAGGCGCGACGTCCAACTCCCGTTCCTAAATTCGAGCGTTTTCCCATGCGTGCATATCTTGCCAAATCCCGCGCGTGTCAACGACCGCCAGATGACGGCGCTCCGCTAACGGGATCATTTTGAACTGGTCATGATCCACGAGAATGATAGCGATTTCGCAGGTGCGAATTGCTTCATCGACGTCAGTCAGGCGAACCCCATGTTCGGCAATTTCGCTTGGAAGTTTCTTTATGTTTGGCTCCACGATCTTTATCCGCGCGCCATACTTTTCTGCCAGCTTCTGCGCAATCTCGAGAGCTGGGCTTTCGCGTAGGTCGTCGACGTTAGCCTTGAAGGCTAATCCGAGGCAAGCAACGCTTGCGTACGGATGCTCCTCGATAAGAGCAACCGACTGCTCGAATACGTAACGCATTTTTGAGTCGTTAACTTCCCGGCTTGTCTTGATCACGTTCGCCAAGTCTGGTGCAAAATCTACAATAAACCACGGATCAACTGCTATGCAGTGACCGCCAACGCCAGGACCGGGCCGCAAGACTTTTACGCGCGGATGCCGGTTCGCCAGATCAATGACTTCCCAAACATTGGCGCCGAGGCGATCGCAGATGAGCGAAAGTTCGTTAGCGAAAGCGATGTTCAAATCGCGGAAGGCATTCTCGGTGAGCTTCACCATTTCGGCCACCCGCGCTGTCGTCGCAATGCATGTCCCTCGAACAAACGTCTTGTAAAATCTTTGAGCCCGGCGGGCGCATTGCTGCGTCACTCCCCCTATGCAACGGTCGTTGCTGAGGAGTTCGTGGAGGATCTGGCCCGGCAGGACCCGTTCCGGGCAGTAGGCCACCCCGATTGACTCTGAAGAGCTTTTGGTGCTTGCCACTGAAAGATCGGGGCGTTGCTTCGCGATTTCTTTTGCAATACGTTCAGTCGTCCCGACTGGTGAGGTTGACTCCAGAATGACCAAATTCCCGGGGGCCAGCATCGGTATTATGCTCTCTACCGCTGCAATAACACTCCCCAGCTCGGGCCGTTTGGCTTCGTCGATCGGGGTCGGCACAGCGATAATAAAGACATCTGCTGGTTCCGCTTTGGTGGAAGCCCTAAGCAAGCCGCTCGACACCACCTTTTGGACAAGGCCTTCGAGGTCTGGCTCCGCTATGTGAATTGAACCAGATGAGATTGTTTCCACAATCCGGCCGTTGACGTCGACGCCAACAACCGGAATTCCCTTGCTTGCAATAAGGGCTGCGGTAGGGAGGCCAATGTAACCAAGGCCTACAACTGCAACTTTCTTGAATTCAGGCATTGAGTAGAACCTTTACGATTCGTTCGCTTGCTTTGCCATCTCCGAATGGATTGTGCGCGCGTGACATTGCTAAGTAATGGTCTTCATCATCGAGTAAACGAAAAGTGTCTTGCTGGATGCGGCTGACATCAGTTCCGACAAGACGCGCAGTTCCCGCAAGTACACCTTCTGGTCTTTCGGTCGTATCGCGCAGAACCAGAACAGGCTTGCCGAAGGTCGGCGCTTCTTCCTGGATGCCGCCGGAATCGGTCAAGACCAAGTCAGCCAGCATTAGGAGACCCACAAAATCGGCGTATTCCTGGGGAGGTATAATCTCTACTGCTGGCTGACCTTCAAGCCGGGCCGCCAGTACATCGCGAACATTGGGATTAGGGTGCATTGGCAGGATGATCGTCACATCGCCCCTCTTGGCAATTCCAAGTAGAGCGTCGGCAATACGGTTCATTCCATCACCAAAGTTCTCCCGCCGGTGAGTGGTTACAAGAATAACACGTCGCTCGCCCTGTCGCTTTTTTATCGCATGCCATTGGTTCGCGAGGGCCGGATCGGCTTCGATCAGATTTCTTGTTTCCAGCAATGCATCTACGACCGTGTTTCCAGTGACGTAGATACTCTGTTCTGCTACGTTTTCTTTCCTCAAGCTCTCCGCTGCGCGCGCCGTTGGGGCGAAATGCTGATCCGCAATTGAGGTTACGATTCTTCGGTTCACCTCCTCAGGCCAGGGAGCATAAATGTCACCGCTGCGAAGCCCGGCTTCAACGTGGGACACGGGGATGCGCCGGTAATAGGCAGCGAGAGCGCCCATCATCGCGGTCGCAGTGTCCCCTTGGACGACCACTCGTGTGGGGCGAACTCGGTCTAAGGCCTCACCAACAGACATCAGAATGCGAGCGCTGAGTTGATCCAGAGATTGATTCGGCTGCATCAGGTTGAGATCAAGATCGGGAACGATTTTCGATAGGTTCAGAACTTGATCCAGCATCCCGCGGTGTTGAGCAGTGACGCAAACGGTGACGTCAATCGCCCGCTCTCTCTTCAGGCGATTTATCACAGGGAAAAGCTTTATCGCTTCCGGCCTAGTACCAAACAAAACAAGTATGCGTCTTTGCACACCATACCCCCCTTCATGCCGCTCTTGAGCCCAGTTTGCTGATCTTGGTCTCTAGCTGTTAGTCGTGTATGCCGCCACCAGGTGGGCGTGGGTCAAGACCTCTGTAATCAACTGTTGTTTTAAAGCTCTTTTGCCCCCGTCGCCGCGCCAGCATGCCCGTGTCGCAGATGGTATATTATGAAAGTTGCGCCCCAGCGCGGTATCATCAAATTCTCAAAATGCAAATAGCTAATGAAACGCCTCCCTAGGAACGCCAGCGTTTTCACCGCATTTCGCACTTATCAACAGAAGGGCAGTTCTGTTTCTCCCTACCCGCGCAGATGCCCCACAGCTCTTTCAATTTTAAGATAGGAGCCTTTCCGAGTCAGTTCCTGATGAGTGGGCCGTCGCCTGTCTGACTCACAGAATGCCGTAAGGCCCCTCTAAATTCATAAGTTAAGTAACGAGCGTGCAGCATGCACATCAGGATGCCCGTGACTGACTCGCCGTTGAAAGTCATTCATATCATGAGAAGTTCGCGCCAGATAATGCTAGACGTCTAACTTCACGCGCATGTTGTCCGATGATCTTGAAACAAGCTCGTCATGCACACCGTGCCCTGCGTGAACCACTCCCATTTTTCTCCCAACTATGTTTTTGTGGAAAACCCGCCCGCGATGGTAACATGACGGCCCACTGATGGCACGCATGCTGTAAAAAGACTTTTGATGAAATGTGAGAAGTGCTTGTTTTTTTTCCTGCGGAATCATTGCAGAAGCAAATATCATCATCTCGCCAGATCTTGGCAGCAACGCGATAGCCTCAGCGATAAAATCGGACCGTCATGCTAAGTAACTTAAGTAATATAAACCAGTCCGTGTTTATTGGAGCGGCGCTGGTCGAGACGGGTAGGGGAGGAATTGCGGCTGTGGCTCGCATGACTGCTCGTGCGCTGGTTCGAGCGGGCGCACGCGCCGATCTTCTGAGCTTTCTTGATAAAGAGGAGATTAAGCTTGATGGGATTCGGTCCCGCGCTTGCCGAGGCAATAAATTAAGCTTCGCACTTTCCGCACACCAGCTTCTTCTCCGGAATCAGCTCGCTATTTACAATTCTTTGGGGATGGCGCGGGTGCACCCGACTTTCCTTGGATCTCTGCGTCCATATGCGACTTGGATACATGGGTTGGAAGTCTGGGACGATATGCGGCCGGATTACTTGAAAGCACTCAAGCGCGCTGATTTGGTATTCGTAAACTCTCGCTACACGCTGGAGCGTTTCCAACGCAGGCACGGCGAGCTTTCTTCGGCACGTGTTTGCCCCCTCGCCACAGAACAGGATAAAGCCCCAGAGGACCTCGCCGACTTCTCGGGTCCCCCCGTAGCTTTGATCGTTGCGCGTGTCGATACCGGTCATGTGAAAGGCCATTCGGAACTACTTGCCAGTTGGCCAGACGTCGTCTCTGCCGTGCCTGCCGCGCGCCTTGTCATTGCTGGCGGCGGTAGCGGCCTTGAAGCGTTGCGAGAAGAGGTCAAGGCGTCACCCGTCGCCGGTTCGATAGATGTTAAGGGCTTCGTTCCCGCAGATTGCCTCCCGAAGCTTTTTCGGGAGGCTCATGTCTTTGCGATGCCAAGCCAGCAGGAAGGTTTTGGCATCGCCTATGTTGAGGCGATGCGTTTTGGCTTGCCAGCGATTGCCTCCCGCCAGGATGCCGGACAGGAGGTCGTCCAAGACGGCGCAACGGGCTATAATGTAGACCTTCTTCGAAAGGGCGATCTGACCGCGCGGCTCATCGAACTCTTAAGTGACCCAGACAAGTGTGCAGCTTTTGGCGCTGCGGGCCACTCCGTGTGGAACGATCAGTTCCGCTTTTCGCATTTTGCCGCACGTTTTGGCAAGGTCTGGAACGATTTTGCGGCCGTGCCGGCTAATAACATAGATGGCTGTGTTGGCGTGTGCACCAAGAGCGCAAAATCTGTTTGAGGAAATTGATCCGTGGACTCCCGAACAACCGTCCAACTCATGTTGGGTTAAGGAACTGGCGGGCGCTATAACATCGGCGTCGAATTCGGCAAGCACTTCGAATGGGGGTTCGCTTACACCATCGTTTCGAAAGATATTTTCCAAACTATTCTATAGTGATCTAACCCCTTCGGGTACCGCATTGACTTTACGGAGAGTGCTAAGATGCTAGTCGCCACCCGTATCGGCTACCATAGCCAGAGGCGAAGTCTTTGAGAGTAGCTATGCGATCATTAGCCCCGGCAGCCTATCGGGTTAGCACAAAGCCCTTCCTGCTACGGTCGGCGCCTCTTGCCAGCGGCCGGGAACTGGTCTTGCTCGCCACCCTGATTGCGGTTTACACGCTTTGGTACTCGGATGACCCGAGAACCGACTTCCGCTCCCTGAACATTGGGGGGCCGGCGGCGCTGATGGCGATCCTTTTCTTGGGCGCGTGGCAGCAAATCAGAATCAATCCGCGGTCCATCTGGGCGCCGCTCCTCTGGTTCCGGATTTCCAGCGCTGTTTACTTCGGGTTGGGTTCAATGGTGCCGTATATCGGGAACGATGCCACGGCTGCGATGATGAGAGCCACATACGATTTTTCCGAGCGGGAAGCGTTCAAGGCCGGCCTTGTCAATGTTTTGTGCATTTTCACTGTACTGCTGACAACTGCGGTTATTTCATCAAACTGGCGCGACCCCCTGCAGCCTCAGGCTGCAAGGAACTCGGGAAAGCAATTCTCTGGCCCTATATTTTGCAATCGCTATGCTCTTAGTTGGGGGATATATTCGATATGTCATTCTTTTGCCCGTCGCGTTTGGTACGGCTTCCTTCATACCTCAATCAATTGGTTCCCTTGGAAATTGCTATCCCATTGGCCTTTACTTATTGATACTTTATGGTCTCCGCACGAGCAGGTTTGCTCTCTTCACCGCGGGTACTCTCGTTTTAGTCGACCTCTTCGTGGCGCTGATGACTTTCTCAAAAGTGAACGTACTGCTTACGTTGTTCTTCGTCTATCTTGCCATACTTCACCATAGGCTGACACTCAAACGGATGTTGGTCGGGGTGCTATTAATGGTCGGCACCTATAGTCAGATTGCGCCAATCGTTGGCTATGGGCGTGAAGAACTGATCCGCGTCAATCAAACTCCATTTGTTGGGACATTTGATCAACGGCTCGCTATCCTAACCTCCTACGCAGGAATCGGTCTGCAAGCGGGCAACACGGAGGAGGCTTCGGCACTTGTCCGATTCTGCTACCTCGACTATGCGGCACTTGTTGTGTCTTGGTATGACCAAGGGTCACCGGGCAACAGTCTCGACAATTTGCTTTATACACTTGTTCCCCGGTTCATTTGGCCCGACAAGCCGGTTATCTCTTCTGTTGGTGGGGATCTTTTCTTTCGGGCGACAGGAGCCGAGGGCAACCAAACCTCTCCCGGTGTATTCGCCGAAGCCTATTGGAATTTTGGATGGGCTGGCATTCCCGGAGTGATGGTTCCCTATGCGTTCATACTGGCCTTTTTGTCGAGATATTGTCTGCGTATGATGACGAGCGAGCGCTGGATGCATCTGCCAGCAGTTTTGTTGGCAGTTAGCATGGGGCTCAGAACGGACGGCATGCTCATTGTAGATGTTTTTGGTGCCGGAGTGATCGTGGTTGCTTTTATCCTGATATGCGGCGTGCTCGAAAAAGTTCCACTGCCTAGTAGTGTACGGCGTTAGCCAGTGGCAGCAAACGGAGATTTATAATGGATGCAATCGGCTGGCACTCGAGCATCGCAGAGTCCTTCGACAAGGGATATCAAATCGCGCCGAGATTCGTTGAGCGCTTAGAGATTTGGCGCCATGCAATGGAGCGGTATTTGCCAAAGGGAGGCGCCGTTCTAGATGCCGGTTGCGGTTCCGGTGTGCTTTCACTTGTAGCGTCTACGCGCGCGCAGAGTGTGGTCGCGTTCGATGGAAGCGAGGAAATGATACGCATCGCACGAGGGAAGGTTCCTCCACTGAATGGAGGCAATGTTGTATTCGAAGTCGCGCATCTGTCTGAAATCGAGCGATTTGGCACTCGAAGCTTCGATCTTGTGCTGTCTTCGAGCGTGCTCGAGTATGTTGAAGATCTCTACGATGCGCTTCGTGCACATGCAGCCATGCTAAAGAATGGGGGCACCCTTCTTGTGTCGATGCCGAACGGTCAAAGTCTATATCGTCGGCTTGAAACCTCTTTCTTCCAGATCGCAGGCCGCCCACGTTACCGCCATTGCGTCCGGCATGTGCCACATCCGGCCGATTTCGAAGACATGCTGCGTAGAACTGGCCTAGAGCCAGTCTCCAGGACGACCTTTGCTGTCGCACCTCTCGTCGGTCCGACAATGCGAGCAGCCGGATTGGGCAGCTTCGGCGACACCATGTTCCTCATTGCTGCTCGTCGAGTGGAGAACTAGTGGCCCCCGTCATTGATTTTGATGGCCAGTTCTGAATCTCTGTCGCCTCAAAACAGCGATGGGGGTGATTCGTGGTCGGAAAAAAGCTTGCCGTTAAGAAATATGTTGTGAGGCTGAGCGCAGAGGAGCCTGCTCCGGCGGGCTGCGCCAGATGGACTCTGAGCCCGCTCGAAGAGAAAGTCGCCGAACTGAACATCGTCGAGAAAGCCAGCGACAACACCATTGGACGGACGCTCAAAAAAACATTCTCAAGCCGCACCTCAAACAGCAATGGGTGATCGCGCCCGAGGCCAGCGCCGGTTTCGTCGCCAATATGGAAGACGTGCTGGAAGTCTATCAACGGCCGCGCGATCCGCTGCGCCCGGTGGTGTGCCTCGACGAGACCTCGAAGCAAATGATCATCGAGACGCGCACGCCTCTTCCCGCGGCGCCTGGACGCAAGGCGCGTCACGATTACGAATACGAACGGGGCGGCGTGGCCAATCTGTTCGTGATGTTCGCGCCGCTGGAGGGCTGGCGTCATGTGAAAGTGACCGGCCGTCACACCGCCGTCGATTATGCTCATGCGCTCAAGGACTTGTCCGACACGCATTTTCCCGGCGCCGCGAAGATCGTACTCGTGCAGGATAATCTCAGCACGCACAAGCCTGCTTCGCTCTACGAGGCGTTTCCGCCGGAAGAAGCGCGCCGCCTCGTCGAACGGTTCGAATGGCATTACACGCCCAAGCATGGCAGTTGGCTCGACATGGCCGAATCCGAACTCGGCGTTCTCTCGACCCAATGTCTGGATCGCCGCATCCCCGACAAACAAACCCTGATCAGCGAAGTCGCCGCATGGCAGGACAATCGCAACACCCATCACGCCAAAGCCGACTGGCAATTCACAACCGCGGACGCCCGCATTAAGCTCAAAAGGCTATACCCTCAGTTCCAATGACTCGGGGAACTAGCGCGTCCCAATGCGAACTGAGCCTGTGGCGGCAACACTCCGGTAACCACCTCAATACTCGATGACCAACCGGCTGAAATTTGCCGAAGTGAGCACATCGCTATCGATCCGGCACGGCTTTCCATCCGCCTCCGCATGCTTAGCCCCAGGATAGCGTACGGTGACCCTTTCTGGCGGCTGCCCCGTCAAAGTCAGATCGACCGTTACCGCGGATTTCGCACGCCGCGCCCTCAGATTGATGTCGCCGAACGCGGTCGGCACGTCGCGCAGTTCGATCCCGCCTGCGTTCCACCAACTGTCCGGCACCGCGCGCAACAGCTCAAGCGTGCCGCCGTCTTCCCGGATCAGCATTCTCCGTATAGCCGTGACGAACTCCGCCCCGATCCAGGTGTGGGGCATGTCGCCGAGATATTCCGGCGTGCGTGGAGGATTAGACGACCTCGGCCCAGTGGCGCCAGCCTTGCGGCCTGCGGTGAGAAATCATGAGATCGAGCAGCCGGAAGGCGTCTTCGAAACGGCCGAGCGCCACGAAGGCGTTGATGTTGCGCACGATGTAAGGCGTGTAGCTGCCTTTGAAATCCGGCGCGCCGATGCGTTCGATATACCTCGCGCATTCGTCGTAAGTCGCTTGCAGGAAGCCGGAAGGAAGGACGTCCTCCACCCGGCAGGGCTCGAAGGCTATCGAAGTCGAAGTGGGGTCAATGTCCAATCGATCCGCGGAGGACGCGACGATGCCGTTCCCCATGAGTTCTGACGCTACGAGGATGGATTGGGCGAGATTCGCGGCGAATTCCTCCCCCTTCGCCTTGGCATAGGCCGCGGTTTCCAGATCGCCTGCCTCCGAAGCCAGATAGCTGCAGTTCCGCCAGGCGCTCAAGGCGAAGAAATCGTCCCAGTAGCTGTAGGTGGGCGTGCTGTAGCCCTCGTGACTGATGGAAGGAGGCAGGAGTCCGTGGAACCGCTTATCCTCGCCATGCCGCGCATTGGTTTCTTCTGAGAGCTTTTCGATAAACTTGGTTGCCCGCACCACGGGCTCCAATATGCTTTGCAGGAACGCGCGATCCCTGGTTATCCGGTAGGTTTCCGCGGCGATCCAGACGAACTGCCCTTGCGCATCGTATTCGAGGTCCCCGCCAAAGCCCTTGTAAGGCTTGCCATCCCTATCGAGAATGGGCGGAACCAGGCCTGACTCGTAGATGCGCCTTGCATACCACTCCACAAAGGCTTTGGGGGCCTCAGTGTAACCTGCCCAGAGCAATGCCAGCGCCTGCGAGGAGCCGTCGCGCATCCAGACGCGGTCATAATTTCTCGGGCCAGGACGGAAGGCGGATCGCGTCATGTTCGCGAGGATCAGCCCGGTTTGCGCATGGACCGTCTCGGTCACTTCCGGGTCGCCGACAATGATCTTCCGGGGGCCGATCTTCTTCCTCCACTGTCGCGCGACCTCCTTGCCGAGCGCGGAGAACGTCACGCCCGCGTCCGGCGTCACGCCTTCCCGCATCGGACAAGCAACGGTAATGGCGGTGGCGGCTCCCGGCTGCAGGTCGAAAGCGAACTCAAATCCTGCGCTGAGGAGGCCGGAGTCCGAGCGCAGGTGGATCGGTCCCGCTCGCGCCGTGCTCGATGAGCCTTACGGCGTCTCCGTCATCGAATTCCGCAACGGTTACGGCATCCGGATCGCGGGAGAAAGCGGCATAGGTCCGATTGCCCGCACTTGCCGCCCCTCGTTTCCGATGGCGTTGATGGGCGCATGACCGCCATGCTGCCAATAGGAGTTGATCTGCACGGGCCGGACCGCCAGCAGGAGCGCACCCCTCCAGGTTCGCCGCTTGAATTAAGGACCCGGTATTCCACCAAAGCCTGGCCGGCGTGAGCAAGCCCTCTCGCCTGGACTTCCAGGCCTTGAGCGGTCCAAGCGACGGTTGGCAGCGGCAGCGACCCGCCGAAGAGGGAGCAGCAGATCGACGCGCATCCAGGCGCGCCGTGCAGGTTGCCCTCCACGCGAAGCAAGGGGGTGATCTGGGCGCCCCCCTGCTGGGGTTCGAGATTGCCATATTCGTCGAAGAGCTCTTTTTCCGGCTCTTCCGCTTCGGCCAGCACGGTCCAATACACCTGCCGGCCGAGCAGCGATTGAGGATAGAGTTCGCCGCGCCCGGCGCGGGCCGCCCGCTCCAACTTCCCGATAGGCATCCGGTCCTTGCTGAGGACCCGGAGTTTGATCTGCTTGACGATAGCGCCTTCGGGCGAGCTTGCCGCGTGCAGAGTGAGCCGGACGAAGCGCCCGGCTATGCTCGGCCAATAATAATTGTCGTAGAGCCCTTGTCCGTTTGCGATGCGGCCCATTTGGCGGAAATCTTTGCCGTCTTCGGAGACCGAGACCGAGAATCTATGCCGTAGGCTTCTCCCCAGTCCACTCGCAGCCCGGACGGCGAGCGGACATAGCCGAAATCGGCGGTGATGCTCTCGCCTACCGGTAGCATGACCGGCGCACGACCGAGCGCTTCAATCCGCCCCGCTTCCAGCACCCGGACAGCGTCGTCAGGACCATAGAGATTGATTTGAACGATGTCCGGACGAGGATTGCGCTCCGGATTTTCGGCGCTCCAGCGCACAAAGCGGGCCGCGGTGGGAGGAAAGCCGAACACCTCCTGTCCGCCTTCGCCGTGCCGGGTGCCGCAGAGGCGCTCCCAAGTCATGCCGTCAAGCGAGCCATGGAACTCGTATTCAGCCGCAGCCCGCCGCCCCCAGTAGATTTCCAATCCACCAAGCCTGGCAACAACGCCGAGATCGATCTCCAGCCAGGGCTTTTCCGATGGGTCCGCAATCCACACCGTTGCGTATCGATCATCGACCGCCAGCCGGGGATCGCCGCTGCTGGCAACCGCCTTCCACATCGCTTTCTGTGGGACCGTCATGGACACCTGCAATTCATGGCTCGATTTCTTCTATGGATGCTTCTCAATGGGTCCCTCGACAAAGCTTCCGGCTGAGCTTGGCATCCCCAGTATGAAATACCCCTATTGGGGAGTAAATCGGTTCATAGCGGTTCCAGCCGGTACGAACCATTATCCATGCTGACGCCCATGGCCGGGCAGTCCTTGCCGGGGTGCGGGAAAGTCTCACCCAGGCGTGTGCGGGGCTCGGTTAACAGACCTTTCATATTCTCTTAAAAAAGAATTTCCGCGTGCGTGCGCGCGGAGGCTTGGAGAGGTCCTTCCCGAACGATGCGCTTGCCTGAAACTTCAATTGTATAAACGCGATTTGCCGGAAATTGCGTATTCCCCACGGCATTCCTTTATAAATTACCTATATAATCACTTATACCCTCTTTTACCAAACGAACCCAATCGAGTGGCAGCCGAATTTACGCGATGCCGCCCCTGGAAGCGGGTCGAATGCTCGCGGTTGGCATGAGTTATGGCGCGATGTCAAAATCTACACGTTCGCTGGCCTCTGAACTGCCTCCAATCCACACTGTGTAATGAGTGGGTTCGATGACAGCCTTCCCTGCATTGTTGTAGAAGGACAATTCCGCAAAACCAAGATCGAAGGAAACCTGCTTCGATTCCCCTGGCTGCAAGGTGACGCGCTTGAAGCCTTGGAGGCTTCGCACCGGCTGTTCGAGGCTGGCGCCCAGGTTGCGGATGTAGCATTCGACAATCTCGGTGGCAGCGCGGTCGCCTGTGTTTTCCACGGTCGCCGTTACGGTAATGAGATTGCGTGCGCCGGCGCGGGCCGCTTCTGAAAGCGGAGCGGTGGTTCGTGAGAGGATGACACCCGAGTAGGTGAACCGGGTGTAGGTCAGCCCGTAGCCGAATGGAAACAGCGCCTCGTTGGGAACATCGATGTACCGCGAGAAAAAGCGAACGTCCTGACTGGAAGAATCGAGATTTCGAAGGGGACGCCCCGTAGGGAACTGATTGTAATAGAGCGGCACCTGACCGGTGGCGCGTGGAAAGCTCATGGGCAGCTTGCCGCTGGGAGCGGTATCTCCATAGAGCACGCTGGCTATGGCTGGGCCGCCCTCGGTGCCAGGAAACCATGCCTCGACGATGGCATTAACGTGTTCGGCCGCCCAATCGAGCACGGCGGACGCCCGGAAAATACAAGCAAAACGATCGGACGCCCTGTGGAGGCCACCGATTTGAGCAGCTTTTGCTGATTTCCGGGCAAACCGGGAAAGGCGCGGGAACCGCCTTCGCCGCTCATTTCCGCGGTCTCGCCCAAAGCCATCACCACAAGGTCCGCCTGCTTGGCGGTGTCCATGGCGGCGGCAAATCCGTCTTCGGAGGTCGCGTGATCTCTGCCCCTTTGGCATACAGGATCGATCCTCCAGCCTGTTTCTCGCGCGCCTCCAGAGCGTCCTTGACCGTAACCACTCCCTCGACGCGATGTTCTTTGCCCCCCAAGCGAGCATATCCGCGGCATCGTCTGCCAGGGGGCCGATCAGGGCGATCCTATGCGGCCGGGCGCTCAAAGGCAGCAGGGGAGCCGCGCGTTAAGCGGCTTGTTCTGAAGAAGCACGAGCGACTTTTCAGCGGCCTTGCGCACGAGCGGGCGATGTTTCGGTACTGCCGCGGTAACTTCCGGGCCTTCTGCGTATGGGCGTTCGAACAACCCCAGGGCAAGCTTCAGGCGCAGCACGCGGCGGACGGCTTCGTCCACGGCCGGCATTGGCACCTGGCCTAAACGGATCAACCCAGGCAGTTGTGTATCGTAGTGGTGCGACATCATGTCGACATCCACGCCAGCCAGGAACGCTTTCCGGGTAGCGGTTGCGGCATCGAGTGCCACGCCATGATTGCGCAGTTCCATGACGGCAGTGTAGTCGCTGACCACCAGCCCGTTGAACCCCCACCCGGTACGCAGGACATCCCGGAGAAGATAGGAATTGGCGGTCGCGGAACGCCGTTCAGCGCGTTGAATGCACTCATGACGGTGGCTGCTCCGGCGTCCACGGCAGCCTTGTAAGGCGGCAGGTAGAACTGATGGAGGCGGCTTAGCGACATATCGGTCGTGTTGTATTCGCGGCCGGCCTCGGCGGCCCCATAGGCCGCGAAGTGCTTCACGCAGGCCGCCACGCTACCGGGCCTGGAAAGATCGCCGCCCTGATAGCCGCGCACATAAGCCTGGGCCATTACCGCGCCCAGATACGCGTCTTCGCCAGCGCCTTCCTGCGTGCGCCCCCAGCGCGGGTCGCGCGAGATGTCTACCATGGGCGAAAAAAACCAGCGCACGCCGGCGGTCGATGCTTCGGCGGCGGAAAGGCGCGAAACCTGTTCGACCAGATCGGGATCGAAGGTCGCCGCCAAGCCAAGGGGAATGGGGGACACTGTCCGGTAGCCGTGGAGAATGTCCGCTCCAAACAGAAGCGGAATGCGGAGGCGGCTCTTTTCGACAGCGGCGCGCTGGAAGGCATTGGTGTGCTGCGCGCCCACGACATTGAGCATCGAACCGAGGAGCCCCTTGGAGCCAAATCCATCGGATCGATCTTGATGTGTACCTCCGGATTTTTGCCGGGCGCATGGTTGTCGTTCGCCAGTTCGGCATTTGCGGAGTCGTCTGCAGCGCCGTATTGAACAAGCTGCCCCAGTTTTTCCTCAGCGTCATTTGCCTCAGCAACGCGTCCACCCGGCTTTCGATTGCGGGTGGGGCCAGTTGCGGATCATGGTTGAACCTCCTCCGGTTGCTCAGGCAGTGCGAAAGGCCGCTCATTCTGCCCCTGCGCCGCCAAAGGCGCTACGAAGCCGGTTAGCCAAAGGATCGCGCCGGCAAGGCACAGCGTGCGAGCCGCCGCGCAGACGTTAACGGACATGCTTTATCCAGACGCTGCGATTGCATTCTGAGTTTGGAAGCCGATCGTGACACGGCATCGGCTAGGACCGTCATTTGGGCTGCCCCTCCTTAAAGATGACCTTCGGCGCCGTCCGCAAAATTTACTGCATGGAAAGCCCTGGCTGCTTTGATTGCGGCCGGCAGGAATGTAAATGCGATGGGGCCGAACACATCCAAGCTAAGGAGTGCCGCAGCGCGTGGAGCGCCGTCCCCTTCTCCGGCGAAGCGGACGGTTCTGTCAGTGGCCTGTCGTCCGCGGACCAGTGGTCCAAAG
>CAVRSS010000103.1:0-23962 GCA_963723755.1 uncultured Alphaproteobacteria bacterium | reverse complement strand
TCGGATTTGTCCAGGCCTATCATAGGTACGCCGCGCCTCTGACGCTGGCCGACCGTGACCGCTATTACCGGGATGGCCGGATCGCCGCGAGCCTCTATGGAGCGACCCACCCTCCACGCTCGGAGGCCGAGCTTGAGACTTTCATGCTGGCGATGCGCCCGAGCCTTGAGGCCTCGCCGATCATCTTCGAGTTTTTGCATATCATGCGAACCGCCCCCATCCTGCCGCGCCTGCTGCAGCCGGTTCAGCCGCTCCTCGTCCGCGCCGCGGTCAGTCTCACCCCGTCGTGGGTCCGCGACCTTCTCGGCCTTGGCGATGACTATGGATTGCGGGCGTGGGAGGGAACACTTGTCCGCCAGGGCGGCGCTTTGGCGGATCGCATTATGCTGGAGTCAAGCCCTGCGGTGCAGGCGTCCTTACGTCTTGGGTTGGCGGCAAACTACCTCTACAGAAGAGATACGGGCTCGATGAGGCAGGTTTAAACCGTCTGGGATGCTTCCTCACTTTCAGAGGGTGGGGAGCCGTTCCTCCCAGGAAAGGCAATCATGCGAAGGCCGTATGCCCTTGCGTTCCAAGTGCCGCAGCACGGCGCAAAGTCCTGCTATTCAGGTAAAAGGATCGTTAACGGGCGGGGCCACGCCATGATGTTCATCGCTTTGTGGTTAACAGGAGCGTGCCGGAATTCTTTCCGGTCACCGCTATGATGAACAAACACTTTATTCCTGCCATAATTACTTCCCCCCGAGCCCGCTTCCCGGCCGGAAGTAAATCCGATAGACTATTGAAAACAAACAACTATCCCTCGATTACGACCTCCCATTAAATAGAACTAAATGCCGGAATTTTCTCATTAACTTGACGAGCAAAAGTCCGTTAATTATGTTTTTAGATCGCCGGGTTAACGCCTGCGCAGCCGGAACAGCTGCGGCGCAGGCGGCTGCGATAGCGTCCCGTTCGGTATTTTCCTCGCAATTTTCTCCCTATTATCAAGGGTTGGAGGGACTCACGCTCTCGTTAACCTGCCGTCAAAGCGAATTCGTTGATGATCTTTCAGAAGCAGGAAATGCGGACGCAAGTAGCAGGAAGAATTGACAAGAGATGTCTACGATCGCTGGATGTATACAAAAACACCGGACGCGCGTGCAATTAAAGCGCACGATGCTCTGATGCTTCGCAGTTTGGTTTGATTTCCGGAGGAGTTGGTTAGAGTCAATGCGATGGCGTCACAGGCCCAAGCAATCGAACTGGGGCGAGTTCGGCCCCGATGATGAGGTTGGGCGGCTCAACCTGATCACGCCCGAGAAGGTGCTTCAGGGCATCGCCGAAGTCCGCGAAGGCCGCACGTTCTGCCTCTCGCTGCCTCTCGACTATCCCGGCGGCAACGTCCTGCACCCCGCCCGGCATCCTCCGAGGCGACGCGCTACCGCAGCCGACGGTGTTCAGCGCTATCTTTTGCGGCTTTCGGGCGACAACCCCGATTTGACGGACGTGGTGTGCGACGATCAGGTCACGCTGCATACGCAATACTCCACGCAATGGGATTCGCTCGCGCATATCGGGTCGGAGTTCGACGCCGACGGCGATGGCGTGGCCGAGACGGTGTTCTACAACGGGTGGCGCGGCGGCGAGCACATCGTGATGGCGGACGACCATGCGACAGAGGCGAGGCGGCTCGGCATCGAGAAGATGGCCGAGCGCTGCGTGCAGGGCCGCGCCGTTCTCATCGACCTCCACGCGCTTGTTGGCGATGCCAAAGCCGACATCGGTTTCGATGGGCTTGAAGAAGCGATGAAGGCGCAAGGAGCCGTCGTCGAGGCAGGCGACATGGTGTGCTTCCACACCGGCTTCGGGCGCAAGATCATGGAGATGAACCGCCGGCCCGATGCCCACACGCTGAACCAAGCTTGCGCCGCGCTCGACGGGCGCGATCCGCGGCTGCAACAGTGGGTGATCGACAGTGGCGTGGCGGCTTTGATTTCCGACAACGTCGCCGTCGAGCGCTACCCGAATCAATCCGGCTCGGGGCGCAGGCCGCTTGTGCCGCTCCACGAGCTATGCCTATTCAAGCTCGGCATCCCCCTGGGCGAGCTGTGGTGGCTCAGCGACCTGGCCCAATACATGCGCGGGGCGGGCCGTACGCGCTTTCTTCTGACCGCGCCGCCGCTCCGGCTGCCGGGAGCGGTCGGCTCCCCGGTGACCCCAGTGGCGACAGTGTAGCGCCCTGGCTAGGACTGGCCTTTGAGAGTATTGTCTGGTAAACCGCCTTCATCGCCGGGAGGAGAGACTTGCTCACGATCGTTGGATTAGCGGGAAGCCCATGCACGCCGTCCCGGACGCGCGCCATCGTGAAGGCGGTGATGGACCGCATCGCGGCGCAAACCGGCGCGCAGGGCCGCCTTGTCGATCTGGCCGATCTCGTGCCAGACCTCGGCATCCGCTCCCGCCCCGAGGCTTCGCCGCAGGTTGAGGACGCGCTGCAAGCGATAGAAAGCGCCAGCCTGCTTGTCGTCGGCTCGCCCGTCTACAAGGGCTCCTACACCGGCCTTCTCAAGCACCTCATCGACCTTATCAACTACCCTGCCCTGCTCGGAACGCCCGTCGCCCTGCTCGCCGCTGGCGGAAGCGACCGCCACGCGCTTGTTATCGAGCACCAACTCCGGCCGCTCTTCGCCTTTTTCGGGGCCAAGACGCTCGCGACCGGCGTTTTCCTGACCGACAAGACCATCCAGAACGGATGGGTGGAAGATAGCGCGTGCAGTGCGCGGCTCGATCAGCTCATCGCGGAAGCCGTCCACGAACTGAACTTCGCCCGCACGGCGCGGGCCTCAGCGGTCGGCTAACCCGCATTGCGGACGGTTTCCTGAGCTATTTGTCAAACCAGCTCAAACGAACTTTGTTTGACCCCACGGCCTCAAACTTCACGCTACGCCGGAAATCATCCGAAAACTCATTTTTCACGCGATCGAGCGCGCGTCCGGCGATCTGGTAGCCATTGAGCTTTATCGGAGCAGTCGGCCCGAGTTTGCGTTCGAGCCGGGACTTCAAAAAGTGGTTTGTAAGCTCCACTTGCCCGCGCTCGAAATTCTCAATAATCAACTCCACGATACAAAGACGCTTCAAACGCCCCAAGCTTCCATGGCTTCTGCCACTTTCCCCAGGAAGCGAGGCCCTGGTTTCCAGTCCCTCCTTCAGAGATGTCAGCATGGCTAACGTGAGCGGCGAGCCATTTTGCGTCTGGTCATGGACATGCAGGACCTCGGATAGCCGCGCCTGCAGGCTCAGCCACGTAAATACTGGGTCAAGAGCTGAATCTCTGAAGTGGCTTTAAAGTGACGCGGAACGTCTCACCCATGTATCTCTGGTCAAACCGCAAGCTCCCGCTCTCAAACGCCAGCTTGCGGTCGAGATCGGCTGCGTTATGCCCCACCTCCTGGCGATAGCCCGCCCAATACCCGTCTTCCCGCTCCAGAGAATAGGAACTGAACCGGCCATTCACCTCAACGACGAGATGTTCGATTGGGGACACGACGCGAAGGAGCGCGCTGGCAACGGATTTTGCATCGCGGCCCGCTCGCAAAGTCTCCAGACAGTCATTGCGGCGCAGAAATGCGTAATTGTCCGCGACGCTTTGCCCGAAGTGAAGCACGGTTTTCAGGACCTGCTCTTTCTGAGCGGGACTTAGCCCGGTAAAAAAACCAAAGACCGCACCCTGAAAGCCGCATGAGAAGAGCGGTATCATAATGCGATCAGTGGCTCGGCTGGGCCAAAGGACAATATCTTCCGCACCATTCGCATTTCCAGGCTCCAGAAGCCAGGAGAGGGCTTGGCTTACATCCCTCACACTAAACCCGATCCATGCTCCAAGCACAGCGATGTCAACGGCGTTCATGAAACGGAGGTAAGGTCCCGGTCCGTAAGTCAAGATATTGCGACGGCTTAGATTTGCGGAAAAGTAGCCAGCGGCTCGCAAATGGAGATCAGGTATTATAGGCCATGCGGACGCCGCCGCAAACGCGTCCCCACACCAGCCATGAACCAACTCCTTGCGCAAAAAGTCATTTAGGGATAACTCGCTTGACAAGAAATCTCTGAACACGCCCGTTTTAAGAATATTACTGAATGCGCCATCGTATTTTTGCCCAAGGGTCCGGCAACAGTGCGCCATCTTAAATGAAATTTCTTGCGCTTCGGTGTTGCTAAGGACGTTAAATTTCACGGCGTCTTGAAAAAAACGAACAGCGAGAGGTGGCACTTTGAGACAAGTGCATTCTGGATGAAAAGCCGCGAAGTAGGCGGTCCCGCGTGCAGCGGCGCCGTCGCTTCTACTATTCGAGTAAACACTAAGAGTTTCGAGAACATCTAGAAGATGGGTAGATGACTGATGATTTATCGAGGCAAGCTTATCTAATGCGCCCGTCATCCAGCACTTCGGTGTGCAACACACCGTCCAACAAAAACCGAATTAATTTGACCTAGGTCAAAAGCTTGCGCGCCGAAGACTTGGAACGCATTTTAAAAAAAGAAATTGTCACAATTAGCTTTGTTTGTCGAGCGCCGTTAAACGCCGCACCGAAAGCTCCGCTGCATTTATTGAGAAAAGAACGATAATTGGAAGCTACTTAGGCACCACATTTTCGAGCATGGCGGCGTCGACCACGATCGCATATTCGTCTTCCCCGACACGACCCTCGATCTCTTTCAAAAGTGAGGAAGCGGCCTTCTTGCCGATAATAAGGACCTTCCCGTCCTCAAGGTCGAATGTTGCCGGGCACATTCCGCTGGCGCACCTATAAGGGCTGGGCGTGGTTTCTTTCATAGAATGCACCAACAGGAGATGACAGCGCATCCCCTTCCATATTTAAAGGTTGAAGCTTCACACAGATACAATAGCCGCAGCGAACGGCGAGGCCGAGACAAACCAGTAATTTCTTTTTTTTGCACACTGAATGACATTTCTCAAGAACCATCTAAAAAATCAGGCAATTTTGCGCAGGCGTGTTGAAAAATACGCTCACGCTTGGCGGCTTTCTCCGGCCCCGTTTTCCGGGTTCTGGATTGCACATTCCAAAACCGGGTCTTCGATCTCATGAAACAGAAGAAAATCGGCTCTCTTACAGTTTTCCCGTGAATTGACCCCCGGCAACGGATTTGGTGTGGCCTCCTTCAAGGCCGCACCGGCAGATTGCTCCTGCTTTCGAAATTTTCAAACCTTCATAACTTTTCGAAAAATACGCCATAGGTACATAAATCCAAAAAAAAGCTTTTGTTTCCTATTTTAATTAGCAACAAGAGGCCAGTTAAAGCACAGAAATTATGTTAGTATTCATAATAAGCGCATGTAACTTCAACAAAATCGGAAGGAAGGGGGACGCCTGGATTTTGGACGTTAAGCGCTCTCGCAAGGAGGTTATTATGCCACATTCCTGCATAGGAGCAATCAGCTACTATCATCACAGCTTCGTGGACTATGCCACATCGGAAGAAGCTAAGCGGATGGTGGAAGCGACAGCCGCCGGCACCGCGATTTACCATGCGATCTGGAAATCGCTCAAGACAGTACTACTGTCGGTGGTTGTCATAATCGTTGCATCGCTCTCGGTTACCAAGCTCGATATCACTGATGCCGCGCTATTCGCGCACCGGATGCGGCCATGCTTGTATCCGCCAATGCTCAAACTTCCGTCGCCGGAGCCGGTGAAGAACAGCCCGAAACGGGATGCTAGCTTAGGCTCGGGAAACTGTCAGGCTTCAAACTGCGCGGCGGCAACATGCGTCAAGAGCTCCGATAGCTCATCAACTTGACGGTTACTCGTTCAGGAAGCGGGCGCGTTGCTTCGCTTCCTCCAGCCTCGTTCCACGATAAAGATCGAGGCAGATTTCCCCTCTAATCTAAGCGTTATAAACCCCTCATGCTTCGGCCGAAGCAAAATGCGCGGCGCGCCGTCACGCGCAGCCGCACCACGAAAAGAAACGCGGCGCTTTCTCCGATCATATCCCAACCCGCCTCCCGAACAACACAAGTACACCCCAGCGCGGAATGGCAGCCGCGGCAACCCAATCAACCGGTCTCTCTGGCGTTAACCATGTTTATGCACGCAAGCTTAAGCCTACCGCGCGTATTTTCGTAAAACCTTGCGAACGTTCAGAGGGAGAGCGAGGCGTGCTGGCCGCATTTGTATTGCGCTTTTTCATTATATTCGGGCTTGGTGTGCTGGCTTTCGTGACCTTCCTCGTGGCCACCACCTTGATCTGGCTCATGTGGCTCGACACGTGGCGCTGCGGGATGTGCCTCAATCACCCAGTCGGCATTTACACGCTTGCGCTCCTCGGCCTTCTCATCCTTGGCTCGATCGGCATTGAGTTCGGCGAGGCTTCTCCGCTCCTGGCGGAGTGGGGCGCCACCTCGCGCAAGTGGTTTATTGCCAACTGGACGATACCGGTCGCCATTGTGATCGCCATCCTGGCTATTCTTCTCGTTTTTAATTGGTGGTGGATCGCCGAGTGGTGGTGCAATTTCTGGTATCCGCCGCCTACTCCATGGTCGGGATGACGAACTCTGCGCCTTCCTTCACCCCGCTCGGCCAGCGCGCCGTCACCGTCTTCGTCTTCGTATAGAAGCGCATCGAGTCGGGCCCGTGCTGGTTCAGGTCGCCGAACATGGACTTCTTCCAGCCGCCGAAGGTGTGATAGGCAAGCGGCACCGGGATCGGCACATTGATGCCGACCATCCCGACATTCACGCGCGACGCAAAATCCCGCGCCGCGTCGCCATCGCGGGTGAAGATCGCGACGCCGTTGCCGTATTCGTGATCGTTGGCGAGCGCGAGACCTTCCTCGTAGTCATGCGCGCGGACCACTGAAAGCACAGGGCCGAAAATTTCCTCGCGATAAATGCGCATGCTGGGCTTCACATGATCGAAAAGGCAGGCGCCCAGGAAAAAACCCTTCTCATAGCCTTGCATTCTGAACCCACGCCCGTCCACGACAAGGTCAGCTCCTTCTTCAACGCCAACTTGGACGAGATCCTTAACGCGCTTCAGCGCGGCTCCCGTTACGAGCGGACCGAAATCCGCTTTTTCATCGGTGTAGGGCGCTACTCTCAGGCTTTCCACCCTCGGGATAAGCTTCTCGACGAGCCTGTTCGCCGTCTCCTCTCCAACGGGAACGGCCACCGAAATCGCCATGCAGCGTTCACCGGCGGAGCCGTAACCCGCGCCCATAAGCGCGTCCACGGCCTGGTCCATATCGGCGTCGGGCATCACGATCATATGGTTCTTGGCCCCGCCGAAAGCCTGAACGCGCTTTCCGTGGGCCGTGCCGAGCGAATAGACGTGATGGGCAATCGCGGTCGAGCCCACGAAACCGACAGCCTTCACGTCCGCGTGGGTGAGGATCGCGTCCACGGCTTCCTTGTCGCCATTGACCACGTTGAAGATGCCGGCAGGCAAGCCCGCCTCAAGGAAAAGCTCCGCAAGGCGGATCGGCACGCTCGGGTCGCGCTCGGATGGCTTCAAGACGAAGGCGTTGCCCGCAAACGATGGCAGGGGCAGCCTTCCACAGCGGGATCATGGCCGGAAAGTTGAACGGCGTGATGCCTGCCACGACGCCGAGCGGCTGCCGCATCGAGTACATATCGATGCCGGGGCCAGCGCTGTCGGTAAACTCACCCTTCAGAAGATGCGGCGCGCCAATTGCAAATTCGACCACTTCCAGGCCGCGCTGAATGTCGCCGATGCTGTCGGGGACCGTCTTGCCATGCTCCGAGGAAAGAAGCTCCGCCAGAGGCCGCATCTCCTTGGCGATGACCTCCAGAAACTTCATCATGATTCGGGCCCGCTTTTGCGCATTTTGCGCGGCCCAGGCCGGCTGTGCGGCCTTCGCGTTTGCGACGACGTCCGCCACCTCGGCGGTGCTCGCGAGCGACACGCGGGCCTGCACCTCGCCCGTTTGCGGGGCGTAAACGTCCGCGAAGCGTGCCGGATTTTCCCTGGACAGCATTGCCGCCGACAAAGTGACCGATATGACGCATGGCGCTCCCCCAAGGTGTCGTTATTGCTCTACCCGAAAAGTAGGGCTGGGGGGAGTTGGGTTCAACCAAGCTCTTGATTATTGGGATGTCTCCGCCAATCCCGTCGTCATGGCCGGGCTCGACCCGGCCATCCAGAAAAGGTATTGCGATTCATAATTGGATGGCCGGCGTCAAGCCCGGCCATGACGGGTTAGCGGGAACCTTACCAGCGAAAGCCTTCGGCTGGCCCGCAGCCTATTTCATGGCTTCCCGTTCGCCATAATCGATGAAGCTCAGATAGGAAGCCAAGGCCTCGATCTTATCTTCTGACAAGTGGCTGGCCACGATCGGCATGGGATAACTCGCGGACGCGTGATACCCTTCTGCCCACTGCCCGAGCCTCCTCTTTAGGTAATTGTAAGAGAGCCCACCGAGCCGGGGTATGTTTCTGGAACCGACCGCATTTGGACCGTGGCACACCGCGCAAGCCGGAACATTCTCGCTCGGCTCTCCGCCTGCGAATATCGAAGCCCCGGCGCTCACGAGATCTTCATTTCCATCCTTCGCGGATCTCGGCTCGAGAGTTGCAAAGTAGGCCGCCACCGCGCGGATGCCATCCTCGTCGCCCCACTGGGTCTGAAGCTTCGTCGCCGCGCGCCACATGTAGAGCTGGGAGTAGGGGTTGTCCCGCGAATGGGCCACAAAGTTCTTAAGCTGGTTCTCGACATATTGTGGACGTTGGCCTGCCAGCCGGGGCGCCACGAAATAGCCCTGGAAGGACGGTCCGTGGCACATGACGCAGTTCCTGTTGGCGATCGTTTCGCCAACACAAACCAGATCCGCCTCGCAGGCCATAGCGGATATCGATGAGGATACGACTGCTGCGATCGCAATTTTCCACGTGAGAAGTTTCATGATCCGAGCCTTCGCATCCGGTTCTGTCGTGAAAGGGACTACGCGAGTTACTTCAGGCTACTCAGATACGCGGTGACTTCCTTGATCTGCTTAGGGGTCAAGCTTGCTGCGATCGGCGCCATAATCTTGGAATTGTCGTCGCCGTTCGGGCCAAGGCCGCGCTGCTTGTCCCAATCTTTCAGCTGGCCCATGAGGTAAGGCCTCCATTGCCCCGCCAAGCGCGGAAAGATCCCGTCCCCCTTTGCCTCGGGCCCGTGGCATACGGCACAGGCCGGCACATCGTTTTCAGGAGCGCCGGCGTGGAAGATTTTTTCTCCCGCCGCGATCAGCTCCTCAGAGGCGCCTTTATGCGAAACCGGCTGAAGCTTGCTCATATACTCGCCAAGCGCGGAACGCTGGTCGGGGGTGAGGTTATGCACCTTCTCGTACCTCACATAACCGAGATTTCGCAGACGGCGGCGCTCCGCAAAAGCCTCCAACTGAATTTGAATATATTGGGCCTGTTGCCCTGCGAGTTGGGGAATCGGCCTGAAGCCCACGAACCCGTGCGCGCCACGTCCGTGACACAACATGCAATAGCCGGTCGCTTTAAACTCGACGCTGAATTCCCGTGGCGTCATCGCGACATTACGATGACGCGCTTCGACCGCCGTCGAGAACATCAGCGCCGCAACCGCAGCTCCAAATGCCAATTTTACGCTGAACCTATTCATCTTTCGGCCTCCAAGCCGTTTCCTCATTCGGGCTGAGAATTTTTAGAACCTTATACCCGTTGTTTTATCATACTCTGAACTCGGAGCTGCCAACATACTGAATCATAACCCTAATGAAACTAACGGAGGCTTGGCCTTTAGAAGTCGATCCAACTGTAGAGGAACACTTGGTCGTTATCGCTGGCGTTTCTTCCGTTGCCATCGTAGTTCGTCGCGGTCCCATTGTACTTATTGAAATGGGTGTAGAGAACGCCGATCCTCCCATTGAGCCAAGGCCATAAATCCGGGCCGCCATAGGGGAAGGGAATGTAAGCCAAGTCTAAGGTGACGCCGTTGGTGTCCGGCCGGCTAGTGGGTGGATTCGTGCCCCATAAAGTGGCGTCGCTGCTCCCGCGGACATCGAAATATTGAGCGGTAAAGCTTAAGTGGCGGTCATAGATATAGCTGGCGGAAACATTGAAGCTGTTGAGCCATTGGTCGGGCTTTTCGACTAAAACACCGGGGCCGGCGCCGAAAGTGGCATTAAGCTTCTGAGTCTCCCAGATGTAGAAGGCGCGCACCGTAAAGGCGTGGATGGGCCCGATATACTGGTATTGCGCATCCAGAGCGGTGTCGACAATCTGATCCGTGCGTCCCGGATTGAGCAGCAAGCCCGTGCCGGGGACAGTTGGCATGGTGTTCGCCGCCATACCGTAGGTGCCGACCATGAGCGAATTTTCAGTCCAAGTCTTTTCAACGGCAACTCGCCAATAGGGGGCGGCGCCGTCGATCCTCGGCTGCCCATCGATTGGGCTGAAGCCCGTAGCCTGCTGCAAATTCCAGTCGAAGGCGCGATAGGCGCTCAATTCGGCATAGAACATGCTGTTGACCCAGACATAAGCTCCCGCTCCGTATGCCCGCTGGCTGAACGTTCCCTCGATCATGGTACCGGGAGGGCCGAACGCGACGTCGACAGGGACATAAGGGAAGACCCAGGCCGGAACCGTGTTCCAGGCGTCCTGCATGGTGGGGTTGTTGTTACCGAGCACACCCCACACCACATCATTTCCAGCTATTTTGAATTTGTCGGAGTATCGCAACTCGGTGTTGTCCAAGAAGATACCTGGCGTGCCCTGACCCGAGGCGGTGCTCCCGTAGCTGAATTGGGAGAAAATGCCGAGATTGCAGTAGAGTTGCCCGTTGAAGAATACACTTGCGTTCGTTAACTCGGCAATGTCGTTGGATGGGTAGCCTGGATTTGGCAGATCATTCGGGCCCAGACTCTTCGCGAAATGATTGAATGACGGAAGAAGCCACGCCGATAGATTAGCCCCGCTCCACTCCGGGTTGCTAGCGGAGTTGCCGAAGACCTTCGAGATGTCGCCGCACCGGGTACCGCCCTGCGTGTAGCCGTTGAGCTTGAACTGCCGCCCGAATGGCGTCAACTCAGGTATCGCGGTGTGGCAGGTTGCGCAGTAATACCCGGTCTGGCGCGCGAACGAAGGCACAGCGTCGGCTGTTTCCGACTGCGTCAGCATGGCGCCCGCAACAGCGGCTCCAGCGAGAGCGGAGCGGGACAGGAAGCTCATAGAAAACCTCAAGTTTAACTCGGGAGAGCGGAGGCTCTTACTTTCGCGCACAAGCAGTCGCGCACGATGAAATCGTGTCATTGGTTCCCGCCCTATTGTTACCCGAATCGTTTTCGCGATATGCACACTAACAAGCTCGCCTACCTAGGTTCAAGCTTGACACGCGGTGATTTGGACCGACCGACGCAAATCGAAAGAATACTGTGGCATGTTCGCACTTTCCTTAGCTTCGACGGTCAGAAAAATGCGTTTTTTCCCGCAGCACACTCAAGGTTCACTATCGACTGGCTGTGGCATGTTCGAGCGCTGCGTTTGACCACAACAAAAGCAGGACCGTTAATACATGTTCATCCGCTTCAGTGGCGTGCAGCAGAACGAATTGCTGGCATGCTAATTTGATTTGCCGCTTGCGCTAAGGAACAAATAGAGGGCTAGCGCGATTTGTCGACTTAAGTGTGAATGTGGCAGCGCGGCCTTTAGCTGAGCTGGCGCTCTCTGATCCGATAGCGCCGGACGGGCCTAGCCAAACAGCGCTAATCTGGGTTTGCAATCCCGGACTGATGGGCCTCGTTGATCGGACAGATTTCCTGCTTCGATGAGAACGTCTGCCAGGGTTAGGCCGCCAAGCGAATTGGCGGCGAGTTCTGTGCTCCGTGGAAGGCTTGATCGGGCGTCATGCCATCAAGGCTCGGGTGCGGGCGGCGGCGAGTATAGAAATCGAGGTACCGCCCGATTGAGGCGCCTGCGGCGATCGCAAAGGCGCACGCGAAGCCGATGCGAGGCTTCCCTGGGTGAGTGTCGACTGAGCCCCGGAAACTAAATCGTGAGCGCCGATCAATGTGACGCGACCGCCGTTTTTTGTTATGAGGTTTCCGAACTGCTGTTGCTCGTCAAAGCGAAAAGCCGAGGGAAATCTCATGACGGACGGAACGGTGCTCATCATCGGCGCGGGCGGCGTCGGAAGCGTGACCGTGCATAAATGCGCGATGAACGCGGACGTTTTCAAAAAGATCCACCTGGCGAGCCGCACGATCGAAAAGCCGAATGCGATCAAGGCTTCGGTCAAGCAGCGCACCGGCGTCGATATCGCCACCCATACCGTCGACGCCGACGAGACAGGACAAGTGATCGGTCTCATCGAGAACGTGAAGCCGGACGTCGTCGTCAACCTTGCTCTCCCCTACCAGGACCTCGCGATCATGGAAGCGTGCCTCGCGACGAAGGTGCCTTACATCGATACCGCCAATTATGAGCACAAGGACAAGGCGCATTTCGAGTACAAGCAGCAATGGGCGTTCGACGGCAAGTACAAGAACGCGGGGATTATCGCCGTGCTGGGCGCTGGCTTCGACCCGGGCGTGACCAACGCCTATTGCGCCTATGCGCTGAAGAAGTATTTCGACACGATCCGCTTTGTCGACATTGTTGATGCGAATGCGGGCTCACACGAAAAAGCCTTTGCGACCAACTTCAATCCCGAGATCAACATCCGCGAGGTCACGCAGGTCGTCCGGCATTTCGAGCACGGGAAGTGGGTGGAAACCCCGGCTATTCTTGATCATGACGCCGTGCATTTCACCTTCGACTTTCCGGTTGCAGGCCCCAAGGAAAGCTATCTCTTGTTCCACGAGGAAATGGAGTTGCTCGCCAAGAACCTGCCGGGGTTGGAGCGCATGCGCTTCTGGATGACGTTTTCGGAAAACTACCTCACACACCTCCGTGTCATTCGGAATATCGGCCTCGACAACATCGCGCCGATCGACTTCAAAGGCCAGAAGATCATTCCGATGGAGTTTCTGATAGCGCTGCTCCCAGATCGGCCTCGCTTGCGACCAACTACAGCGGCAAGACGGTTATCGGCTGCATCATTACCGGCCTGAAGAACGGCAAGGAAAGCACGAAGTTTATCTACAACATTTGCGACCACGCGCAGACGTTCAAGGAAGTCGGGTCGCAGGCGATTTCCTACACGGCGGGCGTGCCCCCCATGGTTGCGGCCATGATGGTCATGCAAGGGAAATGGAGCGGCGCGGGCGTGTACAATGTCGAACAGCTCGATCCTGAGCCCTTCCTGGAAGGCGTATCCGCGAATGGCTTGCCGTTCGAGGTGATCGACTACAAGCCCCTCCCGGCAAAGATTGATGAAGGATGAGTTATGCGCGCCCCTCACCCCCACCCTCTCCCGCAAGGGGAGAGGGAGCAGGGCGCGCCCGTTCCAACGGCGTCCCTTCTCCCTTGCGGGCTACGGTGTTCAAAGAAGTGAGTTTTGGATTCCGGTCTCTGCTTTTTTGTGCGAGTTAAGAGGAAATCGGGTTGATTTGCAAGGAGGCGGGGATGGGGCTGGCCAAGGGGCAGGGACGCAGGCGGACATTCGCCTCGACCGTCGGCGCGAAGCGATCTTGGAACGGGTGGTTGCGACGGGCTCGCTTGTGCAGCGCAAGGTGGGCGGCGGGCGCAATGGCGAGATCGGCATGCTGAATTATCTCGCCTCGCCGAAAGTTACGGCAGCTTCGGTCATGGCGGCGGATGTGCAGCTGACCGCGGCGGCCGCGCGAGGGCGGCGCATCGTGGCGGCCCAAGACACGACGGAAGTGAATTTTTCGGGCCGGGACAAGCGCCGCAAAGGCTTGGGGCCAGGCGGGGACGGCAAGACGCCGGGTTTTTTCACCCACGCCATGATCGCCATCGACGCTGATGACGAGGCCGTCATCGGCCCGGTATCGGCGCAGATTTGGACGCGCGAGGCGGAGCAAAAGGTCGCGTACGCCAAGCGGCCGTTTGAGGACAAGGAAAGCGCGCGCTGGCTCAAAGGCGCCGAAAGCGCCGCCGAAGTCCTTGAGGGAGCAGAGCAAATCGTTGTTGTGGGGGACCGGGAGAGCGACATTTACCCCCTGTTCGCGCGAAAGCCGGAGCGCGTCCATCTCGTGGTCCGCGCGGCGAGGGACCGCAAGCTCGGCTGCGGCGGGCTGATGTTCGAGGCGTCTTCGGCCTGGCCTGTGCTTGGCGGGCAAATCGTCGAGGTTGCGCCCAAGACCATCGGCGATAAGAGACGCACGGCCAAGGTTTTGCTCAAGGCGGGAACGGTTACGGTCAAACGGCCGGCCCGGGGATGCGGCAAAACCGATCCGCAGACGCTGACCCTGACCCTGGTTGAAGCGGTCGAAATCGATGCGCCGAAGGGCGCCACGCCGCTTTTGTGGCGGCTCATCACGACGCTGCCCGCCACAAACCTTGAGGAAGCCATGGACGCCGTGCGCCTCTACCGTTTGCGCTGGCGCATCGAGCAGCTGTTTCGAACGCTCAAGAAAGACGGGCTCGATCTCGAAGCCACGCAGCACGAGGAGGCCAGCCGCATTATGAAGCTGGCTGCGTTGGGCGTGGTCGCAAGCTGCCGCATCATGCAGCTGGTCGACGCCCGCGATGGCGGCGGCCGGCATGCCGCGGATGTCCTTGCGCCTCAGCACATCGAGGTCGCAGCCGCCATCTCCGATAGCCTCGAAGGCGCAACGGAACGCCAGAAGAACCCCTGGCGCAAAGGATCGCTCTCCTGGGTGGCGTGGATCGCGGCCCGTCTCGGCGGCTGGAACTGCTATTATGGCAAGCCTGGGCCCAAAACCATGGCGCAAGGGTGGCGCTGCCTGCAAGCCATGCTCGAAGGCGCCGCCATCGCAATGGGGAGGCTCCAACTTGTTTGAATCCCTTAGCCCCTTGCGGGAGAAGGACAGGATGAGGGGGCTTAAGGTTTCGCGGATCAATGGTTGCGGATACTAGCTCATGGAAAAGCGCCCGAAGTCTTCGCTCGACCCTGCAAAGGTCGGTCCTGCCTCATTCGTAATCGAGGAAGATAGACTGCGCCATAATCTGCGCATCCTGAAGCACGTCAAAGACAAGACCGGCTGCAAGATGTTTCAGGCGCTGAAAACCTGGTCCACATGGCCACTTTTCCATATCACGAAGGAATACTTGGGCGGAACCGAGGTAAGCTCATTGAACGAAGCTCGTCTCGGCTATGATGAGTTCAATCATGACGTGCACATGTTTGCCCCTGCATACAGTGGGAGCGAATTCCCTGAGATCCTCAACTCTTGCAGCACGATCATCTTCAACACGTTCGCACAGTGGCAAAAGTTCAAGCCACAGGTGGATGCCCACGTCCAGAAAACCGGCAAGACAATCGAGTGCGGCTTGCGCATCAACCCGGAATTCATCGGGAACGATGAGCACGGCGGCTTATGGAGCCCATGCGCTCCCGGCTCGCGGCTCGGCATCCGCGTCAGCGAGTTCAAGAAAGCGCTGGCCGAAAATCCAAATGCGCTTGCTGGCATCAGCGGACTGCACTTCCACATCTTCTTCGACAAGACCTTCGAAGACCTGAGAGAGGCGATCGAAGTCCTCGAGAGAAATTTCGGCGAATATTTTTCGCGCATGAAGTGGATCAACTTCGGCGGCGGACAGAAGATCACCGATGACGACTACGATGTTGATGGCTTGATCACGCTCGTCAACGATTTCCAGGAGAGGCACGGCGTGACCGTTCACATGGAGCCGGGCGCCGCCATCGTAAAAAATGCGGGCGTGCTGGTCGCGACTGTGCTGGACATCGTCGAGCGCGACGACGTGAACTTCAAGATCGCGATCCTGGACATGTCGTTCGATGCGCACATGCCGAGACTTTCTCTTGAGCCCTGATCTCGATATGCCCGTGACTGGCGCAGAAATCGTCCGCGACGCAGCGGAACTCAAGAAACACGAACACGTCTATCGTCTGGCGGGCGGCACCTGCGTTTCGGGCGATCAACTCATGCAGTGGCATGCGTTCAAAGAGCCGCTGAAGCCTGGCGACAAGGTCATCATGGAGGACGCCATCCAGTATAACCTCGTGCAGTGCACGATGTTCAACGGCGTCCAGCATCCGGCTATCCAGCTATGGACGGACGGTGAACTGGAAACCATCCGCGAATTTACCTACGAAGACTATCGCGCGCGCATGGGTTGATCATGCCTCAGCGCCAAAATTACCTGGCGGAGGGCTTCCGGAATGTCGACCGGCAGTCCGATGTCGAAAAGTTCAAGACCTGTCTCGCCTTCCTGGACTCTCTTCCAAGCTTCAGGACATATTCCCTGCTTCAAGGATGGTCAGTTCGACGGAGCCGGGGTGGACCGAACGTTGCAGCACCTGGACCGCCCCGAACTCGTCATCGAGGGGATGGCGCGAACCGTTCACGCAGATAATGTTCGTATTGCATGGTGACATGGAAACCGGGCCAAAGGCCGAGCTTCTCCGGATCGATCTTCACGAAGGCGTCCACCTTGCCGCCATAGAACCATGCCTTGGTGGCATCGCCCTCGGTTTGCCCCTGATAGAATTGGGTGACCCAGATATTGGTGCTGATGCCGAGCGACCGGAGCTGTTCCTTTGGACTGCCGGAATAATCAAGGAGCGCTGGCCGCGTCGCTATATCCTGCAAGCCCTGACTATCGTCCGTTTCGCCGCCGAGGGCGAAGCCACCCGGCGCTAACAGGAGATGGGCTAGCAGGATCGCGCCTGTTATGCCTCCGCGCATCTTCATCCTCTGATAAGACTGCTTCCTTCCCACGCGATACAATCACTACGTGCACGGTCATTTAGTCCGTGTTCGCATCAGTCCGTGTTCGCATCGAGGCAAAAGCAACCGCAGCGTGCCGCACCACATTCACGCCAAGAGTTACCGATTAAGCACAGCCTTGACCGGATGTTTTGGCTGATAGTGACGACTAGCTTCGAAAACTTGACGACTCCCTGGCTGTGCGATGGACCATTGAAACGCGGCGGGTCTGCCTCGGGTCGAAACCCGAAAGTCTCACCCTGAGTATAGGCGGTCAGCCAGCCCCCGAGAACCGGACCCGCCGTCCCGTCCTGATCGGAGGGGCCGACGGGCTCCAATGGCGTATGCAATGAGAAGGGGCGCTGCATCCGGACATTCACGCTCGGTGCGGTGTTACCCTCAACCGGCCCCCCTCTTTCGGCCATTGATCATCGCGCGGACCAGGTTCTCGCCCTGCTCGATGCTTGCGAAGATAACGCCGGCAATGTGGAGCCCGATCAGCACGAGCGTGCCGTTGGCGAGGGCTTCGTGGACCTCTTCAAGCTCGTGCGAACCCCACCACGCCTTGGTTGTCATCATGTACCCGGTCGCGCAAGTTCCTGCGAGCGCCGCAAGCAGAAGCAAAATCATGGCGCCGCCAGCCGGGTTGTGGCCGAGATAACGCTTACCCGTGAACGTCAGCGCGCGGCGCATATAGGCGAGCACCGTCGCGGGCGACTTCACGAAATCGCCAAACCGCGCGTGCGTCGGACCAACGAAGCCCCACGCAATGCGTAGGCTAACAAGCGCTGCAATGGCATAACCGACCATCACATGCACGCGCTCTGTCTCGTCGCCTGTCGCGAAAGCCGCGATGAACAAAGCGACAAGCGACCAGTGGAAGATCCGTACGAACGGATCCCACACTTTGACCGTTGCCGGCGGGCTCGCGCTCCCGGCTCCGATCACCTCGGGGGCAAGCGACATCAATCGTCGTCCTTCTTTGTCTCGACGATCTTCGCGTCGGTCGGATCGACGAACAATTCGACGCGCTGGCCAGCCTTGTCGGTGGCGTAGATCTCACCGCATCCCTTTTTGAGCTTCGCCTTGCGAACGCGATAGCCCTGTCCCTCGACTTTCGCCTGAATGTCCGCGATCTTGAGCCACTGGCTTTCTGGCGCAGTCGTGCAGGCTCGCGATGCATCGCTCGCGTTGGCTGATGTCACGGCGGCGCAGACGACGGCGGCGCAAACAATGAAAGGAATTTTTCGCATCGTGAGTCTCCATTATTATGGTGATGGACTGGCAGAAGCCCGTCCGATGCGATGACCTTGGCAGAAGCGCAGTGACGGCAACCTGTTCGCCGTTGTCAGCGAGATGTCAGCCGTACTATGCGATAGTCCGGCCAAAGGAAGGCTTTGGATGCGATTTCTTCGGATCGTCTTTTCTGTCGCAGCCTTCGTGGCGCCTCAAGTTGCGCGCGCGAACTCCGACCATGATCATGACGAGGCGCTCGAAGCGGTGAACCGCGCCGAGATCCGGAAGCTTGCAGACATCCATGCATTCTGCCGGTACTAACGCATTTCATCAAAATTAACCATGTAATTCATGTAACTTTACTTCAAGCCGCAACAAGAAAACGCAATTTATGGAAAAAGCTGAAAAATGCGCTCATGGCGGCGCCGCGAAATCAGGACTTTAACATAGATACTTGTATACTTACTTATGGCCGTTCTACGAAACGAAACCAATCTTCACCGGATTTTAAGCATGCGCGCGCGGCAAACTGGCGGTCGCTTCCCCCAAGCGAAGAGATGCCTCAACCGAGAAGTTGAGGCGGGTCCCGGCCTGTAGGGAGACTGGATTGCCGGTGTAACTGCCGTCTAGCCAAATCGGGAATCGTCGACTGTCTCAACGGAAGTGCTTCGAAAGCTTGAGCGCCTGCGCCTGATAATGCGAGCCGATTTCGCGCCCATAGAGCTGCGCGGGCGGCTCGCTGAGAGGCTCATAGATGAGCCTGCCGATCAGTTGCCCGTCCTCCAGGATGAACGGCACCTTATGGCTCCGCACCTCGAGGACGGCGCGGCTGCCATGGCCGCCTGTCTCCGTCATGCCGAAGCCCGGATCGAAGAACCCCGCATAATGGACGCGGAACTCGCCCATCAGCGCGTTGAAAGGCTCCATTTCCGCCGCATGCGTGGCCGGAACCTGCACCGCTTCCTTCGAGGCGAGAATGTAGAACTCGTCCGGGTCGAGGATCAGCCGTTTGTGCGGCGTCACCATCAGCGGTTCCCAGAATTCGTCGACATCGTAAGCGCCTGCGCGATCCACATCGATGACGCCCGTGTGCCGCTTCGCCCGGTAGCCGATGAGCGGATACGGGCCGCCGCCGCTCAGGTCGACGGAAAGCGCCACCTCACGGGGATGATGAGCTGTCCCTCCGGCCGAGGCGCCGCGAAAGCGCATTTGCGAAAGCCGCGACCCGCTCCGCACCAGGATCGGAAAGGTCTGCGGGCAGATTTCGAGGTAGAGGCGGCCGTGATAGCCGGGTTCGGTCTGGTCGAAGCCGGGGCCATGATCGGCGATAACGCGCGTGAAAACATCGAGCCTGCCGGTCGAGCTTTTCGGATTTGCCAAGCCTGTCAGGTCGGGCGGGAGCGCCAGCGCCTCCTCGATCTCGGCGACATACACGCAGCCAACCTCGAGAACCGCGCCGGGGCCGAGATCCACCGTGTGGAGCACGAACCGCTCGATCTGGTCCTGCGTTTTGGAGCCGGGGCCGGGCATGAAGCTCGCGCGCACACGGAAAGCGCGCGCTCCGAGCCGAAGGTCGAGACTGGCGGGCTGAATTTGGCCGGCACCAATTGGAACCGCAGACGAAATGTCTCCTCGCTCGATCAGCGCCGCGATTGCCTGCGATGGAAGAATGCCTGGAGCCATCATGGCTCAGCAATAGGCGATATCGGGGCTGCCGAACAACTGTTTTCGGGAGCAGCGCGGGAAGGCCGCTTTCAAGGCCCGGCAGCTTGAGCCTTCGGCCCCGACGAGACGAGCCGCGCTTTCACGGCAAGCCGCTTTTCGGCCAAGGCAAGCCAATGGCGGCAGCTTGCCAGCCCAAGATTGCAGCGCACCGCGATCTTCGACGAAGCGCCGGATGACTTCGGAAGTGCTCCCATGGTGACGGCCCTGTTGCCCAGGCCTTCCGCCTCGCGGCTTGCTCTTGCGAGAAGCTCGCTCGCCGTCATGTTTTTCAGGAAGGGGTTGGCTGCGATCGCGGCCTGACTGAGCAGGCTTGACACCAAAGCATCCGGCTCTGCTTCCAAAACTCTCAGCGCGCCGCTGGCCCCGGCGAAAAAGGCAAGCCGGAGATTGGCGGCCGTTGTTTCTTTTCCTTTCGCGGCGATAGCGCTTGCGTTTTCGCGCGTATAAATCAGCGCCACGTCGCGCGAGACCTGGAAATCGGTTCTCAACGCCAGAATGTCCGCCTCCGTTTTTCCTGACGCGAGGGCCGGGAAATTGCGGCGAACGACGTCCAGGAACGTGGTCCCCAGAAACTGGAAAGGGCCAAGCGCGGACGAGGCGCGGTTCTTCGCGTATTGCCTCCCCCCGACTCGGCGCGCATCAAGCGGTCCAGGAAAAGCGTCTCCGCTTCGGTGGGGGTGAGCTTTGTATCGCTATCATCAGCGAGGCACGCGATTGTGGGACTGAAGAGGAAAGCAAGACAGACAAAGACAACCCGCCCCCACGCGCGCATCGCTTATCCGCCCGTCGTGCTCATGTGGCGTCCGACGGCGGGTTTCTGGGCGCGCCGGTCGATGACGAAGTCGTGGCCTTTCGGCTTGCGGCTTATGGCTTCGTCGATCGCTGCGTCAAGCAATTCGTCAGAGGCGTTGGCGCGCAGCGGAGCGCGCAAATCGGCGGCGTCCTCTTGCCCAAGGCACATGTATAGGGTGCCGGTGCAGGTGACGCGCACACGGTTACAGCTTTCGCAGAAATTATGGGTCAGAGGCGTGATGAAGCCGAGCCGTCCGCCTGTTTCGCGCACGTGGACGTAGCGCGCTGGGCCGCCGGTGCGGTAGGGGATGTCGTCAAGTGTCAGCCGATCCATGAGCCGCGCCCGCACCACGGAAAGCGGCAGATATTGATCGGTGCGGTCGCCTTCGATATCTCCGAGCGGCATCGTCTCTATCAGTGTCAGGTCCATTCCTTCGGCATGACACCAGTGTAACATTTTTTCTATTTCGTGCTCATTCACGTTCTTGAGCGCGACCATGTTGATCTTGATTTGCAGACCGGCTGCCTGAGCGGCCCGGATCCCGTCCATCACTTGCGCGAGGTCGCCCCAGCGGGTGATGGCCCTGAATTTCTGCGCATCGAGCGTATCGAGGGAAACGTTGATGCGGCGGACGCCCGCGGCGGCGAGACCGGCGGCGAACGTCTTGAGCTGGCTGCCATTGGTCGTGAGCGTCAACTCGTCGAGGGCCGCGCTTTGGAGATGACCCGACAAAGCCGAAAAGAGCCACATAATGTTCTTTCGCACCAAAGGCTCGCCCCCGGTGATGCGGATCTTTCGGACGCCTTTCCTGATGAATGCGGTGCACAGGCGATCGAGTTCTTCGAGCGTGAGAAGGTCGGACCTCGGCAGAAACGTCATGGTCTCCGCCATGCAATAGACGCAGCGGAGGTCGCAGCGATCTGTGACCGAAACCCGCAGATAGGTAATGTGCCGCCCGAAGGGATCGACCATGGCTCCGGCGGCGGGCTGGAATTGGTTTGCGGTGAAATGCTGAAGGCTCATAAGCGTCGTCCGGACTGGGATTGTGAGGGTAACACCGCGACAAGACATCAGATGCGCTATGTCGGTAAGCCAAACAAGCTGTCATGATGTGGGGTATACAAGTTATGGCGTTCACCGTTAGCCCGTGAGGAAAAATGCCCCGCCTGAATGGAATCCTTGAGACGGCCATCTACGTCGATGACCTCCGACGCGCACAGCGCTTTTATGAAGATATTCTGGAACTCAAGCCCGTCTTCTCAGACGGTCGGTTGACCGCGTATGAGGTCGGAGGCCGGAGCATCCTTCTTGTTTTCCAGCGGGGTGCGTCGATCGAGACCGTGACGCTTCCCGGCGGTGTGATTCCAGGCCACGACGGCGCCGGTCCGTTGCATTACGCTTTAGCCATCGGCGACGAAGAACTTCCCGCTTGGAAAGAACGCCTGAATGCGCACGGTATTCCGCTCGAAGGATGCATGGACTGGCCGCGCGGCGGGAAAAGCATCTATTTCCGCGACCCCGATGGCCACCTTGTTGAACTCGCGACGCCGGGCCTTTGGCCTATTGAATAAGTGGGCATTCACTTCCCGGAAAATCCAAGGGGCGCGATCGCACCGGGACGGGTTGTCAAGGTGCGTAACGCGTGAAGACGAAGTCGCGAGCTTTGACAGGCTCGTGACAGGGGAAGCATGTCTTGAGAAGCGCCTCGCCTGCGGGTTTGCCATCCCGGAATTGAGCGAACCCCCAGCCGCTTGTCGTGGCGTATTTTTTTGAGTCCTTGACCATGAACTGAACATTCGTGGCGGCCCCGGCGACGAAGGATTGGGCGCGGCCAAAGACTTTGTTGTTTTCGTCCGACGGCACGTAGTCCCAAGCGAGCCGGGCAATGATTGCGCCGTCCGGGAACGGAAGCTTTCCTTCGCGGTAGGCTTTTATCGCGACATCGTTGCCCAGAATGGCGCGCAAATCGTTGAGGTCGCCTGCTTCGTGGGCCACCGATATCACCCTCCAGTCGCGGTAACCGGGAGGAATTTTTATTCCGAAGACCGGAGAGCCCTCGTCCTCGGCGCCTCCGAGTGTGAAAGACGTCGAAGCGACAACGCAAGCTATAGCCACAGCTGCGAACACGGTGATGGAGGTCCGTTTCATGGGGTCTCCTTTGGGCGTTTTTTCATCGCTAGTTTCGGATCAAACCCGCAAGCGGAAAAATAAAAAAGTTGTTAAAACGTAATTATGATGAACAATAAGAAATCACAGTACGTACAAAGTAATGACATTCGATTGTTTTATTAATCGTGTGCCTTCTTGAGTTCACGACGGCTGGTCTTTGACCAATCGATTAGAACCTTTAACAGAGGATGCTGAAGAAGCCTGAAAACGTGGCTTCATCCTTCGACAGGCTCAGGATGAGGTCTTCGACAGGCTCAGGATGAGGCTTCGACGGGCTCAGGATGAGGTCTTCGACAGATTTAGGACGAGGCTTCGATTGGCTCAGGATGAGGTCTTCGACAGATTTAGGACGAGGCTTCGACAAGCTCAGGATGAGGCCTTCGATTGGTCGCATCCTTCGACGGGCTCAGGATGAGGTCGAGTGTTTTCAATGAATTGATCCTCATGGTGAGCTTGTGTTCATCCTCATGGTGAGCTTGTCGAACCATGGGCAACATCGTCTTTCAGCCAGTCCGGCAAACCTCACCACACCGTTCTGTCATCGATGGTTTCGAACCGAATGCGATGCAGGCGCGCCTGCCGTTTCAGCTCGGCTTCGGTCCATCTGCCGGTCGCGACGCGCTCGCGCATGGCGAAGTTATCCCAAACAAAAGGCTTTCCTGCCCAATAACAAACAAGCATCACCGAGCAGGAGACATTTCCCGGCATTTTTTTTAAGCGCCTGGTCTCTGTTCGGACGGCGTCGACGTTCTCCACGACGTCTTGCCGGAATTCACGGCTGAATGCGAATTTGTACGGCTCGCCTTGAGAGGAAAACGCGAGCGCAGCTAAAAGGACAGCAGCGAAGGCCAACCTGATGCCAGCGGTTCGCGGCGCGCTGGCCTGCCAGGCTTGAATTTTGCTGAACGCCATCCCGATGCCGATTGCGAGCGCAAAGAGGAACTCGAAATACGCATTGACATCGAGCCCGTCCCCTAGCGACTGCACGAACCCGCTGAGGAAGGTGAGAAGAAGCAAGACTGCGATTTTCTGTGCAAGGCGACTGCGCCGATCGTAGACAAGCCAAGCGATGGAAATTGCTGCCGCCCCCAACAGTGGCGCCGCATAAGTCAGCGCGAGGTGCACGTTCTTCCAGCCCACGGCTCTTGGCAGCATAAGCTGCTCAAAAAACGCGCCGCCATAGGCGACACGGCAGGCAAGCAATCCGGCCGCACACGCCGCTGCTCCAAAAGCTGCGGTCCGCGCAGCTT
>CAVRSS010000102.1:0-80517 GCA_963723755.1 uncultured Alphaproteobacteria bacterium | reverse complement strand
CCGCGCTCAACGAGGCCTTCCGCGTGCTGAAGCCCGGCGGCCGCTTCCTGTGCCTTGAATTTTCGCGGGTCGAAGTCCCGTTCCTCGAACTCGATCTACAGTACGTATTCGGATGCCGTGATCCCCACTCTCGGCCGCGTTCGTCGGCTGGGGACGCCGAACCCTACCGCTACCTCGTCGACAGTATCCGGAAGTTCCCCGAGCAGCGCCGTTTCGCGCGCATGATGGAAACGGCCGGGTTTTCGCGCGTGCAGTATCGCAATTTGTCGGGCGGCATCGCCGCGATGCATTCAGGCATCAAGATTTAGGGAGCGCCGTTCCATCGGTCGTCACTCCCTGCGAAAGCGCCGTTGCGCTTATCCGGGATCGCAGAAGTTCGGCGGCTATAGCTGCAGACGATCCCGGATAGCCGCACGCGGCTTCGCGTGCTGACGACTCAAAGCTGTAGCGCTGTGATCAAGCCCGCCTTTGGTCGAGAACCGGTTACAGGACGGAGAGGTGGCTCGGGCATCGCCGAGTACCCGCTGCGGCTTGGCCGTCGCTCCAAGCGGACGCAGGCTGCCGCTAGTTCTCGCGCTAAGGCCCCGGAAGCGGTATCCGCGGCTCTCAAGCTCGTCAAATAACTCAGCCAGCTGGGGATGCCGTAGCGGCTCGTCGCTATCGTCCGGCAGAAGGTTCTGCTCGGAGACGTAGGCGACGTATTCCGTCTCCTCGTTCTCCGCGAGCAAATGATAATAGGGCTGGTTTTTCTCGGGGCGGATCTCTTCCGGGATCGAGAGCCACCAATCATCGGTATTGTTGAACTCCGGATCGACGTCGAAGATGATCCCACGGAACGGGAAGAAGCGGTGCTTCACCACCTCCCCGATCGCATATCTCGCGTGCCGTTCCTTGATCATGACGTTCTGATCGATCTTCTGCATTTTATTAATGAGTTCAAACCCTCAACCGCTACACAACCCGAGACCACTCGTACAGCCGGACGCAAGTTCGTACTCACTTCGCCGCACGCTCTCAAGCGAGCTTGCCTCCGAGAGGCTGCACGATAATCAAGCAGTTGCCAGTACGCCTTACCCGCGGGAAATCCCGTGCGAGCTTGCGGCAAATGGGGCGGAATTTCCTGCGGGGCGTACTCGTCATGCTGCCGGTCCATCCTTTGCAGTGACCATATCTGCCAAGTCAACGATCACTTTGGCCTGCTTCCACGTGGCGTCGTCCTGCATCTTGCCATCCACCATGACCGCGCCCGTACCGTCGGGCATCGCCTCCAGGATCCGCCGTGCGAACGCGACTTCCGCCAGGTCTGGCGTAAAGACGCGGCGCGCAATCTCGATCTGCGAGGGATGCAGCGTCCACGCCCCGGCGCAGCCTTGAAGAAAGGCATTCCGGAACTGCGATTTGCAGGCTGCCGCATCGGAGAAGTCGCCGAACGGCCCGTAAAAAGGCTTGATGCCGTGGGTTGCGCAAGCATCCACCATGGCCCCAACGGTATAATGCCACAAATCCTGTTGATAGAAGGAGCGTGGCGAAGCGTCGCCGGGCTTCGCATCGACCAGCACGCCATAGGAAGGATGCCCGCCGCCGACACGGGTGGTCTTCATGGCGCGGCTTGCGGCAAGGTCGGCTGGGCCTAGGCTCATGCCATGCATGCGCGGGCTGGCCCCCGCAATCTCCGAGACGTTGTTGACGCCTTCGGCCGTCTCAAGCAAAGCATGGATCATGATGGGCTTCTTGATGCTGTGCTTCGCCTCAAGTTGAGCGAGAAGCTGATCGAGATAGTGAATATCCCAAGGCCCCTCCACCTTCGGCATCATCATCACGTCGAGCTTGTTACCAACCTCAGCCACGAGTTCCACGATATCGTCGAGAACCCAAGGGCTGTTGAGCGCGTTGATGCGCGTCCAAAGCCCGGTGCTGCCGAAATCATTCGCGCGCGCCATCTCGATGAAACCGCGCCGCGCCGCTTCCTTGTCCTGCACCGGAATCGCGTCTTCGAGATTTCCGCAGATCACATCCACCTGCTTGATCAGCTCCGGGATCTTGGCGCGGATCTTCTCGACCTGCGGCGCGACGAAATGGATCATGCGTTCGAGACGCACGGGTTTCTCGACGAGCGGTGCCGGAGCGCCCGCCGCGAGAGCCTTGAAGAACTTCGAGGGTGTTCGTGTCTGCGCCATTGCTACCTCAATCGATCAACTGCCTGAAAATCTCACCAAATTGTCGAGAATGCGGTCCAAATGCGTTCGAAGGGCCGCACAATGGCCGACACCTGCCCGGATCGCGTCCGGCTTTTGCTCATACGTCCCGTCGCCAATCTCGTCCGCCGCATTCTCGATGAGCGCGTTCACGCTATCGTTTGTGGCTTCCATATGGAATTGCAGGCCAAGAACCGTCTTTCCAACCGCGAAAGCCTGGTTTGGCGTCACCCCCGTCGATGCAAGCCGTTCGGCCTTTGCCGGGAGATCGAATGTTTCGCCATGCCAGTGAAAGGCCATGAACTCAACTGGAAGCCCATCAAACAGGGTAGGCCCGGCATCAGCACGAACCGGAAACCAGCCGATCTCCTTTTGTGTCCCTTTATAGACCTTTGCGCCGAGCGCCTTTGCGATGATCTGCGCTCCAAGGCAAACGCCTAGAACAATTTTGTCCGATGCGATCGCACCCCGCACGAGCGCACTCTCAGGCGCCAGCCAGGGTAAGACCGCCTCGTCATTCGCGCTCATCGGTCCGCCCATTACTGTCAGCATGTCGAATTCGGCGAGTTCCGGCAAGGGATCGCCGTGATAAAGATGTCGCACCGCACTACTCGATCTTGCGCGCCGCGGCCCAGTCCGCGATAGCGGCAGGCCCTTCGAACGGGACGTGCTGCAGCACCGCCATTTTGATGATCTTACGCACCCGTCCCCCAATAAACGCTCGCCCCGGAGTATGCCGCGTCACGGAGCTTCCGGGCTGCCTCGGGCATATTTGCTTTTACGGGCGGTGGGGTCAAGGCAAGGTACAAGCTATCGCGACATGGCGCGATAAGGAGGTTGTCTCATTCGTTCAGAGGAACGGCCGGCACATCATACCAACCGGCAGAGGGTTCTCGGTTCCGCAAAGGTCAGCGCGAAGTGCTGAGCCTTCCTGAAAGCAGCAATGCGCTGGTGGCGTTCGCGCCATTATGCAGGCTACAAGAAGCTGTGCGGGTCGACGTCCACATGCAGATTGAGGCTGCCGCGCGGGGGATCGACGCGTGAAAGCCATTCGGTTAGGTAAGCTTGCAGATCGGCTTCGCGTGCGGCCTTCACAAGCAAGCGTTGCCGGTGGCGGGCGCGGATGATGGCAAGCGGCGCTTCAACCGGCCCCAAGACCTGGATCAGTCGCGCTTCCGGCGCAGCGAGAGCCAGCGCACGCGCGTAGGACTCGGCCTCCGGTTTGGTCTTTGCGGAGATGATGAGCGCGGCGAGACGGCCGAAGGGCGGCAGCCCGGCCTCCTCGCGCATGGCGATCTCGGCCTCGTAGAAAGCCTCGCGGTCGCCGGTGACGAGCGCCTGCATCACCGGATGCTCCGGGAAATGCGTCTGGATCAAACCGCTGCCCGGCGCGCCGAAACGCCCTGCCCGGCCCGTCACCTGATGCAGCAGCTGGAAGGTGCGTTCGCCCGCGCGCGGATCGGCGGTGGCAAGGCTCAAATCGCCATCGACCACGCCGACGAAAGAGAGCTTCGGGAAGTTGTGGCCTTTCGAGACAAGCTGGGTGCCGACGATGATATCGGCGTCGCCCGCCGTGATGCGGCTCAGGAGTTCGCGCAACGCCGACGTGGATGGGACGAGGTCGCTCGAGAGCACGATCATGCGCGCGGCGGGCCAGCGGCTGGCGGCCTCTTCCATCACGCGCTCGATGCCGGGGCCGGAAGCAGTCAGCATTCCTTCGCGGTGGCAGGATGGGCAGCTCTTGGGGAACGGCAGGGTGAAGCCGCAATGGTGACAGATGAGCCGCCCGCGCAGGCGATGCTCGACGAGATAGGCCGTGCATTGCGGGCAGTTGAAACGGTGGCCGCAGGCGCGGCAAAGCGTCAGCGGCGCATAGCCCCGGCGATTGAGAAAAAGCAGCGCCTGCTCGTCCCGCCCGAGGGCCGCGTTGACGGCCTCGACAACCGGCGGGCTGATCCACGAGCCTTTCTCCGGCGGCGTGACTTTGAGATCCACGGCCTGCACGTCGGGAAGGCTGTTCCCGGAGAAGCGGCTCGGCAGAACGGCATGCGCGTATCGCCCGCGGCGGACATTGACGATGCTTTCAACCGCAGGCGTCGCGGAACACAGGACGATGGGGATTTTGCCGAGCGAGGCGCGAACCACGGCCATGTCGCGCGCCTGATAGGTGACGCGGTCGTCCTGCTTGAAGGACGGGTCGTGCTCCTCGTCGACAACGATGAGGCCGAGATCGGCGAAGGGAAGAAAGAGGGCCGACCGCGCGCCGCAAACGACGCGCACATCGCCCTCGGCAACGCCGCGCCATGTGCGCGCGCGCTCCTTCGGGGAGACGGCGGAATGCCACTCGCCAGGACGGCACCCGAAACGTGCCTCGAAGCGTTGCAGGAATTGGCTCGTCAGCGCAATTTCCGGCAGGAGGATGAGAACCTGCTGCTGCCCGCGCCGCAGAGCCTCCGCGACGGCCTCGAAATAGACCTCGGTTTTTCCCGAGCCCGTCACGCCATCGAGCAGCGTCGAGGAGAAGCCGCCCTTGGCGATGGCCGCGCACAGTATTTCAACCGCCTTCGCTTGCGCTTCGGTCAGGCTCGCGAATGCGAAATCCGGCCTCGGAAAGAGCGGGCGTGCGCGGGGAAGCTCGGCGCGGATCAATGCGCCCGCCTCGGCAAGGCCGTCAATGACCGCAGCGCTCACACCGGCCGCATCCATGAGCTTCTTTTTCGCCCAGACTTCGCCATCCTGAAGCGTGGCGAGCACCTTCTTGCGAGCCTCGGTGAGACGCAGTTCCGGGGCGCCGCCGAGGCGAAAACCCCAGCGCGGCTCCTCCGCCTCGAACACGAGCCGCGCGCTCATCATCATCTGCAGGACCATGCCCTTCAGCGCGAGCGTGTAATGCGCGACCCAGTCCGCGAAGGCGAGGTTGATGGCAGGCAGCGGCGGCACGTCCAGCTTCTCGATCACCGCCTTCAGCTTTTTCGGGTCGACCGGCTTGCGGCCGCTCTCCGCCTCGCGCCACACGACGCCGATGCGCTTCATCGGGCCGAGCGGCACAACCACGAAATCGCCAGGGCTAAGCTCTTCGCCCTGAGGCGCCTCGTATGTGTAAGGCTCATGAAGCGCCAGCGGAAGCATCACGGGCACCGTGGCGGGCGCGTTCCGCGCAGGCGTCCGTTCGGCGACATCATCCTGAAAAAGGGTCAATTCAGACGGCATTGCGGAAACTTGGCCGATGCGCCGGGCGAATGCAACGCCCTCGTGCGGCGGGAGGGATCCTGCGCAGTCTTGCTGCCAGGGGGCTCTTGCTCCTGATCCGGGCGGCGACTCTTAAAATCTTCTAAAAATTTGGGTTCGTTTGGTAAAAGGGGCACAAGGTAAGCATATAACTATCTCTCGCGAATGCCTGAGTTTACGGCATCGCCATTTTGAGGCTTTTGTAAAATTGCTCTATATCGACCGCAATCGAAATAACATTACAAAAACCGAGTGGTTAATTTTGATGGAATGCGTTAGCGCGAGGTAAACGCGAAAGTCGCCGGATTCCCTACGGGCCGCCCCTTTCCGGGGTGGTTCCTATCGCGGCGCGCTCTCAAGCGCGTCTGTGACGGCCTTGGGATTTCGCGCGATCACCCGAAGATAGGCTCGCGCACAGGTGTCGGGTTCGCTCTTGCCCTGTTCCCAGTCCCTGAGCGTGCCGAGAGGAATATGAAAGTGAGCTGCAAACTCCTCCTGCGTAAACCCCAAGGCCCTTCGCATCACTTTGACCTGAGGGATGCGCCGCAGCTTCTTCTCGCGTTCCGGAGTGCGCGGCTTGTTGTCGGGATCGGAAAGGGCAGCGGCTTCAATGGCCTCGTCACTGTGCTTAGGGAGCGGTCCGGGATCCGGCAGCGCTTTTTCCTGGCCATCAACAAGTTTGCGGACAAGCTTCCCATCAGTCTTCCTGCGCCGCACGATAATAGTTTCGCCTTTCATAGTCTGTCGCCTCTCGCGCCGAAATAATGCGAATACGCTCTTCGTGTTCGGTGTACACAACCACCAAAATGCCGGCCCCGATCCGGCCCGTTAGAAGGAAGCGGTCTTCCCCGTAGTCCTCGCTCTCATCGAGTTCGACAACGGCGAACGGATCCTCGAAGGCGATAACCGCGTGCTCAAACTTTACGCCGTGCTTTTTGAAGTTGGCGGCGGCTTTGGCGCGATCCCACTCGAAGGCGTCTGTCATGATAGTAATGGTAACCAGTAGGGATTGCAATCTGCTGTGAGGAAGATAATGAACCCGAGTCGGAGACGGATGGCTAATTCGCCGCCAAGCTGGCGTCGGTCATCCTGGGGTCTCCCCAACCGATCCAACGCTTCGATGCTTACAGGCGGGCGAGAATTGCGGCGCGTTCAACATGAATGCGCGCAACAGGCCGTGAAGAGACATTTGGGTCAAGACCAAACATACTCATTTTGAAGGTAAAGTAGTCAAACTTGTTTCTTCTTCACAATAGGGCAGGAATGGTGAGCCTCCTGGCCAGTAGGCTTCAGTCCGCGCCACGGATCTTCAACCAATATTCGTGATCACAACGCGACATACTCGCTAGCCGACCCCCAGATCCCCGTCACTGGCTTGCTCAGCTTTGACGTTCTTGCTTTAGCGGGTGCCGCGACCACATTGCGCAGCTTCCTCTACCGCCGCGAACCTAACCCGTGTTAAGAGCCACGCCCGACACAGTCGCGGCTCAGTGCTTGTCTTCACTCAGCCGCATAGTGGTTTTTCCGGCCAACCTCACACAACTCACTCATTGAACATTGCACTGTTATGTCAATGGATGTCTGGTTGTTGTGCAATATTGAGATGCAAGTGGAGGTTATTTTCTCTTTTATTTGGACAACGGTTATTGGATTCATGGGCAAATTTTCTCTTCACTTCCTCGTCTATGCCATATCGAGGTAGCAGTCTTGCAACGGTGGAAAAGCTCCGATTGCTGACGTTCGTCCGGCTTGATAGGGTCAAATGCAAACTAAGCCGTTTTAGCAACTCAGCGAACGGCGTATCTATCTAAATTTCAAATTATGTAATTTCTACTGGAGGTACAATGATGAAGGGTAAGCTTTGGATATCAATTTTCGCGGCGGGAACAATGGCTTTGGGTGCGGCTTCAGCAGCGCATGCGCAGGAACTGTTGAAAAATGGAAGCTTCGAGCAGGACTGGTCGTCTTGGGCCGTCACAGGCAACACAGACATGAACGGGTATTTTTTTGGGCATTAAGGACGGCATCTCACCGCATGACGGCAGTTATATGGTCGCCGGTGGTGCCGAGGGGTCTGACGCCTTCATCAGTCAGAGTTTTGCTGACACTAAGGGCCAACTCTACATCGCATCGGGTTGGCTATATGGTACTGGCCGCGCGCCGAGTGACTTCGGTTTCTCGGTGGGAGGAGAGCAACTCAACATCATTCCGGTTCCGGATACGCAGGGATGGAAGCAATATTCTCTCATTTTCACTGGAACAGGGTACGATACATTGACGATCAGCAGCCGGAATGATCCCAGCTCCAATCTGTTCGATGATTTTTCCGTAACTCCAAAGGCTGCCGGCGTTCCCGAAGTCAGCGCCAACGGCAGTTTAGCAGCCATAATGGCCACCTTGGCTTTCGCTGCGATGCTATGGGAGCGCCGCCCCGCTTAGTTGCGAGTGTGGCGCATGCCGATCATGCGCCACATGAGTATGACGACGACAGGTGCTGAGCGTAGAAGTAAAATTGGCCGCGATCAACCCAGCCACAAACTCTGCTGTAGCAACGTCCGTTTCCGGTGGTGAGGCACACATGTAGTCCAAGTGAGGCTTCATTGCGGAGTTGCACGAACACGGGCAGCGTTTGCCGGAAGGGACCACAAAACACACAGGCACTCGTCGGCGAACCGAAGAGTGTTTGGTTCATTTCCGCTGCGTGGACAGCAGCAGGCTCGTCTCCGAGCTGGCGATGCCCTTCATCTCGCGGATGCGCCGCAGCGCCTTGTCGAACGTATCCAGGCTCGTCGTCGTGAGTTCCACAACCAGATCCCAGCGGCCATTCGTCGTGTGAATGGCGGACACTTCGGGAAATCCGCGCAACGCCTTCAGGATATGCTCCGAGCGCTCGCCCTCGATCTCGATCATCATGATGGCGCAAATGGCGGCTGGCTCGGCGTCCGGCCTGAGCTTGATCGTGAACCCGGTGATGGTGCCATCCCCGACCAGCCGGTCGATCCTGTTCTGCACCGTGGCCCGCGAGAGGCCGAGGATCGCCGCAAGCGAAGCAACCGGGAGCCTCGCATTATCACGCAAAAGTGAAACGAGCCTTCTGTCAGTATTGTCCATTTGCGCCGTCTGACACTTTGCCAATTCCATTGCGCAAAGTGATAAGCGTTTTGCGACTTTCAAGCAACTTGCTGGGTGTATGATTGGCGAAAACTCAGCAATTATTGAAGAGGTGTAACCAATGGGAATCATTAAAGAATTGTCATGACAGATACGCCCACCTTTTTGATGACGGATGGAAGCCACTTCGAGGTGTCTTACAAGATCAACCCTTGGATGACGCCGGAGGCCTGGCGGAAAGACGAAGCCAAGAACCGCAAGGAGGCGCGGGAAGCTTCCGCGAGCCTTTCGGCGGCGTTGAAAGGTGCAGGAGCGCGCGTCGTCATGATGGACGGCGCGCCGGGCTTGCCCGACATGGTTTTCCCGGCGAACGCCGCGGTTGTCCTGAACGGACGCGCTATGGTCTCACGGTTTCGCTATCACGAGCGGCAGGGGGAAGAGCGCTATTTCCTGAACGAGTTCGCCCGGCTGAAGGATCTCGGCACGTTGCATGAGGTGGCTCAGCAGCCCGAAAGGACTCTGGCAGGAAGGCGCAGGCGATTGCATCTGGGATGCTTCCCGGCAGCTGTTCTGGGCGGGCTTCGGGCCGCGCTCGTCCTTTAAATCGCTTGCCTCGCTGAAAGACTTCTTCGGCATGCCCATGAAGGGCCTCGAACTCGTCTCGGGCCGCTTCTATCACCTCGATACCTGCTTCGTGCCGCTCAGCGGCGGCGAGGTGCTCTACTATCCGCCTGCCTTCTCGAAACTGTCGCTGTCCATCATTCGCGATCACGTCCCGGCGGATTCCCGCATCGAGGCGAGCGACGAGGACGCCGCCCGCTTCGCCGTGAACGCCGTCAATATCGGGCGCGAGATCGTGATGGCCGAACCGACCGCGCGCCTCACCGATGTTTTGAAAGAGCGCGGCTATGCGGTTTCGCCCGTCCATTTGCGCCCCTTCATCATGTCAGGCGGCGGCGCCTACTGCATGACGCTCCGGCTCGATCTTAAAACCGCTTACGCTAACATTTAGGAGGATTTTACAGGCATGGCTTTCGATATCGCTCCCCCCGCCGCTCCCCGTTCCTATGCGACGCCGCTTGATTACATCGCGGCGGAAAAGGATTACGGCGCATCGAATTACAAGCCGTTGGACGTGGTGTTGAGCCGCGGCGAAGGCGTGTATGTGTGGGATGTCGAGGGTAACCGCTATCTCGATTGCCTCGCCGGCTACTCCGCCATCAACCAGGGCCATTGTCATCCCAAGATCCGGGATGCGATGGTGGCGCAAGCGTCCCGGCTGACGCTCACATCGCGCGCCTTCCGTAACGATCAGCTTGGACCGTTCTGCGAGGAGCTGTGCACGTTGACTCAGTCGACCAAAGTCCTGCCCATGAACACCGGCGCGGAGGCGGTGGAGACCGCCATCAAGGTCGCGCGCAAGTGGGGCTATGAGGTCAAGGGCGTGCCCGAGGGACAAGCCGAGATCATTGTTTTCGCGAACAATTTTCATGGCCGCACGGTCTCCGTGGTGAGCTTTAGCACGGACCCTGCGGCGCGCGCCGGATTTGGCCCGTTTACCGCAGGCTTCAAGATTGTCTCCTTTGGCGATCTGAAGGCACTAGAAGATGCCGTTGACGCCAAACACGGTTGCGGTTCTGATGGAGCCGATCCAGGGCGAAGCGGGCGTAATCGTGCCGCCGCCCAGCTATGTGAGCGCGGTGCGCGAGCTTTGCACAGCCAAGCGCATCATCCTGATCCTCGACGAAATCCAGACGGGCCTTGGCCGAACCGGCAAGCTTCTGGCGGAAGAGCATGAGGGCGTCGAAGCCGACATGACGCTGCTCGGCAAGGCGCTTGGCGGCGGCTTTTATCCCGTGTCGGCCGTCCTGTGCAGCGGGCCGATCATGGGCGTGTTCAAGCCCGGCGACCACGGCAGCACCTTTGGCGGCAACCCGCTCGCCTGCGCTGTCGCCCGCGCCGTCCCTTCGCGCCATCACCGAGGAAGGCATGATCGAGAATTCGGCTGCGATGGGCGCTTATTTCCGCGAGGGCCTCAACTTCAATTGGCAGCCGCACCATCAAAGAGGTTCGCGGGCGCGGCCTGATGCTGGCGCTCGAACTCCACCCCGACGCGGGCGGCGCGCGGCGCTACTGCGTGGCGCTGAAGCATCGCGGCATCCTCTGCAAGGACACGAAAGAGCACACGATCCGCATCTCGCCGCCGCTCGTGATCACGCGCGAAGACATCGACAAGGCGCTGTTCCAGTTCGCCGCCGTGTTGCAATAAGCGTTGCGCCCTCTTCAGCGAGAGGGCGGCCAGCGGCTTCAGATTATGCCTAAGCGGCGGAAGGGACGCGGCCGCCGTTTGGCATCATGTCGTCCGGTGGCACCGCGTTATGCTCCTGCCGGTAGACCTTGCGTTTGCACTCGTTCTGCTTGGCGCCGCGGCAATACATATGGATGAAGCCTGAGCATGCACGTTCATGTGTCATCGAGTATTTTTTGAAAAAGCCGCATTTTTCCAGATTTTGACAGTCCGCAGCCATGAGAGCCTCCATGAGAAGTCCCCACTAGCGATAAAGACTTATTCCTAAAAAAGGACTGAGAACCAGCTTTATTGAAGCATTTCTGCTGGCGAGGATATTCCTATACCCTAACTTATTGAGAACCCGAGAGAAAGTGCTTGCAAAGTTAGGCGAGTGGGATCTCAGTGGGCGGTATGATTCGCCGGGGATTTCTGGACACTGCCGAACGGAAGGAACTGCTGTCGCTGGCGCGCGATGGCTCGGCGGAGCATCGGATTGCACGCCGGGCGAATGCAATCCTTCTCTTGGATGACGGCTTGAGCTGCGAGCGGGGGGTCAAGGTTCTCTATCTCGATGACGATACGGTCAGGAACTGGCGCAAACTCTATGACGAGCGCGGGATCTCCGGGCTCGAACAGTTCGATGCCGGAGGCAGTTCGAGCCGTCTTTCCACGGTGCAAGAGGAAGCGCTGAAGGCTTACGTTGCCCAGGCTTTACCGCGTTCAACGCGGCAGATCGGCGCCTTTATCGAGCGGGAATTCGGCATCGTTTACGAGAGCCGGGCGGGATTGGTCGCCTTGCTGCACCGGCTGGGCTTGGAATACCACAAGCCGGAAGTCATCGGCCGCAAACTGGATGCAGAAAAACAGCGGGCGTTCATCGAAGGTTACGAAAAGCTGCGGAACGCGCTTGGCCTTAACGAGGCTGTGCTGTTCGTGGACGCGGTGCATCCAACGCATGCCGCACGGCCGATGGGTTGCTGGGCGCCGAAGGAAGAAAAGCTGGCAATCGAACAGACAAGCGGGCGGCAGCGCCTCAATATTCACGGCGCGATCGACCTTGAGACCGGACAAACCCGCATGATCGAGGCCGAAACCATCGATGCCGCCTCCACGATAAGACTGCTGGAAGCGCTCGAAGCACTGTATCCGCTCTTGGCAATGATCCATGTATATCTGGATAATGCCCGTTATCATCATGCCAAGCTTGTAAAAGATTGGCTGGCTCAGCCCGGCCGCAGGATCAAGTTGCACTTCATCCCGGCCTATTGTCCGCATTTGAACCCCATCGAACGGTTGTGGGGCGTTATGCACAAGCACGTGACGCACAATAGATGCTACGCCACCTCACGGGACTTCGCCGGCGAAGTCCTCACCTTCTTACGCGAGAAAGTCCCGCAAAACTGGGCGCAGTTGTGTGATTCGATCACAGACAACTTCCGCGTCATAAACCCAAAGGATTTTCGGGTTTTGGCGTGAATGGGGTATACAATATAGCTTGGATCATTTGCGCTCGTAATTTAAGCAAATGCAGTGATAGTCTGAAAAGAACTTGAAACTCCCGCCTAACCCACATCGAATTTAACGCCCTGGGCGAGCGGCAGCGATGAACCGTAGTTGATGGTGTTCGTGGCGCGGCGCATGTAGGCCTTCCAGGCGTCAGAACCGGATTTGCGTCCCCCGCCGGTCTCCTTCTCGCCGCCGAACGCGCCGCCGATCTCCGCGCCGGATGGGCCGATATTCACGTTGGCAATGCCGCAATCGGAGCCGCGCGCCGACAGGAACAGCTCTGCTTCGCGCAGATCGTTCGTGAAGATCGAGGATGACAGCCCCTGGCTGACCGCGTTGTGCAGCCGGATCGCTTCATGCAGGTCCCGATAGCGCATCACATAAAGTATAGGCGCGAACGTCTCTTTCAGGACAGGCCCCGCCTGCCCCGGCATCTCGGCAAGCGCCGGGCGAACATAAAACGCATGGGCGGACACGCCTTCCGCCGTGCGCGCGCCGCCTGTTACAATTCCGCCCGCAGCCGTTGCGGCTTCGAGCGCTTGCTGCATCGCATCGAAGGCGTTCCCGTCGATCAGCGGCCCGACCAGCGTTTCCGGATCGAGCGGATTTCCGACCTTCACGGAAGCGTAGGCCTGCTTGAGGCGCGGCAGGAACCGCTCGTAAATGCTCTCATGCACGAAAAGCCGCCGAAGCGTGGTGCAGCGTTGGCCCGCGGTTCCCATCGCCGCAAACGCAACAGCGCGCAGAGCGAGGTCGAGATCCGCCGAAGGGCAAACGATCGCCCCGTTGTTGCCGCCAAGTTCCAGGATCGCGCGCGCGAAGCGCTGCGCAAGCCGGGGGGCAAGCGCGCGTCCCATTGCGGTCGAGCCGGTGGCCGAGACAAGCGGCACGAGATGATGGTCCGCCAGCGCTTCGCCTGCGTCGCGCGCGCCGAGGATAACGGATGAAAGGCCTTCCGGCGCCGGGTTCCCCGCGTCCTTGAACCGCGCCAAAGCCCGGTCGAACAAGGCCTGCGTCGCAAGCGCTGTGAGAGGCGTCTTTTCGGATGGCTTCCAGACGCACGCGTTGCCGCACACAAGTGCGAGCGCCGCGTTCCAGGCCCAGACGGCGACGGGGAAGTTGAATGCGGAAATGATGCCGGTCACGCCGAGCGGATGCCACGTCTCCATCATGCGGTGATCGCCACGCTCGCTGGCGATGGTCAGGCCGTAGAGCTGGCGCGAGAGGCCGACGGCGAAGTCGCAAATGTCGATCATCTCCTGCACTTCGCCGAGCCCCTCGGATAGGATCTTGCCTGCCTCGATGGTGACGAGGCTTCCAAGCGCTGCCTTGTGCGTCCGAAGCTCATGTCCCAGCAAGCGGACAAGCTCTCCGCGTTTGGGCGGCGGCATGTCGCGCCAGACAAGGAAAGCGGCATGGGCGGCCCTGATCGTGGCGTCACTCTCATGCCCGCTCGCTGGCATGATTCGGGCGATGGCCTCGCCCGTGATCGGGGAATGCACGACGAGCGGGCCGGACTGGACGGCGGAGCGCGGCACACCCACTTCCGCTAGAAGAGTTTGAACACTGACGGCAACGTCTTCCGAACCGGGAACGGCTGGCATGATCTTGTCTTTCCCTCAAAGGCTCAAGGACAGCGTCGATTGGCTTTGCTTGATCGGTGCAAGCAAACCCGTTAGCTTTCTAAATATAGTGTGTGATGCGTTGATAAGCGAAATATCGGGGCAAGACCTTGAGTGAGGCGAACGGCGTAACTTTCGGCCCGGAGGAGCTCGCCCGCTCGCGAGTCCTCCAAGAGCGGTTTTGCGCCACATTCCCGGAAGTCTTCGGTGATCCGGAAACGCCGCGCACCGTCGTCATCGTCCCGAGCATCACTTTCGACCGGGAAGTCATGTCAAGGATCGCGGGCGTCCATCACTACGAGGAACGCCTGCTTTGCCTTCTTCTCCTGCTCCGGTTCCCGCGCACACGCGTCATTTACATCACCAGCACGCCGATCGCCGACCCGATCATCGACTACTATCTGCATCTCTTGCCGGGCATTCCGGGCCAGCACGCGCGCCAGCGGCTTGTGCTCTTATCCTGCTACGACAGGTCGGATATCCCGCTGACGGCGAAAATCCTGGCAAGACCACGGCTTATTCAGCAGATCAAGGAGGCGATCCCCGATCCCGCATCGGCCCACATCACCTTCTTCACGGTAACGCCGCTTGAGAAAAAGCTCGCATTGAAGCTTGACTTGCCGATCTACGGCACCGACCCGGACCTCGCTCACTGGGGGTCGAAAAGCGGCTCGCGCAAAATTTTCAAGGAAGCGGGGATCGACTTGCCCGCCGGTTCGGAGGATTTGACAAACGCCGACGATGTCGCCGAAGCGCTGGCGGAGATCAAGAAACAGAAGCCCGAATTGAAGCGCGCCGTGGTGAAACTTCAACGAAGGCTTCTCCGGCGAGGGCAACGCCCTTTTCGATTTCCGCGGCGCGCCGGAGAGCGGGCTCAAGGCATGGATCGCGAAGAGACTGCCAGACCTCAACTTCGAGGCTTATGGCATGACGCTAGATACCTATATCGAAAAGATCCAGCTCATGGGCGGTATCGTCGAGGAGTTTCTGGAAGGGAAAACAAAGCGCTCGCCTTCGGCTCAGTTCCGGGTCGATCCGACAGGAAACCTCGAAGTGATCTCGACCCACGACCAGGTTTTAGGCGGCAGCGACAGCCAGGTGTTTCTTGGCTGCCGTTTTCCGGCCGACGCGGAATACAGGCTTGAGATCCAGGACCTCGGCTTCCGCGCCGCAAAGGTTCTGGCGTCCAAGGGCGTTCTGGGCCGCTTCGGCATCGACTTCATATCGGTGCCCGAGGGCAGCGGCTGGCGGCATTACGCCATCGAAATCAACCTGCGGAAGGGCGGTACAACGCATCCTTTCCTCATGCTGCAGTTCCTGACAGCCGGAAGCTACGACACGAAGACCGGCCTATTTCTCACGGCCGCCGGCAAGTCCTGCTCCTACTACTCGTCCGACAATCTTCACGAGGATCACTATCGCGGGCTGAGGCCTTCGGACCTTATCGATATCGCCGCTACGAAAGGCTTGCATTTCAACGCCGCGACCCAGGAAGGCGTCGTCTTCCACCTGATCGGGGCGCTTTCGGAGTTTGGCAAGCTCGGCGTACTCGCGATCGGAGACACGGACGAGAAAGCATACGCCTCTTACATGCGAAGCGTGCACATTCTCGACCAGGAAAGCACAAGCAACGGCGATACTTGAGCAATTTGCATTGGTGATCATCCGTCGCCGCTCACGCCCCGGCAGCTATCTGGTGCCGCGTGGAAGTATTCGACCCATCTCATCACTTGGAGCTTTTCCAGACGCATCATCCTGTAAGACTTTGCGATCTGTCAACTGAGGCAAGTCCGCTTGAGCACTTGCTCAAACAGGCGCGCGAACTTGCCTTTAGCCGTACGATTGATGTGCTTCAGGCTGTCACCGAGGGAGCCGGAGCAACGCCGTCCTTGAACAGCTTGAAGACGATGGAGTCGATGAGCGCCTCGAACGAAGCATCGACGATGTTCGGCGATACGCCCACGGTGAACCATCGACGGCCCGATTCCCGATCCAGGCTCTCTATGAGGACGCGCGTCACGGCGTCCGTGCCCCCTGTGAGGATACGCACCTTGAAATCCACCAGTTCCACATTCTCGATATAGGGCTGGTCAGATCCCGAGATCCTTGCGCAACGCCTGATCGAGCGCATGCACGGGGCCATTTCCTTCGCCCGCGTTCATCATGAGTTGGTCCCCGATTTGGAGCTTCACGATGGCCTCGGAGACCGTCACGAGATCGCCCTTCGCATTATGCCGGCGCTCTACCAGCACGCGGAACCGCTCCACGTCGAAGTAGTCCGGCACCTCGCCGAATGCGCGGCGAGCCAGAAGCTCGAAGGATGCATCGGCGGCTTCGTAGGCATAGCCTTGAGCCTCCTTCGTTTTCACCTCTTCCAGAAGAGCGCCGAGCCGCGGATCGTCCTTGTCGGCTTCCATCCCGATGCGCGACAACTCCGCCAGGATGTTCGAGCGCCCCGCCTGATTTGAGACGAGAAGCTTGCGCGCGTTCCCCACGCTCTCCGGCGGCGCGTGCTCGTAGCAGCGGGGGTCTTTGGCGACCGCCGATGCGTGAATGCCGCCCTTATGCGCGAACGCCGATTCGCCGACATAGGGCGCGTGCCTGTCCGGTGTCCGGTTCAAAAGTTCATCGAGCTGGCGCGACACGGCCCTCAGCGTCCGCAGCGCCGCCGGGGTAACGCCGGTATCGAACTTCGACGCGTAATCCTCTTTCAAGAGCAGCGTCGGGATGATGGACGTGAGATTCGCATTGCCGCAGCGCTCGCCGAGGCCGTTCAGCGTGCCGTGGATCTGGCAGGCGCCAGCCCGCACAGCCGCGAGCGTATTGGCGACGCCGTTCTCCGTGTCGTTATGGGCATGGATGCCGATGACCTCGGACGGGATTTCGCGCGCGACCGCAGTAACGATCTCCTCGACCTCATGCGGGAGCGTGCCGCCATTCGTGTCGCAGAGAACCACCCAGCGCGCTCCTGCCTCGTAAGCGGCCCTTGCGCAAGCCAGAGCGTAGGCCGCGTTCGCCTTGTAGCCGTCGAAGAAATGCTCGCAATCGACAATCGGCTCCTTGTCCTGCACAAGGATCGCCTCGACGGATGCGCGGATTGCTTCGAGGTTTTCTTCGTTCGTGACACCGAGCGCGACGTCCACGTGATAATCCCACGACTTCGCGACGAGAACGATCGCATCCGCCTTCGCCTGTACGACAGTCTGGAAACCGGGGTCGTTCGAGATCGATCGGCCCACCCGCTTCGTCATACCGAAGGCACAGAGCTTTGCATTCAGGCGCGGCGGCGCATCGAAGAAGGCGGTGTCGACGGGGTTCGCGCCGGGATAGCCGCCCTCGATGTAGTCGATGCCGAGAGCGTCGAGACGCTGCGCAATCAACAGCTTATCTTCCACCGAGAAGTCTACGCCAAGGGTTTGCGCACCATCGCGGAGCGTGGTGTCGAAGAGATACAACCGCTTTTTCTTCATGATACGTCCAATGTGGAGGATGTAACCCTCTCCCCCTGCGGGAGAGGGTGGCCGCAAAGCGGCCGGGTGAGGGGGGCTTCGCCTTTTAAAGACAGTGCGATGATAGTGGCAACGCCCTCGGGGTTGTTGAGATCTCGTTATTCCAAAACCGCAGGACGCGAAATCCCTGCCCGGCGAACCAGGCATCCCGCACCCTGTCCGCTGGCGACTCGTTATGCTGCCCGCCGTCCGCTTCGATGACGAGGCGTGCATCGTAACAAACGAAATCTGCGATGTACGGACCGACTGAAACCTGACGCCGAACCTTTACGCCCGCGAACTGGCGGTTACGTAAGATGCGCCACAGCGCATGCTCGGCATCGGTCATGTTGTGGCGCAATTGCCGAGCCCTGCTGAAGCGCGTGAGGTGAGCGGCTTCCCCCTCACCCGGCGCCCGGCATTGCCGGACGCCACCCTCTCCCGCGAGGGCTACGGGATTCAAACAAGTTGGAGCCTCCCCATTGCGATAGCGGCGCCTTCAAGCATAGTGCGAAGGCGCTTCCAGCCATCCGCCATGGTTTTGGGGCCGGGTTTCTTATAATAGCAGTTCCAGCCGCCTAGCCGGGCCGCAATCCAGGCCAGCCAAGCCAGCGAGCCTTTTTCCCAGGGGTTCTTCTGGCGGTTCGTCCGGCCTTCGAGGCTCTCGGAGATAGCCGCGGCGGCCTCGATCTGTTCTGGCGCGATGGCGTCGGTGGCGGGCCTTGTGCTGCCGTCGCGGGCATCGACAAGCTGCATGATGCGGCAGCTTGCGACGGCGCCCAGCGCGGCCAGCTTCATGATACTGCTGGCCTCCGCGATCTGGGTGGCTTCAAGATCGAGCCCGTCTTTTTTCAACGTTCTAAACAGCTGTTCGATGCGCCAGCGCAAGCGGTAGAGCCGGACCACATCCATGGCTTGCTCAAGATTTTGGGCGGGCAGCGTGGTGATAAGCCGCCACAAAAGCGATGCTCCTTCCGGCGCATCGGCTTCAGCCGCCTCCACCACAGTCAGGGTCAGCGTTTGTGGATCGGTTTTACTGCATCCCCTGGCCGGCCGCTTGATCGTAACTGTTCCTGCCTTGAGCAGAACCTTTGCCGTCCGCCCTTTATCGCCGATGCCCTTGGGGGCAACCTCAACGATTTGCCCGCCCAGCACGGACCAATCCGATACCGCCTCGAACATCGTTCCTCCACCGCCAAGCTTGCGGTCCCTCGCCGCGCGGACCACGAGATCGACCCGCTTGGGCTTGCGGGCGAACAGAGGATAAATGTCGCTCTCCCGGTCGCCCACAACGACGATTTGCTCGGCGCCGTCAAGCACTTCCGCTGCGCTTTCGGCGCCTTTAAGCCAGCGCGCGCTTTCCTTGTCCTCAAAGGGCAGTTTGGCGTACTCCACCTCGCGTTCCATCTCGCGCGTCCAGATTTGCGCGGACACCAGGCCGATGACGGCTTCGGCATCCGCATCGATGGCGAGTGTGGCGTGGGTGAAAAATCCAGGGCTCTTGCCGTCGCCGCCTGGCCCAAGGCCCTTGCGGCGCTTGTCCCGCCCCGAAAAATTCACCTCCGTCGTGTCTTGGGCCGCCACCACGCGCCGCCCCCTGGCCGCCGCCGCGGTCAGAGCTACATCCGCCGCAATGACAGACTTAACCGTAGCCTTCGGCGAGCCGAGGAAATTCTTCATGGCGATCTCGCCATTGCGATCCCCGCCCACCTTGCGCTGCACGAGCGAGCCAGTCGCCACGATCCTGGTCACGATCGCATCGCGCCGCCGGTCCAGCCGGATATCGCCTTGCGTTTTCCGGCCCTTGGCTAGCCCCATCCCCGCCTCCCCGCGAATCGCTGCGCTTTTCGCTCGACTCGCACGAAAACGCAAAGATGGGAATCCCAAACTCACTTGTATGAACACCGTAGCCCGCGAGGGGAGAGGGTTTGACCTCGCTACTGCCGTTCATCGCGCGATTTTCCAGGTCGTTTCGATCTCGCCTGTAATGGGGTTCTTCGCATCCATCAGGATGATGCCCATCGCGACAAGCTCGTCCCTAATTCGATCGGCCTCCGCCCAGTCCTTCGCCTTTCGCGCGGCCACCCGAGCGTTCTTCAGGGACTCGACCTTGGCCGAATCTACGCTGGCTTCCTTCGCTTCATAACCAACGTCGAAGTCTGTCTTGCCCTCGTTATCGTAGAGGCCGAGGAAGCGCAGCGCCGTTGCCAGTCGCTTGAGATCGCCTTGATTTGACGACCCATGTTTCCCTAACCCATGGAGGATCGCAATCACGGCAGGAGTGTTGAGATCATCCTCCAGCGCGCTCAGAACTTCTGCGTCCATTTCTTCGTCCGCAGGTGCTCCATGGACAAGGCTTGCCCAATCGCCGAGAGCGCTTCGAGCTTGGGCCAGCCGGTCAACCGTCCAGTCCATCGGCTGCCGATAATGTGCGCCTAGCATGGCGAACCTGATTACTTTGCCGTGCCAAGGCTGATTGCCAAAATTCGTCGTCGCAAGAAGCTCATGGATGGTGACGAAATTGCCGAGCGACTTCGACATCTTCTGCCCTTCCACCTGGAGATGCCCGTTGTGCATCCAGATGTTGGCCATGATTTCGGTGCCGTGCGCGCAAGTGGATTGCGCGACCTCATTTTCATGGTGCGGAAAGAGGAGATCGATGCCGCCGCCATGAATGTCGAAGACATTGCCCAAGTGCTTCGCGGACATCGCCGAGCATTCGAGATGCCATCCGGGCCGGCCGTATCCCCAGGGGCTTTCCCAGCCGGGTTCCGATCCGGCGCTTGGCTTCCACAACGCAATCCATCGGATCGCGCTTATAGGGCGCAACCTCGACGCGGGCGCCCGCGCGCATTTCGTCGGTTGAGCGGCGTGCAAGCTCGCCATAGGTCGCGTCGGAGGCCACGTCGAACAGCACATGCCCTTCCGCCGCGTAAGCGTGCCCGCGCTCGATCAGCCGCTGAATAAGCGCGACCATCTCCGGGATGTGCTCCGTCGCACGCGGCTCGATTGTCGGAGGCAAAGCGCCAATCGCCGCGACATCGGCGTGGAACTGGGCGGCGGTACGCTCCGTCAGTTCGCGGATCGGGATGCCTTCCTCGGCCGCGCGAGCGTTGATCTTGTCGTCCACATCGGTGATGTTGCGCACATAAGTAACATGGTCCGGCCCATAGAGATGGCGCAGAAGCCGGAACAGCACGTCAAATACGATCACGGGCCGCGCATTGCCGATATGCGCGTAGTCATAAACCGTAGGGCCGCAGACATACATGCGTACAGCCTTCGAATCGATTGGCTCGAAGTGCTCCTTCCGACGGGTCCGTGTATTATATAGCTTGAACGTCATAAGCCCTGCCTTTGCTGGCGGGCTCATCATTGAAACACAAATCTCACCGCGCCAGCGTTTGTTTTAGCTCGCGTTAATAATGCACCGGGAGATGTGAGAAACTTTTTGTCTCATCGCCCGACCATTGCCGTAAATTTGTTGCAGGTCAAGCTGGACGGCACACGACTTAATAAAAAAATGTGCCGATGATGAACGCATGCTGCGAGGGCATTTGCTTGAAATGCATTCGGCACGTTGCGCCAACTGATGGGGGCGGCTCATACCTCTGAAGGGCACAGTCGGGCAAGGCAGTCTTCGATCGGCGACGGGTAACATGAGAACTTTTCTTCGCGGCTTCACCATCTTTTGCACCCTTGTTGCGATGACAGCCGGGGCAAATCAAGGTCTCGGCCAAGGCTGGGGCTGGGGCGGTGGCGGCGGCCGATGGGGCGATGAGCCGTCATCCTACGACCAGTCTCCGCCACGCCCCGTCTATGGCCAGCCCGCCTATGGCGGCCCGCGGGAACCTTCCTACGGTTCCACGAACCCCCGTTGCCGGGAGCTTGAGGCGCAACTGACGAACAACTCGCCAAATGCCGGGCAGGATCAGCTTCCCCGCATTGAAAATGACATGCGCCAAGCCGACGCTGAATTCCATCGCGCTCAATCGGATGCTGATCGGTCAAACTGTTACGACGATATGTTTCTGTTCGGCCGGTCGCTGCGTCGGACACCCCGTTGCGTGGATCTCGACAAGCAGGTCCAGGCCGCAAAGGCCACGCTCGGCCAGCTGAGGGCCCAGCGCGACGCAATCACGCGAAGCAACTCACCGCGCGGACGCCGCGACGACATTGTCGCGGAACTCGCGCGCAACCATTGCGGCGAGCAGTATGTGCACGAACGCGAAACACAGCGCAGCCACAGCTCCTCGATCTTCTCTTTCTTCAGCAATGAGGAACAAAGCTCGCCGGACGAGCCGCCATCCCCGAGCTTGGCGCAGCCGCCCGCACCGGGATATGGCGGAGGGTCATCCTCTTACCGGACATTGTGCGTTCGCGAATGCGACGGCTTCTATTTTCCGATTAGCAACTACGCCTCAGAAGCCAAATTCCGCGACGACGAAGCGAAGTGCCACTCTTTGTGCGCCTCTCCGGCCAATCTCTTTTATCATCGGTCCGATCAGGATGTGGACCAGATGGTCTCCCTGAACGGGCGCCCTTATGCGTCGATGCCCTATGCGTTCCGGAACCGGAAGGTCTATATCAGGGGCTGCTCGTGTAACGCGCGTGAATATTCGCCCGAGCAGATCGCAGAGTCCGAAAAAGCGCTAAAAATCTCGAAGCGTGCCGATGCCAGCCCAGGTAAATCGGATGCGGCTTTTGCGCGGCGTATATCCCAAGCGGTGCAGAACGCGCCTGCCCAGCCTGTGTCTGCCGCTCCGGCATCGGGCGATGGCGCGACGCCCCTGGAGGCTGTCCCTCAGCCTAATCCGACTCGGTAGGGCTGGCTGCGCTTCCGCGAAATCCTATTGCGAGGACGTAAAGCTCCGGTGACTCCGCCCGGCTTGCTTTCGGCTTGACGTGCCGGACGTTTGCGAAATCGCGCTTCAGGGTGTCGAGCAGGGTTTTCTCGCTCCCTCCCTGCAAAACCTTTGCAAGGAAGGCTCCGCCCGGCGCCAGAACCTGGAGGGCGAACGCCACCGCTTCTTCCGCGAGGCCCATGATGCGGAGGTGGTCGGTTTGCCGATGCCCCGTGGCGGGAGCGGCCATGTCGGATAGAACCGCACTCGGCCTGCGCCCTGCCAGCGCGGAAAGCAATTTCTCGTCCGCGCCCGGCTCGCTGAAGTCCTGCTGCAGAATGGTTACGCCCGGGATCGCATCGAAGGGCAGAATATCGAGCGCCACCACCGCACCTTTGCCGTCGGCCGCGTGAACACGCTTTGCCGCGATCTGGCTCCAACCGCCCGGAGCCGCTCCAAGATCGACAACCACATCGCCGGGCTTCAACAGACCATACTTGTCCGTGATTTCCTCAAGCTTATAGGCCGCCCGGCTGCGATAGCCTTCGCGCTTCGCGGCGGCCACGTAAGGGTCGTTCAGCTGCCGCTCGAGCCAATGCCTGGACGAGTTCGTGCGGCCGCGGGACTTCTTCAGTTTGACCTTAAAAGACCGGTCCAGATTTGGCTCTCGCTTGGTCATGAATGAATGGCGGGCTGTGGATTGCCGGGGCGGCGCGCTCGCGGATGGCGTCTTCGGCGATCAATGTTGCAAGGATGCCTTCCCGGAGACCCCGGTCGGCGACACGAAGGGATTTTACCGGCCATACTCTCAACATGGCTTCCATGATGGCGCAACCGGCAAGGATAAGGTCGGCTCTTTCCGCACCGATACAAGGCTGGGCCGCACGCTGTTCCCAGTTCATGGCGGTGATGCGCCTTGTCACATCCCGAATGCTGTCGGTTGACAGCCAGCAGCCGTCCACCTTGGCGCGATGGTATTCCGAGAGGCCGAGATAGACGCCAGCGATGGTCGTGACGGTTCCTGACGTGCCAAGAAGATGTGTGCCAGCGTGAGCGACCTTCTCGCTAATGCCGTTGGCTCCACTGAAAGGCTCAAGCTTCGCTTGCACGAAGCTCACCATGTCCTCGAACTGAAAGCCCTCCGCCCGGTTGCTGCCGAAGCGTTCCGCGAGCGTGACGACGCCGAATGGCAGCGACGTCCAGGCTTCGATGCAATCCTGAATTTTCAGGCGGTCTTCGATCGAAATGCGCTTTGAGCGGTGGCCGTTCCTGAGATTGAGCCAGACGAATTCGGATGAGCCGCCGCCAATGTCGAAGATCAGCGCGTAGTCGCTTTGCTTGTCGATGAGGGATGCGCACCCCGAGACCGCAAGCCGAGCCTCCGTCTCACGGCCGATGATTTCAAGCGCAAGCCCCGTTTCGCGTTTGACGCGGGCGATGAAGTCAGGCCCGTTTTTTGCGATGCGGCAGGCTTCCGTCGCCACCAGCCGAGAGCGGGTCACGCCTCTTCGCGCCATCTTGGCCGAACAAACCTTCAAGGCGTCGATCGTGCGTGTAATCGCATGTTCCGAGAGGAAGCCGGAATGACTTACGCCCTCGCCGAGCTTAATGATTTGGGAGAAGGCGTCGATGACGAAGAAACCGCGCCGCGAAGGCCGGGCGACAAGGAGGCGGCAGTTGTTGGTGCCAAGATCGAGAGCGCCATAGATGGCGCCGGAGACAACGGCCGCTCCGTTTCCGTGTTTCGCGGGAACGGCTCCATTGCGATATGGCGCAGTTATCTTAATCGGGGGAATGGCCCCTCGGCGAGCCTCGCAGGCCCTAGGAGTTGAGCCGAACCCGCCGTTAGCTTGGCCGTCAAGGGCTGCTGAAGCCAGGCCAGCGCCGTCTGTCGCAGCAACCCTCCGCTCTCCGGTGCTCAACCTAGACCTCCCGTCGGCATCGTCTCCGCAGGATTCGTTCGCCCCCCGACCTGCTAACCTCAAAGAGTAACAGTTTTTTTAGGCTGCGCAAACCGTAGAGAGTGGGCTCAGGAAAAAGAAAGGCCGGGAAATCCCGGCCGAGTTTAAAAGGAGGTCCCTTCGGCTCATCAATTGATGATGTCCCGGCCGCGCGTTTCTCGAAGAAAGAGCACACCCAGGATGAAGGTCATCGCCGCGACAATAATCGGATACATGAGGCCGGCATAGATGTTGCCAGTCGCCGCCACGATCGCAAAGGCCGTGATCGGCAGGAAGCCGCCAAACCAGCCATTACCAATATGATAGGGCAGCGACATCGCCGTATAGCGGATGCGGGTCGGGAAAAGCTCCACAAGCATGGCGGCGATCGGGCCATAAACCATGGTCACGTAAAGGACGAGGAGCGTGAGCAGACCGACAACGCGCCAGTCGACACCATCAAGAGATGACTTCTCCGGATATCCCCCCGCTTTCAGCGCTTCGCTCAGCTGTTCTGAGAAGCGAACTTCTGCGACCTTTGCGCCGGAAGCCGCTGCGTCAAAAGATTGGATGATCTCGTCGCCGATCCTGATTTGAGCGGAGCCCGAAGGTCCGGCCTCATTGCTGTAAGGGATGCCCGCCTTGACAAGCGCCGCCTTGGCGACATCGCAGGGAGCGCTGAACTTCGACTTGCCGACCGGATCGAACTGCAGCCGGCATTCATTCGGATCAGCGATGACAGTCACGGGCGTTTTGGCGATCGCGGCCGCCAACTCGGGGTTGGCTGTCTCCGTCAAGAGTTCGAAAATGCCGGGATAGCTGATGGCTTCGCCGCCGGGGATGTGTTTCAGAATCCCCGTGGGGTAGTAGGTGAGGACCGCCAGCAGGCAGCCAAGCATGATGATGACCTTCCGGCCGATCTTGTCGGAAAGCCAGCCAAAGAAGATAAAGAACGGCGTGCCGATCAGGAGCGACAACGCGATCATGATGTTCGCCCAATGCGGATCGACCTTGAGCGTCTGCGTCAGGAAGAAGAGTGCGTAAAACTGGCCCGTATACCACACCACGGCCTGACCTGCGGTAAGCCCCAGAAGCGCCATGAGAACGATGTGGCCATTCCGCCAATTGCCGAACGCCTCCGCTACGGGCGCTTTCGATGCCCTGCCCTCCTCCTTCATCTGCCTCCAAACGGGGAACTCATTCAGGCTGAGCCGAATCCAGACTGAAATCAGGAGAAGGAAAATGGATAACAGGAACGGCAGGCGCCAAAGGCCCCATTCGGTGGAGAAAGACGCCGCCTGTTCAGCGGCCGTAGCGCCCGGCGCAAGTTCGCGGCACAGCAAAATGATAATCAGCGACAGGAAGAGGCCGAGCGTCGCGGTCGTTTGAATCCAACTCGTCCGGTAGCCGCGCCGGTTACGCTCGGCGTGCTCGGCAACATAGATCGCGGCGCCGCCATATTCGCCGCCAAGCGCGAGGCCCTGAAGCAGCCTGAGCCCAATCAGGATGACGGGGGCAGCCATGCCGATGGAGTCATAGCCCGGGAGGATTCCCACCGCGAAGGTGGACAGGCCCATGATGAAGATTGTGATGAGAAAGGTATATTTGCGCCCGACCAGATCGCCGAGCCGGCCGAAAAACACCGCGCCGAAAGGCCGGACGAAAAAACCTGCCGCAAACGCCAGAAGAGCAAAGATGAACTGCCCGGACTCGGTCAGGCCCGAAAAGAAGTGGGCGCCGATGATGGCTGCGAGCGAACCGTAGAGGTAGAAGTCGTACCACTCGAAGACGGTGCCGAGCGACGAGGCAACCAGCACCTTGCGTTGCTCGGCGGCAGAAATTTCGCCGGGCATGTCATAGGATCTCTCTGCTGCAAGGTGCGTCAATTATACCTCCTCGATCGGGAAATCGCTTTGCCATGCAACGGAACGAATGGCGAATCCAGATATACAGAGGAGCGTGGAAATCGATCAAGAGCTATCCTAGCTCTTTTTGAAACGGTCTAAGACGGTTAGAGATAAGACTTTCGCATGAATGCCAAGCCTATCGCTTTCGTTCGAGGTTAACCCCTTCCTCGCCCGCAAAAATTCGCCGCAGCCATCCTCTTTTATCGTACACGAATGTTACGGTTCCGCTATAGCAATAGCAATGCTCTCATAAGTGGTACGGGATAGCCGGGAGAGGACGGGGCTTGGCGGGGACAGCGATGCGCAAGGAGCCGTTCTTTGTAACGCGGGCGGAACGCCGCCGCGTGATCGTTGCATCATCGATCGGCACGGTTTTCGAGTGGTACGACTTCTATCTTTATGCCGTGCTCGCGCCATTTTTCGCCAAGCTTTTCTTTCCGCCTGAGAATGAAACGGCCGCGCTTCTCGCCGCATTCGCGACCTATTCGGCGGGGTTCATCGTGCGCCCATTCGGAGCCGTGTTCTTCGGGCGCCTCGGCGACCTGACCGGGCGCAAATATACATTCCTGATCACCATCGTATTTATGGGCTTTTCAACCTTTACAGTGGGATTGCTTCCCACATTTGAGCAGGTTGGCTGGCTCGCCCCGATCCTTCTCCTCACGTTACGCCTCATACAGGGTCTGGCGCTCGGCGGCGAATATGGCGGGGCGGCGACCTACGTGGCCGAATACAATCCGGCAACAAGGCGCGGTTACGCTACAAGCTGGATTTAAACGACGGCGACGTCCGGTCTTCTTCTGGCGTTGATTGTGATCGGAGTTTGCCGCTGGCAGATCCCGAGCGCCGATTTCGAGCGCCTGGGCTGGCGGCTCCCCTTCCTTTTCTCGATCTTTCTGCTGGCGTTTTCGATCTATATCCGCATCAAATTGCGAGAGACGCCTGTTTTTCTCCGCATGAAGTCCGAGGGGCGCTCGTCTGCGATCCCGGTTTGGGAAAGCTTCTTCAGATGGCCGAACAATAAGCTCATCGTGCTTTCGCTACTCGGCGCAACGGCAGGCCAAGGCGTGGTCTGGTACACGGCGCAGTTCTACACGCTCTTCTTTCTGACGATAACGCTGCATCTGGATTATCTGACCACCTATCTCCTTGTAGGGTCAGCGCTCGCGATCGGCATGCCTTTCTTCATCTTCTTCGGATGGCTCTCCGACAAGATTGGCCGCCTGAAGATCATTCTCGCTGGATGCTTGATCGCGTCCGCCACCACCTTTCCGCTTTTTCATGTTTTATCCTACGCCACCAACCCGGCGCTGGTCGAGTTCCAGGCGGCGAATCCGATCACGCTGCGCGTCGACCAGGCGACCTGTAACGTCCACATCTTCGTTGGCCCTTGGTCGAGCTTCAGCCTCTGCGATCAAGTCACGGATTTCCTCACGAAGTCGGGTCTGTCCTTCACCAGGGTGGATACGCCAGGCTCCACGTCTGTTTCCGTCTTCATCGATGGCCAGACGGTGAACGTTTCGCTCAAGGACAAGGACACCATCAACACCATATTCGAGCGCGCTCTCTTCGCAGCAGGTTATCCAGGATTGACCTGGAAATACGCGAACGGAGAGCCTGCGGTCGAACTCGCTAGGCGATCCCCTGTTCGAACGGAAGCCGGCTGATCCAGCCCGGATCAACCACGCGGTCGCGCTTGCGACTTTGGTCGCGCTGATGCTCTACGCCACTATGGTCTACGGGCCTATTGCCGCATTTCTTGTCGAGCTTTTCCCGCCGAAAGTCCGATACACCTCTCTCTCTTTTCCCTATCATATCGGAAATGGGGTATTCGGAGGGATGCTGCCGCTGCTGGCAACCGCCATCGTGGCGGCGACGGGCGATGTTTACGCAGGACTTTGGTATCCCGTTTCTGTCGCAGGCGTGACCTGCATCATTGGCGCTCTTTTCCTGCGAAACCGGCGGTGCCAAGAGCAGTAGGGGCGGTGCATCTGATTGTGAGAGAGGATCGTTCATGAGCTTGATTGCGAAGCTTGCGGCGCGGGCTCAGACCAAACCCATCCGTGTCGGGCTTATCGGCGCGGGCAAGTTCGGATCGATGTTCCTTTCCCAGGTTCCGACAATCCAAGGGCTCAAGGTGGCCTTCATTGCCGATCGCGACATGGAACGTGCGAAAACGGCCTGCCGCACCGTCGGTTGGGATGCGAAAAGGATGGCTGGAACCGTCATCACACGCGATGCGCTCAATGCCTGCACTCGCGATGATGTGGACGTAATCATCGAGGCAACGGGCAATCCAAGCGCGGCGATCGCTCATGCCCTGGCGGCCATCGGCGCGAAGAAGCATTTGGTCATGGTGAGTGTCGAGGCCGATGTTCTCGCCGGGCCGCTGCTTGCGGCGCGAGCGCGCGAGAAGGGCGTGGTCTATTCGATGGCCTATGGCGACCAACCCGCGCTTATCGCGGAAATGGTCGATTGGGCGCGCGCGTCGGGTTTCATCGTCGCCGCGGCGGGCAAGGGCACAAAATATCTCCCGAACTATCACACGCTTACGCCCGCCGACGTATGGACTTACTACGGATTGACCCCGGCGCAGGCGAGCCTGGCGGGGATGAACCCCCAGATGTTCAACTCATTTCTCGACGGCACGAAGACGTCCATCGAGATGGCAGCGGTCGCGAACGCATGCGGTCTCGATGTTCCCTTCGATGGCCTTTCTTTTCCGCCGTGCGGCGTGGACGATCTGGCTCACGTCCTGCGGCCGAAGGCCAGCGGAGGTCAACTTGATCGCGAAGGTATGGTCGCGGTCGTGTCATCGCTGGAACGCGATGGCCGGCAAGTCTCTCGCGATCTACGCTGGGGCGTGTTCGTGCTCCTGAAAGCCCCAAACAAATATGCCGCGGCCTGCTTCAGTCAGTACGGCTTGCAAGTCGACAGCACAGGCCTCTACGCGGCGATGTACAAGCCGTTCCACTTGATCGGCCTTGAGCTTTCGATCTCGGTTTTGAATGCTGTGCTGCGCGGGGAAGCAACCGGCACCCCGCTCGAATGGCGCGCCGATGTCGTGGCGCTGGCGAAGCGGAATTTGAAGGCCGGCGACGTTCTCGATGGCGAAGGCGGATATACCGTTTACGGAAAACTCGTGCCGGCGTCCCGGTCGCTCGCCGAGGATCTGTTGCCCATCGGGCTGGCGCATGGCGTAAAGGTCAAGCGTGATATGCCGTCCGGGTCTTTCGTCAAGACCGGCGATGTTCTCCTCAAAGAGGATGACCTTGCCGTAAAGACCCGAAGAGAGATGGAGGCCATGAGCCGAACGGCTGCGGCGGCGTGAGCGCCGACGGGCGCTATCGGCTGAGGTGAGGGCATGAACGGACGGTTCTGGATTTTCATAGCGGCCATTCTGGGCGGCCTTGCGGTCGCGGCCGGGGCAATTGGCTCCCACGCACTTGGCGATATAAGCGCCGATGCAAAGCGCATCTTCTCGACCGGCCAGCACTATCACGCTCTTCACGCGCTGGCCTTGCTCGGGGTCGGGATCGTCTTGCTGCAATCGGAGGGGAGCCGCGCACGCTTCTCCACGTGGTTTCTGCAGGCTGCCGCCCTTGCCTTCCTGATTGGCATTGTCTGCTTTTCGGGCGGCATTTACGTGCAGGTCGCACGGAGCTTGAGTTCCAGCTCGGGCGTCGTCCCGCTTGGCGGTGTTTCACTTATGGTTGGCTGGGCAGCCCTCGCGATCGGCGCTCTCGGGTTGCGCAGTTGAAAAACAAGAGCCGGTGCCCGGCCTTGAGACGCGAGAACGAAGCGCCTGCGACCGGCTTTGTTTCATGCTCATGCCCAAGCAGGTCTGCTCAGTGCGTAACAAGGCCATTGGCTGCCTGAGCCTTGCGGCTGCGGCTCTTAGACTTGCCCGGCTTCTGCTGGACCTCGATCACTTCGGCGATAGCGCGCTTCGACTTTGCCTTCTTTCCAGCTTGCTCGGCCGGAGCACGTTTCGCGGCAGCGGCGGCTTTGCGATTGGACTTACGGACGCGGTCAACTTCGCCGGAGGCGACGCGCAGCAAAGCGCGGAGGTCCGCTGCCATCGAAGCGTCGAGCCCACTCGATGCATCCAAAGCATTTGCGAGGCAGTGTGCAATCGTATTGATCGCAACTGTTGAGGGAGAAAGGTTTGCCATCTTGATTCGCTTTCTATGAAAATGGCCCTATCGGCCAAGTTCACAGATAGCGACTTAAGGTTGAAAGTGATTTACACTAAAATTTTCAATTGAAGCGACCTATCGCATAAAAGCGAGGCATTTACAATCGCTTAAGAAGTTCGGCCTTCTTCGCTGCGAACTCCTGCTCGGTGATAAGGCCCTTTTCCTTCAACTGACCCAGTTGTTCGATCAAGCCGAGGATCGAACCGCTGTCACCGCTTGCGGGCAGTTGCGTCGAGGGCGATGACTCAGACGGCGCAACTGGAGCCTGCGCCTGCGTCGCGGGCGGAGCCTCGGACGGCCAAGAAGCCTGCGGAGCCGAAGTCCCAGTCGTGACGCGAGGCAGGCTGTCGACGCGAACAACACCGCGCGGGCTGGTGAAAGTCAGCGAGGCATCGCCGCTTTGTTGCTGGCCGAAGCCGCCAATGTCGTAACCGCTGGTGTCATACACCTCGACGCGTCCGCGGTCGTCGATCGCCAGCCGATTGCTGCCGGGAAAATAGGCGTAGCGGAGATTGTTCTGCGAACCCGTCGACGAAGCGCTCCCCAATTCGGATGGCCACCACGATCCCGACTGCGACGACTGCCAGAAACTTGTGCCACCGCTTCCCTGGCTTTGCATCTGCGTCTGAGACGGCATGAAGGGCGCGAATACGCTGGGTTGGTAATTCAAAATCTGAGACAGTTCATTGCAAAGATTGTCGACGGTCGCCTTCAGCGAATTGTTGAACATGTCGCCGACCATGGTCATGCCGCCGCGCATCCACTGACCACTCCCGCCGAACTCGGGCAGATTGAACTGCGCCATGCTCCCGCCGCCCCTCGCTACAGCGTCCAGCATCGTTTTCACGGCGCCGACGCCAATGCCGTAGCGATCCGCGATCGCGGCGACAATTTTTTCGCCTTCAGGCGTTAGCTGAGACATGGCGAATTCTCTCTCCTGGACGGTAGACTGGATTATAAATGGCGCTTCTGATGAGAAGCCAGTAAACCACGTCTTCCCAATTCCCGCTACAGAATGAACTTGGAAAGATCAGCGTTCTTGGCAAGATCGCCCACGTGTACTTTCACGTAATTCGCGTCGATGGTGAATTTCGTGCGCGCCTTGTCCGAAGCCTCGAAGCTGATCTCGTCCAGCACGCGCTCCATCACCGTCGAAAGCCGCCGCGCGCCGATATTCTCCACGTTCGAATTCACCTCGACGGCGACGTCCGCAATCGCGTCGATGGCGTCCTCGGTGAATTCCAGCTCAACACCTTCGGTCGCCATCAGTGCGATATACTGCTTGATCAGGCTCGTCTTCGGTTCGCGTAGAATTCGGCGGAAGTCATCGCCCGTCAAAGCCTGCAACTCCACCCGGATCGGCAGCCGCCCTTGCAGCTCCGGCAACAAATCGGACGGCTTCGCCACATGAAACGCGCCCGACGCGATGAAGAGGATGTGATCGGTCTTCACCGGCCCGTATTTCGTGCCAACAGTCGTGCCTTCGATGAGCGGGAGCAGATCGCGCTGCACGCCCTCGCGGCTCACATCCGCGCCCACGCGCTCCGAGCGGGCGCAGATCTTGTCGATCTCGTCCAGAAATACGATGCCGTCATTCTCGACCGACTTGATCGCTTCCTGGATGACCTGATCATTGTCGAGAAGCTTGTCGGACTTGTCGTTGATGAGGATCTCGTAGGAGTCGCGCACGTTCAGCCGCCGTGTTTTGGAGCGCCCTCCGAAAGCCTTGCCGAGCATGTCGTTGAGATTGATCATGCCGATGGAGCTGCCCGGCATTCCCGGGATTTCGAATCCGGGTATGCCGCCGCCTGAATCGGAAACCTGGACCTCGATCTCCTTGTCGTCCAGTTCACCGTCGCGAAGGCGCTTGCGGAAGGCCTCCTTCGTCGCGGGGCTGGCGTTGGCGCCGACGAGAGCGTTCAAGACCCGCTCCTCGGCTTGAAGATGTGCTTTCGCCCGGACTTCCTTGCGCTTTCCGTCGCGCACAAGGCCGATGGCCGCCTCCACGAGGTCGCGCACGATCTGATCCACATCGCGGCCGACATAGCCGACCTCAGTGAATTTCGTCGCCTCAACCTTGAGAAATGGCGCATTGGCGAGCTTGGCAAGCCTGCGCGAAATCTCCGTCTTGCCGACGCCCGTTGGGCCGATCATGAGAATGTTCTTCGGCAGAACTTCTTCCCGCATATCTTCGTCGAGCTGCTGCCGGCGCCAGCGGTTGCGCAGAGCGATGGCGACCGCGCGCTTGGCGTCATTCTGACCGACGATATAGCGGTCCAGTTCAGATACGATTTCTCGCGGGGAGAAGTTGGTCATGTCGTTTTCCCGATGTGATGGCCTGCTTTGTCCCCCTCCACAGATCGAGCGTTTTTGATCTGGGGTCAGGGCCAGGTCCGGCCATCAGATAAGATGTCGTTTAAACCGCTGAAGGCAAGCTCTCGACGACGAGGCTGTTATTCGTATAAACGCAAATGTCGGCGGCGATTGCCATGGACTTGCGAGCGATGTCCTCTGCCGAGAAGTCTGTTTCCAAAAGAGCGCGAGCGGCGGCCAAGGCATAGTTGCCGCCGGAGCCGATGCCCATCACATTGCGATCCGGCTCCAGCACATCGCCGGTGCCCGTCAAGACGAGCGTCGAGTTTTTGTCGGCGACGATCATCATGGCTTCGAGCCGTCGCAGATAGCGATCGGTGCGCCAATCCTTGGCGAGATCCACGCAAGCCCGGACCAGTTGCTCGGGGTACATCTCCAGCTTCAATTCCAGGCGCTCGAAGAGCGTGAACGCATCGGCTGTCGCACCCGCAAAGCCCGAGATCACGTTGCCCTTGCCGAGCGTGCGGACCTTCTTCGCGTTGGCTTTGATGATTGTCTGTCCAAGTGTGACTTGGCCGTCGCCTGCCACGACCACGTGTCCGCCCTTGCGGACCGTAAGGATTGTCGTGCCATGCCAGCCGGTTGGATCTTGAAGTGATTGCGCGAAAGGCGTCATGTATCGTACCTGCTCTTCTGGCGTGGGATATGGAAAGCGCCGCGGAACCGTCAAGAAGCGGCTTGCGGCGAGCGAGGGCTGAACCTTGAGAAAAGCGCGAATCGAACGAAAAACAAAAGAGACCGCGATCGCCGTCGAGGTCAACCTCGATGGGAGCGGCGCATTTTCGATTTCCACCGGTGTCGGTTTCTTCGATCATATGCTGGAGCAGCTTTCGCGCCATTCCCGCATCGACATCACCCTTCATGCGAAGGGCGATCTGCATGTCGATCAGCATCACACGGTGGAGGACTGTGGCATCGCGCTCGGGCAAGCCATTGCGAAAGCGCTCGGCGACAAGCGGGGCATCACACGCTACGCCCATGCCTACCTGCCGATGGATGAGACGCTGACCCGGACGGCGCTTGACATCTCCGGCCGCCCTTACCTGATCTGGCGCGTCACCTTTCCCACCGAGACAATCGGCGCGATGGATACAGAACTTTTTCGTGAGTTCTTCCAGGCGTTCGCCCAGAACGCCGGGATCACCCTTCACATCGAGGCGCTCTACGGCGAAAATGCTCATCATATCGCGGAAAGCTGCTTCAAGGGCTTGGCGCGCGCCTTGCGGAGTGCCATCACTATCGATGAAGAGATGGCAGGCGAAATTCCATCCACGAAAGGACAGCTCGGGAACTGATGTCCCGGCTGGAAAAGCCCATGATTATTTTTACCGTGCATGAGCCGCAGCGTCCGGCACAGAGTCTCGAAGCGCGGGCCGACAGCCTCGTGTTCGTCAGGGAAGGCTTCACGATCTGGGGCTTTCTCTTCGGCCCGCTCTGGCTTTTGTATAACCGGCTTTGGCTCGCGTTCATCCTGACGCTTGTCGTTATGGCTGGCCTTTACGGTGGGCTCATTGAGTTCGGCCTCAAGAACCAGGCGCCGCCGATCGTTGATATTCTGGTTTCCCTCATTATCGGTTTCGAGGGCAATAACATTCTGCGCTGGAACCTGCAGCGCAGGGGTTATGCCCTTCTGGGATCCGTCGTCGGGCGTAGCCGCCTGGAATGCGAGCAGCGTTTCTTCGACGCCTGGCTTCCTCATGCCGCGGGAAAAGGGGCTGCACCTGGGACGCCTGCGATGGGTTTCAAAAGCGGAGACTGGCAAACGTCACATACAATCGGATGGCCGGAGGCAACGGCATAGCCCATGTTCGTTGCAATCGTCGATTACCAATCCGGCAATCTTCACTCGGCTCAAAAGGCTTTCGAGCGCGCAGCCCGCGAAAGCGGCCTTGCTTACGAAATCATTGTCACCGGGGACCCGGACGCCGTCTTGCGCGCGGACCGCATCGTTCTTCCCGGCGTTGGCGCATTCGGCGATTGCTATCGCGGCCTCAGCGACACGCCCGGAATGATCGACGCCTTGAAGGAAGCGGTGCTGAAGCGCGGGCGGCCATTCTTCGGCATTTGCGTGGGCATGCAAATGCTTGCGGATCGCGGGCTGGAGCACGGCATCCATCAGGGTCTGGGCTGGATCGGCGGCGAGGTGGACCTCATCAAGCCGTCCGATAAGTCGCTCAAGATCCCACACATGGGCTGGAACACGCTGTCCTTCGCAAGAGGCCACGCCCTGACCGAGGGTATTCCCGATGGGCCGGACGGGTGGCATGCGTACTTCGTGCATTCCTACCAGTTCCTGCCCAAAGATGCCGGCGACGTGCTGGCGCGATCGGATTATGGCGGCCCGATCACCGCGCTCGTCACGCGCGGCAACATTGCTGGAAGCCAGTTCCACCCGGAAAAGAGCCAGAAACTAGGGCTGAAGTTGATTTCAAACTTTTTGCAGTGGCGGCCTTAAGCAGCTTTCCCTCCCCCCCGGTGTGACTTTTTTCCCGTCTCGATTGGCCGTGTGCTCCATTTTAAAGCAGCGCCCGGATGCTTTTTTTATATGCGAATTGCGAATGGCTGCATCTAAATGTCCCTGGCGCTTTTGCCCGCATTCCTTCTTCTGAAGATCTTCAGCGAAATCGCCTTGCCGGCAGGTTAACGAGACCTCCAACCCTTGATAAACACCGAGCGGGAAGCCATCGCCGCCGCCTGTCGGGCGCTGAAGCGAGTCCAGGGACATGCCCGGCCATCCGGCCAACAATCAGGCCTTATGGCAACCATCGGTTCCTGAAATTCGGAGGGCCATTTAGAGTTCCCGCGCGGCGTGGCTTCATCCTTCGACAGGCTCAGGATGAGGTCGCGCGCTTCAACGAGTTGATCCTCATGGTGAGCTTGTCGAACCATGGGCAACATCGTTTTTCAGCAGCCTGTTAGACTAATCCCGCGCGATGCCCCCTCAATCGCTACTTTCACGGCCTCAAGGTTGCAGCCGGAGCCGCTTGCGAATCAAATCCTGGCCTGAGACGAGGTCACGCGTTGCGGCGAACCGCGGCTTGGACTACGCTTGGCGCGCGTCCAGTGATCTATTGGGGATAAATCGATGATCCTCTACCCGGCTATCGACCTGAAGAATGGTCAATGCGTGCGTCTGCGCCAAGGCCTTATGGATCAGGCAACGGTGTTCAACGAGAGCCCGGCCGACCAGGCTCGCCAATTCGCGCAGCAGGGGTTCTCGGCGCTCCACGTGGTCGATCTCGACGGCGCCTTCGAAGGCCGCTCCGTGAACGCGGACGCCGTTTCGGCGATCCTCTCTTCGGTGTCCATTCCCGTGCAGCTTGGCGGCGGCATTCGCACGCTTGAAGCCATTTCCCTGTGGCTCAGCCGTGGCGTCTCCCGCGTGATCCTGGGGACGGCGGCGGTCCGCAATCCTTCGTTGGTGAAGGCTGCCTGTGCCCGCTTTCCGGGCAAGATCGCTGTCGGGATCGACGCCAAGGATGGCCGGGTGGCCGTCGAGGGTTGGGCGGAAACTTCGGAGCTATACGCCACCGATCTTGCACGCCGGCTGCAGGATGTGGGGGTCGCGGCCATCATCTACACCGACATCGCGCGCGACGGAATGCTGACGGGCCTCAACCTCGACGCGACAGCCGATCTGGCGCGGTCGGTATCGATCCCGGTTATCGCGTCGGGGGGGTTGGCCGGCATAGACGACGTAAAGCGCCTGCTTTCCCCGGCCTATGCGATCATCGCTGGCGCCATCGCGGGCCGCGCGCTCTATGACGGCCGTCTCGACCCCAAGCTTGCCCTCCAGCTCATCAGCAATGGACATAAATAACGTGCCCTGAGGCTGATCGTGAGGCCGATTGCGGTAGTTTTTTAATAAATTCACGATATTCACAAAATCGGAGTGCTTGTTAATCGCGTTCGCCGCTTCGTCCTGCGTGACATTCGTAACACATAATTGACGAAATCCGCCTCTACCGGCAAGTCAGTGACACGTTCGGGCTGCGAAAGGAAGATCCTCGCTGATGGCTAAGCCTCCGTTGCTTTGCGGCAACTGGGTCAATCCCGTTGCTGCAATTTTCCTTTCACTGACGCTTTCAGCCGGTCTTTATGCTCCCCGCGCTCATGGCGAAGGCGACGACGTCACGTCGAGCGCCCCAACCTCCGATGCGATGAAGCCTGCCGCAAAAGCGCCCGAGGACAGCAAAAAAACTCCCGAGGAAAGCAAGCCGGCGGAGGAGACGCTGAAGGCGAAGCCTAAAAAGGCTGCGGAAGAGACGCCGAAGGCGAAGCCTGACAAGGCCGTGGAAGAGACACCCAAGGTGAAGCCTGAAAAGGCCGTGGAAGAGACGCCCAAGGTGAAGCCTGAGAAGGCCGCGGAAGAGACGCCCAAGGTGAAGCCTGAAAAGGCCGTGGAAGAGACGCCCAAGGTGAAGCCTGAGAAGGCCGTGGAAGAGACGCCCAAGGCGAAGCCTGAGAAGGCCGCGGAAGAGACGCCGAAGGCGAAGCCTGAAAAGGCCGTAGAGGAGACGCCGAAGGCGAAGCCTGAAAAGGCCGTAGAGGAGACGCCAAAGGCGAAGCCTGAAAAGGCCGTGGAAGAGACGCCCAAGGCGAAGCCTGAAAAGGCCGTGGAAGAGACGCCCAAGGCGAAGCCTGAAAAGGCCGTGAAAGAGACGCCGAAGGCGAAGCCTGAAAAGGCCGTAGAGGAGACGCCAAAGGCGAAGCCTGAAAAGGCCGCGGAAGAGAAGCCGAAAGCGAAGCCTGAGAAGGCCGCGGAAGAGCCTAAAGAGGTGAAGCCTCAGGCGCCGGTCGCGGAGTCCAAGCCTGCGCCCGTAAAGCAAACGGAACCAAGCAAACCCGCGAAACCAGCCGAACCAAAAGAAACCAGGGCCGAAAAGCCGAAAGACCTCAATCCCAATCTCAAGCCCGAGGAAGCCGGCGACCTTGCCGTGCGCGCCTCCACGGTGGACGCCGTCTATCAAATCAGCTGGCTTGGCGCCCATATCGGCGATTTCAGAATCAAGTCCTCGATTACGACGCGGCAATATTCTTTGCAGGCAACCGCCGACCTGAGCGTATTCTTCGGAACTTTCAGCTGGCAGGGCGCTACCACAAGCTCGGGGCTGATGACGGCGAACGGCCCCGTTCCACAGAACTACACGTTCAAATATGCGACAAGCGACAGGCGGGAAAGCGTCGAACTCCGGTTCCAGAAACGGATGGTTCAGGACATCCTTGTAAACCCTCCTCAATTTACCAGCGCGCGTCACGTCCCTATAACGGCGGCTCATTTACAGAATGTTGTCGATCCGCTCAGCGCGATTGTGCTTCTGTCGCAAGCGAGGTTGAATCGCGGCGAACCCTGCAATAAGCGCCTTCCGATTTTTGATGGGAAAATCCGCTACGATCTGGTCTTATCCCCAAAAGGAACGCGCAACGTCGGTTCTTCTGGCAAACTGGGCGGAACCGCCTATGTTTGTAGCGTACGCTTCGTGCCAATCGCCGGGCACAAAATGGGAAAGCAAGGCGAAAACGAGGTTGCATCTGGGAACACAGGGATTGAAGTTTGGCTTGTCCCAGTGCCAGAAGCGGGGTTATTAGTACCGTATTACGTTCACGTGCCGACGCCTGCGGGTACGGCATCCATGGTGACGGCGAAATTCGATGTGCAGACACCAGCGGGGCGCCACGCGCTCGCCGAGTGAAGAGGGGAACAATCGAGGCTCTATTGCGAGAGACTAAGACGCTGAGCGGTCTTGAATTTTGGGAGACGTGCTCGCTCTATTTCCGCAGGCGCACCTCTTCGTATGATTTCCGCGCTAAAGCCTGAAAGAATTGGACGAAGCGTGCGGTTTTGACAGAAAGTCCGCTTATGAGCGCAGCATCGCAGACGGCTACAATAAGGCCATCCCAGTCCCGGCATGTGACGGCGGTGCTGGGGCCGACGAATACAGGCAAGACCCACCTCGCGATCGAGCGAATGCTCGGGCACGAGAGCGGGCTTATCGGGTTGCCGCTGCGGCTCCTCGCGCGTGAAATCTATGACAAGATCGTCGCCCGGATCGGGCCTCGCGACGTCGCGCTGATTACGGGCGAGGAGAAAATCAAGCCCGAACACCCCCGCTATTATGTCTGCACGGTCGAGGCGATGCCGCGCGATGTGGAGGTGGATTTCCTCGCGGTGGACGAAATCCAGCTTGCGGCCGACCCCGATCGCGGCCACGTTTTTACGGATCGCCTCTTCCATTCGCGAGGATTAAGCGAAACGCTGCTGCTCGGCGCTCAGACCATGAGCGATTCGATCCGCGAACTGATACCGGGCGCAAACTTCATCAACCGCCCGCGGCTCTCCAAGCTCACCTATTCGGGCCAGAAGAAAATCACGCGCCTGCAAAGCCGCTCGGCGATCGTCGCCTTCTCGGCCAACGACGTGTACGCGATCGCGGAACTCATCCGCAGGCAGCGCGGCGGGGCGGCGGTTGTGCTTGGCGCGCTCAGTCCGCGCACACGCAACGCCCAAGTTGGGCTCTATCAGTCGGGCGACGTGGATTTCCTTGTCGCGACCGACGCCATCGGCATGGGCCTCAATCTCGATGTGGATCACATCGCGTTCGCCGGATCCGCAAGTTCGACGGCCGCGTGCATCGCGATTTGACGCCGGCTGAGCTTGCCCAGATCGCGGGCCGCGCCGGGCGGCATCTCAACGACGGCACATTCGGCGTCACGGCCGACGTGGAGCCCTTCGACCAGGAACTCATCAATAAGCTCGAAAATCACGATTTCGAGCCCGTCAAAGTTCTTCAATGGCGCAGTACGCAGCTTGATTTCGACAGCGTCGAACATCTCAAGGAAAGCCTGCGTCAGGTGCCGAATAATGCGCGTCTTGTCCGGGCTAGAAACGCCGACGATTTCGAAGCGCTGGAGCTTGCCTGCAGCGATCCTCGCATCGCGGCCCTCGCCGCCGGCCCTGCCGCGGTGAAGCGGCTCTGGGAAGTTTGCCAGATTCCCGATTACAGGAAAGTTGCGCTCAACTCTCATGCAGAGATCGTGGCGACGCTCTATAAACATATCATGAGCGAGGAGGGGCTGATCCCCGAGGACTGGTTTGCCAGCCAGGTCGAGCAAGCCGATCGCACCGATGGCGATATCGACACGCTCTCGAACCGCATCGCCCACATACGGACGTGGACCTTCGTTTCCAACCGCCGCGAATGGTTGAAAGACCCCGACCATTGGCAGGCAAAGACCAGGGAAATCGAAGACCGGCTTTCGGATGCGCTGCATGAGCAATTGACGCTGCGCTTCGTCGATAAGCGTACGAGCGTACTCATGAAAAGCATGCGCGACAAGGAGAGCCTGTTCGCCGAGATCGAGAAGGACGGCAAGGTTGTCGTCGAGAAGCATTATGTCGGCAAGCTCGAAGGCTTCTGCTTCACACCGGATTTGGCGGCGGCTGGCGTTCATGGAAAAGCCGCCCGCAATGCAGCGGCCAAGGTGCTCGTTCATGAACTCGCCGCGCGCTCGGACCGCCTCGCCGCCGCGCCGGACACGGCCTTCACCCTCACGCGCGAAGGGCAAATCGTCTGGGAGCACCAGGAGATTGGCGGCCTCACCGCGGGCGAGGATCCGCTCAAGCCGAATTTTACGCTCTTCTCTGACGAGCACCTCGCCGCGATCGACAAGGAAAACATCACAAAACGCATCGAGACCTGGCTTGGCCATCACGTCGAAGTGCGCCTGAAACCGCTGGTAGAGATTGCGAAGGCCGAAGAAATCGCCGGCCTCGCGCGCGGCATCGCCTTCCGCCTGCGCGAGAATTTCGGCGTTCTGAAGCGCGACACGGTCGCCGACGAGATCAAGTCTCTGGATCAGGACAGCCGTGCTCAGCTCAGGAAATATGGCGTGCGTTTCGGCGCGCATCACATTTACTTCCCGCTGCTTTTGAAACCGGCGTCTGCGGATCTCCTTTTGCTGTTTTGGCTTTTGAAGCATGGGAGCGAGCACACTCTCACAGCCGCCGCAATGTCGGACGCGCCGCGCCAGGGCCTCACATCCGTGCCTCGCAATGCGGCACTCCCCGACGCGTACTATCGCGCAGCCGGGTTCGGCGTGTCCGGCCCGCGCGCCGTGCGCGTGGATATGCTGGAGAGACTTGCGGACATCATTCGTCCGTTGACAGCATGGAAGCCCACGGAAGCCAACACCGAGCCGCCACTCGGCGCGGCTGGAGGCGGGGCCTTCAAGATCAGGCCGGAGATGATGTCCATCATGGGATGCTCCGGCGATGAGTTGAGCGCGATCCTGGAAGTCTCTCGGATTCCGCCGGGAAATGCGCCCCATTAGACGGTCCACGGCGGAAGCAAAAGACAAGAAGGCGGCCAATGACAATGTCGAGCAAGCGTCCGAGCTGAACGGCGCTGAGGAGCCGGAGGCGTCTCGGATTGCAACGGAGACGCAAGCTGTGGACGCGGCGGCCCATACCGAGGCTGCCCTCACACCCGAAACTTCAGAGGAGGTGGAAAGCGGCGGCGCTGCGGAGCCTCCCGTTGCTACGGCTGATGCTGCGGAGCCACTTGTTGCTGCGGTTGAAACTTCGGAGCCGCCCGTTGTTGCGGCTGAAGCTGCGGAGCCTCTTGTTGCTACGGTTGATGCTGCGGAGCCTCCTGTTGCTGCGGTTGAAGCTTCGGAGCCTCTTGTTGCTGCGGCTGAAGCTGCGGAGCTTACTGTTGCTGCGGTTGATGTCGAGGCCGCCGGGGCAGAGTCCCAGCTGAGGCGGACGCTTCAACAGAGCCCGCTGCGCTGACGCCAGACGCCGCAACGCCACAGACCGCAGAAAGTGCCGCGGCCCAGAGCGCCGAGCCGGAATTCGAAGAGATCTGGCGTTTCCGCAGACCGAAGCCCAGGTTTGACCGGCCCGAGGGCCAGGGCGAAAGGCGCAATCACCGCCGTCCGAGCGGCGAGCGCGGCGGCGGGCACAGGCCTCATCATGACCGCGGGCGTGCGCCTAATGCTGCGCCAATGGCCGCTGCACCAACGGGCGAACAGATCCAGCCGCCTGCTGAGCGGCAGCCGCAAGATCAGGCGGCCACCGGGCATCGTGACCATGGGCAAAGGCCTAACCGGCACAACGACCGGCCCGACCGGCCCCATCATAAGCCTCACGATGGCGATCGGAATCGCGACAGGGGCCGCCAGCCCGCGCCTCAAGCTGCGACTGCCAAGGCGGAGGGCTCCGAGCAAAGGCCAGCCGGCAATTCGCAGCAGCGCAGCAAACCGCCGTATCAGGGGAACCGCGAACGCCCGAATGATCGCAACCGCGACTCGCGGCCCCCGCGCCAGCAGGGCGGCAGGTCGCCCGTCGCAGCAAGCGCCTCGCCGAAACGCGCATCCGGCAGTGTAGACCCCGATTCACCTTTCGCGGCTCTCAGCAAGCTAAAGGAGCGGCTCGAGAAGCAACTGCAGACACAGGACTAGAATTTGCACGCATCGGAGGAGCAGCGCCTCGATAAGTGGCTTTGGTATGCGCGATTTGTAAAATCGCGCAACCTTGCCGCGAAGCTTATCGAGGAAGGCTGTGTCCGCGTTAACCGTCAACGCATCGTCAAGGCCGCAACATGCGTGAAATCCGGTGACGTTTTAACGGCGAGTTTCCATGGCAAGGTCCGCGTTATCGAGATCCTGGCTCTTGCGCGCCGTCGCGGGCCGCCTGACGAGGCCAAAGCGCTTTACTCCGAGTTGACTTCGGGCGATCCCGCAAAGGCCGAGGCGATCGACGGCGAATAACGCGGCCCGTGCGCGCACCCCGGCGATAGGATGTCAGCTGTCGGAAAATCCGGGATCATACAAGAACACACGTTTCAACCGACTTCCCGATAACGCCAGCAGCGTTTTTTGACGAAGGGTATTGCATAGCGTACAAAGCCTGCATGCGAATTCTCATTACGAACGACGACGGCATCGAGGCGCCCGGCCTGGATGTCCTGCAAAAGATTGCGTCCGACCTCTCGAAAGATGTCTGGGTGGTCGCGCCCGAAACAGACCAGAGCGGCTCGGCGCACTCGCTGACGCTTCACGAGCCGCTGCGGCTGCGAAAGCTCTCGGAGCGCGTGTTCGCGGTCAAGGGCACGCCCACCGACTGCGTGATCATGGGCGCACGCTACATTCTTCAGGATGAACTCCCGACCCTCATCCTGTCCGGCGTCAACCGCGGGGCGAACCTTGCCGACGACGTCACCTATTCCGGCACGATCGCGGGCGCGATCGAGGGCGCCATGCTCGGCATCCCCTCCATCGCCATGAGCCTTGCCATCGATTGGGAAGACCCGAAGAAGATCCATTGGGAAACACCGATGGAACTGGGCGCCGATCTTGTCCGCAAGCTTATGAAAGCTGGCTGGCCCCGCGATGTCTTGATGAACGTCAATTTTCCGGACAGGGAACCAGGTAAAGTCCAGGGTATTCAGGTTACAGAACAAGGCAGGCGCGACCAGGATTACTTGCGTATCGAAGACCGCATGGACACGCGGGGCAACCCCTATTACTGGCTCGGGTTCAAACCGCGATCGCTGCACCCCGGCAAGGGTACCGATCTTCACGCGGTCAAATCGGGCGCGATATCGGTAACGCCTCTTTATCTGAACTTAACGCATAGTGATACGTGCCGGAAGCTGACAGCGCTTCTGGAGGCGTAGGAGGAGCGGGGCTTGCACGCACCGCTCCGGGAGTGGTGCTCATGGACCCAGCGCTGCACGATCTTTTATACAGCCTGCAACACAACGGGATCGGTGACCCGCGCGTGCTGAGCGCCATTGCCAGCATTCCGCGAGAGCTTTTCATTTCCGAAGATGCCCTCAAGGCGCAGGCCTATGCGGACCAAGCTCTGCCGATCGAATGCGATCAGACGATTTCGCAGCCCTACATCGTTGCCTATATGAGCGAGCGGCTGAACGTCGCGCTCGATCAGGATGTCCTCGAAATCGGAACGGGCTCAGGTTACCAGACCGCGATCCTTTCGCGGCTGGCGCGTCACGTTTTCACCATGGAACGCTATCGGGAACTGCACGATCTGGCGGTACAGCGGTTCGAGCGGCTCGCGATCCGCAATATCACGGCAATCCTCGGCGACGGCACAAAGGGATGGCCCGACGAGAGGCTTTTCGATCGCATCATCGTCACTGCCGGAACGAGGCAGGCGCCTGCCGCCCTTCTCGATCAGCTTTCGCCGTGCGGCGCCATGCTTCTTCCCCTCGGCCCCCGCTACGATCAACGGATCACGCTCGTCACGCGAATGAACGGACATTTAGAGTACCAAACTTTAATCCCGGTTCAGTTTGTTCCGCTCGTGCCCCGCGATTATTGACAAGCCTGTGCGCCCGCATCGTGAAAAAATAGGAAGCGTTTAAGTTAATATTAAGCGTTCCGCCGCTAATACATTTATGCAAAGTGAGGTGCGGCGATGAGTAGTGTGCATGCGGCGGGCAAGCGCGGGCCCGGAGTTGTCCGCGCAGCTGTAAAGATTAGTTTGGGTTGCGTACTTTTGGGGGGATGCAGCGCCGGGACGGAGCGATTTACCAATTTTGAGTTAGGAAGCGGGTATGAGGCGGCGCCTCCTCGTTCTTCCACGCCGGCGTCAACGGCTGCCATCAACGCTCCCCAATACCACCCCGTTCGAGTAACAGCGAGTTCTCAACCGAAGCCGCAAAGCGGCTATCAGCTGGCGAGCGCTACCCCCGACCAGCCGGGCGGATATCTGCAAGTTTCCCGGGTTGACCTTCCCCCTGTTCAGCAGCAGTCTTCCGCGTCTTCCGGAGTGAAGACGGCAGACGGCTATGGCCCCTACGGCCCTGCCCCTCTTTCCGATGGGACCTACGCGGGGCCGCGCGTCTACTCGCCCTACGGCGGCCAAAATGGCTATGCACCGCCTCCGCCGCCGCCACCACCGGCCTACGCTCCACCCCCCAATGATTACAGCCCACAGCCCCAGGGCTATTACGGCGGCGGTTCGAGCAGCTACGCGCCTCCGCCTCCCCCGCAGGATCAGGGAAGTGGGCCTTATGGCTACGAACAGCAGTCGCAGAACCAGCAAAAGGGCCGCGGATATGATCGCGCGCCGAAAGGCTACGATCGGGCGCCGCAGGACTATGCGTATTACGGACCTAATCAGGGGAACACAGCGCCCGTGGACGGCAGGAGAAGGGCGAGGCCCTCCGGCCCTGCCGTTGCAGATGCGTCGCGCGGAAAAATGGTCAGGCTTGCGTCGGGCGAAACGATTCTTTCTCTCGCCAAGCGGCACGGCGTGACTGTCGAGGCGATCGCGCGCGCGAACGGGCTTCGTGGTGGCCCTGTCATGCCCGGCACCATGCTTGTGATCCCGGCAGCCGCTGCGCCGACGCAGTATGGACAAGCGCCGATGCCGCCCAGGGCAAAGGTCGCCGAGTGCACAGGCGGCCAATGCTACACGGTGCAGAGAGGCGAAACCGTTGGGGCCATCGCACGCGCTCATGGCTTGACGGAGCAGCAAATTCTTGCGGCGAACAACTTGCCCGATGCGCGCGCGCTCAGGGCCGGACAGTCCATTGCGATTCCAGGTCAGACGGCGCCGAAGCAGGCCATGGCGGCAGCCACGCCGCAAAACCGGCCAGTTCCACGCCCAGGCCACGCTTCAGCTTCCGCCGCGCCTGCCTCCGAACTCCGAAGGGACGCTGCAGGAAGCCCAGCAGGTGAAGCCGTCAACAGAAGTCAAGATGACGACGACAAAACAGACCGAGCCAACTTGCGAGGCGGCACTCGCCAATCCGCTGCCTCGCATGGGCAAGACATTCCGCAAGCCTGTGGAGGGCCTCGTTATCGGGCAGTTCGGCCCGCAGCGCGATGGCACCGTGAACGAGGGCTTGACGATCTCGGTTCCTAAGGGCACGCCCATCAAGGCTGCGGAGAATGGCGTCGTTGCCTATGTCGGCGATGAACTGCCGGGCTTCGGCAACCTCATCCTGATCCGGCACGCCGAGGAGTACGTCACAGCCTACGCCCATGCGGACGAGATCATGGTCAAGAAGTGCGACGTGGTGAAGCGCGGTCAGACCATAGGAACGGCCGGCGTGACGGGGGATGCGAACCAGCCGCAGCTCCACTTCGAGATCCGAAAGAACGCGAAGCCTGTGGACCCATCACCGCTGCTCGGGTCATAGGATCGAAGGATGGGAGGGAGTACCTTCCCTCCAAGGCTGAGAAGGTCCCGCCCATTCGCGGGACTTTTTGCATAAGATTAGCCGGAAATTGTCATGGCCGCACTTGATGCGGCCATCCATGGATGCTCATGCGAGCGGTCGTTGATGGCCGGGTCAGGCCCGGCCATGACTTTAAACCGTATGGGAGATCCCCCGGCTTTGCCGGGGAGGCCTGAGCAGTTTGACGTTTCCGGCAGTCCACCGCGACTTTCGTTTCGTGAGCCACCACGCGCACGAAAGGTCAAATCGCGATGGACGAGTTCGAGAGCTTAAGTCACACGAAGTGGGACTGCAAATATCACATCGTTTTCATTCCCAAATACCGCCGCAAGGTTCTTTACGGTCAGCTGCGGGCGCATTTGGGCGAGATTTTCCGAAACCTTGCAGCACAGAAAGAAAGCCGGATCGAAGAGGGGCATTTGATGGTGGATCATGTGCATATGATGATTTCGATCCCACCGAAATATGCCGTTTCACAGGTGATCGGATACATCAAAGGCAAGAGCGCCATCCATTTGGCCCGCGTTTATGGTGAGCGGCGACGGAATTATGTGGGACAGCATTTCTGGGCTCGGGGTTACTTTGTCTCGACCGTCGGGCGGGACGAAACGGTGATCCGGGATTACATCAAGAACCAGGAGAAGGAGGATCAAAGGCTGGAGCAGATGAACCTCTGGCGTTGATCTGCCACTTTGTGGCGCCGACCATTCGGGGCCGCGTCAGCGTCCCCATTTAGCCGCTTTGAGCGGCTCACACCAATAAAGCCCCCGGCTTTGCCGGGGGATATTTACTGGCCCGGTTGTTTGCTTGCCGCCACCGGCGGAGGGTCAGTCCTTGCCCTCGAATTTGAAGGAAACCTTCAATTTCGCCCGGTAGGCCGAAACTTTGCCTTCTTCGATCACGAGATCGAGTTGCACAACCTCCGCGACACGAAGATCCCGCAAGCTTTGGCCCGCCCGCTCAACGGCGGCGGCCGCCGCCTTCTCCCATGAGTCAGTGCTGGTCCCGATGAGTTCGACGACCTTGTACACGCTTTCCGACATGGCAGTATCCTCCTAAGACACAAGGATGGCACTTTTTGCCGCAGTCGCCAAGACGGGCCAAGCGAATCTTGAGCCCGCATGGCTAGAAATGAGGCAGGGGTGCGCGGTGCTTGGTGGAATCATGGGCGGCGTGACAACAGCAGCGAGGCGCGCGGTTTATGCACCTCGACCGCCGGTGTTTCCGGAGGATACGCGCTCTTCAAGCAGCGGTTCGCACCGGACGGCTCATCAGGCGATGCTCGTTTTGAGGGCTTCTGCCGTTCGTGGACCTCAACTGGGTCGCGAGATGGGCGATGCGATCGAAACCGGCCGCGACATTTAGCATGTGCTGCTTCGTCCGGGGATCGGTGACCGCCTTGCTGAGGGTACGGACCTGCTCGGCATGACCGAGCCAGAGCTTCGCATTATATAAGGTAGACTGCATTTCGATTGTTGCTCGCGACTAAAACCAAACTAAGCAGAGTTCCCAAAAGTGGCCTTGCCGGTTTTTTGGGAAAAAACTCTGCGAAAACAAAAGATTCCAAGGAGGCATTCGTTGGCTGGCCAAGGAATGTCTGCCTAGCCGCCACCTTTCCATCGAATTTTGTGAAAATTGTGTTGACTGATGCCGCCCGGGCACGGGCTTCCTCAGGCTGATGCTGCGCGGGTCCACGGGCCAGAGCACATTCGGCGATCTCCGAGTCGCCAAAATGCGCCCTAACCTCTTATTTTAGCGCGCTTTCCGGCCGGAAAACCGCATAGTCCTGAAAGCGCTCTAAGGCTTGGACTTGCCGAGAAAAAGATCGCCATAGGCATCGCGGAGAAGGTTCTTTTGCACCTTGCCCATTGTATTTCGGGGCAGGTCATCAACGAAAAACACCCGTTTGGGCAGCTTGTAATTCGCGAGACGGCTCTTTAGCGCCTCCACCACATCCTTCTCCTGCAGTTCACTGCCCTTCGCCAAGACCACGACCGCCATGACGCCTTCGCCAAAATCGGGATGAGGCGCCCCAATGACGGCGCTTTCGACCACGCCGGGCAAGGCATCGATCTCGCTCTCGACTTCCTTGGGATAAACGTTGAAGCCGCCGGAGATGATGAGGTCCTTTCCGCGCCCGACGATGTGGACGTAACCGCGCGAATCGATCTTGCCGAGATCGCCAGTTATGAAAAAGCCATCGTCTCGAAACTCGGCTTTCGTCTTATCGGGCATGCGCCAATAGCCGTTGCACACATTCGGGCCGCGCACCTCGATCATGCCAATGCCCTCAGGGTCCAGCGTCTCGCCCGTCTCGGGGTTGACGACCCGAACTTCGACGCCCGGCAAAGGCACTCCAACCGTGCCCGGCACGCGCTCGCCCTCGTAAGGGTTCGAGGTGTTCATGCCGGTTTCCGTCATGCCATAGCGTTCGAGAATGGAGTGGCCGGTCATTTCGAGAAATTCGCGGTGGGTGTCCGGCAGAAGGGGCGCGGAGCCGGAAACGAAAAGGCGCATTTGCGCCGTCGCCTCGCGCGTTAGACGGGAGTCGTCGAGGAGGCGGACATAAAAGGTCGGCACCCCCATCATCGTGGTGGCGCATGGCAGGAGCCGGAAAATCTCGTCCGGATCGAATTTCGGGAGATACAACATGGAGGCTCCCGCGATCAGCACCACGTTGGTCGCCACAAACAGGCCGTGGGTGTGGAAGATCGGCAGCGCATGCAGGAGCACATCATTGGATGTGAACCGCCAGGCCTGAGCCAGTGCCACCGCGTTGGACGCGAGATTGCCGTGCGACAGCATCGCGCCTTTCGAGCGGCCTGTCGTGCCGGACGTATACAAGACCGCGGCAAGGTCGTCGGCCGATCGCGGCACATCGTCGAAGAAATCCGGCTGCCCGGAGGCTTGCTCCGGAAGCGTGCCATCCTCGTCGGTGCCGAGCGTCAACAGGGTCGGCACCCCTGCCCTCTCGCACAGTTCCCCGGCTTCACTCGTGCCAGGGTGGCAGACAAAAACGGAGGGCTCCGAGTTCGCGCAGAAAGTAATCGAGTTCAGGCTCTGTATAGGCTGTGTTAAGCGGGAGATACGCAGCCCCGGCGCGAAGACAGGCCAGATACAGGACCAAAGCCTCAGGCGATTTTTCGACCTGAGCGGCGACGCGGTCGCCTGGCTTCACACCCCCGGCCACAAGCGCGTTAGCGAAGCGCGACGTGGCGGCCAAGATATCACTGTAACGATACAGCTTTCCTGCACCTGTCTCGATCGCAAGCTTGTGCTTGTCCGTCCATTGCGAACTTAACTGATGAAAAAGATTGTAAGATATTGGCACGGCCGAACCCTGAATAACGTGAATACTCACAGTACCAAGATCACGGAAGCGTTGCCAAGACAATCGTATTTGAAGAACCTGGACGCATGCCTGGAATGACATGACGACCACATAAGACAAAATACCAGATATGGTAACTCAGGCCCTTCTCTAGCACGAAATATCGGTATCGTGTCAAGTTCAGAAAATCGAATGCGTGGAAAGCTTGTAAAAAGGCTAGGCTTACGCTTGAGCCTAGCCGTAAATTGTACACTGGACTGTACAAAACGTACACAATGCTTGGCGTATATTTATAGATGTGCACCCAGGCTGACGGGCGCAGCGCGCATATCAGCCGGAATTTTGAAGTCTTTCGCCGCCGCACCGCGCATCTGGGCCGCGATCTTCGGCAAGCCGGTCCGATTGCTGTAATCGGGGATGCGTGTCTTGTTGCGCTCATTGTCAGCGGACAAGGTCTGGGCGCAGATCAAATCGATCACTGTCACAAGCGCAACGGCGCCAACGGCCAATCCAACCGTAGCCTTGCGCCTGCTGTCGCCAAAGCCGCCTGCGAGCGAAACGAGGTCGAGCGCATCACCTGCCACCCGGCCCCAGACGAACGGCGCGGGATCGCGCGAGGCAAGGATCGCGACCCCGGTGGCGATTTCCCGGAGGCCACAGAAAGCGATCGTGGACTCGCTTCCTCTCCAGCCGAGGATCCGTGACAGACGAGACGCAGCCGCCACTTCCACGGCCCCGAGGGCGATACTGAACCAGCCGAGATTGCGCGCGAGATGCTTGGCGGACTTGTCTCTCGATGCCGGCATCATGTCCATGATTCGTGCAACGGCTTTTATAATCATGACACCGCTCCATCCGGCCTCAGGAAGACCTTGACGCATCCGTCCATTTTTTCCCGGAAGGTCTTGTACATTTTCGGTCCGTCCCGCAGCGCAACCTTGTGGGTGATCACGAAGGAGGGGTCGATCTGGCCTTCTTCGATGCGGCGAAGGAGGTCTTCGGCCCAGCGATTTACATGCGTCTGGCCTGTGCGCACCGTCAGTCCTTTGTTCATCAAAGCGCCGAACGGAACGTTGTCGAGAAGACCGCCATAAACTCCGGGAATGGACAGCACGCCAGCCGGACGGCAAGCGAAGATCATCTGGCGAAGCACGTGGGGGCGGTCGGTTTCCAGCATGACCGCCTGCTTCGCCCTGTCGAGGATGGAATCGAAGGAGGCGGTGGCATGCAATTCAAGGCCAACGGCGTCGATGCATTTCTCCGGGCCTTTTCCTCCCGTGAGGTCGTTGAGGCGCTCGAACACATCCTCATGCTCGAAGTCGATGATCTCGTCCGCGCCGCCCGCCTTCGCCATCGACAAACGGTCGGAAAGCCGGTCGATGACGATCACCTTCTTGGCCCCGAGCAGCACGGCGCTCCGGATGCAGAACTGGCCGACCGGCCCCGCGCCCCAAATGGCGACAGTATCGGTCGACTGGATATCGCACTGCACAGCAGCCTGCCATCCGGTCGGAAAAATGTCGCTTAAGAAGAGGACCTGCTCGTCGGAAAGGCTCTTTGGAACCTTGATCGGGCCGACATCGGCATAAGGCACGCGCACATATTCAGCCTGGCCGCCAGGATAGCCGCCCGTCAGGTGCGTGTAGCCGAACAGTCCCGCCGTGGTATGGCCGAAAGCCTTATCGGCGAGGGACTTGTTTCGGTTCGTCCTCTCGCAGACCGAAAAATTGCCGCGCCTGCACTGCTCGCACTCGCCGCAGATGATCGTGAAGGGAACGACGACGCGATCGCCGGCTTTGAGTTTTTTGTTGTTTTTTCCGACCTCGACAACCTCGCCCATGAATTCATGGCCCATGATGTCGCCGTGCCTCATCCCGGGCATGAACCCGTCGTAAAGGTGCAGGTCGGAGCCGCAGATCGCACAGCTCGACACTTGGACGATCGCGTCGCGGCCATCTTCAATCTTGGGATCGGGCACCGTCTCGTAACGAATGTCTCCAACGCCTTCCCAACACAAAGCTTTCATTCAATCAGTTCTCCTTGAGCATAGCAAGGCCACGGCTTAGTTACGGCCCCTGCAGTAGACCTCATAGGAGAGGACAGATATGACGTGCTTTTGTTTCAAAAAATATAAAAGCGGAGACTTTGGTCAGGTCACTTATCTTGACCGCAATAATGGAAACGGTTCCGACAATAGTGGATAAGCCCGCGTTTGTCTAAGAGGATGCTGAAAAATCCTGAAAACGTGGCTTCATCCTTCGACAAGCTCAGGATGAGGTTTCCGCAAGCTCAGAATGAGGGCTTCGGCAGGCTCAGATGCGGTCTTCGACAAGCTCAGGATGAGGCCGAGTGTTTTCAACGGTCTAGACCTCATGGTGAGCTTGTCGAACCATGGGCAACATCGCTTTTCAGCATCCTGCTAAAGGACAGCGTTCAGGCTCGGGCCATAACGAGCGCAACCCCGACAAAAATAAGCCCGACGCCAATCCATCGCGTTCTTGTCACCTGTTCCTTTAAAATCAAATGGGAGAGGACGGTTATAGCGATCAGATTGAGGCTCAAAATCGTGAAAGCAACGCTGACGTCGAGCAGCTTCAAAGCCTCGGTGTAGATCAGCGCCTGCAGGGCAAGCACGATGACGCCTGCCGAAATCCACATGAACCAGCGGACTTTGGTGAGCACCGATTTCTTCAAAAAAACCTGCCCGAGCCCTTCCAGAAGGGCGCAGAGCACGACGAGCAAAATGCCAAGGGTGGTTCCAGTCATGGAAGTGTGGTCGTGTCCTCTGTCATGGGCTTGGTCTGGCTGATGAACCATACGCCGGCGATAACGAAACCAACACCTGCAATCTCAAATCCGTCGACAGCCTCGTGCAGCATCAAAACCGACACTATCGGAACGCATGCATAGCTCAAGGACGCAACAGGCTTCGCATAGCTGAGATCGGCTTGGCCAAGGACCATCAGCCAATTAAAGAACTGAAGGGCCATGATCGCAATGATGCCAAGAAGGGCCGGATTGCTGAAGAGCGAGCTCACCACCGCTATGGGCGAAGGATCGGAAGGGGTTTCGAGGACGGCCGATTTCCAGGTGATCTGAAGAAGCGTGTCAAAGAGAACTGCCGCGAGAAGCCCGATAAGGAGTTTCCATCTCAACCGTCCGTTCAAGATCATCGTGCTGTGGCCTCCCACGTTATTGAGCGATAGTCAGGCGGCGCCTGTCCCATCGGTTCACAGCATCCCGCGCTGCTTGCACACAAATTTACGCCAACAAAAAGACCTCCCCTGCAAAATCCGTGTCAATTCGCCTCAATACTCATAAAAGGCGAAATATCGGGACCCGCGTCGTCGCCAAACCGATCAAACGCCGGGTAGGGTTCGACAACTGGTTAACCAAAATGGGTTTGTTTGGCAGAAAACAGCATAAGCAAGCGGACGGCCACGGGGAAGCGTCGTGACTTACGGCGACACGTCAGACGGCGAGTCCAGTTTAAGCTGGGCTTTGGTGTTAGGAACTCGCGGTACGCGGCGCGCCAAAATATTAGAGTATCGCCGCGGCTTTTAGCATTAAAAAGCAAAAGCCCCTAGCGTCGGCGCTAGGGGCTTTGTATAGGCAAGTATATCCAGGCAATAGGTCTAGAATGAAACTGGCAGAGCGCTGTAAAATTTGGCGTCCTGCTGGATTTGAAAATATTATGGGCACTATCGTTTTGCAATGATTTTCGCATGAAAAAGCTGACTTACCTGGGAATAGATGTAGCAAGAACACCAGCGGGCTGACGATATACATCCTTCGGGGTGGCCCATTGTACGGGGCGGCTCTATCTCCTTTGAAGATCATCGCATTTGGGACAACACCTGGATTGACAGGCTTCGGAAAATCGATGCTGCCCATGGTTCGACAAGCTCACCATGAGGATGAACACAAGCTCACCATGAGGATCAACTCATTGAAAACACTCGATCTAATCCTGGGCCTGCCGACGACCTCATTCTGAGCTTGTCGCAGACCTCATTCTGGGCCTGCCGACGACCTCATTCTGAGCTTGTCGCAGACCTCATCCTGAGCCTGCCGAAGCCTCATCCTGAGCTTGTCGCAGACCTATCCTGAGCTGCCGAAGCCTCATTCTGAGCCTGTCGCAGACCTCATCCTGAGCTGCCGAAGCCTCATTCTGAGCCTGTCGCAGACCTCATCCTGAGCTTGTCGAAGGATGAAGCCAAGATTTCATCCTCCCATTGAAAATGCCCGCGCGAGGGCGGGCGCGCTCCCGCCGGCTGACACTGAGCGGCTACCGAAGCGAGCCCTCCGCCCGCCCCGAAGCCCGCGAGCTCGGAGGCCGACCCGAAGACCTGCAAGCAAGCCTGCCGTCCCACCAATCGCCCATTGGAACGCTCAAGCCGCGACCCGCGTTCTCCGGTCTACCACGTTGGCTTAAGCCTTAAAAGCCTTGCAGCCAGGGCTTTACAGCATTTCATCGGGAAGAAAGCACGCATGCCAGAGTTAACGTCGCGACAGCAGCCCGCGCGGGAATCATCCATCGTCAGTGTGGCGTGCGGCCTTATCATTGTAAGTTTCGTGCTTGCCGTCTTGTATCTCGGCCGCGTCGTGCTGGAGCCGCTCGCCATAGCGGTTCTGCTGTCCTTCGTGCTGACGCCTCCGATCAGGCGCTTGCGCGGCCTTTTCTTTGGAAGGGTGACGTCGGTCATCGCCGTCGTGGTGCTCGCGCTTGCCATCCTGGGCGTGCTGGGCTTCGTCATGGAGATGCAGGTTTCTCATCTGGCCGGAGAAATTCCGAAATATCAGCACAACATCCGCGAAAAAATCGCATCTCTGAATAAAGCTCTGGTCTCTTCGGGCACGCTCGAACAGGCGTCCTCGACATTGGACAGCCTTGGCTCGGAGTTGGGCAGTAAAGGCGCCAGTTCTTCTCCACAAGGCCAGCCCGGCAACGCCAAGGGAAATCAGCCCGCTCCAATACAGGTCGAGGTGCAAAAAACGCAGTCCGCCACCCTTCAATACCTTCAGGAATTGCTCAGCCCCATTATCGAGCCGATCAGCATGGGCGGGCTTCTCGTCCTGTTCCTGGTGTTCATCCTGTTTTACCGGGAAGATTTGCGCGACCGCATGCTGCGCCTTGGAGGCACGCGCGACCTGCAGGCCACAACGGCGGCAATGAACGATGCCGGAAAGCGTCTCAGCCGCTATTTTCTGATCCAGGCCACTATCAATGGCTGTTTCGGCTTGTTCATCGGAGTGGCGCTTTGGATCATCGGCGTCCCGAATTTCGTCCTCTGGGGCATGCTGGCCGCAATCCTCAGGTTTGTGCCCTATGTCGGCACGCCGATTGCCGCCGTGTTCCCTCTGGTGCTGGCCTCGGCGATCGATCCCGGCTGGACGAAGGTCGTCGAAACCGCGCTGATGTTCTTCGCGGTCGAACTCATGACGGGACAAGTCATCGAGCCCATTCTCCAAGGTCAGCAGACCGGATCTCGCCTGTGGCAATCGTATTGGCGCAGCTGTTCTGGACATTGATCTGGGGCATACCAGGCTTGCTCCTCGCCGTGCCGATCACGGTTTGCATCGCGGTGCTCGGCAGGCACGTCGATGCTTTGAGCTTCTTAGGCATCGTCTTGGGCGATGAGCCGGCGCTCGCTCCGCACGAGGGCTTCTATCAGCGCGTGCTGGCGGGCGATGCGATCGAAGCTGCCTATCAAGCCGAGAGCCAACTCGAAAAGCAGCGCCTTTCCGACTATTACGACACTGTTCCCATGAAGGCGCTGGCGCTCGCGGAAGCCGATGCGGCGCGGGGAAGATTGCCGGAAGGCAGGCAGGCAGAGCTTCTTGAAGTTATCGAGGAGGTGGTCGAGGACCTCGACTCGCATACCGACGAAGAGCCTAAATCCGAAGAAGCCAATCAGCCTGCGCGTAAAAGGAATGGCGCATCGGAAAGGGGTTCCGCCGGTCCTGAGAAGGAGAATAGCCCGGTGCTGCTCATTCAGGCGCAAGGGGCCGTCGATCAGGCGGCCAGCGTTCTGCTTGCGGACGTTCTGAAAAAGCGTGGTATGACGCCGTCGGTTGTGCCCTATGACCAGACAAGGCGCGCTGCCAACTCAAGTGCGTTGCAGACCGACGCCAGGATTATTTGCATCTCATCGTTCGAAGGCTCGCAATCGGGGGCGCTGCCCGTGCGATATCTGATCCGGCGGTGGCGGCGAGCGCTTCCCGATGCGCGCTTTCTCGCCTGTTTCTGGCAACCCGATCAAGATGCGGGAAAGATGGAGGAACTGCGCAAGAAGGTTGGAGCAGACCTCATCGCAACCTCTCTCAAGGATGCGGCCGAAATCTGCTGCGACGAGATGAAGGCCACCGTCTCCAAGAAGGCCCGGAGCGCCGTCCGCGAGCGGAGCGCCGCGGCAAGCTGATGAAGCAACGTGGCTCTGCCCACGCTGCCTGGAGGGGCGGAGCGGGCAGAGCGTGCGGGGCTTATGCTGGTGTTCCGGTTTGTCTCGAGGATTTCCTGGAGAAACTCAGGCATGAGGCGCTGGCTGCTTACCGATGTCGGCGAGCGACGCGGGAGACACCGGCACGAAGGCCGGATCGGTGGCCGAGACTTGGGCCTCCTCGGTTACACCTTCCGCACGCACATCCTTAGCGGCGACCTCCGTCGGGGTCTCCTTGGTCGCAACCTCGGCCGTAGCCTCGGCAGGAACTTCAGCAGCTACAACCTCGGCCGGGGCCTCTTGAGCCACAGCCTCGGCGGGAACCTCCGCAGCTGCAACCTCGGCCGGGGCTTCCTCAACCGCAGCCTCGTCAGGAACCTCAGCAGCTGCAACCTCGGCCGGGGCCTCTTAGCCGCAGCCTCGGCAGGGACCTCAGCAGCTGCGACCTCGGCCGAAGCCTCCGCAGCCACAGCCTCGGCAGGAACCTCAGCAGCTACAACCTCGGCCGGAGCTTCCTCAGCCGCAGCCTCAGCAGGAACCTCAGCGGCTGCAACCTCGGCCGGGGCCTCTTCAGCCACAGCCTCAGCGTGAACCTCTTGCGCTGCAACCTCGGCCGGGGCCTCTTCAGCCACAGCCTCGGCAGGAACCTCAGCAGCTACAACCTCGGCCGGAGCTTCCTCAGCCGCAGCCTCGGCGGGAACCTCAGCAGCTGCAACCTCGGCCGGAGCCTCCGCAGCCACAACCTCGGCCGGAGCCTCCTCAGCCACAGCCTCGGCAGGAGACCTCAGCAGCGACAACCTCGGCCGGAGCTTCCTCAGCCACAGCCTCAGGCGGGAACCTCAGCAGCTGCAACCTCGGCCGGGGCCTCCTCAGCCGCAGCCTCGGCGGGAACCTCAACAGCTGCAACCTCGGCCGGGGCCTCCTCAGCCGCAGCCTCGGCAGGAACCTCAGCAGCTACAACCTCGGCCGGGGCTTCCTCAGCCGCAGCCTCCGCAGGAACCTCAGCAGCGACAACCTCGGCCGGGGCTTCCTCAGCCGCAGCCTCCGCAGGAACCTCAGCAGCGACAACCTCGGCCGGGGCTTCCTCAGCCGCAGCCTCCGCAGGAACCTCAGCAGCGACAACCTCGGCCGGGGCTTCCTCAGCCGCAGCCTCCGCAGGAACCTCAGCAGCTTCAACCTCGGCCGGGGCCTCCTCAGCCGCGGCTTCGACCTGAACCTCAGCAGCAGCCACAGCCTCGGGGCTCGGCAAGGCTTCGGCCAAGTTTCCACTCTCCGGCATCACAAGCGCTGTTCCGCATGCCGCGATGGGGTCGGCGACAAGGGGCTCGCTGGTCGCGGCCTCTGTAATTGCGCCAGCCAGTGCCGTTGCAACTTCCGCCTGCGGCTCAGCGAGCGCGATAGGCTCAGGCGAGTTGTCGGCGGTGGGCGCCTCCGCGGGGGCCGCCTGTTCGGCGCCTTTGATGAAATCGAACAGACGATGCGCTGCGGCGATGACGGCATCGACCTTGCCGCCCAACTCGGCAGCCATACGCAAACACTGCATACGCGTGTCTTGTAGGTCCATGGTGTGGCCTCGAGAGAATTTTGGGGGGAGTTTTTCACGCCGCACAACCCACTTTTCGGCGCGAATAGCACTATAAACGAATTTTTTACTCTTGTCCCAACTCGAACGACTTCATCAAGCAATATTTTCTTGGCAAAAATTGCGTAGCTTCGCAGTGATCGTTCCAGTTGATCCGCTCTTCACCGCTCAGCAAATGGTACTTCGAGGCGAGCGCCATACGCCGAGTAGACTTTGGGCAAGGCGATCAGGCGCCCATGCCTAGCCGCCACAAGCTGCGGCGGTGGGCGGCACAACAGCCCCCGCCGTTCGTCGTCGAAAGCTGGGGCTGTTTGCTGAGCGCGGCTCAGCCCTCCTGATGCTGGAAGAAGAAGCGAACCATTTCCCTTGACGCATCGGGACCGAGGGGATCGGTATGCGAGGCCGGAAGCGCAGCCGCCCGACCATGCATGGCCGGTCTCGCGGACGCGCCAGTATTCGCAAAGCGTGCGCCCCTTTTTTATCCGCATAGCTGGTGCGCACGTAGTTTCGGCCGCCGGCGGTGTGGCCTTGTTCCGTTTCTTTCCGCAACCCGCTTGCGCTTCCCACCGCCTTGGCTGCCACAGCCTCACCGTTGGCCGGATTGACGATCTGATCCTTTTCGCCGTGAAAAATGATCGTCGGAATAAGCCGCGCAGACGGCTCCTGAACCTTCGCCCCGAGGCGCATGGCGTCAAATGCAGTCGCCATATCCTGTGCGGCAGCCGATGGCAGGCCCGAATGAACGCCGACACCGGCGTAGAGATCGGGATAGACGTCGCCCATGATTGCAGCCGCCGCGCCGCCCGCCGAGAGCCCCGCGATGTAGACGCGCCTCGGATCCACGCCATGCTGGCTCATGACCTCCTCGGTGATCCCCGCAATGAGCGATGGCTCGCCTCCCCCCGGCGCTGATCTTCCGGCCTGAACCAGTTCCAGCACTGCTGCATATTCGCTCGTGACGTCTGTGCGGGATAGGCAACGAGAAAGCCATGCTCCTCGGCGAACGCGTTCATGCGCGTGCCGGCCGCAAAATCGTCGGGGGTCTGGGTGCAGCCATGCAGCATGACGATCAGCGCGGGCCGTTCATCGCTTCGGTTGGCGGGAACGTAAAGCCTGTATTGCCGTGACCCCGCGGCGTTGGCATAGGTCGCCGTCGTGAACGAAGCCCCTTCCGGCGCCTCCGGGGCGGGATGGAGACCCTCCCGGAAGAATTTGGACATTGCCCCGACGCGCTCAACCGTCTCCTTGAGGCTCGCGTGCGGCCTGAACTCGTGGTGAATTTTCGGCCGTGGCCCAGGCTTTTCGCCGCGCGGCTCGCCTTCGACGACGGTATATTCGGCATCGATCGTGGTAGGGCTGTCTGCGGCGTTTGTGGCGCGTTCGCCCCGAAGCACGCGCTGAATGAGCGCCGTCGCCTCCATGAGCTTGCCGAGCCGGGTGAGACGGGTCGCCTCAGCCATTTCGGGGGGATTCGATTGATCATTGTCGGGCGCTTTCTTTTGCGGGCGAAGAACCAACTCGGGAAAATTCTCAAGGCAAAACCTACTGCATGCGGTCTGAAAGCGCCGCCTTGACAGCCGAGCTTGCGTGAAGAGCTCCGAGCACGGCAAGCGATGCAATCGTTGCACGAGCGAGGTCTGGCGGAACATCGTCCGCGATTCTCGCAAGTCCAAGAACGCGAATGTCGAGCATATGCCCGGCGTCCCGCGCCGCTTCGAGGTCGGCCCGCGTGAAATGCCGAAGGCCGAGATCGACGCTTTTGCGCGTCACGGCGTTGCGGACCACGTCGGCATGACGCTCGATCTGATTGCGGATGGCTGTTCGAATGAAGTCGGTGCGGTTGGAATAGAAGCCTTCCTGCACGAGCAGATCGACATGGCCGAGATCGACAAAGCCAAGATTGATCGTGATTTTTTCCGTGTCGCCCGTCTTGGGGCGAAGCTCTCGTACATTATCTGACATTGCTTTCACCATCCGTGTGGATGGTATATGGATGATGCTGTCCCCGCTTCAATCCCTCACCGCTTCCGATCATGGAAGAAAACCGCCCTTCGGACCGTTCTTGCTCAGGGAAGTGCTCAAATACCCAAATTTGATAGCTTTGGAGGGAGTATGACGGCGGAGATCGGGTCCTTGGTAAGGTGGGGAAAGTCCAGCCCGACGCGGCTTGGCTATAAGGCCTCGGATATCGGCAAAGTAATCGGCGCTTATCATGGCCGGTCCGGCGGTGACGAACTTGATGTTGAATTCCCCGACGGCGACGTGATCCGTGGAGCTTTCGAGGAGTGGTTTGAGCGTGCGCAGCCCGTAACGGAGGAAGAAGTGGCCGAAAGGCCGTCCTGAAACGCAGGTGTCCGAATGCCTGTTTTGTCTGTTCCGTGTATGGCGGCATCTGTTTGCAACATATTTGGCGGACTTTGGGCGGCATCTGTCCTCCGGATCGGCTTCTTTCTCGCGTGTCAGCCGGAATGCTTCAGCCTTGGATTTTAGGAAAATGCGCTTTACCGTGAGGTTAATGGCACCAAGACATTGATTTAAAACGGAAAAATCTGAAGGCGACAGGCGCGGCGGCGGCTGCAAAACGGGCTGTCAAGGTTAACGTGGTGGCCAAAAACATAATTAACGGATTTCTTCGCGCCACGCTTTTACGCAAGAAACCCATCTGTGGGCGCGATTTCCGGCGGGAGATAATTCCGTCGCGCGCCGGCCGCGTGGGAATTAACCATAAGCGGGTTAATTTACCCCCCTGCCGCAACGCAATGTTCACCATATTCGGCCTGAATTCGGCCGCTGTCATACAACGACCAGCGTTTTTGCATACAACGTCAGGGTGTGCTTGACGCCAAATGGTCCAAAAGCCCTGGTCCAAAAAACCATCGGCGGCATCACAGGTGCGTGCGCGTCCTGAATAGCCTTCAGTTCAAGGCCGGAAGAAGTTTCGCTTCATCCAAGAGCCATACGAGCCAGAAAGCTGGCGCAAGAAAAACCGCAAACGGTAGCGAGTTCGACAAGGGCGGCTGCCTGTCTCCGCCATAATCCGAGGGCAACCGTGCCCGCGAGGGCGAACATCGATGCCGCAGCGATGGCATAGAAGCTGCCATTGACCGGGAGCCGAGACTCCCGCCGCTGCTATAAGCTTGATGTCGCCCAAACCAAGCCCATCCCGTCCCCGGACGACTTTATATATCAGGGCGACGAGTAACGTCGAAAGCCCAGGAACTGCGCTTCGAAAGGCGAGAGCGGAGATCGTATCCTCCAAGTCTTCCCAAAGCGGATCTCCGGCCAGCAATCCGTAAAGCGCGCCTGTCGCAAATAAGACCGCCAGGATGCGATCGGGAACGATCCTGAATTGATAATCATCCCTGGCGATGACCACGGCACACCATAGGAAGACAGCCCCGGCGGCAATTTTGGGGATCATGATGCTGCCTCAAATGCCGTGTTCATGCTTCTCAGTTTCCTGGGTTAGTCAGTGGATGCCGTCGATGCGATTGCATTCATGGGTGGACTGTGTGTTCGGCTTTCAGCGATGGGCCGGAGGGGCGTTGATGCGAGTTTCATTCCAAATCGGCAACGAGTTTCTGAAGCGGGTTCGGTTTTTTCCAGGCTTCGATAAGGCCCGGCGCGGTCGCGATGCGCCCCGGCGCGGCTCTCCCGGTTACAGCCTGATCGAGTTGCTCATCGTTCTCGCCATCATCGGCCTTATCGTCGGTCTCGTCGGCCCGCGCGTGCTGGGCTACCTCGAAACGAGCAAGGTCAAAAGCGCACGGCTGCAAATCGACAATTTTGGCAAAGCCCTCGACCTGTACTACCTCGACGCAGGCCGGTATCCCAACTCGGCTGAAGGCCTCGATGGGCTCGTCCACAAACCGGGCGCCGTTGCGAATTGGGCCGGTCCTTACCTCAAAGGCGAAAAGCTTCCGCCCGACCCGTGGGGCAACAAGTACAATTATCGCTCTCCGGGCGAGCATGGGAAGTATGATCTGTACTCCTTTGGCGCCGATGGGCGCGAGGGCGGCGCAGGCAACGACGCCGATATCACAAGCTGGGACTCGGCGCCGGCCACCGCCTCCAATAAATAGCGGTCACCGTGCCGTTGTTCTCCTATAAGGCGCTGACGCTGACGGGTGAGACGGCGGACGGCCTGGAAACAGCCGACTCCCTTGAGCAGCTGCGGGAGATCCTGTCTTCGCGCGATCTGATCCTTAAAGCGGGGCGCGTGAGCCGGGGGACCTCGTCTCTCAGCCGTCCCCCATTGAAACACATCGCCAACTTCAATCGGGAACTGACCGTGCTGCTGCGGGCCGGGATCTCAATTCCTGAAACGCTGTCCCTGCTTTCGGTGCGGCCCGGCCAGCCGAAGCTTGAAAAAGCGCTGCAGGTCGTGACCGCTGAAGTCAAGCGCGGCGGGTCTCTCTCCGACGCCATGGGCAAGGCTCCCGCCGTCTTCGATGCCCCCTATCGCGCGCTTGTCGCAACAGGCGAACAGTCGGGCTCCCTGCCCGTCTGCCTTGAGCGCTATCAGGACTATGTGGACCTCAAACAAAAGATCGGCGGCCAGGTCTCGAAGGCGATGATCTATCCCATCGTCCTTCTCCTCGTGCTGTCGGGCGTGCTCACATTCCTTTTCGTGGAGGTGATCCCGAACTTCGTCTCCATGTACGCGGAACTTGGAAGCTCGTTGCCTGCGCCAACCCAGGTTCTGATCGGCGTCGAGGAAAACTTCCCCCTTATCGCGCTTACCCTCGGTAGCGCGCTGGGCTCGGTTTTGCTTCTCGACCGGCTATGGACCTCAAAACCCGAAGGGGCCATCGCGCGCGACAAGGCGCTCCTTCTTATCCCGGTATTCGGCCATTTCCGGCGCGCTTCGGCTGCGGCGGCGACGGCTCGCATGCTGTCGATTTTGATCTCATCGGGGGCCACGGTGCCGAAAGCGCTCGCCGTCGCAGGCTCCAGCGTTACCGACCGGTATTTCTCTCAAGTCCTGGCTGATGCAAACCGGGCCGTGAAAGATGGCAACCCGCTCGCCAGGGCGTTGATGGTGGGCGGGTTGTTCCGTCCGATGGCCATGAAGATGATCCAGGCCGGCGAGGCCAGCGGAAGCCTCGACAAAATGCTCACCGCGGTCGCGGCCCAGCAAGAGGAAGAACTCGCGACCAGCCTGACAAGGCTCACAAGCTTGATGGAGCCTGCCGTGCTGCTGATCGCCGGCGTTCTCGTTGGTGGCGTTGTCATTGCGATGTATCTTCCGATCTTCACGCTAACGGACCTGATCAAGTGACCCAGCAAACAGCCGCAAGGTTCGGCCTGCCCTTCGACACTCTTGCCGGGGCAAAAATTTCCCCCGAAGCGCTGGCGCGGCTTCCCGCCGCCGACGCCCGGCGGCTCGGCGTCGCTCCGCTCCGGTTTGAAGGCGATCTGCTCGTCGTTGCGACCAGCCGGCCGGACAATTTCGAGCTGGAGCAGAAACTCAGCCTCTTGTGCCGTTGCGAAATCGACTATGTCGTCAGCCCCGCCGATGCCATCGACGAGGTTCTGAGGCAGTGCGACGACGGGCAGAAGATGCTCGAGGAGATGAGCGCGGAGTTCGGCCTCGCGCTTGTTCGCGAGACCGAGCAGGGCAACGCCGAGATCGTCGATCTTGAAGCCTTCGGCGGCGATTCGGCCCCGGTGGTGAGGCTCGTCAACGAAATCGTCCGCGCCGCGCTGCAGAGGCAGGCCAGCGATATTCACATCCACTCCGACGCCGCTGGCGTCTCGGTCGATTTCCGCATCGACGGCGTTTTGATGCGCGCGCTCGGCCCCTTCGACCCGGCCTATCAGGCGACGCTCATCTCGCGCATCAAGGTGATGGCGGATCTCGACATCGCCGAGCACCGCGTTCCCCAGGATGGCCGCTTCCGCCTGAGAGGCCGGCAAGGCGATATCGATTTCCGCGTCTCTGTTTTGCCTGGCGTGCACGGCGAGGACATCGTGATCCGGGTGCTCGACAAGGCGCACCTTACTGAAAAGCAGAATTCCCTGTCGCTGGAGTCCTTGGGCTACGAGGAAAAAGACCGCGGCGTTCTTGCGCGCGTAGGGCGCTCGCCCAACGGCATGCTGCTGGTGACGGGGCCAACCGGCTCGGGCAAAACCACCACGCTCTATGCGTGCCTCACCGAGTTCAGCAACAGTGAGGAGAAGGTCATCACGATCGAGGACCCGGTCGAATACGAGTTGCCGGGCATCCTTCAGATCCCCGTGTCGGACAAGAAGGGGCTGACCTTTGCGCGCGGCTTGCGGTCCATCCTGCGCCACGACCCCAATAAGATCATGGTCGGTGAAATCCGGGATCGCGAAACAGCCTCGATCGCCGTGCAGGCGGCGCTGACGGGCCACCTTGTCTTCACCACGCTCCACGCGAACAACGCCTTCGACGTCATCTCCCGTTTCACGCATATGGAAATCGACCTCCACGAACTTGTCGCGGCGCTCAACTGCATCGTAGCGCAGCGGCTCTTGCGGCGCCTGTGTCCCGCTTGCTCGCGCGCGCACCGATACACGATCGAGGAAATCGAGGCCCTGGGCTTTGACGATTTCTCCCTCGCCGCCGAGACATGGCGGGAGCCGAGAGGGTGTGATGCCTGCTTCAACACGGGCTATTCAGGGCGCACCGTGGCGGCCGAGATCCTGCATGATGACGCCCGAGCTCAAGCAGATGATCGTCGAACGGCAGCCGACCGAGGACATGCGCATCGCGGCATTGCAAAACGGGTTGCGGGATATTCGGCAGGCTGCGCTCGGCAAGGCGCGGGCCTTCGTCACCTCGCTTCCCGAAGTGGTAAGGGTAACCTGAGTGCGTCGATCGACCTGCCTCCTTCGGATCAGCGCCGGTCAGGTCCATGGCGCTTGGCACGGCCCCAGTTGGAGCGGCGGCGTGAAAACCAAGGCCGTCGCCGCTTTCACGACATCCGAAGGCGCGCCCACCCTTGGCGCGGCGCTCGATAGCGTTCTCGCCACTATTCTCCCCGCAATGAGACTGACCTCGCCCTTCGTTCGCGTGACCCTCGAAGGGCCGCTCATCATGGCCGCGATCCTGCCGTTCACGAAACTTCCCAAAGCGCAAGGAGACCGCCGCCTCATCGTCTCCCAGCGTTTCTGCCGCGAGCATCGCATCGAGGCGGGGAAGGTCGAGGTCATCGCACGCCCGCTCGCCAGGGCCATGAGTGAGAGGGGGCGCATTCTCTGCCTTGCGATGGAGCGCGTTATTTTGCTGCAGATCAGAAATGCGCTCGAAAAAAGGGGCCTCCACGCCGACATCATCACGCCGGAGTACCTGCAGAAATTCGAGCAAGTGAGCGTCCAAACGCTTGAGAAGCCCGGCATGGCGCTCTTCGAAGAGCACGGTTTTAGAACGATCCTGGTTTGGGATGGGGAAGGAACCATTGCCCATATCGCAAGCGTCAGGCGGCCTTCGCGCGATGATCTGGAAGGGCAGCGCAGGATGGCGAGGCGCATCGGGCGCTATGCGCTCATCGTGGCAAGGCAGGGCGCGCCTGTCGCCGTCTATATCGACGCTGCGGCGGCCAGCGCCACTGCCCCCGATTTGGCGCATTCCAAGACCCTGAAGCTGCTGAAATGGCCCGGCCAGTCCTCACCTTCCCGGAAGGCCGCAAAATGAGCGGTCCGATTTTCATTCCCAAGGTCAACTTTTCTTTCGATCTGCGTCCCTTTTCGCTCGTGCTCGCGCTTGTCCTCGCCGGGCTTGCCGCCATAGCACTCATCGAAACTGGAATTCTATCATGGGACAGTTCGGTCTATTGGACCGAGCGTGAGCAGACCCTGAAGCAGGCTGGCGAGCTTAGCGCCGAGCTTGGAACCCTCCTGGCACAGCACAGGGACGAGCCTGATCCTGTCGCCGTAAAAGCGCTCCGCCAGCGTATCGCGTCGCTCAACGCTCTCGACTACGCAGGCGCCCCGTCCGTCGTTCGCGTTCTCTCCACGCTTGAGGAATTCATGCCGCCATCGGTTGCGCTGCAAAACTTCGATTACGATCGAGGCCGGAGCGCTCTCGAACTCGTGGCGATTTCCGAGTCGAGCGAGGACTTGACGGCGTTTTTCGATACCGCGAACAAAAGCGCAGTCTTCGCCTCGGTTCGCCTCGTGGACAAGAAGCAGGCCGGAACCACGGAGGGCACTGCCCCGATGTATCAGGTCCGCCTGTCCATACGCTTCGCCGGCGGGGACCCGCGGACATGACCGAGACAAAAGTCCGCATTGCCCATGTTGTCCGTCATCCGGCTTCCGTTGCCGCACTCCTGGCTCTCATCCTCACTCTTGCTCTTCTTGCGCTCGTCGCGGCGCTCATCTGGCAGCCGGCCCGCAAGGCCTCGGCGGACGCCGATGACCGGCTGGAGCGAACGAGGGCTCAATTCCGCGAGTTGAAAGCGCGGGAGCGGATCATGCAAAGCTTCGCCGTGCGCGTGAAACAAGCGGACACACTCGAAGCCAAATTGAAGGTGGCGAAAGCCGAACCTGCTTTCGTGCGCGATATTGAAGGTCTGGCCAGCCGGAGCGGCGCGACGGTCGAGCAGGTCTCATCGCCCAGCGAAGAGAAGAGCGCGGCTGTCAACACGGCGCTTTTCGAGATCATCTTGCGAGGCCGTTACAGCAACATCCGGCATTTTATTGCCGGGCTCGCACAGCTTGAGGAATTCGTGACCGTTGAGCGCGTCTCCCTGGAGCACGATGGCGAAGGCGTAAGAGCCTATCTTGTCATGAAACGGCGGCACAAAGCGGGATGACCGCCGCAGGCGGATGCTACTCCTCGCTCAAATGATAATTGCGGGAGTTGCCGGAGGATCTGTCGACAATCAGCACGTTCCTGCCTGCAATGGAGGCGACGCGCAACGCATTGCCTTCACCGAACGACTCCCCGAGCCCGACGGTCAACAGCCGGCTTCCAACGCGAATGAGAATGGTCACATTATCACTCCGGCGAACGAGGCCGACGGCTTGGACATTTGCCAGGAGGTCGGGCGGCGGCGGCTGGACCGGCGCCTGGATCACCGCAGGCGTCTCCACGACCGGTTCCGCTCTCCCAAATGCGAATAAATCGCGGCGGCCCTCCTGATCCACTTCGGTATCGAGAGGCTGCAGGATTGGAAGGTCCTCGCTCTGGAAAGCCTTTCTTCCTGCTTCGACCGGCAGCTGGCCCGGATCCGAGCCCATCACGAAATATGCGACCACCGCAGCGGCTGCCATGAGTGCGTAAGCGCCGTATCGTAAACGTTCGCCGAGAAATACCGTCATCCCTGCCACTCTTTAAACGTCTCGTGCAGCATCCACCGCGCTCATCGACGACACCAGCGCGATCGCGCTCACAAGCCGGTAAAGGCGATCACAAATTAGGACCCAGATCGAACCTCATGCCGTGTCAAGATAGCTTTTTTAAGTCAGCGTTGCAGAAGTTGCTTTGCCAACCATGGCGGCGTGACACTCGGCCATGACACGCCTGGGGGATCGCCTCAAGTTGCCATGTCCGTGACATCGGCGGTCCTTAAGTGGGCCTCGGTCCGCCCAACTTTGTTTCAATCTTTGGTTGTAATGTTGTCGTAATTTAACCGCTGCCGCCTAAAGTGGATGCGTTCAAGCTCGGGCATGATGATGGCTTCTTTCGGCAAAAAAACGATTCCGGCAGAACCGGCTGCGGGCGCCTTACAAGCCGGCCGTGCTGCCGCCATCGGCGCACCTCAGGTGGCGCCTGGCGCAACACAGATGGCGCCTTCCGCTCTCAAGACTGCGGACTTTATTCGCGATCAAGTCTTGCTTCGGATTGAGCCGGTCGCGGCTGTGCGCATGAACAAGCAGGAATTGACGGCGTTCGTAAATAGCCTCGTGGCTGAGATCGCGAATGAGCGGAAGCTGCTTCTGAACCAGACCGAGCAGGACGCGCTGACCCGCGACATCGTCGATGAAATGATCGGGTTGGGACCGATCGAACCGCTGCTGCACGATCCGACCGTGTCCGACATCCTCGTGAACGGCCCCCACATGATCTATGTGGAGAGGCGCGGCAAGCTTGAACTCACAGGGCTTAGGTTTCGCCACGATGCGCATGTCCTGCACGTCGCGCAGCGCATCGCGTCCTTCGTCGGACGCAGTGTCGACGAATCCAATCCGATGCTGGACGCGCGCCTCGCCGACGGCAGCCGCGTCAACGTTATCATTCCTCCGCTGAGCCTGAAGGGGCCGTCCATATCGATCCGGAAGTTTTCGCAGAAGATCCTGAGCCTCAAGCATCTGGCGGCGGCGGGATCGATGTCGCCTGGGCTCGCCACCGCTTTGGAGATTTTCGCGCGCTGCCGCTTGAACATCATCGTTTCGGGAGGCACGGGCTCCGGCAAGACCACATTGCTCAACGCCCTTTCCGGCATGATCGACCCGGGCGAGCGGATTGTCACGATTGAGGACGCCGCAGAGCTGCAACTCCAGCAGAAGCACGTCATTCAGCTTGAGACACGCAACGCAAATCTCGAGGGGCGCGGCAAGATCGACCAGGGGGGCTTGCTCCGCAACGCGCTCCGCATGAGGCCGGACCGCATCATCGTCGGCGAGGTTCGCGGAGGCGAGGCTTTCGATATGATGCAGGCCATGAACACGGGCCACGATGGCTCAATGTCGACGGTCCACTCCAACTCAGCGCGGGATGCTTTGGCGCGTCTTGAGAACATGGTTCTCATGGGAAACCCCAATATCCCTGTCCGCTCCATTCGGGGACAGATCTCCAGCGCCGTCGATGTCGTCATTCACACAGAGCGCATGCGAGATGGCGCCCGGCGCGTTACGGAAGTTGCGGAGGTGGTTGGAATCGAGGGCGAAATCGTTGTGATCGGTACGATTTTCAATTTCGAATACAAGGGAGAAAAGCCCGGCGGAGGCATCGACGGCGAGTTCAAGTCCACACCCGTTGCCCCGCGTTTTCTTCCGCGCATCAAATATTACGGCATGGAGGAGCAGTTGCTTGACGCCATCGGCGTCCAGAAAAGATGGAGTAGTTAAACATGCTGCTTCCCATTTTATTATTCGCTTTGGTGCTATGCGCAGGACTTACATTCGGCCTGGCGTTGACGGTCTCGCGACGAGAGCGGCGCGACATGGAACAGCGTCTGCGCCTTCTTCCCTCCGTATCCGCAAGCGTCGAAACGGAAACCGATTCCCGCGCATCGGCAAAGCCGCCAACCGAGGGCCTTCAACTCGAACGGTTGCTTCTTGTGGACCGCGATCATCCTTGGGATCTTAAGATTAATCCAACGAAGCTGGCGATTGCCGCGATCGCCGCCGCCGTGGCAACCTCGTTTGCCTTCAACAACCTGCTCCAACTTCCGATTGCCCTGTCTGGCGCGGCTGCTTGCGTTAGCGCTTACCTCGCGATGCGAATCGTCGTCATCCGCGAGCGCGGTGTCATGGAGACCACGTTTTCTGCTCTTTTTCCCGATGCTGTCGATGCCGTCGCTCGCATGCTGCGGGCAGGCCTGCCGGTGACGTCGGCTTTCCAGATGGTCTGCCAGGAGGCGCCCCCGCCCGTTGACGCCGTTTTCGCGAAGCTCGCCGGCCAACTCAGGATCGGCATGTCGATCGAGGATTTGCTCCGGCTGAGCAGTCAGCGCATTCGCGTTCCGGATTTTCAGTTCTTCGCGGTCGCGGTTGTCTTGCAGCAATCGGCTGGCGGCAACCTGCTTCCCACGCTCGAATCGCTCGCGCAAATGATGCGAAACCGGCGCGCCACGCAGATGAAGGCCCGGGCCGCGACCGCGGAAGTGCGTTTTTCCGCCTATGTGCTGGGCGCGCTGCCTTTTGTGACGGTAGGGGCGCTTCTCGTGGTGTCGCCCGGCTACCTCACGCCTCTTTTCCATGACCCCCGTGGCAAGACCATCCTCGCCGCCGCCTCGGCGGGCCTTCTGATATCCGGCCTTGTGATGAGGCAGATGATGCGAAGCGTCGAACAGCCATGATGAGTGTTTTCAATAAGTCGATCCTCATGGTGAGCCTGTCGAACCCTCATGGTGAGCCTGTCGAACCATGGGCAACAGCGTTTTTCAGCAGCCTGTTGGAAAAGCACGAAATCTTGGCTTCATCCTTCGACAAGCTCAGGATGAGGCTTCGACAAGCTCAGGATGAGGCTTCGACAAGCTCAGGATGAGGTCTTCGACAAGCTCAGGATGAGGTCTTCGATGGGCTCGAGATGTGGTCGAGTGTTTTCAATGAGTTGATCCTTATGGTGAGCCTGCCGAACCCTCATGGTGAGCCTGTCGAACCATGGGCAACAGCGTTCTTCGCCAGCCTGCTAGCACTTTAGAAGCGATAAACTTTCCCGCCTTGAACCGACTGCGATTAATGGCGGCATGATCTGAGGAAGCCACGATGCCTCATGCCTTTGTTTCCCATCTCTCTTCCTTCGGCCGCATTGCCCCCTTCCTGGCAATGGCCCCCATTCTTCTGGGCGGCGCTGCCCTGATCTTTTCCAGCATGCGCGTTCGCACGCGCACGATCGCACGGCGTGTGGAGATGGTGCAATTCCGGCCCGCCGGCAGGGACTTGGCGCCCGAGCAGTCCGCTCCGAGGGACGACCATCAGTACGAAGATGGAACGCAAGGCCTTTCGGTGCCCGAGCAGCGGCAGATCGCCCGGTTCTTCGCCAAATATAATGTCGAGCCCGATCCCGCGATTTTATACTTCACGCTCATAAGAGTGAGCGCGATCGCGGTCCTTGCCTCTCTCGCTTACCTTGCCGGCCACAAGACAACGTGGCCGCTGCCTTTGCTGATAGCCACGGGCTCCGCCGCGGCCGGATGGTACATGCCCATTATGATTGTCAGGTTCGCTATGGCGAAATACCGCAAAGCGGTGGCGTTGGGCCTCCCGGATGCGATCGAACTCTTGGCGATATGCGCCGACGCCGGCGTTTCTCTGGAAAGCGGGCTTCAGCGGGTGGCTCGCGAACTGCGCCATACGCAACCGGCTCTGGCGGCCGAACTGGCGCTCACCTGGGCACAGATCAGCATCTTTCCAAATCGAGATCAGGCGCTGCTCAACCTGGCGGACCGCATGGATCTTCCAAGTTTGCGTTCGGTTGTCAGCACGCTGTCTCAGAGCATGCGTTTTGGCACGCCGCTCGCGCAGTCGTTGCGCACGGCCGCCATCGAGATGCGAAACGACCTCCTGCTCCGGTTGGAGGAACGCGCCAACCGCTTGCCGGGGCTTCTGACATTTCCGGTGATGCTGCTGATTATGCCCACGATCTTCCTGATTGTCGGCGGCCCGGCTGTCATCAAGATCATGGATACTTTCAAAGCCGGGTAAGACCGGGACGCCTCACCGAGCCATACTCTATTGAATGTGAGCGCCCCAGGAGGCAGGCCCTATATAGGGCTGGCTGCCGTCCAGCAGCCTTATATTGTTCAGGATCGTGGGGTTGCCCGGATCGAGCGTGGAAGCCTGGAGAAACTTCCGGCGCGCGGATTTGAGATTTCCCCGCAACATCTGTGAATATCCTTGATTGTTCAGAAATCTGGGGCGTCTCCCCGCAGAGTGCGATCGCGCGCTGATAGGCGCGATCCGCAAGATCGAAACGCCTCAGCTGGTCGTAGCTGGAAGCGAGCGCCCCCCATGCCCCGCCGTCTTCCGGCGCCTTCTCCACCGCATCGCGGAAGTAGCGTTCAGCCAACCCGTAGGCGCCGCGATTGAAATACTCCGCTCCCAGGCGGTAAGGCTCGTCGGATGGAATATATTTCTCGCTGGCTGGCTCCTGCACGGTGAGCGTCGTGGGGGCACTGGTGTTGTCAATCGCTCCGCATCCCGAGAGCATAAGGGCCACCGCGGCGAAGGCTCGCCTCCAAGTCAGAAGGCGACCCTTAACCCGGCAGAGAGCTTGAGACCGGTCCGTGGTCACACGCGCCTCCATCATTTCGATTGACTGGACGAAAATCCGATGGGGTTTATGGATTCGGGAGACAGGGGCGGCGGAGCATCCTTCAGCTTGCGCACATCCTGATAGCGTTGAACGGCTCCCGTCATACGCGAACCATTGGCCGGCAGGCTGCGGTTCCTGACATAGGGTGGCCACGGGTCCAGCATTTCAGACGCCGCATTCACATTCTTGGCGTCGCCCGCGCCGACCGTTATTGAATCGGTTCGATGAAAATAATACCCGAAGATGTCATCGAAACTCTGATCGCCCGCCAACGCGGCCGAGGCAGCCGCCGTAAAGGCCAGAGCACTGAAACTTATCAACTTTGACATGTGCAAAACCTTCTTTACTCGGAGCTAATTACCCAGCGGAACAATATGACCGTAAGGACCCGCCAGGCCGCCGCCCGACGTCACATATTCGGAGTATTTCTTCGGCACATCGGTTTGGCCAAGCAGGAAGAAATCGATGTCGTTGCTCGGCAGATGCGAGTCGAGAGGCGACGCAACCCGCTGCCCGGGGACAATGGGCGCAACGATCTGCGGGGTGACGATGACAACCAGATCCGTTTCTTTCTGCTGGTAAGCCGAACTGCGGAACAGCGTGCCGAGCACGGGAACCGTGCCAATCCAGGGAACCTGGTTGATGTTCCGCAGACCTTCGCTCTGAAGCAGACCCGCAATGGCAAAGGTTTGCCCGTCGCGAAGTTCAATTGTTGTGCGGGCTTCTCTCTTCTTCAGGGCCGGGATCAGGAAGCCCTGGTTCTGGATCGCGTTTGCATAATCCAGTTCGCTGACCGACGGCGTGAGCCGGAGATTGATGATGCCATTTGCGAGCACGGTCGGCTGGAAGGTGAGTTGAACGCCGAACTGCTTGTAGTCGACCGTGATTGTCGGCGTCGAACCGGAGGACGGCTGGACAACGGGAATCGGAACCTCGCCGCCGGCCAGGAAGCTTGCCGTATCGCCGGACAAGGCGACGAGATCGGGCTCGGCCAGTTCCCGTACAAGCCCCTTCGACTCCAGGGCCGAAATCAGAACGTCGACATTGCCGATACTTCCGATTGCTGTCACGAATGGCGTGGCGCCCGACCCGCCTGTCAGCGTTGCAAGCGTGTGCAGCAAAGGGAGCCCCGTCGCGACTGACCCATTAAGTTGGCTCACCCCCGTATTGACGCCGCTCGTCCCAGCCCTGTTAGCGCCGAAAAGGTTGACGCCGACATCCCGTTCCGCGCTGCGGCTGGCCTCGAGAAAGCGCACCTTGAGCAACACTTGCTGGCTGGGTGCGACCTTCATCAGGTTGATGACCGGCGTTTCCGGAGAAGCGCTCTTGGCGATTTCCAGGGCATGCTCGGCTTCGACCGAATTGACGGCTTCTCCGCTCAGGACGATTTGTTCCTGGCTGCTCGATACGCGGATACCGCGGCCTCCCGTATCGGAGCGGATTCTCTCCGCAACCGTTTGTGTGTCAGGGACGACGACGACATCGAAAACCTGGAACAGTTTCTTATCGGCGCCGAAGACCGACACATTGGTGGTGCCCGCCTTTTTTCCCTGGAGGTAAAGCACGCGGTCGGATATCGGCAAGACATCCGCAATTTCGGGAGAGCCGACAACCGCGGAGCTAAAGGGCGTGCGCAAAGTGAAGGTCCGCGACTTGAAACGCGTGACTTGAAGCCGGCGAACCGGCGCTTCGTCGACAGCGTAGACGCCTTGCGAACGGACCTCTCCGGCTTGGATCCAAATCGCTGCAAAAGAAGCTAGCGCCACACGTCGGCAGAGCCGCCCTGAAGGTTGGCTCTTTACGCGATGATACTGTCTAATCAGCGTCCGCAACATAACCGTGCCCCCTATGTCACACGCCTGCGATGCCGGCGGACTTCCCGCCGGCGCGCAAACTGGACAATCAACCCATGGCAAGGACCAACTTTGTCCTTCGCTGCCTGCTCACTTGACAGAACGGCAGCGGCGACTCCAGACGTGCTGTGATTCTCTCCCTGACCACAATCTTAGGTCGTACTTTGCCAGGAAGTTATCCAAGGGTTGTGCAAAAACGGGGATTACTGTGAAATACGAAGCTGATTGAGTCCGACCGCAATCGACTTAAACGTCGCGACCAGGCTTTCCGAGGTCGGATTGTAGAAGTATTGCGCCGGGCTGGTCGCGCATTGCGACAAGAGCGTCAGCGCGCTGCTACTGATGGAACTGCCGAATCCGATCGCATAAATCTTGATGCGGCCCGTATTTCCGTTAGCGTCCTTCTCCGCCTTTATATTGTTGCAGAGCTGGACCTCTTTCTGGTCGATATTATAGTTCGAGGGATCCTGAATGCCGCTCAGCGAAGCTGGGAGCGATAAAATGTTCAGGTGAGGACCGCTTCCGTAGCCGTAAGCGTTGTAGACAGACTTATTGAAGCCGTTCGTTGGCACGGTGGAACCATTCGTCTGCACATCATTCTGCCCGTCGGTGACAAGGATGATTGCCTTGACAGTATCCGTATTCGTGTAGGCAACGCCATCGCTGAAAGGGCCGTTCGGCGATAGAAGATGCCATCCCCACATCAAGCCTACCGGCACGACCGTAGCGCCTGCGGCCGACATGGCGTTGATTTCATTCAAGATGGCGGTTTTGTCGTTCGTAAGCCTGATAATTGGCTGGGGTGTACATATAGAGTTCGGCCCATCTGCATTTTTCACGGTGGGGGCAGAATATTTCAAAACGCATTTCTGAACGGTTTTCTCGTCCGCAGTTGTTTTGTAAGGGTACTGAAGCCCGTTGCGGCACAACGTGCTCGAATTACCATCGCTCAAATAGCTATTGTAGAAGGAAGTGTTAGAGTTATTCAAAGTTGTGCAGCAATCTGGTTCGTCAGGCGCGAAATACGGCGTATAGAGGGTGTCTGGATAGCTGGTCGACGGAGCCTCATCCAGAACGTCATAAGGTTCGGTTCTTTGCCGGACGCATCCGCCCCAGGCCCAAGACGATTGGTGTGCGGCGGAGGCCAAGTTGTTGGCATAGGTGATAAGACCGGTGCCGATGGGAACGCTGATATTCTCTTGCGACATGGAATTAGCCGCGTTTTGGTTATCGATCCAGGACGCGCTGGCATATTGAGTCCCCACGTTCACAGTGGCCGTGAACGGAACGACGCCGATCTTCACGTATTTCAACGTGGGATCGTTCGCAAAAAGCGTGTTGACGAGCGTTGTGGCAGCGGTCTTGAGCCCATTCATCCCAGTCATAGTGCCATATGTGTTGTTCATAGAGCCCGTGTTGTCGAGCACGAGAACGACTTCGAGCTTGTTCTCAACCACGGAGATCTCTGAACTGACGGAAACTCCCATTGTGCGATAGCCAATGATCTGCAGAAAGTTCGTGTTCATCGACGCGGTTGCGGTAATGACCGTCGAAGTCGTCGTGTGCGTGACCGTAACGGACTGCAGTGTTCCGATCGTTGACAAGTTCGGGTAGTTCGCGGTGATGAAGGCTTGGGCCTGGGTGGCGGCGTCCTCGTTGGAAAGGGTTGTCGCCTGCCCGACGTTCAAAGCGGCAGAATCAAGGGCGGATTGCAGTTGCTGCTTCATGACCAGGAATTGGCCAAGGTCGACGGCTATCGCCATGACCGTCAGCAGCGGCAGGATCAAGATCGCAAACAACAACGCGATGACGCTTCGCTCTTCCCTGCCGACGCCACATGCTTTTTTGACGATGTTTCGAAACATGGTTGCAACCTGCGCCGGGTATGAATAGAAAATTGCAGATTGAACACGTTTAGCGTGTATGTCACAGAATGCAACCTCTTGGGTTGTTTCGGCCCGCTGGCGCGGAAAAAAAGAGACTTCTTGGTTTTCGGATACTGGACGTGAAACAGAAAAGTCATTGTGATGATAGCGCCTGCGTCCGGCCGAAGCGGTGCCTTGCCAGGAGCTTGCGCAATTTTCTTCACCGGCGCAGAGGCGTCACGGCTGTCGAGTTCGCAATTATCGCCATTCCCTTCTTATTGCTGATCATGGGGATCCTTGAGGTCGGCCTGATCTTTTGGGCCGGTTACGAGCTGGAAAACGCCACCGCCGCGGCCGCCCGGCTGGTGCGGACGCGTCAAGCCCAGAACGCGGGATATACCGCCACTCAATTACGAGCGCAGCTTTGCCAGAACGTTGTCATCCTCTCCAACTGCACCACAAAGGTGCAACTCAGCGTGCAAACCTTTGCGACATTCGCGGGAATTGCCGTCCCAGGCGCGGTCGACCAGAATGGCGCACTGCAAACCACTTTCCCCTATTCGCTGGGCGGCCCTGGAGCCATTGTCCTCCTCACCGCCTTCTATGAGTGGCCGCTGAGAACGCCCCTTATTAGCGCGGCCCTCGCCAACCTTGGCGACGGCAATTACCTCCTTCGGTCGAGTTTCGCGTTTCGCAATGAGCCATAGGTGGTGGCCAATAATGGCAAGCACGGCAGCTTTTCGGAAGAGTGCGATTTCCAACGCTAGGGCGGCGAATGTCGCGCTGGCGAGCCGGGGAGCGGGGCACGATCGCCATCGAGGCAGCCATCATATTTCCGCTTCTGGTTATGATACCATCGGCAGGTAGACGTCTTCCCGCGGATTCTGCCCGTACTTGTCCAGGTATTCCTTGCAGGTGACGAACTCGACCGGCATCCGCTCGGCAAACTCCTTGTACTTCGCCGGGGTCGTGAGATACGACGGTTGTTCGGCCGACTCCCAGCCGAACTCCGCCCAGGTGAAGATCAGCGGCTTCCCCAAGGCTTGGAGCTTCTTGAAAACCGGCAACGCGGCGAGCTTCTTCAGATCGGGCGGGTAGCCGAACAAGGGGTTCTTGGGAATGGCTCGAATCGTCGTGCCGTCGATGCCCTTCCAGCGGATGGCGTTGAAATCGAGGACCGGGCAGCCCGCCCGACCCCAGGTATCGCACTGGGCCAGGCTGGCGTAGCGGAAGCCTGATTGGGCCACGATCTGCGGGACCTGCGGATGCGTGAACTCCTCTTCCTCCAGGAAGGTGACCATCTCGTAGTCCAGTGCCTTGCGGATCGTCTCCCGCCCGACGACCAACTGCCGGATGTTCGATTCGCCGCTGAACGTTGTTCCCATGGGCTGGGCGTAGGTCCCGCCGATCAGTTCCACTTTTCCTTCGGCGAGGTATTCCTTGAGCCGCCGGCGACTTCGGGGAACTGCTCGGCGATCACCTCGTAGGCCCGGGCGTCCATATTGAGGCAAGTCTTCACGTGGGGCGGGCGATCGGCCATCCCCAGGGCGTCGATCACCGAGAGCACGCACGATTCGATTCCCAACTGCCAGCCGATGCCGATGTAGCTCCAATGGCTGCAGAGCGTGACGCAGACGCCCTGCTGCGGGTCATCGGCGCGGCTTTCACGGTCGATTAGCGGCCAGGCCAAGACGGCCCCTGCGCCGCCGGCCACAGCGGCGCGCAGCAGATCGCGGCGGGAAAATGTCTGGCCCATCGTGGTGAGAAACACGGACTTGTTCATGGGGAGACCTCGAGGAAGCGCAGCTTGCCGCAGCAGACACGCAGAAGTCTAGTTTACCCGGCTCGGGCCAATTTGCAAGTCACGGCAAGACTTGCCGAAAGAACGCTTCCGGGAGATCAGCCGCTTTCCATCCCGTCAGGCCGCTTCCTGGAAGAGCATAGCCGCCTGTTCCACGCCCTCCGCTTCGGCGTCGTTGCGGATGATCTCCTGCACCTGCCCGCCGGGGAGCACGTGATAGCGGATGCCGCGCCAGAGAATGTGACGCCCGACCGCCGCACTGGCCACGCCGATCCAATGGGCCAGTTCCACCAGCGGGTTCGCCCAGATGTCGAAGCGCTGAATGCGGCGGGAGGCCTTTTCCCAATGCGGGAAGTAGGCCTTGACCAGGCCCTGACGCAGCGCAGCCGCGATAGACCGCCACCGCATAGAGCACCGCGCCGACGGCGATCGGAATCCACGGCGACGGCGAGCCGGTCAACAGGCTCCACGCCAACACGCCCAGGTTGCCGAGCCAGATCAGGTTGGTGAACGTGGCGGCCAAGAGCGAGAAGAACCACCAGTCGAAGGTGTACAGGCGGGCGATCACGTACTGGCGGCGGATGAACGACATGGCATGGCCCAGCGATTGGTCCAAGGGCGAGGCCACCACGCAGGCCGGCTCGAAGCGGACCTGGAGCCGCGAGCGCCGCATCAGCCGGCTGGCCACCAGGTCGTCGCTCAAGGTGCCCTGCCAGGCGTTGCGCAGGCCGATGGCGTCGAACACCTCGCGGCGGATCGCCCACGAGCCGCCCCAAATCAGGTAATGGCTGCTGCGGGTCAGCAGCGAAATCACGTCGCAATTCATGCTGTAGACCAGGGCGTTGGCCAGCGTGGGCCTGCTCGGGCGTGAACCAGCGATAGCCGGTCACCGCCCCCACGTCCGGCTGGTCCAGCCGCGCGACCAGCGACCGCAGCCACTGCGGGCCGGGCCGGGCGTCGGAATCGACGAACGCCAGGTACTTGATCTGCTGCGAAAGGTGTTCCGTGGCCACGCGGAGATTGTGGACCTTCTGGCCGCTGTCGGTCGCCCGTCCGGCGACCACCACCCGCGCCGGCACCCAAGGATGCGCCGCCATCGCGCGGCGGATCGCCGGGCAGGCCGGATCGTCGGTGCTCTCGACGATGAACGTGATTTCATAGTCGTCGTAGTCCTGCTCCAACAGGCGCGGAGATTCGCCTCCAGGTCGAGATCGAGGCCCTTGCAGGGGGCGAACAGGGCGACCCGGCCGGTCGGCTGATGCTGCTCCGCCGTGCGCATGCAACTCCGCACGTAGCGGCAGTGCTCCCACGTCAGCAGCGCCAGCAGCAGCGACTCGACGATCACCAGCCCCGCCAGAATCAGGTAGGCCGTCAGCCAATACGCATCCATGCGTTCCCCATTCCCGCCATCAGAGGTTTCCGGGCCGAAAGATAACTGGTCTACGCCGATAGAGGTCAAGGCCAATGGGCGGGGAAAACTGGGTAAGCCATGGAACCCGGCTCGTTTCTGACCTTGACCCGCCTCCCCCTTTGCCCCCACAATTCAGCCCATGTACATCTTGACGCGGTACGTGGTCTGGGAGGTGCTGAAGTATTTCTTGGCGGCGTTGGTGGCCCTGACGCTGTTCTTCACCTTTGGCATGGGGTTCAAGCGGGGGATTCTGACGAGGGGTTTCCGCCGCTGTGATGTTCCAGATCATGCCCTTCATCCTGCCGGAAATGCTGGGCATCACCATTCCCGTGGCCATGCTGTTCGCGGTCAGCATTGTGTTCGGCCGGATGACCGGCGCCAACGAGATGGTGGCCCTGAAGTCGCTGGGCATCAGTCCCATGGCCGTGGTCTGGCCGGTGCTGGCGCTGGCCGCCTTTACGAGTCTGGGCACGGTCTGGATGTACGAGATTGCCGCCACCTGGTGCCGGCCCAGTTTCAGGCGGCTGGTCTGCGAATCGATCGAGGAAATCGCCTTCAGCAGGCTGCAGAAGAAACGTCGTTCGACTGCGACCTGTTCTCCATCACCGTGAAAGGCGTCGAAAACCGCGACGGCCACCGAATCCTCATCCAGCCGACGATCACGTTTAAGAGCCAGCCGGGCCAGCACAAAGTCACGATCACCGCCGCCGAAGCGGAATTCCACACCAATTGGAAGGCCGGCACGCTGGAGATCATCTGCCGCAACGGCGAGATCGACGTCGACGACGGGCACTTCAATGCGTTCGTCGGCGAGCAACGGTACTCGGTGCCGCTTCCCAAGCCCACCTGGGACCGGCGCCACCGCGATTGGGTGGCCAGCGGGACATTCCCGGCCTGATCGCCGAACTTCAAGCCGAGATCGGCCTGCTGCAGAAGAACTTGCGGTCACTGGAGAAGCTTCGCGAGGCCAACAAGGCCCTCGGCGTGGCGGCCTCCCGCGACGACGCCGCGCAGATCGCCGCCCAGATCGCCGACAAGCAACGTCCTGATCTACCGCCTGCGGACCGAGCCGTACCGCCGCTGGTCGAACGGTTTCACCTGCCTGTGCTTCGCGCTGATCGGCATGCCGGTGGCCATGCTCTGGCGTCACGCCGACGGGCTGACGAATTTCTTCGTCTGCTTTCTGCCGATCTTGGCGGTGTACTATCCGCTGTTGATGTTCGGCGAAGACCTTTCGACGTCCGGCACGCTGCCGCCGATCTCGTTCTGGATGGGCAACGTGATTCTCCGTCCCGGCGGTCGTGCTGCTGCGGTGGATCGTGCGGCACTGAGGCGACATCGGAGAATAGGTCGAATCGGTGCGTTTCACGCACGCTACCACTCGACGGAGACGGCGGCCGTGGTCATGCCGGCTCCCACCGAGCAGAGCACCAGCTTATCGCCCGGCTGGAGGCCGTTTTCGGCTTCGATGATCGCCAGCGGGATGCTGGCACTGGAAGTGTTTCCGACGTGCTCGACGTTGAGGAAGAAGCGGTCGAAGCCCACGCCGCTGCGTTTCGCGGCGGCTTTCAGGATCCGGCCGTTGGCCTGGTGCGGAATGATCCAGCGGGTCTCGTCGGGGCTCCAGCCGCTGCGGGCGATTGCCTCGCGGATAATGGTGGTGAAGCTCTCGGTGGCGAAGCGGAACAGGGCGGGGCCGTCGATCCGTATCCAGGGGTCGATGTCGCCGTGGCCGTTGCGCACCGCGTAGCCCGGCTCGCAGCGGCGGGCCATGTGCAGGCCGCGGTGTCGGCGCCCGAGCACGACCCGATCGATGCGACCGCCGGTTGCCGCCCGAGGAAATGATCGCTGCCCCCGCCCCGTCGCCGAAGAGGACTGGTCGCTGCGGTCGGATTTGTCCGATGTTGCGACCAGTCCGTGCCCACGGTCAACACGGTGTGGGCCGTGCCGGAAAGGATCATCCCCTGCGCGGCCGAGCCCGCATAGAGCCAGCCGGAGCAGGCCGCGTTCAGGTCAAACGCGGGAATCGTCTGCAAGTTCAGGCGATCTTGCAGAATCGCGGCCGTCGAGGGCATTGCCACGTCGGGGGTGGTTGTGGCCACGATCACGGCGTCGATGTCCTTGGCGGCCGCCCGAGGCCCGGATTGCCTCGCGCCGCCTTGTAAGCCATGTCCGAGGGCTTCTCGCCCGCGGCCGCCCAGCGCCGCTGGCGGATGCCGGTCACTTGATAGATATATTCGGGGGTGATCTCGGGGAACTCGGCCACCAGTTCCTGTTGGTGACCACGCGCGGGGCAGGTAGCCGCCGAAGCCGAGGAAGACGATCGGCTCTCCCAAGCGGGCCTGGGCCGCCGACACCGGTGCCGC
>CAVRSS010000101.1:0-152289 GCA_963723755.1 uncultured Alphaproteobacteria bacterium | reverse complement strand
TTCCCTGTTCCTTGGTTGGATTACGTATTGCTGCTCCTATGTGCCGCTATCCGGCAACGCGTTCCTGCTGGATGCGATCGGCGCCACCTTCATCGGCACCACGGTCGGCCCGGAGCTGCGGCCGAGCGTGGTCGGTGCACTGCATCGGCGTTCTGCTGCTGGGCATCGTCGAAACGGTCTGTTCCTGTTGGCTGGAATTTCTACTGGCAGCAGGTCGGCACCGGCATGCTGATCTTCCTGGTGCTTGCCGCGAGCTTCGGCACGCGCCGCCATGTCAGCGTCGGCATTGATACAGTCGCTAACGACTTCGGGATCGATGAGGTGACCGCATTCGACGTCAGCAAGCGGTCGGGTTCTATGTCCTTGACATTCTCGGGCGGCCTGTCTCGGCGATCCCGCCGGGCGGCCGCGCCTATCTTCATCGACGAGATCGCCATGACGGTGGCCGGCACGGCGGGCGGCACGGCCGTGGCCTGCGCGATCCTGGGCCTCAGACCCGCGCGGTCGGCTCGGTCGGCGACGACGAGCTCGGCCGAGATCATGCTCGGCGCCTGCGGTCGGCGGGGGCTCGATGTCCGCGCTGGTCGAACCGTGTCGAGGGCGTTCCGACCTCCGCCACCATCCTTCCGGTGCGGCCCAACGGCGAACGCCCGGCCCTGCACGTACCGGGGTCGGCCGCGCATTTCGCGTGGCGCCCGCGACATGGACGAGGTGCTGGATGCGCGTTTCGTCCAGCTCGGCGGTACCGGCCTGCTCGGGCTTTCGACGGGCATCCGACGCTGCGCCTGTTCGCAAGGCCAAGCCGCTTGGGCGCACCACGACTTTCGACCTGATTCAGGCCGACCCGGAGACGTTCGCGCTGGTCGAGCCCGCTCTTCCCTATGTCGACTATTTCATTCCAGTCTGGAGGAGGCCGGCGAGATGGCCGGACACACCGAACCCGAGGATGTCGCCCGCTTTTATCTCGATCGCGGGGTCGGCACCTGCGCGCTGACCATGGGAGGCGAGGGCTCCGTACATTGCGTCAACAAGGATGGAGCCGGTTTCGGCTGCCGGCATTGGAGGTCCCGGTGTCGGATACCACCGGCTGTGGCGACGCCTTCACTGCGGAATTCATTGTCGGGCTGCATCGCGGATGGGACCTCAAGCGCTGCGGACGCTTCGCCTCGGCCTCGGCAGCAATCGTGGCGACCGGCCTCGGCTCGAACGCGCGGCTCGTCTCTTTCGAGGCGACGCTCGAGGCGATGGCCACGATGCCGCTGCGCACCCTTTGATCAACGCCTGACCTCCAGGAGAAGACAAACATGCAGGACAACAAGGGCAAGGTCGTTGTCGTGACGGGCGCGAGCCGCGGCATCGGCAAGGCGATCGCGGTCGGCATGGCGGGCTACGGCTACGACGTCGTGATCACCGACATCGAACGCGGAGGAGGGCCTCACTCGACACCATCCAGGCCGAGATCGCCGCCACCGGTCGGCGGGCCTTCGCCTTTACGGGCGACGTCAGCCGCAAGATCGAGGTCGAGGCCCTGGTGGCCGGCGCGATCCGCGAGGCCGGCCGCCTCGACGTCTTGGTCAATAATGCCGGCATCCTGGCTCCCAGCCTGTTGCAGGACCTGAGCGAGACGAGCTGGAATGCGCATTTCGACGTCAATGCCAAGGGCGTGGCTGATGTGCCAAGCCGTGCTGCCGCACATGCGCGAGCGCGGGGCAGGCCGGATCGTCAACATCGCCTCAATCGCCGGCCGCCAGGGCGTACCGACGCAAGGCCACTACGCCGCCACCAAGGCGTCCGTGATCACCCTCACGCGCGTCTTCGCCCAGGAAGTGGGAGCGGACGGGATCACGGTCAACGCGGTGTGCCCGGGCATCATCCTGACCGAGATGGGCAAGAACAACCTCGGCAGCGAAGAGGCCATCCGGCACTGGGAGGGCGTTACGGCCCTGAAGCGCCTGGGTCAGCCGGAGGACGTCGTCGGTGCCGTCTACTTCTTCGCGTCCGACCTCGCCTCCTTCGTGACCGGGCAGGCTCTGAATGTCGACGGTGGCATCTACTACCATTGAGGCGGCGCCGCCCGTCCCCGCGATCACCCGTACAGACACGGGACTACGGCGAGGCCGGCCTGGACGCCTTCCTCGAAGTCAAGGCGATCATCGGCTACTCTGCCGCTGCCGAGTGAGCCCGCACAGATCCCCCATGCCGCCAAGGAAAGGAATCGACGATGCTTGACGAGATCGTGATTGTGGATGCGGTCCGCACCCCGATCGGGCGGTTCGGCGGCGCCCTGTCGACACTCCCGGCCACGGCCCTGGGGTCGATCTCGTCATCCGGGCGATCCTGGCGCGCACCGGCGTCGATCCGGCGGCGGTGTCCGAGGTCATCATGGGTCAGGTGTTGCAGGCCGGGTGCGGCCAGAACCCGGCCCGGCAGATCCGGGCTTTGTACAGGACGTTCGACTAGCGCCTGAGACGAAAACTTGATGCTCCCTCCCGTTATGCGCAAATATATACGCAAGATAGGCCGATGACAGCGCCTGAAATCAAGGAAGACTGGATCGCCCGCCAAAGCGGGGGGGGCTGGCAGGAAGAGCACGGCGGCGAACACGACAAGTTCAAGCATCCGGGCCACAAGGGACGCATCATCGTGCCGCGTCACAGAACATTGTCGCCGGGCGTCGCGCGGCAGATCGCAAAGCAGGCTGGATGGAGCGAGTAATGGCAAAGGGAAAGACACGCTACGCCGTGGTGATCGACGGAGAGCCGGGCGCTTTCGGCTTGTGGGTTCCCGACATGCCCGGCTGCACGTCCATGGGCGCGACGGTGGACGAGCTTTTGCAAAATGCGCAAGAGGCGCTGCGGATGTGGGCCGAAGATGCGCTGGCCGATAGCGAGACGTTGCCTGCGCCACAAAGCTTCGATGACATCGCCAAGGAACCCGATGTGGCCGAGGCCTTGAAGCAGGGGGCCGCGCTTGCCATCGTGCCGCTGTTGATCGGAGCCGGGCGCCCCGTCAAGGCGAACCTGTCACTCGATGCGTGGCTGCTCGCCGCCATCGACGAGGCGGCGGAGGCGCGCGGCCTGACCCGCTCCGCCTTCCTGTCGAGCGCGGCGCGGGAGAAGATCGCCGCGGAGGGATAGAACGAGCCCCCAGAGCGAGGCGCGAAGCCCGGCCATGACCAAGGACGGCGCAAAGCCCCGCCCAAACGGTAAACGCATCGTTGACGCGGGTAAGCTTGGCCATGATGTTAATGCGAAACTGGTTAAAAAACGCGCGTCGGAAAAATTTCTGGTCCAAATCGTCCTAACAATGGGTTAATTCGGCGCGAACGAGGCCCGCTCGCCTTCGACAGGGCGCGGATAAGACGTTACAAATAAACAGCTTTTGTCTTCGATAGCCCCCATTAAATAGAATCTAATGCCGGAATTTTCTCCTTTACTGGGACGCGCAAAAGTCCGTTAAATATGTTGCCGTCGCGGCTGTTAACCTTATCCGCACCTGTCACAGCCGCAGCCAGCGCTTTGGCGTTGTCGTCCAGATTTAAATTGTCGCCATGAAATCAATCACTTATCACGATTAACCTCGCGGCAAGGCGCTTTCCCCTAAGATCCCTCCCAGTCAAACGACAGGCGGTTTTCGTTGAAGGCCGCACTCGATTTGGGTTCAAAGCCACAATTATTTTGGACCATTGTGTGGTCCATGGGAGATTGGCATGCAGATTTAGGGTCCGATCGGCGGCGCCTGCTCAACTCGAAGCCGCAACCGGTCCCGCGCCCCAGACATAGATGCTCGCGAACAGGAACAGCCACACCACGTCCACGAAATGCCAATACCAGGCGGCGGCCTCGAAGCCGAAATGCCGCTCCGGCGTGAAATGCCCGGCGATGGCTTGGTACAGGATCACCGTCAGGAAGATCGTTCCGATGATGACATGCGCGCCGTGAAAGCCGGTGGCCATGAAGAAGGTCGAGCCATAGACGTGGCCCGCGAACGTGAACCCGGCATGGGAGTATTCATAGGCTTGGCAGGCGGTGAAGAACAGCCCGAGGACTATCGTCAGGATCAGGCCGGTGATGAGCCCTCTCCGGTTGCCCGTCATGAGGGAGTGGTGCGCCCAGGTCACCGTCGTGGCCGATGTGAGAAGGACGAGCGTGTTGAAAAGCGGCAACTCCCAGGGGTCGAAGGGGTGTTTGAAGGCGCCGTCCGCTGTCGGCACCGGCGGCCATTTGCCGCCGAGCACCTGGTCGCGGCCGACCACGCCAATCTGCAAGCCATCGGCGATGCTGTGAACATCGGCGGGAAACAGGGAAACGTTGAAATAGGCCCAGAACCACGCGAAGAAGAACATCACCTCCGACGCGATGAACAGGATCATGCCGTAGCGCAACGAGATCTGCACGACGGGGGTATGATCGCCCTTGTAGACGCCCTCGATGATGACATCGCGCCACCACAAAAACATCGTGAGCAGCACGCCCGCCGCTCCTGCCGCGAACACCCAAGGCCCTTTTATTCCGAAGACGCCGTCGCCGCTCGACTTCATCCAGATGATCGCGCCGATGGCGAGCACGAACGCGGCGGCCGCCCCCACGATTGGCCAGGGGCTTGGATCGAGGAGATGATAGTCGTGATGCTTGACGTGGTCCTCAGCCATGCTTTTCTCCGAATGTCTTTAGATCAACCCGCCTTTCATCGGACCCGACTAAAGGCGGAAAAGTTGATCGATTTCTAAGGTGCTAGGGCAAGCTTACCCGCGTCCGAATGGACTGGGCGGCTCTAGCCCGGACTTCGAATTGCCGGAGCAGCGTCAGCTTGTTCCCGCTTCGGCTTCTGCACTTTGTAGAAGGTGTAGGACAGGGTCATATCCCGGACGGTCTTGGCGTCCCGGTCTTTCAGAATTGCCGGATCGATGAAGAACGACACCGGCATTTCGACCGCCTCGCCGGGCTTCAAAGTCTGCTCCGTGAAGCAGAAGCACTGCACCTTCGTGAAAAACTGCCCCATGATGTCGGGGCTGACGTTGAACACGGCGGACCCGGTCACCGTCTCTTTCGAGAGGTTCGCGGCTCGGAAGAAGGCGAGCTTGCTCTCGCCCACATGCAGCGTGAGTTCGGGTTGAACGGGCTCGAAAGTCCAGGGAAGGCCCGATGTGACGTTCGCATCGAAGCGCACCGTGACCATTTCCGGCGCGATGGTTTTAGGCGCCGAGGCGGCGCGCTGAGGCGTCCCGGCCCATCCTGTTTTCTGGCAGAAAATCCGATAAAGCGGCACAGCCGCAAAGGAAAGCCCGACCATCACAGCCACAATCGCCAACAGCCCGAGCGCCATGCGCCCGTTGCCGGACGCTCGTGGCGTCCCACCTTCAAAGCGGCCGGTTTGCAACATTGGCTCCGAGCCTTACAATTGTCACAAGGAAGAACATCAAGGCCATGGCGGCGAGCGCCCAGGCTATGGCGATGGAACGCAGCCTTTGCCGGCGCTTCGCCTCGGCGTCGAGGATTTGCGGAGCCGGGAATTCCCGTATCCGATCATTGAACACGCCGCGTGCCTTATTGTCCGAGCCCAAAGCCATGGTCCACCCAAAGAGCGCCGAAGAGCGCAAAGAGATAAAGGATTGAGAACGTAAAGAGTTGGCGCGATGCCTTGTCGGCTTCGAAACCGTCCCGGACCCGGAAGACGCGCCACGCCAGGAACAGAAAACCGGCGCCGAGCCCTGCCGCGACCGCTGCATAGCCGTATCCGGCGAACCCGAGCGCAACAGGCAGAAATCCCGAGAGCGCCGTCGCGGCCGTGTAGATTAGGATTTCCAGGCGGGTACGATCCGGGCCGTACACGTTCGGCATCATCGGCACGCCGGCGCGGGCGTAATCGCGGGAGCGATAGAGCGCCAGCGCCCAGAAATGCGGCGGCGTCCAAAGGAACACGATCAGGAAAAGAGCGAAGCTCTCCCACGAGACGCCTTGCGACGCGGCCGCCCATCCGATCATCGGGGGAAGCGCGCCCGCCGCGCCGCCGATCACAATGTTAAACGGCGTCCGGCGCTTCAGCCAATGCGTGTAGACGACGAGGTAAAAGACGATGCTGCCCGCGAGGAGCGACGCTGCGACCCAGTTGATGAGCAGCCCCAGGCTCAGCACCGAAAACGCAGCGAGGAAGAGCCCGAACGCCGCCGCTTCCTCGGGCGGAATAAGGCCCCGCGGGATCGGGCGCTTTGCGGTGCGTTGCATGAGGCCATCGATATCGGCATCGTACCACATGTTGAGCGCGCCTGCCGCGCCCGCGCCCATCGCGATCAGGATCAGCGCAGTGATCGCCAGCACAGGATGCAGCCGCACCGGCGCAATCGCCATGCCGACTGCCGCGGTGAATACGGCAAGCGACATCACGGTGGGCTTCAGCAAAGCGACGTAATCCGCCACCGTTGCAACCGCCAGGGGAGGTGCGCTGCCTTGGACGGAGACTTCTGTTTCGCTCATGATCGCTCCCTACACGATGCGTGGCAAGACTTCATAGGAGTGGAAAGGCGGCGGCGACGGCAGCGTCCATTCGAGCGTTGTCGCCCCAGCGCCCCAGGGATTTGCGCCCGCTTTCTTCTTCTGCGAGAAGGCGCGCGCCAGCATGACCAGGAACACGATCAGGCTCACACCGCCGATGTAAGAGCCGATCGAGGACACGAAGTTCCAGCCCCAATAGGCGTCAGCATAGTCGGCATATCTGCGAGGCATCCCCGCCGCTCCAAGGAAGTGCTGCGGGAAGAAGGTGAGGTTGACGCCGATGAACGTCAGCCAGAAGTGCAGCTTGCCGAGAGGCTCCGAATACATGTAGCCCGTCATCTTCGGGAACCAGTAATAGAACCCCGCAAAGATGGCGAACACCGCACCCAGCGACAGCACATAGTGGAAGTGCGCCACGACGTAATAGGTCTGGTGGAGTTGCCGGTCGATACCCGCATTCGCCAGCACGACGCCCGTGACGCCTCCGACCGTGAACAGGAAGATGAAGCCGATCGCCCAAAGCATGGGCGTCTTGAACTGGATCGAGCCGCCCCACATGGTCGCGATCCAGGAGAACACCTTGATGCCGGTCGGCACTGCGATCACCATCGTCGCAAACACGAAATAGGCCTGCGTGTTGACGCCGATGCCCGTCGTGTACATGTGGTGCGCCCAGACAATGAAGCCGATCGCGCCGATGGCGACCATGGCGTAGGCCATGCCGAGATAGCCGAACACGGGCTTCCTGGAGAATGTCGCCACCACCTGGCTGATCATGCCGAAGCCCGGCAAGATCAGGATGTACACCTCGGGATGGCCGAAGAACCAGAACAGATGCTGGAACAGGAGAGGGTCGCCGCCGCCTTGCGGATCGAAGAACGTCGTCCCGAAATTGCGGTCCGTCAAAAGCATGGTGATCGCGCCCGCGAGCACCGGCAAGGACAACAGAAGCAGGAACGCCGTCACCAGGATCGACCACACGAAGAGCGGCATCTTATGCAGCGTCATGCCCGGGGCGCGCATGTTGAAGATGGTGGTGATGAAGTTGATCGCGCCGAGGATCGAGGCCGCGCCCGCCAAGTGAATTGACAGGATCACGAAGTCCATCGCCGGGCCGGGATGGCCCGATGTGCTGAGCGGCGCGTACATCGTCCAGCCGCCGCCGAATCCGTTCGACCCCGGCGCGCCTTCCACGAACAGGGAGAGAACCAGCAGCGTGAAAGAGGCAGGGAGAAGCCAGAACGAGATGTTGTTCATGCGCGGGAAAGCCATGTCCGGCGCGCCGATCATGAGAGGAACGAGCCAGTTCCCGAAGCCCCCGATCATGGCGGGCATGACCATGAAGAAGATCATGATGACGCCGTGGCTTGTGACCGCGACGTTATACGCCTGCGCGCTCGAAAAGATCTGGATTCCCGGAAAGGCAAGCTCCATGCGGATCAGGATCGAGAGTATGGCGCCGATGGTGCCAGCGATCAGCGCGAAAATCAGGTAGAGGGTGCCGATATCCTTGTGGTTCGTGGAAAAGAGCCAGCGACTGGCAAAGCCTACAGGCCGGCCATCGGGATATTTCGCTGCGACTTCTTTTTGCATCTATGCCCCTCAGCTCTGCGCCGCTGCGGCGGTCCTAAACCTCGTAACTAACGCGCCGGAACCGCTGCTGGGTCCGCGGCCGCCACCTGGTTCTTGTCCAGGCTTGCGCTTTTCTGCTTGTCACTGATCCACTTGCCGAAATCGTCATCGCTGACGACCTTCACGGCGATCGGCATGTAGGCGTGGCCCTGGCCGCAAAGCGCCGAGCATTCGCCGTAATAGATGCCCGGCTCCTTTGCGATGAACCACGTCCTGTTAATGCGGCCCGGAATGCCGTCCGCGCGGCTGCCGAAGGACGGCACGACCCACTGGTGGATAACGTCTCCGCCGGTAATCAGGACCTGCACCACCTTGTTCACGGGGACGACCATCTCATTGTCGACGGACAGGTTCCGCAACTGCCCCGGCTTCAGGTCCTTATCCTCGACGGGGTAGCAATCGAAGGCCACCTTCGCGTCCGGGTATTCGTAAGACCAATACCATTGCTTTCCGGTCGCTTTCACAACCACGTCGGGTTTCGGAAAGTCGAACTGGTGGAAAAGAAGCCTGAATGAAGGGATGGCGATCAGGACCAGAACAAGCACCGGCACGATTGTCCAAAGCACCTCGAGCGTGGTGTTGTGCGAGAGCCTGGACGGAACCGGATGTGCGCTTTCGCGGTAGCGGATCATCACCCACGCCAGCAAGCCCATAACAAACAAGACGATGGCGACGATGATGATGAGCACGAGCTGATTGAAGCTCTTCATCTCGTCCAGAATGGGCGTGACAGAGTTGGGAAGACTTATTTGCCAGTCGGTAGGCGCGCCGATTGCTGCAAATGCGCCCTCGACGTGACTGAGTACAGCCAAGCACAAGACGACCATCAAGGAGAGAACTCGTGCTTTCATACACACACCTTGTCTTGCTTTATGCTACTAAGTCAGAGCTTTGACTTGAAGTTGCAAGGAGCCCCTATCTACTTTCCTTGCACGGAGCAACACCGCAGTGGTGTTTTCGTTTCACACCTGCGTGTGAGGCTCTGGCTTCACAATGACGCCACATTGAGCAGTTGAAGGCTTCAGTCTCAATTCGGCCCAATTCCTTGCCGACTTGCGGTATGCGAATACGCTCCGCTCCTCAAGATGGTGTGCAATGATGTTTCGTCTGGCCAAGCTTCTTGCTGCGTGCCTCTTTCTTGCTTTCGCGTCCGTCCAGGCTCACGCTCAGTCGGAGGTTGGCTCCGGGCAGGTCAAGGCGGTCTATGGAGCCTGGAAGCTGAAATGCGCTCAGATCGCGGGAGCGAAGCAAGACAAGTGCGCGCTCGTGCAGGACCTCAAGCTCCAGGATCGTCCCAACATGTTTTTGACGGTCCTGTTCATGCGGGCCTTCGACAGCGACAAAAAGATCTTGCGTATCGTGGCGCCGTTGGGAGTTGTCCTCCCCGCGGGCCTGGGATTAAGGGTGGATGGCGCCGACGTCGGCAACGTGAAATTTCTGAAATGCTGGAAGTTCGGCTGCCTCGCCGAGGTGATCGTGGACGACACGCTTGTGAGCAAGTTAACGTCGGGTCAGACTGCGAGCTTCATCGTATTCCCGACCCCGGAATCCGGCATCGGCTTCCCTGCTCCGCTTGCTGGCTTCGCCGAAGGGATGAAGGGTTTGAACTGATGCACGGACGGAAGCGTCGAGCCAAACAAGGCTAAGAACGCGCCCCAACCTCAGCGGCGGTCACTCTGTCGCGACGGCAACTAAGTTTGGCCGCGTTCGAACTTCGAGAGATCCATGTGCTCGGCGTAAATCCATCGCACCGTGCGGGTTGCGGAGCGCATGATGACGGTATGGGTCTCGATTTGCCCGTCGTAGAACTTCACGCCGCTCAGCAGTGCCCCATCCGTAACCCCGGTGGCCGCAAAGATAATGTCGCCCGAGGCCATATCGGCTGTGGAGTATGTGCGCTTCAGATCCTTGATGCCGAAGTGCTCCGCTCGCTTCATATGATGGTCATTGAGAGCCGCAAGCCGGCCCTGGATCTGGCCGCCGATGCAGCGCAGCGCCGCCGCCGCGAGAACGCCCTCCGGCGCGCCGCCCATGCCGAGGTAAATGTCGATGCCTGTCTCTTCCGGCTCGCAGGTTTGAATTACGCCGGCGATGTCGCCGTCGCCGATCAGGCTGATCGCAGCGCCCGCCGCCCGAATTTCTTCGATCAACCGTGCGTGGCGCGGACGGTCAAGCACAGAAGCCGTGATGTCGCGGATCGCCACGCCTTTTGCCGAGGCGAGCCTGTTCAAGTTTTCGGCAATGGAAAGGTCGAGACTTACGAGCCCTTCCTCATAACCTGGACCAATGGCAATCTTCTCCATGTAGATGCCCGGCGCGTTGAGAAGGCCGCCCTTCTCCGCGACCGCTACCACAGCAAGCGCCCCTGGCAGCGATTTCGCGCAAAGGGTCGTGCCTTCAAGCGGGTCGACTGCGATGTCGACCGCTGGGCCGCCGCGCCCGATCTCTTCGCCAACATAGAGCAGCGACACCTCGTCGCGCTCGCCCTCGCCGATCACGACCTTGCCCGAAATCGGCAGGTCGGCGATTTCCCGGCGCATGGCCTCAACCGCTGCAGCGTCGGCTTGTCTTTCATCGCCACGTCCGCGAAGACGGGCAGCGGCGACGGCAGCGCCTTCAGTCACGCGGGCGATGTCGAGCGAAAGGGTTCGCGTAAGGCTGCTCGATAGGAAGTCGGATCCCGATTGATTGTCCATAACGCGCTCCTTTTCCATCCCTCGGCTATTTTTTTTAAGCTCTATCACGACGGCCTATAGCGCCTCAATGCGTATCATCTGGGGTGTGCCCGCGACATGGCCGTCCTTCTGGATCGCATCGAGCGCCGCTCGCAGCAGGTTTTCGCGGGTCCGGTGGGTGATCATCACAACCGGGGTCGGCTCGCCCTCTTTCCCTGGCTGGCCGAACCCTGGCAGATCAGGCGCTTCGCGCTTCTGGACGACGCTTTCGAGCGAAATGCTCTGCTCGGCCATGCGCGTCGCAATTGCCGCAAAGGCACCGGGCCGGTCGTATGCGGAAAGCCGAATGTAGTATCCGCCTTCGTGAGTGCACATTTCGGCAGGGCTCTGGCTTTCAAGCTTTGCCGTAGGCAGGATGAATGGCGGGCCCAGATGTCCGTGCGCAATATCGACGATATCGCTCGCCACCGATGAGGCCGTGGGCCGCGACCCGGCCCCGGGCCCGACAAGCATGATCTGACCCACGAAATCGGCCTCGACTGCAACGCAGTTCAAGACACCATCGACGCTGGCCAGCGCGCTCGACTTCGGGATCATGGTCGGCGAAACGCGGGCCTCGATACCGCTGGCCGTCCTGGCCGCAACAGCCAAGAGTTTGATGCGGTAGCCAAGCTCGTCCGCCGCGCGAAAGTCGGCGGGGGTGATGCCTCGGATGCCCTCCAGATGGACGGCATCGAAATTGGGACGTACACCAAATGCGAGCGCGGCAAGCAGCGCCAGCTTATGGCCCGCGTCCTGGCCGTCCACATCGAAAGTCGGGTCGGCCTCCGCATAGCCCAGCGCCTGTGCCTCTGCCAGAACTTCGGCGAACGGCAAACCCTCTCGTTGCATGCGCGTGAGGATGTAATTGCTCGTGCCGTTCAAAATACCGTAGACGCGTGAGATCGAATTGCCGAGGAGGCTTTCCTTAAGCGTCTTCACGATGGGGATGCCGCCAGCCACCGCTGCTTCGAAACTCAGCGTGACGCCGCTCTTTTCCGCGAGCGCCGCAAGCTCGGCGCCATGGCGGGCAAGTAGCGCCTTATTTGCGGTCACGACATGCTTGCCAGCGCCGAGCGCAGCCTTGACGCTTTCGAGCGCTGGCCCCTTGTCGCCGCCCATCAACTCAACGAAAACATCGATATCAGCCGAGACGGCGAGCGCCATCGGATTGTCGAACCACGGCGCATTCGTCAGCTTGGCGCCAGGTTCCTCGCGCGAGCGGGCGCAGACGCCAGCAATTGAAACCGGCCTGCCGCCCTTTTCCGCAATCGCAACGCCGTGCTGAGCCAGCAGTTGCAAGAGCCCGGACCCCACCGTTCCCAATCCGGCAATACCTATCCGCAGCGGTTTGTCTGACTTCATTGAGCTTTGCCCTTAGCGCGCGCCGGAAGCCTGGGCTTTGGCCAACGGAATGACGTTGTGCAGCGTGGACTCGGCGGAAGAAAGAAACTTTTTGATGGCGCGGCCGGCCTGCCGGATGCGGTGCTCGTTTTCGACGAGCGCGAGGCGAACGTAGCCCTCGCCATATTCACCGAAGCCCAGTCCCGGCGACACCGCTACGCCGGCTTTCTCCAGGAGAAGCTTCGAAAATTCGAGCGATCCGACCTCCGCCATCGCTGGCGGCAGCGGAACCCACGCGAACATCGTTCCGGGGGGTGAGGGAATGGTCCAGCCCGCACGGTCGAGCGTTTCGACTAGGCAATCGCGCCTGTGCTTGTAGGTCTGGCGCATCTCCTCGATGCACTCCTGCGGGCCGTTCAGCGCTGCCGTGGCCGCGACCTGGACCGGCGTGAATGCGCCGTAATCGAGATAGGACTTCACGCGGGCCAGCGCCGCGACAAGCCGCTCATTTCCGACGCAGAAGCCTATGCGCCAGCCCGGCATCGAATAGGTCTTCGACAGCGAGCTGAACTCCACGGCCACATCCATCGCGCCCGGCACCTGCAGGATGGAGGGCGGCGGATCGCAGTCGAAGTAGATTTCGGCATAGGCGAGGTCGGACAAAATGATGAGGTCGTGCTTCTTGGCCAACGCAACAGCCTCGCGATAGAAATCAAGGCTCGCCATCAGCGCGGTCGGGTTGGACGGATAGTTTAGCACGAGCGCAATCGGCTTCGGCACGCTGTGGCGGACCGCCTTGTCCACCGCATCCAGAAACTCGTGATCGACGCTCGCCGGGATATGGCGGATGGTTGCGCCAGAAATAATGAAACCGAACTCGTGGATCGGGTAGGTAGGATTGGGCACGAGGATCAGGTCGCCGGGCGCGCTGATGGCCTGCGCCATATTGGCGAAACCTTCCTTCGAGCCCAGCGTGGCGACAACCTGCGTGTCCGGATTGAGCTTCACGCCGAAACGGCGTTCGTAGTAGCCGGCCTGCGCGCGCCTCAAGCCCGGAATGCCGCGCGACGCCGAATAGCGGTTCGTGCGCGGCTTCTTGACGGTTTCGATAAGCTTCTCGACAATGTGGTCGGGCGTGGGAAGATCCGGATTGCCCATGCCGAAGTCGATGATGTCTTCACCGCGCGCTCGCGCCGAGGCCTTGAGCTTGTTCACTTGCTCGAAAACGTAGGGCGGGAGTCGTTTAATGCGGTGAAATTCTTCGGCCATGACGGATTCCTGGATCAAAAAGCATCCCATCAAAAGCGGGACGCAGCATTAACCTATAAGACCTGAGTCACGCTCATGTCCATGACGCTTTGCACTACCAACAGATATGTCCGAACAGCGGGGCTGTGGGCCTTGCGCGGTGGTATGGACAGCGGCTGTCCTCGGAATTGAACCTTGCGCAAAGCTTGACAAAAATGATATTTATATAGTATGGAACAGGAATTGTGCTGGAAATGCGGCAATCCCCTGGCATGACCCCCTGGCGCTTTTGCTGGAGGGGTCCTCTCGGTGCCTTCTTCCCGTGCGTACCCCCTAGCCTCCTCCCCATCCCTGGCTAGGGGGTAAGCGGGATTGGGGTAGCGCTCATTGGACAGAAGGGGCATTTTCGAAAACAATTCTAGCCGTTTTTGTGACTAAGTTCAGCTTATGGTTGTCAGAGTGAGCGAACTCAATCTCTTATAGTCTTCGTTTGCAATCAGCCCAGAAAGCAGACCAAGAGCCGTGAACGACTTCGCTGTGGTTCACGGCTCATCTTCTCAGTACCAGCTATGCAAACACTTAGGGACGCCACACCGATGCGGTCGGTCCCTCCTGCGTTCCAAAACGGAATAAACGAAAATCTTCCTCGTTGTTTTTTGATGACGGGAAATGTTTCGCAGAAGTCTAATTCCGGTTTGCATGGTGAGGCGCGCCTCAACTTCTCACACACCAAAGAACGGTTCTTTCCCAGGCTTGTTCGAAAAATGAGGTGTGAGCTGGAAATTGAACGGCGCTGTGTTGAGCATTATCCGAGTTGGATAAGGGGCCTTATTTTCCTGTTCGTTTTCTTGTTTGGGTTTCTTTTTTGGGCAGGTGTTATTCTCGCGGTCTTGCTGTTATGGTAAATGCTATGGCGGGCAAGCAATATTGCTATCGCCGCACATGCCTATTTTCAAATTTCAGCTTTCAAGACTTCGAAAAATGCGGCCTGACCGCTATTTACTCGCAGTCTTCACAGCGTCGGTGTGCGCCGCCTGGTCCTGCCTCTGGAGGTCTTGCACCGCTTTCTGGCGCTCTTCCGGAGTCAGGATGGTCCCCAAGTCGCTGATTTTTGAGAGACTTGGATATCTCGGATCGTCGGCGCAGGCGGCTAGTCCGGCGCACATAGTCGCCACCGCGAGGCTTGCCCCAAGGCTCGCAATCTTCAATTTCTTTGTATCAAACCCCGCACGCAACACGAACTTATAACAAGCCCGATGCATGGCAGCCCCCGCCTCGCGAATCTCATGCCCTGTCTAGACGCTAGACGGATTTTTTGTCGACGTCTTTTTGAATTATGTAACAAGCTGTTTCAGGATCTGTTAATGACTGCTATTCCTTTTATTCGCTGCCGGTGTCCTGTTTCTCCGGATTGTCGTCGGGATTAACCGGAATTACAGCTCTCCTGTGGCGTTCAGGCGCCCAGGGCCGGACGCCGCGCCCCTCGGAGGCGACCGAAACGGTGATGCGGGACTCCGAGATCGAGATGGCCGCAGAACCTTTCTCCCAAAGAGCACCGCGGTCGAAAATGTGTTTTGGCGTTGGGCACGGTACCCGCAAATCCATCGGAGTTACGAGGATCGCCACGCGCCGGCAGTCTTCCTGAATGGCATCGGGCTTTGCGGTGAAGCTTAAGAGCTGTCCCTTGACCATGGCGAGACAGCTGTAGACATCGCATTGCCAGCCCGCGCCAACCGACGCCTCTTTCGGCTTGCGATTATCGCCGTCGGACTTAAGCCATTGGGCAAGCGTGTAATATGCCCTGCGCGATTTCGGAGCCTGGAGTTTCCCATCCTTGTCCCGCACCGCGACTACTTTCGCGTCGCGGTCGATGTATATGTCGGGCTTCTCGTGAACCGATGTCATCGCGACGCCGAGGCCGATAACTGCGAGGCCTGCCACCCGCCACGGCCCTCGCCAGATGATGAGCCAAAGGCCACCTGCCATGATGACAAGCAGCGCGGCAAAGGAAAAGGCAGGAACAGTAATCAGCGCGCCGGGGAAGGAGGCGACGTATTTCGCAACGGCCATCATCGCGTCGATGCCGAAGCCCATCAGCTTTAACGGCCACTCATCCAGGCCGAAGGGCATGACAATGAGCGCAATAATCATCGCGGGCATGGCCACGAAGTCGATCGGAGGTCCGCCGAGCAGGTTCCCGACCGCGGCGTAACTCGTCAGGTTGTGGAAATAGAATGCGGAGAACGGCTCAACCGCGAGACCGGCCGTCCCCGTTGTCACGAGAACCGCGCCGATGATGTAGACCGGTTGCCAGGTCAGCCGCTCCCGGATGCTTTTTGCCTCGAAATGCAGATAGCGCCCGAAACGCTCATAGCCCGCGATGAGCGCCGCGGTTGCCGCATAGGACATCTGGAAGCTGATGTCGATCAAGCTGTCCGGCAGCACCGCAAGGATGAGCAGCGCCGACAGCGCAACGTTTCTGAGCGAAAGAGCAGGCCGATTTCAGAAGGATAGCCAGGAAAACAACGGCAATCATCAGGTAGGACCGTACGGCGGCGATGGACGCACCTGACAGGGCCAGATAGACGGTGACGCAAATAAGAGCCGCCCCGCCGGCGATCGCCCTCACGGAAAAGCGAAGCGCGATGGCGGGAAACAGCGCCAGGAACCAGCGCAGGAACCAGAAGACGGCGCCTGCCACCAGGGACATGTGCATGCCTGAAATCGAGGTGATATGCGCGAGCCCCGATCCGCGCAGGTCGTCGAGCGAACTCTCGTCGAGGCCAGCGGTTTTTCCCATGGTCAGCGCTGCCGCGAGTTCTCCAGTCTGGCCCGGAAGAACATCTGTGATCCGGTCGCCGATCGTCGCCCTGAGATCGGCAAGAGCGGTCCTGAACTTCATGTCGAAAGGCAGTTCGCGTCCGTCAATAACCTCTGGCTTCGACAGCGAATAGCCCGAAGCGCCGATGCCCTGGTAATAACTCATGCGCGCGAAATCGTAGCCGCCCGGCATGACGGGTTCGGGCGGCGGTCCCAGAAGTGCGCGGACTTTCACGGCGTTGCCTGGCCTGAAATCTATGTCGCCACGGACGCTGATGCGAACCCGGAACGGTCTTTGGGCGACTTCGGCATTCTCATATTTCATGCTCGCAAGGCGAATGACGGCACGCGCGCGCTTCGGGGTCTGACGGTCGAAACTTTCAACGAAGCCTTCGATGTCGTAGGCGCCGTGCCGTTCGAGCATCGGCGCGGCCATGATAGCCGTGCGCACTTTAGCGGCGAGAAACCCGGCGCTCACGCAGAGAATGAGGCTTGTGATCAGAAACGGGAACAAATGAGACCGCGCGAGGATGCGCAGCGAGAGAGCCGCGATGAACAGGCCCGAAGAGAGCGCCAGTTCAGGTTCATAAGGGAGCGCGAAATAGAGGCCGACGCCGCACCCGAAGAGGACGGGGATCCACAAGGACCAGCGTCCCTGCTCCGCATCGAGTTGCGCGGCGAGCGCGTTAGCGGGCCACGCGAGCGCGCGCAAAAACCCTCCGCCCCGATGCGGCGAAGCGTCAAAACTCGCGGGAATGAAAACGCTCAACCTTGCCCACCCGCTACCAATTGCCCGGTCGGCATGTTACACCGCTCAACAACGAAAAAGTCCACAGGAATTGAGAGGATACTCATGGCGTCCGCATCGGGCGTGGTGACACGCTTTGCACCCTCGCCGACCGGCTTTCTGCACATTGGCGGAGCTCGCACCGCGCTGTTCAATTGGCTGTACGCGCAGCACACCGGCGGCAAGTTTCTGCTCCGCATCGAGGACACGGACCGCGCGCGCTCTACCGAAGCGGCGATTGCGGCCATTATCGACGGGCTAAAATGGCTCGAACTCGATTGGGAGGGCGAGGTTTTTTACCAGTTCGCCATGGCGGGGCGGCACGGGGAGGTGGCTCTCCAGCTTCTGGAAGAGGGCAAAGCCTACCGCTGCTACGCGACACCGGAGGAACTGGCCGCGATGCGCGAGCGCGCCATGAAGGAAGGCAGGGCGCCGGGCTATGACGGCACGTGGCGCGAGCGCGGGGCGAAGGACTGGCCGAAGGATGGCCTTACGCGGTGCGCCTGAAAGCTCCGCGCGAGGGCGAGACGGTGGTAGAGGATCGCGTTCAGGGCCGCGTGACGTGGCAGAACAAGGACCTGGACGACATGGTTCTCCTGCGGTCGGACGGCACGCCGACCTACATGCTCGCGGTTGTGGTCGACGATCACGACATGGGCATCACCCATATTATTCGCGGCGACGACCATCTCACGAACGCGGCGCGCCAGACGCAGCTCTACAATGCCATGGGCTGGGACGCGCCTTCCTTCTCGCATATTCCGCTTATTCACGGGCCGGACGGGGCGAAGCTCTCGAAGCGCCACGGCGCGCTAGGGGTCGAGGCTTACCGCGCGATGGGATATTTGCCCTCTGCGATGCGCAATTATCTGGCGCGGCTCGGATGGTCCCATGGCGACGACGAGATTTTTTCGACCGAACAGGCCATCGAATGGTTTGATCTCAATGCGATCGGGCGTTCCCCGTCGCGCTTCGACTTCGCGAAACTCGAAAATCTGAACGGCCATATCATTCGGCAAACCCCGGACGCCGAGCTTGTCGCGCAAATCCGGACTATTGTTCTGGGGGTGGAAAGCGCGAAAGAGTTCGCGGATCGCATCGACGAGCAGGGCTGGAAGAAGCTCGAACAGGCCATGCCCGGCCTTAAGGAGCGCGCGAAGACGCTTGTCGAGCTTCTGGTGTCGGCGCGCTACCTCTTCGTTCCCCGTCCTCTCGATATTGATCGAGAAGGCCGCGAAACTGCTGGAGGGGGACGCGAAAAAGCATCTCGCTGCGCTTCATGAGCGTTTTGCAAAGCTCGACGCGTGGGAGCCGAGCCTGGAAGGCGCGACGCGCTCTTACGCTGAGGAGGCGGCCGTGAAGCTCGGAGGGGTTGCGCAGCCGTTGCGCGCGGCGCTGACGGGGCGCACCACCTCGCCGCCGATCTTCGACGTTCTCTCCGTGCTCGGCCGCGAAGAAAGCCTCGCGCGCATCGCGGACAGAATCGCGTAGCGCCGCCGCATCATGTTTGACGGGCACAGTCATGTGTGCGGCGCGTCCAGCGCATCTTTGGCGCATGTTCAAGCCGGTTCAACGTGGACTTTCCCGCCAGCACAGCGCAATCGGAGCGGCGTGCTTCCGCCTTGCTCCCAGCACGGGATCATGGCGCAGTTCATCGTGATCGTTCAGGTCTTCCAGCGTCAGCCAAGCGCGATGATATGGATGCCGGCCTGGGCGGATATTTCAGCTGCTTCGCCATCCTTCATCTCGGACGATGGATCGAATCTCACCCTGCAACGGCGCTGTGGCCACTTCGCCAATGCGAGATTCCGGGGCCGCCCAGCGCTAATCAACGAGGGCGACCTTATGCATCGCCTTCCTTCCCCTTTTCCGGGAGGTTCAGCCGAGAGCGAAAAGCCTGCAGCGGGCCACCTGCAGCGGGCTGATAGCAAAGCGTGAACTCGTGGAGGGCTTTCGCGAAAGCGTCTGCGTCCGCGGTCTTCTTCACCTCGAAGGCGTCGAACCCGGCGCGGACCATGAACAGGAACCGATCGCGAAGCACGTCGCCCGTGGCCCTGATCTCCCTTAAAGCCATGCCGCTCGCGAAGGAGGTGGGCTTGGGTGAAGGCGCGGCCGTCGCGGAAGACGGGGAATTCAAGTGCAATCAGCGACAGGCGCGGAAGGAATGGCGCAGCTCCCTTTTCGGGCCTGTCGTTTGGCCAGTTCACACCCAAAGGCGCGCTCCGATCATTAATCGGCTGTGTGCCGCTCGAGAAGCCAATTCGCCGACACGATCGCTGGTATATCCGATGGAACCGGCTCGTCCCCCTCGACGTAGACGAAGGGGTCGGCTGCAACGACGCCGTTCTTAATGTACCGCATGGAGCGCCTCCTTGAACGGGGCAATGCCGAGACGCTTTACGGTGTCGATGAAGAGTTCGCTTTCGTTCAACCGCAACTCGAGATACCGGTTCACCACTCGCTCGATGGTTTCGGTCACCTCCTCGTAAGGAATTGCCGGACCTAAGAGCTGCCCCAGCCTTGCGTCATCATCGGCCTTTCCGCCAAGCGTGATCTGATAAAACTCCTTGTCATTCTTCTCGACGCCGAGGATGCCGATATGGCCAACGTGATGATGGCCGCAGGCGTTGATGCAGCCCGAAATGTTGATATGCAGCCGTCCCACTGACCGAGCTTTGTCAATCTGTTCGAAGCGGCTTGCGATCTCCATGGCGATGGGGATGGCGCGCGCATTCGCAAGGCTGCAATAATCGAGGCCGGGGCAGGAGATGATATCCGTGATGAGGCCGACGTTTGGCGTCGCCACGCCGATAGCCTCAAGCTTGCGCCACAGATCGAGCAAATCCTCCTGGCGGACATGGGGCAGCGCCAGGTTCTGCTCATGGCCGACGCGGATCTCTCCGCAGCTGTACTGATCGGCCAGGTCGGCGATGGCTTCCATCTGACCGGACGTTGCGTCACCAGGCGGCTTTCCGGGCGGCTTGAGCGACAGAGTTACAATCGCGTAGCCAGGCACCTTATGCCGTGAAACCGAGTTCTGATGCCATAGCGCGAATTTCGATCCGTCGCAAGCGCGCGTCTCAGCGCGCTAGGGTCGTCGTCGAGGTCTTCATATTGGGGATAGATGAAGCGCGAGCGGATATCGCCCACGAAAGCAGGATCGAGCTTCAGATAGCCATCCTTGATCCGCGACCATTCTTTCTCCACTTCCGCCGCGAGGCGGTGAGCGCCAAGGTCGTGCACCAGGATCTTAATCCGCGCCTTGTAGATGTTGTCGCGGCGGCCATGCGAATTGTAGACCCGCAAAATGGCTTCCAGGTAGCTCAGCAAATCCTGCTTCGGCAGGTAACTGCGGATCACCTTCGCGATGAACGGCGTCCGGCCCAGCCCGCCGCCGACGGAGACTTCAAAGCCCGTCTCGCCGCCCGCGTTCCTGATCATCCGCAAGCCGACGTCGTGGATTTTGATGGCGGCGCGATCGTGCGGTGCGCCCGTGATCGCGATCTTGAATTTGCGCGGGAGGAAGGAAAATTCCGGGTGGAGCGTGGACCACTGGCGCACGATCTCGGCCCAGAAGCGCGGGTCTTCGATCTCATCCGGTGCAACGCCGCCCCATTGGTCCGTCGTGGTGTTGCGAACGCAATTGCCGGACGTCTGAATTGCGTGGACGCCAGCCTCGGCAAGTTCCTCCAAAACCTGAGGCATATCCGAGAGCTTGATCCAGTTCAGCTGCAGGTTCTGGCGGGTCGTGAAGTGCCCGTAACCCCGGTCGTACGCGCGCGCGATGTAGGCCAGCTTGCGAAGCTGTTTCGATGACAGCGTTCCGTAAGGGATCGCGATCCGCAGCATGTAGGCGTGCAGTTGCAAGTACACGCCGTTCATGAGGCGAAGTGGCTTGAACTCGTCCTCCGTCAGTTCACCGGACAGCCGGCGCGCGACCTGGTCACGAAACTGCGCTGCCCGTTCCGCGACGAACGTGCGGTCGAATTCGTCGTAAACATACATTGCGACTTGCGCTCCTGTATGATTTAGGCGGCAGACGAAGTAGCCTCGCCGCCAAAAAGGTAAGACGCGTTCTCGTCGGAGGGAAGGAGGAAGTGTCGGCCCGTTTGCGCGGATGAGTTCCCGGATGTTGCCGGGTTGGGCCAATTTCTCGCTAGCATCGATCCGCGCCACGTACGGGCCTACGGCTTCCAGACCATCGCCCTGAGCAGCTTTCAGTGCTTTTTGCGCGTTCTCCGCCGACCATAGGATCTGCGCATCGCCGAGTACCTCGCTCCATTCGCCGGAAGCTGTGCGATGAACAACGGCGCCATCGACGAGTTTGTTCGCCGTGATGACAATGGGGCCGGTAACCCGGATTTTTTGCTGAAGGGGGGAGACCATCGATACCTCTTGCCGTGCCCTGAATGCGAGGGATCATTGCCTTCGCTTCCGGCCAGAGTTTGGCAGTCTTTAGAAAATTCTCAAGGCGAAAAGCTAGTTTAGAGGAAAATAAGTTCCGTATTCGGGGTGTCAGGCTGCCTTTTGGCATAATTCTATTCTTTTGTGGGTATATGGAAGAACTTTCGTCCTGCGTGACCGCATTTGATGGAAAAAGCGGCGCGGCGAGTGCTCTCGTTGAAAGAGCCGACGCTCCTTGATGGCCGTCAAGACTGCTTGCCGCAAGTGATAGCATCCCAGATATCTGTGCGGTCTAATCCGAAGTTCTGAAGGCGGAAAGGCGATATCGCCTGTCTTTTAAAGGGATGCGAAAGCCAGGTCCGGGGACCTTCACGCTGACCACCGTGGCCAATCCAAAGCAGCGCCAAGCCCTCGACCTTGCCGCAGCAATCGCGGCGTAGACATCGCCGCACCGCCAGTTTCAAGCGAAGTTTCCCCACCAACCATTGTTTTGGTCAAGACGTTCGAACCCACCTCCCACAGAGGAAATGGTCACCGACGCTCCACCAGTTGTCGTGACAGTCAGGGGGGACTAGTAAGGAGCACAGTGTAGTCTTGGCCCAATTGCAACCAATTTATCGAGTTCGGTGACAGTGCCCGGAGCAGCGACGCCCGCAGCTCGCGCTGGTTCTCCGCCAACCGTGTCTCAACCCTTAACCTTTCACGCACTGGCGCTTATATCGACGCCTTAATGGACGATTGAGGGGCCACTTTGTTAAGCCTCTCACGCGCGCAGTAACCGGGAGACGACCATGGCGCGTATCAAGATGCCGATCGCCGACCTGAGACTGACCCAACTCACACTCGGACTCTCGGAAGTAACGCGGCGCGCCGCGAAAATCGCGAAGATGTTGCCCGACGAACGCGAGGCCTATTTCGACAGCAAGCCGATCCCGCACGTGATCGGTCCGGGCAAGCGCATCTATATCGTCGACCATCATCATCTAGTGCGGGCCATGTGGTCGCTCGACATCCGGGAGGCGGTGCTGGGTGAACAGTTGGCGGACTGGTCTGACCTGGAGATTGGGCCATTCTGGCGCAAGATGGAATCAAAGGGCTATTGCTGGCCGATCGATGCGGACGGCAATCGTCGGCCCTATGCCGCCATTCCTCATCACATCGGCGATCTCACCGACAACGTCTGGCGCTCGCTGCGCGAGAATTGCGCGGCAGCGCGTTCGAGGATCTCGACACGCCGTTCCAGGAATTCATTTGGGGCGACTATTTCCGGACCTTCATGAGCCGGCGGCTTATCGAGCTTGAGTTCGGTCTCGCTGCCGAGCTGGCTACCGACTTTCCCGCCTCGATGAGGCGCAAGACCTGCCGGGTTTCCTCGGCTGATCGCCGAGCTTGCGCCGCCGCGCTAGCCGCGCCAATCAAAAACCGTTCATATTTGCCCGCCGAAGTCGGATGATGCGTGGCGCCATGTGGTTCCATGTGCAATATGGAGCGCCATTCGTGCGTTGAAATGAGAGAAGCCAGTACCTCCGGCGCAATCTGATTTCGAGCATCGGTAAGGCGTCGCTTTCTCGGTGATGACCGCGACCAAACCGACCGTTTATTTCAGGAAAGAAGGAGGTAGTTTTCGCCCGCTTTCCGCCAAGTGAACACGTCACGCCCGCCCCTTAACGAAAAGCTTTTTTCGTGGACGAAACCCAAACCAAGTCTTCTCTCATCCATCTGTATAATCCGGATGATTTCACCGGCATGCGGCGCGCTGGACACCTCGCGGCCGCGACGCTCGATTTCATCACGCCTTATGTGAAGCCGGGAGTGAGCGCGGCCGAGCTGGATGCACTCTTGCAGCGGTTCATGGAAGACCGTGGGGCCATCCCCGCAACGCTTGGTTATCGCGGATATCCCAAAGCAAGCTGCATTTCGATCAACCATGTGGTCTGCCACGGCATCCCCGGCGACAAGCGCCTGCAGGAGGGCGACATCGTGAACATCGACGTGACGCCGATACTCGACGGCTGGTATGGCGACACGAGCCGCATGTATTTTTGCGGCGAAGTCAGTGTGAAGGCGCGCCGGCTGGTCGAGATCACCTACGAGGCCATGATGCTCGGCATCGCCCAGGTCAAAGCCGGCGCAACCCTTGGCGATATCGGCCACGCCATCCAGAGCTATGCTGAAAGCCATCGCTTCTCTGTCGTCCGCGACTACACAGGGCATGGTGTCGGCCGAGCCTTCCACGAGCCGCCAAAGGTTCGCCATTTTGGTCACCGCGGCGAGGGCCAACGCTGCTGGAAGGGATGATCTTCACCGTTGAACCGATGATCAACGCAGGCCGTCACGCCGTGAAGCTTCTTTCGGACGGCTGGACAGTCGTGACGCGCGACAAGAGCCTGTCCGCGCAATTCGAGCACACAGTCGGCGTCACCAAAGACGGCTGCGAAATCTTCACGTTGTCGCCCGCTGGCTACACCAAGCCGCCGTATTTGCATTAGGACGTGACGCCCTGGTGGCATCCGTGAGCGTCCTTTTATCGGTGGAGCGTATCTTCACCTTCGCCGGGGATAGGGAGAACGCGGCCTCTTTCAAGCGTCGCGGGGAGGGAAAGGCCTGCAGTTCCAATTGCAGATCGCGTTGTCATTTTTCCTTTAAACAAACCTGACATTAGAGTTGGGTTCGGCTCTCCCCATATCCAATTCACGTGCGGATTTGGATTTTCGGGAACCGTTTCCCAGGAGTGTCTCATAATTCCATATTCGCGCCCCTTGCTTGCGGCCTTCGCTTGCATGGCGATATTCACAAATAGCGCTTGTGCAGGCGGTTTTCAGTTTGATGAGTTGTGGAAGCACGCCAAGGATGAGTTTTCCTCCCGTTTCTATAAGGCCACCGGTTCTTTGCGGATTTGTGCCGCCAATGAATTGAGGCCCTGGCTGGAAAAGGATGTCGTTCCAGCATTCAAGGAGAGCGAAAAATCCGTCACCATTCGGGAAAACGATCTCGTGTTCAATGGGTCTGGCGTGCTGGTGGAGAATTGGAACCAGGGTAACCGTGACCGCTGCGATATCATTATTTTGGGGAGCGACGTCGCTGCTCTTCGTGGCCAGGACTACGATAAAAACAAAGCCACCTACCTGGCCTATTCCCCGATCGTCGTGGTCGGGCAGAAAGAGAAGCTTGATGCCGCCAAGGCTTACCTGGACAAAAAGCCGGGAGACGCACTGTCCTGTGCCGACCTCGCCACCGTCTCTGGCAAAGGCCGCTTGGGCCGGATTTTGAAACCGGGGCAAGCAAGCAAATTGCCGGTAACGAGCCGGCTATCCCTGGAAATGTCGACGTCGAACTCGGGACAGTCAGCCTTCATCACCTGCGTTTACTCGACCTTCGACGCCACCACGGCCAGGGAAGTCGACGAAGCCTTGGCCACCAAGGAAAGCGAACCCGGCGAGAAATCCCTCAAAGATTTCATGAGCACGGTCAAGTTCGATGTCGAAAGTTCGTCCCGCGTGAAGGATGAGTTCGTTCAGTCTCCCCTGGGCGTAGGGGGCGAACATTTAGCGATCTTCACCTACGAATCCTATGTTCCCGAGATCAAGAAAGCCGCCGCGCAAAATGGAATTGAGCTTGAGATCATGTATCCTGCGATCGGAATTTTGAGCAATTTTCCGGCGGTGATCATTGCCAAAGACGGCACGCCCGCACACGAGACCGCAAGCGCTTTTCTCAAACTGGCGAAGAGCAAGGGCATGCAGGAAAGTTTGGTCAAGTATGGCTTGCGCCCTTCGATCGCGGGGATCGCGATGCCGGATTACATGCCCCTCAACATCGGTGTGGGCGACAGCCCGCGTAATCGCGGCGACTTGAAGAAGTTCTGGGACATCGTTGGTTCCGTCCCCTCAGTCAAAGATGCGAAAATGGATGCATTTTAAATCAAGAGTGCATCCGGAAAACGCGAAGCGATTTTCCGATAAAGACAGCATAGAGCCCGCTTTTGAGTCCATCAAACGCGGGCTCTGGTATCGGAGGCAACAGGTGAGCACTTCCCGGCGGGCGTCCCAACTTTGATTCCATCAAACGCGGGTGAGTTCTAGCAGGATGCTGAAAGAGCCTGAAACGTGGCCTCATCCTTCGACAAGCTCAGGATGAGGCCACGACAAGCTCGAGATGAGGCTTCGACAGGCGCAGGATGAGATCGAGTGTTGGCTTCACCTGCGACAGGCTCGGGAGGAGGTCGAGTGTTTTCAATGAGTTGTTTCTCATGGTGAGCTTGTCGAACCATGGGCCGCATCGTTTTTCAGCTGGTCCAAGGGACAATGCAGTCATCGAGACTCTGATCCAACTGCTCGTGGAGCACAGCTTCGAGGATGGAAATAAGTCAGGGAAAACCGAAGAGCGTCCGGGGCTGGACCTTACCTGAAGCTTGACTCATCCAATAATCAACAATACGTTGACAGTGCTTCTCTTAAACGTGTTCCTCTTAAGCAAGCCCTAGCATTGCCCCCGCGCTGCTAGGGTTTTCTTATTGTCAATCGCGCAATGCAGTTGCCCCGAACGGCGAACCTCGCCCCGGTGAGGCGGTTGCGGCGTCATCGCGGTCTGCGGCGCGGCGAACGAACAGTTTCCAAAACGCGTGGAGTGAGCGCCTTCCGGGATGGCAGAGGCCAGATTGACGAGGCATGCCAAAGCGTCCAATCGTTGTTGCCCCTCAAACGTCCCTGTCCCGTGCTCGGCTTCTTCCCCGGCAACTCCATCGGCAACATGGAACCCGTCAAGGGCATCGAGTTGTTGTCCCGCATGCGACCGGCGCTTGAGCCGGGCTGGCTTGTCATCGGCCTGGACCACAATGGCGATCGCAATAATCTCAAAGTGGCATATGGCGGGCCGTTGATGGCGTCGTTTCATAAGAACATTCTTGTCCGCATGATGCGCGACCTTGAAGCTCGGATTGCAGTTGAGGATTTTGAGCACGAGGTTCGCGTCCTATCGACCCCGACCAGGGTTGAGGCTCATCTTGTGGCAAGGACCAACAGTGTGATCGAGGTCAACTCTCGGAAATCACGTTTCGCCCCCGGCGACAGCATTCGCGCCGGCACCTCCTGGAAGCATACGCCTTCCGAGTTCGCGGCGTTGATCGCCGCCGCGGGCTGGAACCCAATCAGAAGCTGGTCCATCCCGGATGCCGGCTACGCTCTCCACCTTCTCCACGCCGCTGGCGAGGCGCCCCAGTGAAAAGCCAGCGCGTCGAGCACCCCGCCGAACTCACCTTTCGAGGGATGATCATCGGTGGAGCGATCACCGTGGTTTTCATGGCTGCCAACGTCTACCTGGGCCTGAGAACGGGAATGACGTTCTCGTCGTCCATTCCGGCAGCGATCATTTCGATGAGTGCGCTGCGCGCGCTCAGTTCAGGCGGCGCGTCTGCTGGCATCCTGGAGAACAACATCGTCCAGACCCAGGCATCCGCCGCGGGCACGCTGTGCAATGTCATTCTCGTCCTTCCGGGCCTTCTTCTGATTGGCTTCTGGCATGATTTCCCGCTCTGGCAGACGATGGCGGTGTGTCTGATCGGCGGCATACTCGGCGTGGCCTATTCGGTGCCGCTGCGCCGGGTGATGGTGGTCGGCAGCAATCTGCCGTTTCCTGAAGGCGTCGCGGCAGCCGAGGTCCTTCGCGCTGGCCATAAGGAGGAAGAAAAGACAGGAGAAGGCAATAGCGAAGGCGGCTTGAAGGAACTCGGCCTCGGCGCCGCCGCCGCGGCAGCCCTGACCCTCCTGACGAACGGCCTCAAACTTCTTCCCGACAAGCTGGCGGGCTCTATTACCTACGGCGGGGCCGTTTTTCAGATGGGCGGCAGTATGTCCCTCGCTCTGATCGGCGTGGGTTACCTCGTTCGCATTGGCGCTTGCCTGGCCCTATTCCTCGGCCTTTTCATCGCCTGGGGCGTCGCCGTGCCGGTCCTGATGACGACGGATCCATCTCCGTCCGCAGATCTGGCGGCCGCGGCTAACGCAGTCTGGTCGGAGAAAGTTCGGCTCATTGGCGCAGGCATTATCGCCAGCGGCGGCCTTTGGACCGTGATAACGCTGATCAAACCGCTCATCGACAGCGTTCGCCTTGCCTTGAAGGCATCGCAACAACGTCAGGACGCTGACCAGAAGCAGGAAGAGCGCGACATCCCCATCATTTGGGTTGGCGGCGGCGTTGCGGTTCTCTGCATCCTGACAGGCGGCTTGTTTGCATGGTTCGCCTCAGGCGTTGATCTTGCCGTAAACCTTTTCTGGGTGGTGCCCGCCGTCACGCTCCTGACCGTGCTTCTGGGTCTCTTGATGGCGTCGGCATGCGGCTACATGGCGGCGCTGCTGGGCTCCTCCTGCAGCCCCATCTCGGGCATTGGCATCCTCAGCACGATCCTGATTGCGGCCGGTTTCGGCTTTGTCTTTCCGGTGGGCGGTGAGGCAGGCCGCTCAGCGGTAGCGTTGACACTCTTCATCGCGTCGATTGTCGTAACCGTCTCCTCGATCGCGAACGACAACCTTCAGGATCTCAAGACTGGAAACATGGTCGGCGCCACGCCCTGGAGGCAGCAGGCGGCGCTCGCCATTGGCGTAGTCGCCGGGGCCATAACCATCGCTCCGATTCTTCAGCTCCTTTACTCCAATTACGGGTTTGTCGGTTCTCTGCCGCGCGCTGGCATGCAGCCGGAAAATGCAATGCCCGCGCCGCAAGCCGCGCTCATGACGCAGATCGCGAACGGCATCATTCATCACCAGCTCGCCTGGAGCATGGTGGGCATCGGCGCTGCTCTCGGTGTCGCGCTTGTGGCTGTGGAGTTGTGGCTCCGGCGCAAACGCGGGTTCTCGCTGCCTGCCTTAACTGTCGGCATCGGCATATACCTTCCTTACGAAGTATCCCTGACGATCGCCATCGGAGGCGTGATCGGCTGGTTCGCGGAGCGGGCCGTGGCCAGGCGGGCGGCCAACAAGGATGCCCAGGGGAAAGCCGAAGTCGAGGCAAGAGTCCGCCGGCGGGGCGTGCTCATCGCGTCCGGCTTTCTGGTGGGGGAGAGCATAACCGGAGTCTTGCTCGCTGCGGCCGACACCTTCGGAGGGCGAAGCGGTTCGCTTGCTTTCTCAGGTTTTGCGGGGTCTCACGTCTCGACCGCCATTGCGGCCCTGCTCTTCGCTTTCGCGCTCGCTGTCTTCTACAGGTCCGCCGCGCGCCCCGTCTAAGTGCAATCCCCTTTCTTACAGCTTGTTCATTGAGCCAACTGGAACAAGCTTGCCCTCCTGGTATTCAACAGAAGCAGTAAAAATCACACCAATTGCTCAGTAGCACTGCAAAAAGGGCGTATGACTGAATATAATACTAACCATAGCTGTATGAATTATTTTGTTAGCGATTCATCATTTCCTTGTGTCGCTGCAAAAAGTGCAGGCGCACATCAGAATATCATGGAAGTCACATATGACGACATGAGAGAATTCTACGAAAGACGCAGAAATATTGGACCACATCGAGCAGTTCATCGCAAGCGCCAACGATAGTGAGGGACTGCGCAGCTTCGTAGCGTCCTTTCAAGGGCCACTTGAAATGAGCGAACTTGCGTTCGAGCAAGCGATGTGGGAGCGGCTACAAGCCTTGCACGACCTCGACGCCAGAACCTGCGAATGGGACGGCAGCGCGGCGTCCGACCCGGCGTCACCGGACTTCAGCTTCAGCCTGAGAGGAAAGGCTTTTTTTGTCATCGGCATGCACCCTAAGGCGAGCCGCCGTTCACGGCGCTACTGGCGTCCGGCTCTTGTCTTCAACCTGCATGAGCAGTTTGAAGCTTTGCGGCGGCAGGGCCGCTACGACCGTATGCGCGACGTCATAAGGAAAAGGGATGCCGCACACTGCGGATCAGTTAACCCCACCTTGCGTAATTTCGGGGAGCGATCCGAGGCGCGGCAGTATAGCGGGCGCGCCGTGCGTGAAGACTGGCGCTGTCCGTTCAGGCCAAGACAAGATCGGCGGCTGCCATGATCGAGGAGATAGCGCCGAGGTCGGGACGCGCGTTCAAACTCGCCAGAGGCCAGCGTCTGAGGGTGATCGATCCTCAAGGCGAGCAAGTCGCCGATATGCTGGCCGTTTTCGCGGGCGACACCGCGGAAATCATGTCCTCGGGGCGCACGTTCGACTATCTTGAAAAGATCTATCTCAGCACGGGCGACACGATTTACTCGAACCGCAGCCGGCCCATGCTGACGATCCTGGAAGACACTGTGGGCAGGCATGACTTCTTGCTGACGCCCTGCAGCGCAGATACATTCCGCATCATCTATGGCGACCGCGATCCGCACCACGGGTGTTTCGGCAATCTTATCGAAGCGCTTGGCCCCTATGGCATTGGATCGGACCAGATCCCCGCCTGCTTCAACATCTTCATGAATGTCGAGCTGGACGGAGCTACGGGGCGAATTGCAGTGAAGCCGCCGCTCAGCAAAGCAAACGACTCCATCGTGTTCCGGGCAGAGCTTGATCTCGTCATCGGTCTCACGGCCTGCTCTGCCCCGCAATCGAACAACTACAGGTTCAAGCCTATTCAATTTGAGATCCTGGCTTGAGTGAACCGCAAGTTTCTTTCCAGAGGCGCGAAATGAGGCGGTGGTCTATTTTTTTGGACCATTTGGCGTCAAGCGCACCCTGTCGTTGCATACAAAAACGGTGGTCGTTGTATGATGGAGGCCGAATTCAGGCTCAGTATGGTGAAGATTGCGTTACAGCAGCGGGGTAATTTAACCACTTATGGTTAATTTACAACGCACCCCAACGCACTGGAATTATCTCCCGCCGGAAATCGCGCCCAGAGAGGCGTTTCTTGCGAAAAAGCGTGGCGCGAAGAAATCCGTTAATTATGTTTTTGGACCATCACGTTAACCTTGAATGCTCCTTTCGCAGCCGCCGCCGCGCCTATCGCCTTCAATTTTTTCCGTTTAAATCAATGTCATTAGTTCCGTTTACCTCCTGGTAAAGCGCATTTTCCTATGATCCACGGCTGAAGCATTCCGGCAAACACGCAAGCAAAAACGCAAGCACAAGGCCGATCGGAGAATGACAGATGCCGCCTTTGGCCCATTGCTTACAAAAGCACTCGGCGCCGGGTTGCCGCCGCTACGGGTTGGCGCCCGGCAAACCGTGCTTTGTGCGACACCGGCTTTGCGGCCGACCCCACCGGGAATAATAAAGGTTGCAGATATTTTGCGCCACATCTTCAGATAGCAATTCTCGCGTTAGGCAGCCCCCGGCGTGGCGGTTTAACCGCCAAGGGCCTTTTCAAATCGCCGCCACGCCTCCTCGCAACTGGGAATACCGAAGCGCAACCAGCTCCGCTCATAAGCAAACCGCCGCACGAGAATCCCGTGATCTCCCAATCTTTCGGCGAGCGATCCGGCAGATCGGTGCGCAACAAGGCGAAAAAGAAGCGTTCCTCCCAACGGCTGGCCTCCCCCTCTCGCCAGGATCGAGTCAAGGCGCCCGGCGTCGCGAGCCAGCCGCCGCCGAGCTTGCGCAACCCAGGCGTCGTCGGCGAGCGCCGTCCGGCCGATTGCCGCTGCAGGCCCGGAGACGGCCCATGGACCCAACCCATCGCGCAGACGCCTCGCGATCATTTCTGTCGGCCACGGCGAAGCCGAGCCGGACGCCCGCCAAACCGTACATTTTTCCGAAAGAGCGCAGGACCACCGTCGCCGGGGGCAAGGCTGGAATAACGCTTTGGGACGGCTCGATCACATCCATGAAGGCCTCGTCAACGACCAGCAAGCCCTGGCGCCGGTCGAGGTCGCGCGCCGTCCGGACAAGCTCCTCGATTGAAAAGACCCTGCCCGTCGGGTTGTTGGGATTAACGACGACGATCGCATTCGCGACGGCCAAAGCGTCCGAGAGGGTTTCAGCTTCGCGGACGGCATGACCTTCACGTTTCCAGGCATCGCCGTGCTCCGCGTAGGTCGGGCCGACGACTGCCACCTGAGTTCGTGAAATCAGGCGAGGAAGGATTTGAATGAGCGCCTGCGTCCCAGGCGCGGCCGCGATGTGTTCGGCGCTGGCGGCGCCATAGCGAACGGCGGCCGCCTGCCGCAATTCGAAATCTTCGCGCGCGAAAGGCAAACGCGCCCATGATTCCAGTGAAATCGGCGGCAGGGGGTAGGGAATTGGGTTGACGCCGGTGGACAGATCGATCCAGGGTTCCGGCGCAAAAGGATGGCGGAGTCGAGCCGCGTCCAGTGCGCCGCCATGAGCGACAGACGCCTCGTCTTCAGTCATCGCTGGTTCAATCCCCCTTCTGCTTGAGATTATGTTCGCCACGCTTGCTCTCACGACGCTCCTGGTTGAGGCCACGGCCGGGTATCCCCGAAAGCTGTTTGCGGCCATCGGCCATCCGGTGACGTGGATCGGGGCGCTTCTAGCATGGTGTGAGCGCCGCTGGAACAGGAGCGAATTGACGTTTGCCGAGCGGCGGGCGAATGGCATCGGCGCTCTTTTTCTCACGCTTGCCGCGACTTTCGCCGTAAGCGGAGCGGTCGTTCTTTTTACGGCCGCTCTTCCCGGCATCATCGGCTTGCTCGTTCGTGCGCTCTTAGCGAGCACGCTCCTTGCTCAACGAAGCCTCGCGGAGCATGTTTGCGCCGTCGCGGACGCCATGGAAAACGAGGGGCTGTCTGGAGGGCGAGACGCTGTCTCTCAGATCGTCGGCCGCGACAAAAACACGCTGGATGAAGCGGGCGTGAGCCGCGCCGCCGTCGAGAGTCTGGCCGAGAATTTCTCCGATGGCGTGGTCGCTCCGCTGTTCTGGCTCTTCATTGCCGGACTTCCCGGAGCGGCGCTTTACAAGGCCATCAACACGGCCGACAGCATGATCGGGCATAAGTCGGATCGGTATCTGGCCTTCGGCTGGGCGGCCGCCCGGATCGACGACTTCGCCAATCTTCCCGCTTCGAGGCTCGCCGCTCTCTGGATCGTTCTGGCAGCCTTTGTCACGCCAAAAGCCTCCGCGCTGGCGGCGATGGAAGCGGTGCTGCGGGATGCGCGCCGCCACCGCTCGCCGAATGCCGGATGGCCCGAAGCAGCGATGGCGGGCGCGCTGGGATTGCGGCTTGGCGGACCCCGCATCTATTCCGGCGCCGTCGTCGAGGATTACTGGATGGGAAACGGCCGAGCCGACCTTACGTCGTCCGATATCCGCGCCGCGCTCAGGATCTATCGCGCGGCTTGCGTCATCCAAGCCGCAACCGTCGCCGCGATCGCAGGCGTCATGCTATGGCTTTGATGATCGGCTCCCCGGCCAGATCGAGCAACGCATCGCAGTCGATGTGCCTCTCGATATGCGCCGCAAGGAGGTTGAGCGTTTCGTCCACCGCAGCCTCATACTGAAGCCCGGAGGGCATCGCGTTCAACCGCCCAAGCCAGTTCGCGCGTTGGCGATCATCGGCGAAAAGACCGTGGACATAGCAGCCCATGACGCGTCCATCCGCGCTCGTGGCTCCCTCGTCTTTGCCGTCCTCGAAACGCAGGAGAGGTCTTGTCAGGTCCGGCCCCATCGTCCGGCCGATATGCATTTCATACCCTCTGAACGGAGCGCCGTGCTCCAGACAATGTCCGCTCACCTCCCGAAGTGTTTTGTCCCCGTCGAGAACGGTCTCGCAATCGAGAAAACCGAGCGCATCCACTGTGCGGGGTTCTCCTTCGGTTCCAGTGGGGTCGCTAACCCGCCGCCCGAGCATCTGGTAGCCGCCACAAAGACCGAGAATGCGCCCGCCACGTCGCAGATGCGCTTTAAGGTCGATATCCCAGCCCGTTGCGCGAAGAACGTCCAGGTCTGCAATCGTGGCTTTTGAGCCCGGCAAGATCGCAAGCTGCGTGTCGCCGGGGATAGGCTCGCCGGGTTTTATGAACGCCAGATCGACTTCCGGCTCCAGTCTGAGCGGGTCGAGGTCGTCGAAGTTCGAGATGTGGGGATAGGCAAGCACGACGATCAGCGGCTTGCCCTGGCGGTGCGTCTCTTTTCGTCCCGTCAACGCCACGGCGTCCTCGGCTGGCAGCCGCCTCGCTTCCGCAAAATAAGGAACGAGTCCCAATGGCCGCCATCCGGTGAGGCTCGCGATCTTCTCCATGCCTTCCGCGAAAAGATTAGGATCGCCGCGAAACTTGTTGACGATGAACCCCTTCACCAGGGCGCTATCCTCTGGATCGATCACCAGTTTCGTTCCGGCAAGGCTGGCGATGACGCCGCCGCGGTCGATATCGCCGATGAGAATGACGGGAACGCCAGCGGCTCGCGCAAATCCGAAGTTGGCGATGTCGTTTCGCCGCAAGTTGACCTCGGCCACGGAGCCCGCGCCTTCGATGAGCACAAGATCCGCCTCGCAGCACACGCGCTGGAAGCTGTCGAGCACAGCCCCCATAAGTTTCGGTTTGAGGGTCTGATACTCGCTGGCCCTGGCGCTGCCGATCACCCGGCCTTGCACCACGATCTGAGACCCGATCTCACTTTGCGGCTTCAAAAGCACCGGGTTCATGTGAACGCTGGGAGCGACGCCTGCGGCCCGCGCCTGGAGCGCTTGCGCGCGCCCGATCTCGCCGCCATCCGCGGTGACAGCCGCGTTGTTCGACATATTCTGCGGCTTGAAGGGACGGACCCTAAGCCCACGGCGATGAAAAGCTCGGGCGAGGCCAGCGACAATAACCGACTTGCCCACGTCGGAGCCGGTCCCTGCGATCATAATGGTGCGCATGGGCCTAGTTTGCTCCTAACAATAGCGACCTTTAGCGATGATTCATAATGGGTTCAGGTACTCTCGTGTCCAACATCGGCACCGCATCGCGCACAGGATCCGGCGCGGGCAAGGCGAGCTTCGCCGGTATATCCACGGAACTGGTGGCACGGCTCATGGCCATCGCTTTAACTTGCGGCGGGGTTAGCCGGGCCACTTTCTGCACGAGCGCCATGTCGCTGATCTTGAAATCCTCGAGGTGCCACGCGGCGACACCCGTGAGAGCAAACGCCGCGACGACAGGGTACATCAGCGCGATGATCAAGACCGCGGCCAGAGCCGCGAGCTTCAAGTATCTTTCGGTATCCATTCGATTTTGTCTCCAAGGCGCAGTGATAGCGATCGTAGCAGCATCTCCCAGTTCGCCTAAGCCGATTCTCTTAAATGAAATTTAAAACGCCTCTTCCTTTGTCTCCTCCCGACAGAAAAGCTGAGAGTCGCGGAGTATCTTTCAGCCCTACACGATCAGCTAGAACTCGATGCCGGGCTGGGCTTTCACGCCGGCCGCGAAGTGATGTTTTACCGGCGTCATCTCCGTCACCAGATCGGCGGCGTCGAGCAAGTTCGGTTTCGCATTGCGCCCCGTGACGACGACGTGAAGGTTGGGCCGCCGCGTGCGAAGCTTTTCCAGTACCGCGGCGAGATCGAGATGATCGTAGCGCAAGGAGATATTCAGTTCGTCGAGGATCAGAAGTTGGATCGTGCCGTCTTCCATCAGTTCGACGGCCTTCGACCATGCGCGCTCCGCCGCCGCGACGTCACGCGCCCGGTCTTGCGTCTCCCAGGTGAAACCCTCGCCGAGCGCGTGCCAGACAACCCGGTCGCCAAACGCCTTGACGGCTTCGCGCTCGCCCGTATCCCAGGCGCCTTTCCCGAATTGCACGACACCGACGCGAAATCCGCGTCCCAGCGCGCGCAAGAGGAGGCCAAACGCCGCCGTCGATTTCCCCTTTCCCTTGCCTGTGTGAACGATCAGCAGTCCTTTCTCGACAGTCTTCTCCGCAACTTCGGCGTCTTGAACCGCCTTGCGCTTTTCCATCTTCGCTTTGTGGCGCGCGCCATCTTCGCTGTCCGAGGTCATCGCTGTCCTGTTCTCCTTTGCGGCGCACGCTCTTTTTTTGATCGGCGTCCGTCAAGGCCCGTGTCTTTGAGCTTGATTAAATTTGACAGATCGGCGGTCCGATGGCTAACTCAAGCTTCGACGGCGCGCCAAGAGCGCATTTAGGGAATCCGGTAGGGTTTTGTGCCTGAAGCCGGAGCTGCCCCCGCAACTGTAGGCGGAGAGCGCCAACCGAATACGCCACTGGCCAGGGCTGGGAAGGCAGGTTGGAGCGAAGATCCGCAAGCCAGGAGACCTGCCGTCTCATAGTAACTCAAATCGCCGCCGGCGGGGCGGCAGGGACCTCGATATGAACGCGCTTTCCATCGCAGAAACCGGCCCAGGATTGGGCGTGTTGATCGCAGCTCCGGCTCTGCGCGCTCCCAACGTCCTTCGCAGCTAGATCGCCGCCATGTTTAACTGCATCTCTGCGACGGCGGGCGCCGAACTCATGAGCGGTGAGCGCGCGACGGTCTTCGTATGTGTTTCATGCCGGATCCCGATTGAGGGTGACGACAATGCCTTCAGCAAGCCCGGCGCGGCCTTGGCCGACGCGATAGCGGCTCATTTGCGCGATGCTGGCGCGAGCGAAATCGATGTGCGCCCTGTGGAGTGTCTCGCGGTCTGCAAACGGCCTGCACAATCGCCTTCTCAGCCAGAAGCAAATGGACGTATGTCATCGGCGGCATCGACGCCCAGGCCGATGCTGTAGAGATTGCCAGCGCGGCGCAGAGTTTCGCGGCCTCGGCGGATGGCATCGTCCCCTGGAAGGAGCGCCCGCTCTGCGTTCGCAAAGGGGTTATCTCCCGCGTTCCGCCGGAAACGTATCAACTGACAGGGAATGCTGAATGAGCCTGCTCAAGACGCCTTGCACGATCATCACCGGCTTTCTCGGGGCGGGCAAGACGACGCTCGTTCGTCACGTGATCGAGCACGCCGACAGGCGGCTTGCGGTGATTGTGAACGAATTCGGCGATGTCGGCATCGACGGGGAAATCTTGCGGGGCTGCGGGATTGAAAGCTGTCCGGAAGACCGCATCATCGAACTCGCCAATGGCTGCCTGTGCTGCACCGTGGCGGATGACTTTGTGCCGGCTCTGACAGCTCTCCTGACGCGCGAGACGCCTCCTGAGCATATCTGATCGAAACTTCGGGGCTTGCGCTGCCAAAACCGCTTTTGCAAGCCTTCAACTGGCCCGCCATCGCCTCGTGCGTAACGGTTGACGGCGTGATCGCGGTGATCGACGGTCCCGCTGTCGCAGCCGGGCGGTTCGTCGCCGATCCCGAACACTCGCCCGGCAGCAGGCCGAAGACAGCTCGCTGGATCACGACAATCCGCTGGAGGAGGTTTACGAAGACCAACTCCTGTGCGCCGATCTCATCGTACTGAACAAGACCGACCTCATGACGCGGGACGAGCGCGCCCGCGTGAGCGAGGAAATCAGGGCGACGGCGTCGCGCTCGGTGAAGGTGGTCGAGGCCGCGAATGGGAAGCTGGACCCGGCCATTCTGCTCGGCCTTGGCGCAGCGGCGGAGACGGACATCGCGCAGCGTCCGTCGCATCACGATGCCGAAGCTCCGCACGACCACGACGACTTTGAGAGCTTCGTCATCGAGGTGCCGCCGCTGGCGTCGCCGGAGGATTCTGTTCCGAAGGTTGGCGCGGGCGGTGGCGGCCCATGACATTTTGCGAGTTAAGGGCTTCGCCGAGGTCAAGGGCAAACCCATGCGCCTTGTCGTGCAGGGCGTAGGGCAGCGCATCCAGCATCAATTCGACCGCCCGTGGAAGCCCGGCGAGGGGCGCGCAGGCCGCCTCGTCGTCATCGGCGAGAGGGGTCTCGACGCCGAAGCCATCCGGCGCGCGATCGGGGGCTAGGGCGATGCAGAAGAAACGGGAAACACTGGCTTCATCCTTCGACAAGCTCAGGATGAGGTCAAACCTCATGGTGACCCTGTCGAACCACACGCAGCGCCATTTGCCCAAGATGAGGGCGCGCGCTTTCAACGCGTTGAACCTCATGGTGAGCCCGTCGAACCATGGGCAGCGCCATTTTGTAGCAAGGTGCTAGCCGCCGATGCACCTGCTCGCCATCCCCTCCACGACGCTCGATGAGACGGAAACCGCCGTCGATCTCGGCCAGACTGCGGCCGATATCATGGCGCTTTCGTTCAGCGACAGCGATCTATCCGCGCTGGCTGCGTCATGGAGGGCGAGCCCGGAAGCGCTTCCGAGCCTCAGGCTGGCAAGCCTCAAGAAACTCCGCCATCCCATGTCCGTGGATCTCTACGCCAATGTGGCCTCGGGCGCGCGCCTCATCATCGTGCGCTGCCTCGGCGGGCTCGATTATTGGCGCTATGGCTTCGAACGGCTGACGGATATTGCACGGCGCAAGGGGATCCTGCTTGTTGCGCTGCCGGGAGACGACCGGCCGGACCCACGGCTTCAAGAGCTTTCGAGTGTCCCGGCTCCGGTGCTTTCTCTTTTTGACCAGTATTTTCGCGAGGGCGGCCCCGAAAATCTGATGCAGGCGCTCCGGCTCGCCGCCAATCTTCTCGGCGCAAAGTTCGCGCTCAAGCCCCCGACGCACATGCCTTCGGCGATAGGGTTGACTGCATCCGGCACGGTCGCTCCGATCGATGACCTCATCGCAGAGACCGCCGATCGTCCGCACGCCCTCGTCGTCGGCTACCGCGCAGCCGTCATTGCGGCGGACGATAAGCCGCTGAAAGCCCTTATGAACGCCCTTGCCGCCGAGGGATTGGCGCCTTTTGGCGTCGCTGTCACAAGCCTCAAGGACCCTAACGCCGCACCAGTCGTCGAGCGGCTGATCGCGGCGCGCAAGCCTGCAATACTTGTAAACGCCACGGCCTTTTCCGCGCTTCGCGACGACGGCACTTCGGTGCTTGACGCCGCTGGCGTCCCGGTGCTGCAGGTCGCGCTTGCGGGGCGCACGCATACGAGGCGTGGGAAGCCTCGGCACGCGGGCTTGGCCCGTCCGACCTCGCAATGAACGTCGTTTTGCCGGAAGTGGAAGGGCGTATCTTCACGCGTGCCGTCTCGTTCAAGGCCGACGCCGCCGCCGACCCGCTGTTCGAGCACGCCGAGACGTGGCATGAGCCCGCGGCGGATCGCGTGTCCTATGTGGCGAAGCTGGCGGCGGCTTGGGCGCGGCTTTCGCACACGCCGCGAGCCGAGCGCAAGCTCGCGATTGTGCTGTCGGATTACCCCGCGCGCGGCGGCCGGAACGGCTACGCAGTCGGATTGGATTCCTTCGAAAGCGTCGCGAAATCCTGCGCCTTCTCCGCGAAGAAGGCTACGATGCTGGCGCGAAAGACTGGGCCATTTCCGATCTCCCGGCCAATATCTCTGGCGGGCGCGACTTCATCGAAGTTTCTCTCGAAGATTACCGCGCCTTCCTCGCAGCCCTGCCCGACTCCCTGCAGGATCGCCTCGCCGAGACATGGGGTGCGCCGGAAAATGATCCGTCCTTCAGCGCCGGCCATTTCCACTTTTCCTGCGCAAGAGCGGGAAAGGTGACGATCCTTTTCCAGCCGGATCGCGGCGCCTTGGCCGACCGCAAGCAAGGCTATCATGACGTGACCTGCCCCCGCGCCATGGGTATGTCGCCCTCTACGCCTGGCTCCGGCAGCGCGAACGCATCGACGCCATGGTTCATCTCGGCACGCACGGCACGCTTGAATGGCTGCCGGGCAAGGCGCTTGCGCTGTCGCCAGCCTGTTTCCCGAGGCCGTTCTCGGCCCGGTCCCGGTGATTTATCCTTTCATCGTCAATAATCCGGGCGAGGCCGTGCACGCGAAGCGGCGGCTGAGCGCCGTGACCATCGGGCATCTGACGCCGCCGCTTACGAAGGCGGGACTGCATGGCGGGATGGCCGAGCTGGAAGGATTGCTGGAGGAATACGCAGAGGCCGACGGTCTCGACAAGCGCCGCGCGAGACTGCTTGAGGAAGAGATCATCGACCGGGCCTGGCGTTCGGGCCTTGCCAAGGATTGCGGCGTGACGCGGGACGATCAGCCCCGCGACGCCATCGCAAAGCTCGACGCGCAGCTTTGCGACATCAAGGAACTCGCCATTCGCGACGGGCTTCATGTTTTCGGGCGAGCGCCGGACGCCGAAAGCAGCGCCGCGCTAACGAAAGCAATCGCGCAAGCCGCGGGGCTTAACTCGGATGAAGCGAAGCCGGTAGAAAGCCAACTGTTGCGATGCGGGACCTCGGAGCGCGAGGGCCTCATCGCCGCGCTCGGATGGACGCCGCGTGCGTCCTGGTCCTTCAGGGGCGCCGACGCGCGGGCGGCTCGACGTGCTTCCCACCGGCAGGAACCTGACCACAATCGATCCGCGCTCGATTCCGACGCGAACCGCCGCCGTGATTGGCGCGCGCGCCGCCGCCGAAGTCATCCGCCGCCATCTTCAGGATCGCGGCGATTATCCGAAGTCGCTGCTCATCGATTTGTGGGCGTCGGCAACGCTGCGCACCGGCGGAGACGATTTAGCCCAAGCGCTCGCCTATCTCGGCACGCGGCCGGTCTGGGACATCGCGGCGAACCGCGTCACAGGCGTCGAGGTGATCCCGCTCGCCAAGCTCGACCGGCCGAGGATCGACGTCACGCTGAGGATTTCGGGGCTGTTCCGCGATATTTTCGAGAGCCAGATGCTGCTTTTCGCTTCAGCTGTGCGCCTGGTGAGTGCGCTCGACGAAGAGGCCGAATGGAACCCGCTCGCGGAAGCGCGGCGTCGCGGAGAGAGCCTGGAGCGTATTTTCGGCGGCGCACCGGGCGTTTACGGCGCAGGAGCCGCGGCACAGGCGCTCGACCAGCGACTGGACCACGCGCGAAGACATCGGCGGCGCTTATCTCGCCGCTTCCTCTCATGCCTATGACGGCGGAGGCGACGGCGTTCCGGCGAAGCCTCAGTTCAAAGCGCGCGTCGCGGAAGCCGACGCTCTTGTGCATGTCCAGGACGACCGCGAGCGCGACGTTCTCGATGGCGATGGCGTCGCCGACTACGCGGGCGGCTTTGCCGCAGCCGCGGAAGCGCTTGGCGCGTCGCCCGCCCTCTATCATCTCGACACGAGCAAGCCTGAGGCCCCCGTTGCGCGCTCCTTCCAGCAGGAAATCGCCCGGGTCGTGCGCGGCCGGCTCACCAATCCGCGCTGGCTCAATTCAATGCTTGAGCACGGCCACAGCGGCGTGGCGGAAATGGCCCAAGCCGTCGACGCGCTTTTCGCCTTCGCGGCCGGCGACCGATGCCGCGCCGAGCCATCTGTTCGACGCAACCCACGAAGCCCTTTTCGGGGATGAGGCGTTCGCCGACGCGCTTCGCAAAGCCAACCCCGCCGCGACGGAAGCGATGGCGGCGCGCTTGCTCGACGCGCTTCGCCGGGGCCTATGGACGCCGCGCCGGAATGCGGTAAGCGAAGAGCTCCGCGCGTCGCGCCACACGCAGCCATGATATCGAAAGAGCAGGAAATTCGTGCCTGAACACTTGAATTATATCCGCGATGGGGCCGAGATTTACCGCCGCTTCCTTCTCCGATCATCCGGGCCGAGGCGAAGCTCGCGCGCTTCAATGGTCCTGAGGAAAAAGTCGCGGTTCGCATCATTCACGCCTGCGGCATGGTGGAGATTGCGGACGACATCGAGATGTCCGCCGACTTTGCCGAAAAGGCGCGGGCCGCGCTTCTTACGGGCGCCGGTCCTGTGCGACGCCAAAATGGTCGCGCAAGGGATAACCCGAAGCCGCCTGCCTGCAGACAACGCGGTGATCTGCACGTCTTGACGATCCGTCCACACCCGATCTCGCCCGTAAATTCGGAAACACGCGCTCAGCCGCCGCGATGGCCCTCTGGGAGCCGCATCTTGGTGGCGCGGTGGTGGCCATCGGCAACGCGCCGACGTCGCTGTTCCGGCTGCTCGAAATGATAGAAGAAGGAGCGCCGATCCCGGCCGCCGTGATAGGGACCCCCGTTGGATTTGTCGGCGCGGCGGAATCGAAGGAGGCGCTCGCCGCAGATGGGCGCATCCCCTATCTGATCGTGCGAGGACGCAAGGGCGGCAGCGCGATGGCGGTCGCGGCGATCAACGCGCTTGCGAGCGAAGCCGAATGAGCGCGCTTGACGCCATAATGGGTTCCGCCGAGCGGGGAACGCTTTACGGCATTGGCGTCGGCCCCGGCGATGCGCGCCTGATGACGCTGCGCGCCGCCGGACTGATCCGCACGGTCGATACGCTCTCCTATTTCGCCAAAGCCGGGAACGAGAGCAACTCCCGCAAGGTCGCCGCCCCGCTCATCGCGCCGGGCCGCAAGGAGTTGCCGCTCTACTACCCCGTGACGACGGAGCTTCCCGTCGCAGATCCGAGGATATGCAAGCCAAATCCGCGGCTTCTATGCCGAGGCGGCGGCTTCGCTTGCCGAGCGCCTCAAAGACGGCGAGTCCGTCGGGCTCCTGGCCGAAGGCGATCCGTTCTTCTACGGTTCGTTCATGCATATGTGGCGTCGCCTCGCCGCCGATTTCCCCGTCGAGGTCGTGCCAGGCGTCACCGGATTTTCGGGCTGCTCCGCCCGCGCGGGCGCGCCCTTGACCTGGGGCGACGATATCCTGACCGTGCTGCCGGGCACGCTCGACGAGGCGGCGCTTATCCGCCGTCTTCAGGAGACCGATGCCGCTGTCATCATGAAAATCGGGCGAAATTTGCCGAAGGTGCGCCGCGCCATTTCCGCTGCAAACCTGATCGACAGGGCAATCTATGTCGAACGCGGCGCGATGCCGGGCGAGCGCATTACGCCCTCGCGGAAGTGCAGGATGATGCTGCGCCGTACTTCTCGATGATCCTGATTCCCGGCCATGGGAGACGCTTGTGAGCGGCGCGCTGACCATTGTCGGGCTCGGGCCGGGCGCGCCCGATTTCATGACGCCTGCGGCTGCCCGCGCGCTCGCCGGGGCGACGGACCTTGTCGGCTATGGCCCGTATCTCGACCGCATACCCGAAATCCGGCCGGATCAAATCGTTCACGCGTCCGATAACCGTGTAGAGCTGGATCGTGCCCGTGTTGCGCTGATGCTCGCCGCGAGCGGGCGCCGCGTTGCGGTGGTTTCGGGCGGCGATCCCGGTGTTTTTGCCATGGCGGCTGCGGTTTTCGAAGCCATTGAAAAGGGCGAGCCCGCCTGGCGCGATCTCGATATTCGCGTCGAACCGGGCGTGACCGCCATGCTTGCCGCCGCCGCCAGCGTGGGCGCGCCGCTTGGCGGCGATTTCTGCGCCATCTCTCTCTCCGACAACCTGAAATCCTGGGCAACAATCGAGCGGCGTCTCAAGGCCGCCGCCGAGGCGGATTTCGTCATCGCCCTTTACAATGCCGCTTCGAAGGCGCGGCCTCATCAACTGGACCGTGCGTTCGATTTTTTGCGGAGCTTGAAGGGCGGCGAGACCGTGACGCTCCTTGTGCGGGCGGCGGGGACAGCCGAGGCCAAAGTTACGATAACCACGCTTGCGCAAGCAAATGCCCGTGGCGCGGACATGCGAACGCTGATCATCATCGGCTCAAGCAGCACGCGGCTTGTCGGCCGGGGAAACCGCGTGCCGTGGGTTTACACTCCGCGCTCGGAGGAGTCGTGAAGCAGAGGTTGACCGATGCTAACCCCTCACCCCAGCCCTCTCCCCATGGGAGAGGGAGTCTTGAAGCGCCGTCCCCTCTCCCGGGGGGAGAGGGTGAGGGGCTATGCCTTTGGTTCAACAAGCGGCCCCTGCAGAGCTTCGAGCCAGCGCATCGCCTCGGCTGCGCTGTTGACGGTGTGGCGGGCGGGTTTATCCGGGCGCTGGATCATGACCACCGTAAGTCGCAGCAACCGCGCCGCTTCGATTTTTCCATAGGTCGCAGCGCCGCCCGAATTTTTCGAAACGACAATCTCCGCGCGTCGCTCTTTCAAAAGCCGCACCTCGGCGGCTGTATCGAACGGGCCGCGATCGTAGATGAAGTCGATCCTCGGCGGCAGCGCGACGTCTCCCGGGTGGTCGATGACGCGCGCGATATAGCTGTGTTGAGGCGCCGCCACGAAAGCTGGAAGCTCAAGCCGTCCCGTCGCGAGAAAGACGGTTCGCGGAACGGCGCCGAGCGCGGCGGCTGCGGCCTCGGGGCTTGGGACCGGGATCCATTGGTCTCCGTCTTGCAGCGTCCAGGCTGGCCGGATCAAACTGGCGAACGCAACGCCGGTCGACTTAGCCGCTCTCACGGCGTTGGCGGAGATGCGTGCGGCGAATGGATGCGTGGCGTCCACCATCGCGCTCACGCCTTCAGCTTTGATCCAGGCGGCGAGCCCTTCCCAGCCGCCGAAACCGCCAATGCGGTAGGGGATCGGAGGCGTGGCGGGGGAAGCTGTCCGCCCAGCAAAAGACAATGTCGGTTGAAAGCGCTTGTCGTTGGCCATGAGTTTCGCCAGCGCTGAAGCCTCAGTCGTTCCGCCCAGAATAAGAATGCGCATGATCAGGTCCCAGAATGGTAGTCAGCACAGAAAACACGCGGAGCCGTTGGCTGTCCATTATCGGCATCGGCCAGGATGGCGTCGGAGGGCTCTCGCCTGTGGCGCGCAGCCTGATTTCAGGCGCGGAGCTGGTGGTCGGCGGCGCGCGGCATCTTGAACTTGCCGCGCAGCTCATCACGGGCGAGCGGCTGCCATGGCCGAGCCCGATGCACGATGCGTTCCCCGCGATCCTGGCCCGGCGCGGCCGTTCCGTGGCTGTACTCGCCAGCGGCGACCCGTTCAACTTTGGGGTGGGCAAGCAAATCGCCGCTCTGGTCCCTGCAGGTGAGGTGTTGTGCATACCGCAGCCCTCCTCCTTCAGCCTCGCCGCAAGCCGGATGGGATGGGCGCTGCAGGATGCGGCGACACTTTCGCTTCACGGGCGCGCAATCGAGGGCCTTATCCGGTATCTACATCCAGGCGCGCGTATCCTCGCCTTGTCCTGGGACGGATCGACGCCCGCCAAGGTGGCCGCGCTTTTGAGCGAGCGCCGATTCGGCGGCTCCTCGCTTGCCGTGCTCGAAGATCTGGGCGGTCCGGAAGAGCGCGTGAGCCATCACCGTGCAGACGGGTTCGAGCTTACCGGCGTCAGCCCGCTCAACGTCATCGCCCTAGAAGTCGCTGCCGGTCCGCAAAGCAAAGTGATTGGCCTGTCGTCCGGACTTGACGACGACCTTTTCGAAAGCGACGGTCAGCTGACGAAACGCGAAGTCCGGGCCGTCACGCTGGCGGCGCTCGCGCCTCGCCGAGGCGAGCTGCTTTGGGACATCGGCCTTGGCGCTGGCTCTATCGCCATCGAATGGCTGCTTTGCCATCCGTCGCTGCGAGCCATCGGCGTCGAGGAGCGGGAGGATCGGGCGGCGCGCGCCGTGCGCAACGCGCTCGCGCTCGGAGCGCCGGACCTGCGGGTGATTATCGGACACGCGCCGCAAGCGCTAGCGGGGCTTGCGGCTCCAGACGCCGTATTCATCGGCGGCGGCTTCACCGACAAAGGCGTTTTCGAGGCTGCATGGATGGCGCTCCGATTGGGAGGGCGCATCGTCGCCAACGCCGTCACGCTGGAAAGCGAGGCGCAGCTGAAGGAAGCGTTCGACAGGCATGGCGGGGAACTTGTTCGCATCGACATCAGCAAAGCCGTGAAAATCGGAGGCTTCCATGGCTGGCGTCCGGCCATGCCGGTGACGCAATGGCGGGCGGTAAAGCCATGATCGTGGCCGGGATTGGATGCCGCCGGGGTGCCGCCGCCGCCGCCATAGAGCAAAGCATTGAGGCGGCGCTTTCGGTGTGCGGATTGGAGCGTTCGAAGCTCCGCGCGCTCGCCACTGCAGCCGGCAAAAGCGATGAGCCGGGCCTGCGCGAAGCGGCGGCTCGTTTTTCCCTGCCGCTGATCGCGCTCGCGGAGCAAGACCTGGTTCGCGCCGCGCCAGGCGCATTGACCCGCTCGCAGCTTGTGCTCGATCTCAAGGGAGTGCCGTCGATAGCGGAGACAGCCGCGCTTGCAGCAGCAGGGCGCAACGCCCGCCTGGTCGCCGCGCGCGTTTCCAATAAAGAGGCGTCTTGCGCCATCGCCATCGGAGAAGATGAATGACCGTCCATTTCATCGGCGCCGGGCCGGGCGCGGCGGACCTTATCACAGTCCGGGGCCGCGATTTGATCGCGCGCTGCCCCGTTTGCCTTTACGCGGGTTCGCTCGTTCCCAAGGCGATACTGGATTATTGTCCCGCAGGCGCCCGCGTGGTCGATACTGCTCCCATGGCGCTCCACGAAATCGTCGCCGAATTTGTCGCCGCCACCAAAGCTGGTCTTGACGTGGCGCGATTGCATTCGGGGGATTTGTCCGTCTGGAGCGCCCTTGGCGAGCAAGCGCGCCGCCTTGATGCGCTGGGCATCCCCTACACGGTGACGCCGGGCGTACCGGCCTTCGCTGCGGCAGCGGCGGCCCTTGGCCGGGAGCTGACCCTGCCGGAAGTCGCGCAATCGGTTGTGCTGACGCGTACCCCGGGCCGCGCCTCCGCGATGCCGCCCACTGAAACACTTGCAGCTTTCGCGGCAACCGGAGCCACCCTCGCGATCCACCTTTCGATCCACGTCCTGGAAAAATCGGTCGCCGAGCTTCTGCCCTTCTATGGCGCGAATTGCCCGGCCGCCGTCGTGTACAGGGCGAGTTGGCCCGAGGAGAAAATCGTCCGCGCGCCCCTGGACAAGCTCGTGGAGGAGGTCGCGGCGGCGGGCGCAATAGAACGCACGGCGCTTATCCTCGTGGGCCAAGCGCTTGGCGCGGAGGATTTTCGCGAAAGCTCGTTGTACGACGCTTCCTATCAGCGCCGCTATCGGGGAAGGCCGGAATGAGCGGGTTTCGCTTCCGTCTTGCCGGCCAATGCACCGGCGCGGTCGAAGACGGCGACATCGAGCGCAATCCCGGACCCTTCGAGCACGCGCGCAGCGACAGCCCAAGCCGCCTCGGCGACGAGTTCCCCGAGCCGCGCCCCCACTTGCGCATCGGCTTCCTTGGCGAGTTCCAGAACGTGCTGGGCGGTGTTCGCCTCGCGCGCCTGTCCGCAAAGCTCAGACGAGCCGCCCGCCCTCAGAAGCAGCCCCGCAAGCCATTCATTATCGACGCGCCCGCGCTTGGAGTGGAGGTCGAGCAATCCTTGTCCGAGCTTCGTCATCTTGGCGAATCCGCCTGCGATCGTAAGCCTCGGGACCGGGTGATGCTTCAGATATTTCAGCAGCCCGCCGACGAAATCCCCCATTTCGATCAGGGCTGCGTCCGGCAAGCCGTGCAAGCGCTGGGCGGCGGCCTCGGAGGTGGAACCGGTCGATCCGGCGATGTGCGCGAGGCCGCTGGCGCGCGCGACGTCGATGCCGCGATGGATCGAGTGAATCCAGGCGGCGCAGGAGAAGGGCACCACGATCCCCGTCGTTCCGAGGATCGAAAGACCGCCAACGATGCCAAGTCGCCCATTAAGCGTCTTCTTCGCGATCGCTTCGCCACCGGGAATGGAGATTTCGACGATAAGGTCGTCCAGGCTTGCGCCATGGCGCTGAGCGGCATCCCTTATGGCGAGCCCGATCATGTGTCGAGGAACAGGGTTGATGGCGGGTTCGCCCGGAGGGATGGCCAGACCGGGCTTCGTAACTATGCCGACCCCCTTGCCCGCTTGGAAAATGATCCCGGTGCCGGACGCGCCCTGGCGAACGGTCGCTTTGACGAGCGCACCGTGCGTCACATCCGGATCGTCGCCAGCATCCTTAACGACGCCCGCTGTGGCGCTCGCGCCATCTGTTTCGCAAATCGCGATGGCGAAGGACGGGCGGCCGCCGCCCGGAAGCTCGATCTCCGCCGTCGCCGGGCAATCTCCCGTGACAAGCGCCTCGCAGGCGGCGCGGGCGGCTGCAGCCGCACAAGCCCCTGTGGTCCAGCCCCGCCGCAGCGGCGAACTTGGATCGCCCTCGGCATTTGTCCGGCTGCCGCTCATCGTTTTTCCTGTTTCCCTCGCACCCTATAGCACGATTTTGAGATGACCCAATTTCCCAAGACGTTTCTGCCGTTTCCAGAGTTCCGGCCGGGCGAGGTCTGGCTTATTGGAGCAGGGCCGGGCGATCCCCGCCATCTCACCCTGCTCGCCGTCCACGCGCTGCAATCGGCTGACGATGTCGTTTATGACGCCCTGATTGACAAGCGCGTTCTTGATCTCGCGCGGCCTGAAGCCGAAACTCATTTCGCTGGAAAACGCGGCGGGTCGCATTCCACAAATCAGCGCGATATCAACAATACGATGATCCGCCTTGCCCAAGCGGGCCGCCGCGTGGCGCGGCTCAAAGGCGGCGATCCGTTTGTATTCGGCCGAGGCGGGGAGGAAGCCGTCGCGCTGACAAGTGCGAGCGTGCCGTTCTTCGTCGTGCCGGGCGTTACAGCCGGGCTTGCGGCGACAGCGCTTGCCGGGATACCCGCGACAATGCGCGAAACGAACCATGCCCTGATCTTCGCGACGGGGCACTGCGCGGGCGAGGATCACACGCGTTGGGAAGCGCTTGCGCGAACCGGGCAGCCCCTCATCCTTTACATGGCGCTGACGAGGCTTCCGGAAATCTCAGCTGCGCTTCAGCGCGGCGGCCTAAGCGCGGACACTCCGGTCGCCATCATCTCCTCGGCCGCCACGGACGAGGAACGCGTGCTTGAAACATGCCTTGGAGACGCAGCCGCCGATGCGGCGGCCAGCGGCGTCAAGCCTCCGGCAATCACAGTGATCGGCGCGATTGCGGCGCTGCGGGGAACCCTGTTTCCCGGCATGGTGAGAGCGCATGACCGCTAAGGGCGGAGCCCCCGGTGTCATCATTGCTGCTCCTCGATCAGGCGCGGGCAAAACCACGCTCACCCTCGGGCTCATGGCCGCGCTGAAGCGAAGGGGCCTGACCGTCCAGCCATTCAAATGCGGTCCCGATTACATCGATCCCGCATTCCACACGGCGGCCACGGGACGCCCAAGCTTCAATCTTGACACGTGGAGCATGCGGCGCGACCTCATCGGGGACCTCATCGGCAAGGCCGCGGCGGGCGCAGATATCTGCATCGCCGAGGGCGTCATGGGGCTTTTCGACGGCGTCGCCGGGGGAGGCCGCTGCGGCAAGGGCTCAACGGCTGATCTTGCGGCGTTGACGGGCTGGCCCGTCATTCTGGCGCTCGATGTTACAGCGCAGGCCGAGACGGCGGCGGCGATTGCGCTGGGCTGCCGGGCCTACCGTGACGACATCCGGCTTGCAGGCGTGATCCTCAATCGCGTTGCAAGCCCTGGCCACGAACGTCTCATCCGGCCGGCGATCGAGCGCATCGGTCTGCCTGTCTTCGGCTCCGTTTTCAGGCGCGACAGCCTGGTCCTTCCCGACCGGCATCTGGGCCTTGTGCAGGCCAGCGAGCTGAACTCCGCCTCGAGGACTATCTCGATTCTCTAAGCGAGATCGTGGCAGCGGAAGTTTCCCTGGATGCGGTCATTTCAAGCGCTGGGCCGAACGCCCTGGCTGGCGCTGAATTGAGCGCCGCGCCGAAGCCGCCCGTGCCGCCCCCCGGTCAGCGCATCGCACTGGCCCGGGATCGAGCGTTCTCTTTCATCTATCCCCACCTGCTGCAGGGATGGCGGGCGGCGGGGGCCCAAATCCAGCCGTTCTCGCCCTTGGCCGACGAGCCCCCGGATGCGATGGCCGACGCGGTTTGGCTGCCCGGAGGCTATCCCGAGCTTCACGCAGGCACACTCGCGCGATGCGACCGCTTCCGCAGCGGCGTTGCGGATGCCGCCGAACGCGGCGCGTTAGTCCATGGGGAATGCGGAGGCTATATGGCGCTCGGCGCTGGGCTTGAGGACTCCGCCGGTCACCGCCATCAAATGGTCGGCCTCCTCGGGCTCGAATCGAGCTTTGCTAAACGCAAGCTTCATCTTGGTTATCGTCGGACGCGCCTTTTGGCCGACTGCGCGCTAGGCCGAGCGCAAAACGTCGTTTTCGGACACGAGTTCCACTATGCGTCCGTGCTTGCGGTCAATGACGACCCGCTCCTCGATACCGAAGACTCCCTCGGTGTGCCGTGCGTCGAAAGAGGGTCCCGCAGAGGCTCCGTGACAGGGACATTCTTCCACGCCATCGACGGCGAGGATTAGAGTGCGTCCGGAAAAGTGCGAAGTGGTTTTCCGGTAAAGACGCACGGCAAAACGAAAACTGAGAGCCTGATTTTGATTCCATCAAAAGCGGATAGGCTCTAGCAAGATGCTGAGCCTGAAAACGTGGCTTCATCCTTCGACGGGCTCAGGATGAGGTGGAGGTTTTCAACCTAAATCCGGCAGTTGACGGGGCCATTTTCGCCTGAGAATCGCGCATTCTCAGGCACATGAGCCACGATACACTCCGCCTTCCAGTTCACCCAGCGGGTGAACAACCGCCGATTGAGCAAGACGCTGCATTGGCGCCAACAACGCTCGACACTTGGGCGGGTCCGGTGCGAGTGGAATGGGATTCCACAGCGCCGCTGACGCCCTATGGACAGCTTCCGTTCTTCATCGAATATCTGAAGGTGGCCGGTCTGTTCGGTGCGCTCGTGGCCGATTGCCCGCTCGCCTATACGAGCCCGAACGCGCCGGAGAAGCGCGACGTGCTTGGCACAACGATGCTGTCTGTCCTCGCCGGACACAAGCGCTATGCCCACATCACGGCGCTACGCAATGACGGCGTGCTGCCCGAGCTTTTGGGCATGAAGAAGATCGTCAGCGAGGATGCGGTCCGCCGCGGCTTCAAGGCCATCGGAGAGGACGAGGGCCGGGAATGGCTGCAACGCCATCTCGATTATTGCACGGCGCCGCTGCTATCGGAGCCTTGGGTTCTCGACATGGATTCGACCGTCAAGCCGCTCTACGGCCATCAGGAAGGGGCTGTGCTTGGCTACAATCCCAAAAAGCCGGGCCGGCCCAGTCATGTCTACCATACCTACACGATGGCCGGCCTGCGGCTGGCGCTCGACGTGGAGGTTGCTCCAGGCAACGAGCATGCCTCCAAACACGCGGCGCCAGGGCTCTGGGCTCTCCTGGACCGCATTCCCCGCGATTGCCAGCCCGCGCTTTTGCGCGGCGATAGCGGCTTCGGCACGGAAGCGGTGATGAGCGGGGCCGAACAGAGAGGGCTGCCCTATCTGTTCAAGCTGCGCCTGACTGCCAACGTCAAGAAGCTGATCAAGAAGACTTTTTCTAAAGACGATTGGACCAACGCCAGTCAAGGCTGGCAGGGAAGAGAGGACACATTGAGGCTGGAGGGCTGGAGCCGTCAGCGCCAGGTGATCATCCTGCGCCGCCGGTTGAAGGAAGGCCTGACCGTCTCCGGGCGCGATGACGCCGGTCAGCTGGCCCTCGGCTTCGTCGAGATCGGGCCGGGTGCGGAGGCCTACGAATACGGCGTACTGGTCACCTCACTCGACGAAGAGGTTCTGACGCTCGCCCAGCTCTACCGCGACCGGGCGGACAGCGAAAACCCCTTCGACGAACTCAAGAACCAATGGGGATGGGCTGGCTTCACGACACGCGATCTGCCTCGCTGCCAGCTGATGGCCCGCTTCATCGCGCTTGTCTACAATTGGTGGAGCCTGTTCGTGCGGCTGGCCGAACCCAGCAAGCACTTAGAGGCCATCACCAGCCGGCCGTTGCTGCTCTCCGCTATCGCAGAGCGCAGCCGCCACGCGCGGCAGACCACGCTGCGTGTGGCCAGCTCTCACGCCAAGGCTGGATGGGCAGCGAGCGTGCTCTCTGACATCGCCCGCTTCCTGGGTGAGCTTACTCAAAATGCGGAGCAGTTGACCGCAGACCAGCGCTGGCGTCGAATCCTCTCCCATGCTGTGCGATCTTGGCTCGGTGGCCGACAACTGCGCGCTCCGCCACGCCTTATGGCGCCGGCATGACCGGCAGAACCCACATCAATAGGTTGAGAGGACGCTGCGAAATTACGTTGCGCAGAGGTCAACTGCCGAATTTAGGCTTAATGGGTTGAACCTCATGGTGAGCTTGTCGAACCATGGGCAACATCGTCTCAACAGCCTGCTAGCGCATGACGCCGGCTTCGCCTCCGCGAGCGTAGGACGATGCCGCCGATTGCGAGAGGAGCCACGAACCAACAGTCTCGCCACGGCTGCGGAAGCGTGCGCTGAGTTAGCCATTGCGATCTGCCCAATCGTCAACGCTCAATATATTCCCGATGCAACAGCCTCACCGCTTGTTCGGCGTCCTTTTCATCGACAACGAAGGTGATGCTGACGCCGCCAGCGGCCTGGGAAATCATCTCCACCGAAATAGCAACGCCCGCATCACCCAAGAGGCTGAACATCTGACCGACAACCCCCGCCGCGTTCACGCTGCCGCCGACGGCGCAGACGATCGCTTTTTGTGCTTCGATCGACACCTCGCCGATGTCGGAGAGTTCCTTCGCGATCTCTTCAAGATGCTCGCCATGTTCAATCGTGAGCGAGACGCTCGCGACCGACGTCGCGATCACATCGACGCTGATGCGACGCTTCTCCAAGGCGCTGAAGATGCGCGCCATGAGGCCGCTTCCCTCGAAAAATTCCGGCGAGTAGATGTGGAGCACCGTCACGCGCCGCTTGATTGTAAGCGCCTCCAGAGTTGCGCTTTTGTTGGCGCGCTCCGCGAAGGTGGAGACGATCGTCGTACCCGGAAGCTCGGGCTTGAACGTATTGCGCACCTCGACTGGGATATGCGCTTTCATCGCCGGCATGATGGTTTTGGGATGCAGGACTTTTGCGCCGAAGTAAGCCAATTCGCACGCCTCTTCAAAGGCAAGCTCCGGCACGACGCGCGCTTGCGGCACGATGCGCGGATCGGTCGTCATGATGCCGTCAACTTCTTTCCAAATCTGGATCCTCTCCGCACCAATCGCGGCGCCTATGATGGAAGTCGTGTAGTCGGTGCCTCCTCGGCCTAACGTGGTCACTTCTCCAGCTTCGGTCTTTCCGATGAACCCCGTGACGACCGGCACCTCGTTTATTTTCGCAATCGCTTCTTTGATGAGGGCGTACGACGACGCCAAAGGCTCCGCGGCGCCGAAATGGCCGTCGGTAATCATGCCGATATCCCAGGCATTGTACGCGCGCGCTGGTATCCCGTCCTTCGACAACTTCGCCGCGACGATTTTCGCGCACATGCGCTCGCCAAACGATTGAAACAGGTCGAGACGCTTCGCATCAAGCGGCACGCCGTGCGAATGGTTCGCCAACTGTTCGAGTTCGAGCAAGTCTTGCGCACAGATGTGGCGATCTATGCCGAGGGTCTCGCTGGTGCGTTCGTGGACTGAACGAACAAGCTGCAGCGTATCGCCTCCCGTTGCCTTCGACAATTCTTCTGCGAGCAGAATCAGGGCGTCCGTGATTTTCATGATCGCGGAGACGACGACCACGGGTTTCCGCGCAAGAGAATGTCTGACGACGGAGGCGACCTGCGAAATGGCGTCCGCATTCCCGACCGACGTTCCGCCGAATTTCATCACGATCATAGCTGGATCCTCATCTGGTCAGTTTGCATGTGATACGCTTGGCCCTCTCGATGCCAAATCCCACAGCGATGGAACATATACGGTTTCTGGACTTTTTGATCGATGTCGCTGCGCGTCGACATCGGTGATTTATACCGGCCGCCCACTGCGCAGCCACTCGGCAAGTCACCAGCGCAAAAATCTCCGCCCGGCAAACATGCCCGCAGCTGTGACAAGGGCTATGGCGGCCGAATACCAGATCGCGGCGAACAAAGGGGAGTCGATCCGGGCAATGAAGCGCGTAGAGCATTGCCGCAAGCGCGCCAGCGAGCAGTCCCGCGGCTGCGCCTGTGAAACCCGGCCGAAGCGGGGCTCCCCGGCGGAGGGCATAAAATGCGCCCCCAAGCGGGGCGAGCGAGAGGAAACTGATGCTGAGGAGGCACGCAACAGAATTGGAGCCCATGGCGCGCGGCAACCATTCACGCTCCGGAACAATCCAAAGCTCGTAAGTAACCGCGCCGAGCAACAGCAAAGGCGCAATGGCCAAGGCCCATTCGGCAGACCGTGGGTCAACGGCTGGCCGGCTGAGCCGCCACACAAGCCATGCGGATGTGACCGCGAGGGTGACCGTCATCACCAGCTTGAAATTGAAGCGCCAGGTTTGCATGGCAAGAGCGATGTCCGGGCGGACGCCGAGCACAAGCGCGAAAGCGATCGCGGCGATGGTCAAACCCAACGCGATCGCGACAAAAAAAGTCCGTCGAAGCGATCCCGGCTGGGGGCGCGCCGCATGGTCTTCGGCGAGCGCGTTGATCAGGTCTTCGGTTTTCATCGCTCACCGCTCCTGTATGCCGCCGCCAGAGCCCCAAGGCCCCTGTGCAGGGCGACGCGGGTTGCGCCCTCTGAAATGCCGAACTTCGCCGAGGCCTCCCTTACGGACGCGCCATCCACGCATATGGCCTGAACAATCTCTCGCTGGCGCCCGCCGAGGATGGAGAGCAGGCGTTCGGCTTCCGCCCGCGAGATTTCTTCCGAGGCAGGCTCGGCCGGGAGATTATCGGCGAAGTCCTCAATGGGCATATCCGTGCGGTTTCCGCGACGGCGAAAATTGTCGATCAGCTTATTGCGGGCGACCGCTCGCACCCACGGCGTAAACAACTGGTCCGCGTCCCACGTCTGGCGCTTCAAATGAAGTGCGAGCAAAGTTTCCTGAACCACGTCTTCCACATCGCTGCCGCTTAGTCCGGCTCTCGCAAATCCTTGGTGCACGACCATGCGCAAAAAGGGCGTCAATGCCTCAAGCAGACGCCGGTAGGCCTTACTGTCGCCGGCATTCGCAGCCCGCATCCAGTCGGCCCATTTCGCTTCCTCGCTGCGCACGGATTTGCTCCATTCAGCTCTTACGTCGCTCGCCGCACTTTCGTTACCCCCTTTTCACCGATCCGTAACGTGGCCGTCGAGCAAATCCGCAATGTCGGGAAGCGCGAAGCCGGATGGCGATCCAGTCGTTGTTCGCCCGGACATGGCCGGACGTCGAAACGACAGTGTGGCCGAAGCCGGGCGCGACCGGCTACAGTATCCACTTCTCATCGAGTTTCGCACTGAGCGGCCGGGGCGATGTGGTGAAGATCATGCTAAGCTCGTGGAAAAACAGAAGTGCGACGGCGGATGGAGAAGAACAGCATGATGCAAGGGAGGCGGGTTCTCGACCAAGCCCTGAAACACTCCATCGAAGAGACATGGGCAATCTTTACCCCTGAGACTGGTGCTCCCGACGTTGCCCTCCTTGTTGCCCGCCTGGGCGACCTGATGCGATCCAATGCGTTTCTCTGGATGAAGGCCGGGCTCTCGGTGCAGGAGCAGGCCACGCGCCTTGTTCCAGCCGGCCAGTCCCTTTCCCGGTCCCTGGTGATGGCCTGTGTCGCGGCGGATATACTCCTTGGTTACTCCACTCTCAGAGAACGCGCGAAGTGGTTTCCGCCGCTGGTAGCGCCGCGAGACTGGGAGCTTCAGCATCAGCGCAGCGCGAACCGGGTGCTGGAGACCGCTGCCTCGCTCGGCGGAGCGCTGATCAAGGGCTGTCAGTTCGCCTCCACGCGCCCTGACATCCTTCCAGGCGCTTACATCCCCTCGCTCGCTTCTCTCCAGGATCGGATGGCGCCGCGCTCCTGGGCTGAGATCGAGAAGGCCATAGCCGGCGAGTTACATCGGCGTCCGGAGGATATCTTTGCCGACATCGAGCGGGAGCCGGTCGCCGCCGCGTCAATTGCGCAGGTGCATCGAGCGCGGTTGAAAGACGGTCGCGCGGTCGCCGTGAAGGTGCAGTACCCCGATGTCGAGACCCTCGTGGCGACGGACCTGGCCGTCTTGGAGCAGATCATCAAGGTGGTTGCACGGCTCGCTCCGTCGATCAACCTCCGGCCAATCCTCGACTACCTGAGAGAGACGCTGCCGCTCGAACTCGACTTCAGGCGCGAGGCCGAGTTGATGATGAGTTTGCGAGCGGCGCTGGCGCACAGGTCCGATGTAATCGTGCCGGCCTTTTTTCCGGACCTTAGCACCGGCCGACTCCTCGTGATGGAGTACATCGAAGGCATCAAGATTACCGATCGCGAGGCGCTGGAGCGGGCGGGCATTTCCCTGCACGACGTCGCGCGGCTTCTCAATTTTGTGTATGGCGACCAGATGCTTCGTCTCGGCATCCTGCACGCGGACCCACATCCCGGCAATCTGCTTGTCCAGCCGGGTCCCCGCCTCGTGCTGCTCGACCACGGGCTGACCGTTTCCTTGGCGCCCTCGCTCGTCAAGGCACTCAACAACTTGGTGCAAGCGCTCGCCCACGGCGATTTCGCCGGAGTTAGCGACGCGCTGGGTGAAGCCGGACTTCGACTCGAGGGCGAGGTGAACATCACCACGCTGCTGAACCTGGCCGGCGTGTTGCTCGGTCAGGGGGCTGATGAAACTGGGGAAGGCGATGCTGTCGGCGCCGGGATGCAGTTTATGAAAAGCATCGGCGGTCTTCCCACAGACTTGCTGATGGTCGGCCGGGCGTTGTCGCTGCTCGATGGCATTACGAAGCAACTTGATCCGGATATGGATATCGTCGAGCTGGCCGCTCACTATGCCGAAACGCGCAGCTGATCAAAGCGCTCGTCTCATAGTATCGACTGGAGCTTTTCCAGGCATGTCAGCCCGTGAGGTTTACAAACAGTTAAAATTGGCTTTGTTTCGTAATTTGTCGACAAGTAACAATATAAGTATTTTTCTCGCTATCAGGAACGGCGATGGGCACGCGGCAATGGCGCACGTCGAGCGATTGCATTCCACCTTGCCTACGACTATGAAGGTTGGCGCGTTGAGATGAATTCCAGGTCCGCAGCGGGATCAATGGAGGTGCCGAAGCGCGAGCCAGTTCATGGGAAGAGCGCATGACGGCAGTCTCTGAAAATTTCGACGCCATCATTCTTGGCGCTGGCGCGGCCGGGCTGATGTGCGCGCTGACAGCGGGGCAGCGTGGCCGTAAAGTTTTAGTGCTTGAACGTGCGGATAAGGCGGCCGCCAAAATCCTGATATCGGGCGGAGGGCGCTGTAACTTCACCAATCTTGGGGCCGCCCCCGAACGCTTCTTGTCGGACAACCCGCATTTTTGCGTCTCGGCGCTGCACCGCTATACGCAATGGGATTTCATCGGCCTCGTCGAGCGCCACCGGATCTCCTACCACGAAAAGACTTTGGGGCAGTTGTTTTGCGATGCTTCCGCGCGCGCCATCGTCGCCATGCTGCTGCAGGAATGCGAAGGCGGCGGGGTGGACCTGAGATTGGGACAGAGCGTCAGCAGTATCTCCAAGCCGGACGGTTTCCGGGTTGAAACGAGTTCTGGTGTTTTCACCGCGCCTGCTCTGGTGTTGGCCACAGGCGGGCTTTCCATTCCCAAAATGGGGGCCACGGCCTTCAGCCATGATGTGGCGCGGCGCTTTGGCCTGCGGATCACAGAAACACGCCCGGGGCTTGTGCCGTTCAGGGCGAGGCCTGACGCGCCCGGTTTCGACCTATCTCTCGCAGGCGTTTCCCTGGAGGCGTCCGTGTCTTGCGGAGCCCGCGCTTTCCGCGAAAACATCCTTTTCACCCACCGTGGACTGTCTGGCCCCGCGATCTTGCAAATATCGTCGTATTGGCGTCCTAGCGTTTCGATCGTCATCGATCTTCTGCCGGGTCTTCATGCAACCGGGTTTTTCAAGGATCGCAAACGCGCGCGGCCCAAGGCTTCACCGCAAACCGTTCTTGCCGAGGTCCTGCCCGCGCGCCTTGCACAAGTCTTGACCGCGGCTCACCTTCCATCAAGCGAGATGGCCAATATACCGGACCGGACATTGGCGGCGCTGGCGGAACGATTGAACGGCTGGCAGTTCAACCCGCAGGAGACGGAAGGCTTCGCCAAGGCCGAGGTTACCGTCGGGGGCATCGATACGCGGGATTTGTCGTCGAAGACCATGGAGGCTCGCAATGTTGGCGGGCTTTACGCCATCGGAGAAGCTGTCGATGTCACCGGTTGGCTCGGCGGATACAATTTCCAGTGGGCCTGGTCCAGCGGCTGGTGCGCGGGACAAGCAATATAACCGCTAAAGTGCGTCCGGAAAAGTGCGAAGCGGGTTTCCGACAAGAAACAGAAACTTAAAGTCCGCTTTTCATTCCATCAAAAGCGGACAAGCTCCAAGCCGGCGTCTGCTCGTAGCAACGCCGCGGTCTGCCTGGTCGTTCAGGCAATCAACGACGGCGGCGTTCTGCAAGACGTTCAAGGCGGAAAATTATAGTTCGTTATAAAGACGGTACCGAAGCCTCACCGTGATTGTCGACATGGCAAGGATGGCGCTTGATGATTACGCTCCTGAAGTCCACACGACGTCACTTCGGGCTGTCCTTGCGAGCCTGCGCCACCTTATTCGCTTGAGAGACGCGGCCGATCTCCTTCCTGGTTGTTCCGATCTTCGCTGGCGTTGTTCTCTCTTTCATGTGCTTGCCCTCGGATGCCGAGCGCCCTGCGTCGGGATGGTGTTCGGTCTGACCGCTCAACTTGAGCTCAAGGGCATGACGGGCGAGGTCGGCTTGGCTGGGGTGTGCCGCATCGGCCTGGCTGGGCGTTGCCGTATCCGCGCCCTCGCGGCGAGAAAGCTCCGCGTCAAGCCGCTGGACGGCCTCGAAAAGTGCTTGCACTTTTCCCATCGAGCCGGTGTTGTCCTGAGCGGGCTTGGCGCCGCGCGGGTCCGCCTTCCCGCGCATCTCGCGTTGCTGGCGTGCGCTAATATCCTTGGCGCGACCGTGAGCTTGTCTGAGGCGTTTGCCGACCGATTTGAGTTCCTCCAGGGGCAGCTGCCTGATCTCGGGCTCGCGAGTGGCGTTCACGATCTCGAGTTCTGCCGCGCTTAGGAGCCGGGCTTCGGATTCTGCTTTTGCGGTCACGGAAACCTCCAAGAAGCTATAGATGCTGGGAATATTTTCGGCGCCAGCAAAGCGCCGGGCGCCGAAATCAAGGTTTGGATCGCCGGTTCTAAGCGATCTTGCCCTGCGGCGTCAGCTTGTCGATTGCTTTTGGCAAGTACTCGGAAAGTTTAGCGGCCAGTTCCTCGCTCGACATCCCGGCCTTCGCGGCGAGCTCTTTCAAGGTATTCGCGCCAAGGGCGTCGTTGACTTGGGCGGGTGAAACCGGCTGATTTTCTCCCACGCCGATCCATGACTTGGCGGCAGGGCCGAGGCCCTTCTGCTCGAGCTCGGTGACCAATCCCTTTACGCCACCATGCTGTTCGATCAGGCCGCTGATGGCCGTCGTCAACGCGGCGCCGATAGCGCCACCTAAAATCCCATCCAGGAGACCCATAACAAACTCCATTGCTCGATGCGTGAGAGCGACAAACGACACTCTGCTTCAGGGCGGCGGGACGGTCGGAAAGAGCGCAGGCGTGTCGGTTACTGAAACATCGCTGAGACCTAAACGGTTTCCGCCTCGGTCTGAGCAATATTGACGCACTCAAGCCGACATGGCAACGCGTTCAGCCCGTGCTTTTTCGTCAATTAGCGGTGATCGCTTACGCGGCGCGATCGTTTTCCAAGCCCTTTGCTTCGGCAAACGCCGGTGCCGAACTAAGCAGGCATTCGCGGCTTGGCGAACGAATGGAGGTTGAGATATAGCCGCTTCGTATTCGGCTGGAGAAGGCCGATTCCTGCCGTTCCAGAATTTTCGAACAAAATGCCGGAAGACCTTGATGAGCGGAAATCGGCCTGTCTTTCGGGGGGAAGCGCAAGAACGCCTCAGTTGCATCCCCCCCTTGGCGGCGGGTTAGGGCAGTTGCTCTTGCTGCTGCTGCTGCTACTACTGCCGCTACTGCTGTGGCCGCTGCTGCTGCTGCCGCTGCTGTAGCCGCTGCTGCTACCGATGTAGCCGCTGCCGCCGTGGCTGCCGCTGCTGTCTCTGTGGCTGCTGCTGATTCCGCTATAGTCTCTGCCGCTGCTGTAGCCGCTGCCGCTGTGACTGTCGCTGCTGTGGCTTCCGCTGCCGCCGCTGCCGCCGCTGTGGCTTCCGATGCTGCCGCTGTGGTTGCCGCCGCTGCCCTTGTGGCCGCCCCTGCCGCCCCTGTGGCTGTGGCTACCGCTGCTGCATTCCTCTTCTCCCTGCTCCGACTTGCAGATCAGGGAGCCCCAGCCTGATTCCTCAATCGCGCCAGGCGCATTCAAACTGATCAAGCAGCTCTTGTCGTGATCGAGCGCCTCAAATGCCGGATTGGGACGGTTTACGAAGTCCGCTTGAGTGACATAGCCCTGTTTGTTCACGTCGTAGTAGTCAAAATTCGCGACTTCGAACAGCCAGTCGATTTTCGCCAGCTTGGCGAATTCCTCCCGTATCAGCTTGCCAACGTGATCGCCGTCGGCTTCCTTAAAGAGCGAGGTCGCGTAGCTCCGCCATTCCTCGCAGGTGACCTCGCCGTCGTGATTGAGGTCCCAGGTCTGGACCCTCGCGATGAATGCCCCTTCGATGGTGATGCTCAGTCCGGGCGATGTTCCGGCGCCAAGGAGCGCGGCGCAGCAACCGGCCAGTAACAATCCGCAGTGTAGCATTCGACTGAGAAGGCCAAATTGCAGGCCTCTACTGTTCATCCTGAGCTTTTGGATCTGCGACAGGAGCAGCCCGCTGCTGTTCATGCGCGGTATAGTTGCAGCGCAGCAGGCCAAAACAGAGAAGGAAGCACTTAGGACGTGAAATGCCTTAAACATAGCCCACACCCATGAATAAAATCAATTTCAAACTATTCTTACCGATTTCGGGCTTACTATCTGGCAGTATCAACTTTCAACAGGCTTCTTCGACCAGGCGAAGTGCTTTGACCCATGTTTGCGCCGATTTCTGCGAACAACAGCTGACACGAACAGCACTTGCCGCAGCAGCGGCGGCCGAACCGTCTTTCGTGGAAAGACCGCATTAGTACAGCCGGAGGCAAGTTCGCACTCACTTCGCCGCACGCTCTCAAGCGAACTTGCCTCCGATAAGCTGTACTGGAATCAGAGAGTTGCCAGGCTAGCACGCCTTATCGACGGGAAATCCCGTGCGAGCTTGCGACAAAGGGGACGGGATTTCCCGCGGGCGTACTGGGCTCCTGAAGCGACTTGACAGTATAGGGCTGCAAGAAAACCGGCACGGCGGCTTTCGACCCTCTGTACGCATGCGTGTCGGTCAGAAAGGAGCGGCAAGAGCGTTGGCTTAAGACTTGCTATTTCCTGCGAGCGCCAGCCCCAGCCAACTTATCCCCGGCCATGTGCTCGAAAGGAGCGCCGCCAGTGCTGAGCGACGTATGTGATACGTCGCGAAAAGTCACCAATCCGTGCTATTTCGAAGCGCTGATGAAGCGATAAATACTTGTCGCCATCTTGGCGAGATGACGAAAGGCCATTGGCTTGGCGCGCCTCATACTCGATCACGAAGGCGCTTTCCTCGACCGACAGCCCACAGAGATGGCGCTCGCCATTCGTCTTGCGCCTAACGCCCTTGATGGCTTCTTTGTGCGCCCATGATTCCCGTCTTGCCCGCTCCATAGCGTCGCTCGTCATGCACCCCTCGAAAGCAAATCGCCCAAATATTCGGATCGATGTTAAAGCGAACTGAGGTGGACCCCGCCGGTTGGACAGGAAATGGGCGGACTTAAGAGGGAGCGTCGCCAGTTCATTCTCCGGCTATGCAGCCAGAAGAGTGTCACCGCAGGCTACCACTTTTTCTTCGCAAATTAGATCTTTCTCTGTTTGTTGCTGTTGTTCCTGTGGGTATGTGGTCAACGTCCTTCCGTTGTCCACATATCCACAGGTCTGGGCCGCCGCAAAAACTTCGCCGGGCGTGCGATAGCCGTGGGATTGATGCTTGCGCTCATCGTTGTAAAACGCCAGCCACGCGCCGACGCCCAGCCGCGCTTCCGCCACCGAGGCGTAGGCTTTGATGAAGACCTCTTCGTATTTCAGGCTACGCCAGAGACGTTCGATAAAGATGTTGTCCAGAAACCGTCCCTTGCCATCCATGCTGATCTTGACGTCTTGCGCTGTAAGCGTTTCGATGAAAGCCGCCGCCGTGAACTGAACGCCCTGATCGGTGTTAAATATTTCAGGCTTGCCGTACCGGCTCATGGCTTCTTGTAACGCTTCGACGCAGAAGTCTGTCTCCATGCCGATCGAAATCCGCCACGCCAGCACGCGCCGGCTGAACCAATCCATGACGGCTACCAGATAAACAAAGCCCCGGGCCATCGGAATATAAGTAATGTCCGCACACCAGACCTGACTGGCGCGGTCTATCGTCAGGTCCCTTAGCAAATACGGGTATATTTTGTGGCCTGGATGCTTGCCGCTCGTGTTGGGTTTCTGGTAAATCGCTTCGATCCCCATCAGCCGCATCAGCCGCCGCACATGCTTGCGGTTCACCCCGCGCCCTTCGCCCCGCAATTCCGCCGCCAGGCGCCGCGAGCCGTAAAACGGCCACTTCATATATAACTCGTCGATCCGGCGCATCAGCGCGAGATCCTCGTCGCTGGCAGGTTTGCGTTTGTAGTACAGCGTCGAACGCGGTACTTTCAGCAATTGGCATTGCTGTACAATGGAATAGTGTGGATGAGGGCGGGCGATCATTGCCATTCGGGAGGCCAGAACTCATCCCCCAGACCTTTCCCGAAAAAAATCTCGCTCCATTGTTAGTTGACCGATCTTGGCGTGTAGCTCAGTCAACTTGGTTTTGTCAGCTGCTTCGGTGCGGGCTGCTTTTTCGCCGCCCTCGAACAAAGCCGTCACGCCATCCTGCACCGCCTTCTTCCACGTATGGATCTGGCTCGGATGCACCCCAAACTTGCTCGCCAGCTCCGCCACGCTCCCTTCCTCCCGGATCGCGGCCATAGCCACCTTCGCCTTAAACTCCGCGCTGTGTTTCTTTCGCGTATTCGCCATCTATTGCCCCCTGGTGGACCACCGTTTTAGGGGCGATGCTCTCTCTTAGCCACCTGTCCAGCTTTTGGGGGCCAGCTCAAACCGTGCTGCGGCTCGGCGCGCCAAGTTCTTCCCGAACTCGTGTGCCATCCATCCCTGACGCTATCATCGAAAGGTTGAAATTACACGCCTGGGTTGCGGCAATAAAATTTCTAATTGCTCTTTCTTTGAGAAGCAAGCCTCGACATATCTTTGGAAGTCGCCGCGCCGCCCGAGGCTCGCGGGGCCGGTCCGCGCGGCGGATCCCATGGATAACGGCGGCGCTGATGAATTGGGCGTGGCAACAGCGCGGCACGATCCGCGTCTTTCGCGCCCGGCGCCAGGCGATGAACCCGCACATAGAGTTCATTGATGATCGAACCGCCGTTGGCGCTGGCCAAAAGCTCGGTCCACGATACCGGCAGATCGATCGCCGCCCGCACGGTTCCTCCAATATGATGACGAAACTCCAGGACAAGCATCGCGAGCCGGAGCGACAGGCTGTACCGGCTGACGAAATGGAAAAGGGTCGAGTTCTGCCCCTCGAAATAGACCGGCAGGACCGTGGCGCCAGACTGTTGAATGAGGCGGCCGGTAAACAGTTTCCACGGTAGCTCTTCCGCTGTGCCGAAAAGCTTATCCGCCGTTGCCACGCCGCCAGCGGGGAAAATAACAAGCGTGACGCCCTCTTTGAGGAGCCGCCGGGCCTCGTTGCGCGTCTTGAGATTGTTCGCCAGCGCCTCTTTCGTCTCGTTGAAATCGATCGGCAGCGCAATCGACTGGATCTCCGGCAAACGCATGAAATCCGCGCTAATGAGGCAGCGGTAGGGTCTGCCAATTCGCTCGGCGATGGATAGGATGGAGATTCCATCGGCGATACCAAACGGATGGTTGGCGATGATAATGAGAGGGCCATCCGGCAGGCGGGCGTCCCAATCTGCTGGCGCGTTGATCTCAAGCCGCGTCCCGATCATTTCGAGCGCGTCGCGCCACATGCGTGGGGACCCGGCACTCTCGACGCTCCAGCGATGATAGGTCTTCAGGAGCCCGCGGCGGCCGGAAAGGTTCTCGATGGTGCGGATAAGCCAGCGCCGGATTGGCGGGGTGCTTGCCGTTGCGTAGCTCAGTTCGTGGGAGGTCCTGCTCATCGGGCTCTTGCTATTTGCTGTCGAGCCATATGTGGCCTCGGAATTTGATGAAAAGAAGGAGATTAGTTATGTGCTTCAGGTTCGGATTGCCGCTGAGGTGAGTGGGACTTGCCTTTGAGATGTGAACTCAAGGCTTAGCTCGATTGTGGACTTTTTGGGATCACCAACTCGACCGAATGTGCTATACATAAACTCCCTTTCAGCAGTGTCACCCATGCTATCGAACCGTGAATTCGAACTGAAGCTCGCCTTGTCCGAGGACGATTTCGATCGTCTTATCGCACACCCAAGGCTTTCCGAGCCACAGATTGAGCGGTCCGAGAAAGTCCTGAAATCCATCTATTATGATACGCCCGATCTTCGGCTTCGTGATCTCGGCGTCGCGCTCCGGGTGCGCGATAACGGCAAGGGTTTCGTCCAGACCATCAAGGCTGAATGCCGGTTCGAGAACGGCATTTCCAACCCGATCGAAGTTGAGGCGCTTGTCGACAGCCTGGAGCCCGATCTCGAGCGCATCAGCGACAAAAACCTTCGCCGCAAGCTGTCCAAAGCGGTGAACGGCTCATCGCTGGCGCAGGCTTTCCAAACAGTCGTAACGCGGACATCGTACAAGCTCGAGACAGGCAACAGCCTCATCGAGCTTTCATTGGATCGAGGCGAGGCGCGCGCCAAAAGGCGGAAATCGCCGATCCGCGAGGTGGAACTCGAACTCATCAAAGGCGATCCAGGCGTTCTGCTCGGCATCTGTCAGGAGCTTTTTGCCGGCCACGCCGTTCATTTGTCTCCCATGACCAAGGCGGAGCGGGGCTATAGGCTGCTCCTTAAAATTCCCGAGGCGCGCCCCGAGATCACCCCCGCGAAGGCCACGCAGCCGGATGTCAAAAGCGGCCAGAGCTGCGGCGTAGCCTTCGGGCTCATCTTTCGCTCGGCTGCCGCGCAAATTATCGACAATAGAATTGCGGTGCTTGAAACGGATCATGCCGAAGGCGCGCATCAGCTCCGCGTCGGCCTCACGCGTCTTCGCGCCGCGCACCGGGCTTTGAAGCCGCTCCTCGATACGCCCGCCTTCCATCAGCTTGAGGACGACGCCCGCGCAATCGCCCGCGCTGTCGGAGAACTCAGGGATGCCGACGTCGTAATCGAAGACATTTACGCCCCCGTTGCGGGCGCCGTTCCAAACCAGCAAGGGTTTGATGCGCTCCTTCACGCGCTTCAGTCTCATCGCGCGGCGAAGCAAGGTTCAGCCCGCCAATGCCTCCGAAGCGGGCAGTGGTCGCGGCTGCTCCTGAGCCTTGCCCTGTGGCCGGCCATGCTGGAGACAAACCCGACCTTGCAAGAGCAGCCCATCGAAGGCTACGCGAGACAGGCCCTGAAAAAGCGCTGGAAGAAAGTCGCCAAATGTGGCCGCGCCATCGAGCGTCTTGACCCCGAAGAAAAACACAAGATGCGCCGCTCCTTGAAGAAGCTGCGCTATATGACCGAGTTCTTCGCGCCGATCTTCCCAAGCAAGGACGTCAAGCCTTTCGTGAAGCAGCTGAAGGCGTTGCAGGACATCTTCGGCTATGTAAACGATGTCCGGATGGCGGAGCAGCTTCGCACCATCGCCGCCGAGCACGGCCATGGTCCAGACTGTACCCTTGCCGCTGGAATAGTGCTTGGCACTCATGAGGAAAAAGCTGCCGAAGCCTGGACGCATGCGCAAGAAGAGTGGCGCGGGCTCAAGTCCCGCGATCGCTTCTGGCAGTGACGGGAAGTTTGGCAAAAGACTACTTTTTGCCGCCAAGGGCGAATTTTCGCTCGCCTGTCATGGCCGGGCTTGACTGGCAGGCTGCTGAAAAGCCTGAAAACGTGGCTTCATCCTTCGACAGGCTCAGGATGAGGCTTCGACAGGCTCGATGAGGCTTTGAAAGGATGAGGCCTTCAACAGGCTCAGGATGAGTCGAGTGTTCTCGAATGAGTTGATCCTCATGATGAGCTTGTCGAACCATGGGCAACATCGTTTCAGCATCCTGCCAAGCCTGACCCGGCCCTGACGACGTAATCGGCGGAAGCATCCGGGTAACCAAGTTCCAGAAAGCATTCAAGCCGGGCGTACCTCACCCAACAAATTACAACTTATTGTAGCGCTCTCTTTGTTCGCGTAATATTGGTTGTGCAAACGATTCTTGAAGTTTTTGTGACGCGTTATTCACCTCAAATGACGTGCGAAAATGCCTTCAAAAACAAAGCCCTTTCAATGAATCGCGCGGTGCTGGCTCAACCAAGCGGCACCGCCATCGATGCGGCGCAATTGGCAAAGCTCATGTGGGAGATCTCCGATCCCGCCACGCATGAGGCCCTTCGGGAAGCGATCTACGCCCGGACGCTTTTCCAGCATCAGTGCGAACTCGTCAAACTGCAAAGGTGGGTCCACGCCAAGAAGCTCAAGATCGTCGTGATCTTCGAGGGGCGCGACGCCGCGGGAAAAGGCGGCATGATCAAGCGCATCACCCACCGGCTGGACCCGCGACTCTGCCGCGTCGTGGCCCTGGGTACGCCCAATGAACGCGAGCGCGGGCAATGGTATTTTCAAAGATATGTCACGCAACTTCCAACGGGCGGGGAGATCGTGTTCTTCGACCGCAGCTGGTACAATCGGGCCGGTGTCGAGAGGGTGATGGGGTTCTGTTCGGACCGCGAATACGAAGAGTTTCTGGCGACCGTCCCTCATTTCGAGCACATGATCACGCGCTCGGGCATCATTCTTATAAAGTATTGGCTCTCCATATCGCTCGCGGAGCAGCGCTGCCGCCTTCAGGAGCGTCTCAAGAGCCCGTTCAAGGAATGGAAGCTGAGCCCGATGGACATCGAGTCCGTCCGGCGCTGGGATAGCTACACCAAAGCCAAGGAAATCATGTTCCAGCGCACGCACCGTCCCGAAGCGCCTTGGTGGGTCGTCGACGCGGAAGACAAGCAAAGGGCGCGGCTGAATTGCATGGCTCATTTGTTGAGCCAGGTTCCGTACCGCGAGCTTCCAACTCGGCACCTTACGATGCCGGACCTGCAAGACCTCTCGCCTCAAGACCGGAGGCGCCCTTTGGGCGCATGCTATGTTCCGTTGGCCTATTGATCGATCTTGAGCCAGCGCCGCGTGCGACAGGCCAAACCGGTGACGGCCCCGGAATGCGCCGAGCGACAGCGGCGATCCCGTCGGCGCGTCCGTGTCCGCTTAAGCCGAGTCCAGCACAACAAACACGGTGCAGCCCTTGAGCAAGTCCCGGCTGGCGCTGGGACCGACGAAAATTTGCACCGCGCCAGCTTCGAGGCAGGGCTCGCCTTCGACGTCGGGAAAGCTCACGTCCTGCGCGCTTAGCTCGAACCGCACAACGCCCGACGTTCCGGGGGCGAGGCTGGTCCTGGCAAAGCCACGGAGTTCCAGGAGAGGCCGCGCCACCGAAGCAACGGGATCGCGGATGAACAGAAAAGCCGTCTCATCGCCCGCTACATCGCCCGCGTTCGTGACTTCGGCCTCGACGAAGAAGCGATCGCCCCGCCGGATGGTCTCCGAGGATGCTCGCGGCGTCCCGTATGCAAAGCGCGTGAACGACAAGCCATGGCCGAAAGGAAACTGAGGCCCAATGGGCACGTCCAGATATTTGCTCGTATCATGCTCATCCGGCTTGGCTGGCCGCCCCGTTGGGCGCTGGGCGTAGAACATCGGGATCTGCCCGGGATCATAGGGCCAAGTCACAGGAAGCTTTCCGCTCGGATTCACGGCTCCGGTGAGAATGTCGGCCAGCGCAGCGCCCGCCTCCGAGCCAAGAAACCACGTCGCGAGAACGGCATCCGCCTTCTCAAAGAGCCAAGGATCGATAAGCGTCCGGCCGGATGTCAGCGCTACGATCACCGGCTTTCCGAGGCTGAAAACGTCCTCGGCGGCCTTGCGCTGCTCGTCCGGAATGCCAGGCCGTGCGCGGCTGGTCGCCTCTCCGCATAGGCTGGCGCTTTCGCCGATACAGAGCAGCACGGCGTCGGCTTCGCGGGCCGCGTCGAGCGATGCGCCGTCCGTGATCCGCCAGCCGGGAAGCGCTTTTCTGACGCCATCGAGAAAGCTTACGGTCTCTTTTGCATTCCCCGCCGCATGCCACGGCCCCAGCATGTCGCGGGCTGCGTGCGCGAGCGGCCCGGTGATGGCGAGATGACCGGCCTCGCCCCTGAGCGGCAGAAGGCCGTTCCGGTTTTGCAAAAGCACGATGGATTTGCGCGCGGCCTCACGGGCGAGCGCCCGGTGCTGCTGCCGTTGCGAGCCCGACAGAGGACGGCTTCCACGCTCGAAGGGCTTTTCGAAAAGCCCAAGACGCGCCTTGAGCATGAGCACGCGCCGGACGGCGGCATCGATCTCATCTTGCGAAACAAGGCCGCGGGACAGCGCGTCGGGCAGCCCCTCCAGATAGACGCCGCTCTCCATGTCGATATCAACACCCGCACGGAGAGCGAGCGACGCCGCCTCGACAGCATCGGCCGCCACGCCATGCACCATCAATTCGCGGACGGCGCAGAAATCGCTGACGATGACCCCGTCAAACCCCCACCGCCGCCGCAAAATGCCGTCGAGCATCGCGCGATGGGCTGTCAGCGGCTCACCGGCGAGGTCGATAAAGGCGGGCATGATCGCCGCCACCCCCGAATGCACGGCTGCGGCGAAGGGGGGGAAATGCACCTCTTCGAGGGTACGCGGCGCAATGTCGGCGGACGCATAGTCCCGGCCCGCGGTCACCGCGCCATAGCCCGCGAAATGCTTCGCCGTCGCGGCGAGCGCCCCCTGGGCCAGATCCCCCTGCTGGAACCCATGCACTTTCGCCTCGGCGAAGCGAGCGCCGACAAAAGGATCTTCGCCGGGGCTTTCAGCAATTCGGCCCCAGCGGGGATCGCGCCCCACGTCAAGCATCGGCGCATAGGTCAGCGCAATCCCTTCCGCGGCCGCCTCGGCTGCTGCCGCGCTTGCGGTTTGTTGCCACAGATCCGGGTCGAAGGCGGCCGCTTCGCCGAGCGGAATTGGAAAAATAGTCTCGTAGCCATGCAAAACGTCGAGGGTAAAGAGCAGCGGAATGCCGAGGCGCGACCCCTCGACGGCAGCCCTTTGCGATTTTTGAATGTGTTCCAAGCCCCGAAGGTCTAGGATGCTCCCTGTACGTCCCGCCCGAATTTCCGCGATTTTGGCGGCGCCCAGCTCTGCCCCGGCATCGCCAAAGTCTGCGCGGATCATGGTGAGCTGGCCCAACTTCTCGTCGGGGGACATCTCCCGGAGGAGATCGTCGAGTTGTGCGGCATTAGGCGTCATGGCAACCCCTGGTGGTCAATTGCTGCCGTTAGGCTTATAAAGGTGGTAGACGGTGGTCAACCATCCGCCGCGCAGGAAAGGAATCCATGCCGCCAAACAAGCTCGCACCAGGGATCGCAGATGAGACCCTTCTCGGTCAAATGCGATTTTTCTGGAAGATGCTCGATGGCCCCAAATCAAAGCACAGCGTCACTAAGTTTTTTGTTCTTATCGCGTTTGTTATAGGGGCAAACGCAGTCACACAGGTACAGCTCAACAACTGGCAGGGCAGCATCTACGACGCTATCGGCCAGCGTGATCTTTCTGTGTTTCTGCACGAGATCGGTGTGTTCCTGACAATCGTAAGCATTCTCCTTTGCCTGGGGGTTCTGCAAACGTGGCTGCATGAGCGGTTGAAGGTCAGGCTTCGCCAGGCCGCCACTTTCGAACTTCTCGACGAGTGGCTGCAACCCGCGCGTGCCTTCCTCTTGCCGCTTACGGGCGAAATCAGCATCAATCCGGACCAGCGCATCCAGGAGGACACACGGCGCCTGTCGGAGCTGTCGGTGGACCTTGCCGTCGGCCTCGTGCAATCGACGCTTATGCTCCTCGCTTTCGTCGGCGTGCTCTGGCAACTGTCGGCGCAGGTCCTCTTCATCATTCAAGGCAAGACGGTCAGCATTCCCGGGTACATGGTCTGGGCAGCGATCGCCTACGCCGTTGTCGGCTCCTTCATAACCTGGCTCGTCGGCAGGCCATTGATCAATGCGCACACGCAGCTGCGTGCCGCGGAAGCAGCCTTTCGCTTCGATCTCGTGCAACTCAACGAGTTCGCCGAAAACATCGCGCTTTGCCGAGGCGAAGCCATTGAAAGAGAAACTCTAAACGGCCCTGTCGATGCGGTCCTGACAATCATGCGGCGCATCGCGAACCGGCTGGCGACGCTGACCTGGGTCACCGGCGGCTATGGCTGGCTCGCGATCCTTGCTCCGCTTCTTCTTGCCGCGCCGGGCTATTTTGGTGGCACCCTTTCTCTTGGCGGCTTGATGATGGTTGTCGGCGCCTTCTACCAGGTGCAGACAGCCCTTCGCTGGTACGTAGACCGTTTCCCAGCCCTTGCCGAATGGCGAGCCATGCTCACGCGCGTGATCGATTACGGCAGTGCGCTGGAACGCGTGCAATACCTGGATGGCGTGGCCGGACATATCGACTATAAATCCAGCCCGTCCGACGAACTGATCATGGAAAACCTTTGCGTGCTCGCGCCGAACGGACGCGTCAGCCTCGGAGAGCGCTTCGTGGCGATCGCCCCGGGTGAGCGTGTGCTTATCGTTGCACCGCCGAAATCAGGAAAAACCACTTTTATCAAAGCCCTTGCCCGTCTCTGGGTTTGGGGAAGCGGAACCATCCGTTTGCCCGAGGGCAAGCGCATGATGTTTGTGCCGCAATCGCCATATCATCCGGCCGGGGCCTTGAAGGCAGCGCTCACCTATCCCGACCCGGCAGCCCGTTACACCGATGCCGAAGCCTTAAGAGTGCTTGAGCGGGTCAATTTGGGGCGGCTTGGCCCTCAGCTCGGCTTGAAAAAACGATGGGATAAAGAGCTTACGCTGGACGAGCAGTGGCGTCTCGTCCTTGGCCGAGTGCTCCTTCAAAGCCCCGATTGGGTCATTTACGACGAGTTCATCGCCGAACTCGATGAGGAGAACCGGAAAATCGCATTGTCGATTTTCTCGTCCGAGCTGGCGAAAACAGCGGTTGTCAGCGTCGGCCGGCAAGCCCCGGGGCATGCATTCTATCAGCGGACCTTGAACCTTCAGACACGGCTTCCGGGCTTGAAGCTACCGCTTCACTTTATGAATGGCGGCCCTGTGAAGGAAGAGACGGCGACCGCGACCGCAAAGGTTGCGACCTGCAGTTGCTGATTGGTCATTAGTTTTTCTTTTTCGTGTGGGAGAAGTGCACAACTTTGCGGCGAGTTCACTCGAGGGACGGCGATGGATGATATAGCGGAGCACAGCATCTTAAAACCGGAACGCATGAGGGATGATGCGCTCTTGGATTTGGTTCAACGGCAAACGTTCGGGTATTTCTGGGACTTTGCGCACCCCAAAAGCGGCATGGCCCGCGATCGCTCCGGCCCGGACGGGGGCGGAAGCAACGACCTCCTCGCGGTCGGCGGAACCGGCTTCGGCATCATGGCCATGATCGTGGCCGTCGAGCGAGGATGGATTTCGCGGGCGGAAGCTGTCGGACGCCTGCTCGACATGCTCGATTATCTCAAGGCCGCCGAGCAGTATAATGGCGTCTTTCCCCACTATCTCGACGGTCCGACCGGGAAAGAAGTCTCCTTCTGGCCCGACAATGCGGGAGGCGACATCGTCGAAACATCCTATCTCGTTCAGGGACTTCTGTGCGCTCGCCAATATTTTTGCGAGAGCGATCCGAAGGAGAAAACGCTCTGCGACGGCGTTGACGACCTTTGGAGAACGGTGAACTGGAACTGGCACACAAAGGGCGCCGACGTCCTGTTCTGGCATCGCAACGCAAAAACCGAGAAGGAAAATCACCATAGGATCGAGGGCTGGAACGAATGCCTGATCACCTATGTCCTGGCTGCCTCGTCGCCGACTTACCCCATCGCTCCCAGCGTCTATCATGAGGGTTGGGCCAAGGGCGGCCAATTCAAGAACGGCAAGCAGTATTACGGGATTACGCTGCCCCTCGGCCCCGAACTCGGGGGGCCGCTGTTTTTCGCGCATTACTCCTTTCTAGGCCTCGATCCCAGGGGGCTTTCGGACCGTTATGCCGATTATTGGGAGCAAAACCGAAACCATACGCTCATCAATTACCAGCACTGCGTCCGCAACCCGAACCATTATATCGGCTACGGCTCGGACTGCTGGGGCCTTACCGCGAGCGACGGCGACAAGTGCTACTTTCCCCACGCTCCCGATGAAGACCGGGGCGTGATCACGCCGACCGCGGCGTTGTCGAGCATGCCGTATACGCCGGATGAATTCGATGCGGGCGCTCCGGCATTTCTATTACGACCTGGGATCGAGCATCTGGGGCAAATACGGTTTCGTCGACGCCTTCAACCAGAGCGTCGATTGGGTCGCGACCGACTATCTTGCGATCGACCAGGGCCCTATCATCCTGATGATCGAGAACCACCGCACGGGACTCCTTTGGCGTCTGTTCATGAGCTGCCCGGAAGTGCAAGAAGGGTTGCGTGTGCTGGGCTTCGAGTATAGCTCAGCGGTAGCATGACATATGAGGAGCGCCGTGCCGTCTCTCCCACAACCGCCGCTGGAAGTCTGGGCCGAAAATCAGGTGAGGCATGGCGCGGCCAAGCTCGCGCAATCCATCTCGGCGACGGACCTCGTCAAAGAGCGGCCCGGCTTCGCCACGCGTGTGCGGCCGGCGAAAGGCTCGGTGCTGGCAAGCCCTTCCAGCGCCGACCCGGACTATTTCTTCCATTGGCTGCGGGATTTCGCAGCGATAATGGATGCGGTGCGCATTCTCATCCATCGCGGCGACGATGCGGAAGGCTGGACCCGGCGTTTCAACGAGTTCGTGACCTTCAGCCTCGGCCTCGGAGCCATCAGCGGACCGACATTTCTCAAGGACAACGCAGGGTTCCGCGACAGGATGGACCCCTGGTTCCTGCAATTTGTGCGACCGGATGCCGAGATCGCCGCTGTCGAAGGCGAGCGCGTTCTGGGCGAAGCGCGCTACAATGCCGATGGGACGTTCGAATTCATCCGCTGGAACCGCCCGCAGCATGACGGCCCCGCATCGCGCGCGCTGACCTGCATGCGGTTCTGGGACGAGGCGCTTGTCACGGGCGACGCGAAGATCCAATTGGCGGACCTGATCCGCGGCGACCTCGGATATACGGCGCGCGTCGGCGGCGAAGCCTGCTACGACATCTGGGAGGAAGACCCGGCGCAGCATCATTATACGACGCTCGTGCAATATGCGGCGCTGAAAGAAGGCGCACGGTGGGCCGGGGCTGAAGGCGACCCTTATTATGCGGCCCAACTTCTGGAGAAAGCACAACGATTGAGTGATCTCCTGGAACAGTTCTGGTCGGATGCGCATGGCCTCATCCGCAGCCGCCTCCCGCAAGAGGGAGCGGGGAACGAAAAGGATCTCGATTTCGCTGTCATTCTCGGCGTTCTGCATGCTGGGCTGGAGAGCGGCCCGCATAGCGTTCAAGACGCTCGTGTCCACGCCACGTTCCAGAAGCTTGAGGCGCTATTTGCCAAAGAGTACGCCCTGAACCAGGGCCGGACGTCCGGTCTCGTCTTCGGGCGATACAAGGGCGACACCTATGTGAGCGGCGGCGCTTACTACTTCTCGACCTTCGGCGCGGCGGAGTATTACTACCGGCTCGCCGCCGCTATCCCATTGGAAGCTGCGAACCTCATTGCGAACGGCGATGCGATCCTTTCCCGGACAAGGGAGTTCATACCCGCGTCGGGCGATCTAACCGAGCAATTAGACCAGACGACCGGCGAGCAGACTTCCGCGCCGGATCTGTCGTGGAGCTATGCCTGTTTCATCACCGCCTGGAACGCGCGCCAAGCCGCTTGCGCCGGAGTTGCCGATGTTTAGCGATCCCGTTCTCTGGATGCCGTCCTTTCGCCTCTCCCCCTGGGAGAGGCCGGAGCGCTTCTTTGACCGTTTCAGCCCCTCACCCCGACCCTCTCCCCGAGGGAGAGGGAATAGAGCACTCTCTCGCTTGCAAATTGAAGGGCTGCAATGACGCCAAAGCGCTCCTTCGTGACACCGCGCGAAAGCGGCCTCGGCCTCAGGCGCATCAAGAATGCGGCGGGGCTTGATTTCAGCGTCCTTCCCAATGGCTGCATCTTCGCGCTCGAGCACGAGCAGGAAGGCCGCCGCACCATGTTCAGCCAGGTGCTCGGCTCTCCCCTCGGATCGGGCATCATGCGCATCCTGCTTCGCATCGGGGGCGCAGAGGCGCGCGTTGTCGAGGCTATGGGGCCGCGCGCGAAGTTGGTGTTCGGCGCAAGCCAGGATCGCTTCATCTGGGAAGGCGAAACGGCGGGGCTTCGCCATCGCGTGACCCTTTGGCTCCATCCTGCGCAAGCACTCTGGCTGTGGCGTTTGGACGTTAAGAATAGTGGCGCTGACGAAGTGGCTTGCGATGCCATCCTCGTTCAGGATCTCGGCCTTGGCCCGCGCGGCTTCGTCATGAATAACGAGGCTTACGCCTCCCAATATATCGACCATACCGTGCCGGCACATCCGCGCTTCGGACCGGTGGTGATGAGCCGCCAGAACATGGCCCAGGACGAGCGGCACCCCTGGATCGCTCACGGCTCTTTCGATGGTGCGTCGAGCTTCGCAACGGATGCGCTGCAACTGTTCGGCCCCGCCTACCGGGATGCGGATGAGATCGCGCTCGGCTTCGGGACCAATCTTCCCGGCATCCGCCTGCAGCATGAAGCTGCTTGCGCCATCATCCAGTCGCGCAGCGCGAGCCTGAAGCCCGGCGAAAGCACGGCCTGGACTTTCTTCGGCCTGTACGAACCGGATCACGCGGAGCCGACAAGCGAGAGCGACCTTTCTCGGATCGAGGCGGCGGAGGAAGCCGCGAAAGCCTTCGTGCAAGTCGAGTTGCCGCTTGAGTCGCCAATCCGAAGCATTCTGCAGGACGCCTCGCCGCTGCCTTGTCTGAGCGCGAGCGAAGATGCTCACCCGCATCGCCTCCATGAGGAGCGGCGGGATGGGGAATTGCTTTCCTACTTTGTGGGGGATGGGCCGCTGAGCCGGCACGCGGTGCTGCGCGAAAAGGACCGCCAGGTGAGACGCCGCCACGGAAATATCATCCGCAGCGGGCAAGAGCTGCTGCCGAGCGATACCATTCTTTGCGCGACATGCTGGATGCACGGCGTTTTCGTGTCGCAGCTCACCATCGGCAACACGTCGTTTCACAAGCTCTTTTCCGTCTCGCGCGATGCCTACAACATCACCCGCGCCAGCGGGCTTCGCGTGCTCGCGGAGATCGACGGGGCGTGGAGGCTTCTCACGCTGCCATCGCGCTTCGACATGGGGCTTAGCGATTGCCGCTGGGAATACCGTCACGCAGGCGGCACGATCAGCGTGCATGTCATGGCGTCCGGCGAAGACCCTGCTCTGCAATGCACGATCCAGGTTGAGGGCGAGCCGTGCCGCCTCCTGGTGTTCGGCCATCTCGTTCTGGGTGAGCACGACCTTGCCCATGCCGGGCGCGTTGAAGTCGACAGCGCCGCGAAGCGCGTCGCCTTCCGGCCCGACCCGGACTGGCTCTGGGGCCAGCGCTACCCGGATGCCGTCTATCACCTTGTCACGAGCACGCCCGCCGCCATCGACGCTATTGGCGGCGACGAGCTTCTTTACGCGGATGGCGTTGCGCGCGGCACGCCGTACGTCGCATTCAAGACGCTGCCCACGAATGACGTGCGGTTTGCCATCGTTGGCTCGATCACGGACTCCGCTGAAGCGCAACGGCTCGCGGAGAAATATGCGGCGGGTGTCGAGCCTGCCAACGTGCTTCAGTCGGCCAACGCGTTCTGGGCCAGCTTTACCCGTAATGTCCCCTTCAAGGTCCAAGAGCCTGGTGCCGCCGGTTTCGACCCGCTTCTCCCCTGGCTCGTGCACGACGCCCTTATCCATCTGAGCGTGCCGCACGGTCTCGAACAATATTCGGGCGCGGCCTGGGGCACGCGCGACGTATGCCAGGGGCCGATGGAGCTTCTTCTCACCCTCGGGCACGACGATGCGGCCAAGGATGTCTTGCGCCGTGTTTTCTCGCGTCAGCGCCGATCCGATGGCGATTGGCCGCAATGGTTTTTCCTGGAGCCGTCTTACTCGTTCATCCAGGCGGCGGACGCCCACGGCGATATCATCGTCTGGCCGCTAAAGGCGCTGTGCGATTATGTCGAGGCCACGGACGACACGGCTTTCCTGTCCGAGCCTGTCCCCTGGGGGGTTGGAACCGGCGCGGGCGAAGCGCAAGCCTGGACAAGCGTGGCGGGGCACATCGAGGCTTTGCTTCAAGGCGTGGCCGCACGCTTCATTCCGGGAACCCATCTGCCGCGCTACGGAAACGGCGACTGGAACGACACGCTGCAGCCTGCCGACCTCTCATTGCGCGAATGGATGGTCAGCAGCTGGACCGTTGCGCTCTTCTTCCAGCAAGTCACGCGATATGCTGGCGTTTTGCGCCGGGCTGGTTCGTCCGGCGAGGCTCAGCGCCTTTCCAGACTCGCAGCCGCCATTCGCGACGACTTCAATCGCACTCTCATGCGTGATGGCGTTGTCGCCGGTTATGCGCATTTCGATGCGGAGGGAGGCGAGCCTGACCTTCTGCTTCACCCGAGCGACCGCAAGACCGGCGTGCGCTATTCCCTCATCCCGATGACATGCGCGATGGCCGGGGGCCTTTTCACGCCGGAGCAATCGCAGCATCATCTCCGCCTCATCCGCGAACACTTGACCTTCCCGGACGGGGTGCGGCTCATGGACAAGCCGCTGCCCTATCATGGCGGCTCCGAACGCATCTTCCGCCGGGCTGAATCCTCGCCCTTCTTCGGGCGTGAGGTGGGGCTGATGTACGTCCAGGCCCACCTCCGCTATTGCGAGGCGCTGGCCATCCTCGGGGACGCGGATGCGGCATGGGCGGAACTGCAAAAAGTCAGCCCGATCGCGGTGACGGACGCTGTCGCCAATGCCGCCTTGAGACAGCGCAACTGCTATTTCTCAAGCAGCGACGCGGCATTTCACGACCGCTACGAAGCATCCGCCGAGTGGGATCGCGTGAAGGCGGGCACAGTCGCCGCGGAAGGCGGGTGGCGGGTCTATTCGGGCGGTCCCGGACTGTTTGTCGACCTCCTCGCCGGGCGGATGGCCGGCAGCAGACGCTTCGGGTGCACGTGATAGCTTTTCCAGGCGCATCATCTGTGAGCATTTACAAACGGTTAAAATTGGGTTCGTTTGGTAAAATGGCCTATAAGTAAGAACGTAAGTAATTTAACAACACGACCAAGGACTGCATTGGGCAAAGGCCTCATGTTCATGACGCTTCGAAGGAGCGCTCCTATTGTCGCGGACACCAAGGTCATCGAGACCGAAAAACCTAGCTAGATAGGAGTGTTAGGCGGTTCAAGCTTAAGTACTAATTCTATCGTCTAGCTTGAAGCAGACCGTGGCAACCTGAGACAAAAATGGGCCCCACCCTTTACAACGATAAACAAAGGAGTAACGCCATGGTTCGCAGTTTCCTGGTAGCCCTGTTTGCAGTGCTACTGATGGCATTTACAGGTTCTGCCTTTGCGCAGTCCTCCGGCACCGCCGCCGAGGCCAAGGCGCTGCTTGAGAAGGCGGTCGTGGCGATAAAGGCAGATGAGAAGAAAGCGATCGAAGATTTCAACAATCCAGCCGGTGCCTTCCGCGATCGCGATCTCTACGTCTTCTGCGCAGCCGCTCCGACCTACAATTTTACGGCCCACCCCAAGGCTGAACTCAGGGGAACACCTCTTGCCGCTCTGGTCGACAAAAAAGGCAAAAAGCTTGGAGAAGAGCTGATCAGCACGGCTGCCGAAGGCAAGATTGGCGAAGTGGCCTACATGTTCCCGCGTCCAGGTGGAACAGATCCGGTTGAAAAAGTCACCTTCGTAACGAAAGCCGGCACCCAGATTTGCGGCGTGGGCTACTACAAATAAAGATGTTTCGGTGGCCGGGCTAGACCCGGCCACGTGGCTCATTCCGGTAAAGCAAAGCGCATGGCACAGATGCCGAAATTGCATCGCGCGCGCCCGATCCCGATCCTGGTTCCATAGTCCGCGAGATATCAGCGGCAACGCCCTTGATACGATCACGGGATGCGAGCCACCTTTGCGCCGCCAGCTCTTACGTCGCGCTCAACGAACGCCATCGACAAAGCAGTGTCTTCGGTGGGGAACACCGTTGATCTATCAGCCTTTCTGTTTTGTGTCGCTGATACACCAGAGCGACAAACGTCGAAGCATTAAATTTTGTATATACCCCTGGTATTCCGCCCGAAGAAGGCGTATTAATTTGGTATACAGTCGACTTAATAGCACGCAGCCTTATGCAAATCATCAGGTTGCGCCTCTATGTTCAATCTTAAGTTGACCTCAAATTTACCGAATTATTGCGAGACTCATGAATAATAGCGATGCATCTTGCAAGCTCGTGCCAGTGCTTTAGTATGTGTCTTCATTAAGAGGGAATAGCACTTACTGGTTTTTTTACGCATTAATTTTTGCTCTCTTGTTTATAGCCGATTACGGCAGGCACACAAGTGCTTCAACCTGTCCGTTGCTTTTATTTGAAGCTTGTCGCAAATAAAAATATAAGCTTCTCTCGACGGAACAAAGCTGTTTAAATTACGTACTCATTAATAAGATTGATAGATCGCATATTTGTCTTCGCAGGAAATGCGGACAAATATCCACTCATTGCCATACGGAATTTTAAAACATTCTAAGCTCTCAACCATGTTGGAAGGCTGTTTTTTGGTGCGCGCCTTCCACAGAAACGGAGAATCAGGGACCCGCATGTCTGCCGGGACGGAAGAAGATGGCGGCAAAACCGTCAAAGGAAAGAGTAAGAAAGCAGCTGCTATGAAATCGGCTTCAAACGCCAAGGTCAAGCAGGGCGGGCAAGGTCGCGTGAAAGATCCTTCTCACGACAAGCGCCTTGCATTGAACAGATCAGGGCCGACCGGCCAAGGGCGTGTTAAGGACACCGATCAGGACAGGCGTCTCGCTCAGAACAGGGCAGGCCCCACAGGTCAGGGCCGGGTAAAGAATCCAGAGCATGACAGGCGTCTTTCGGTGAACCGCGAAGGCCCGACAGGACAGGGCCGCGTCAAGGATCCCAAGCAGGATCGCCGTCTGTCTGAGAACCGCCCTGGACCTACGGGACAGGGGAGAATCAAGAACCCAACACGCGATAAGCGCCTCCGCGACAATCGTACAACCTGAAAGTGACACGCAAACCCGCTTGCCCCGGTAGGTGGTGCTTGCGTATGCGTATTTTTTGCCTCAGTCTACGATTATCGGGGACTGATCGTGGAACGATTGTTTGTACCGGCTGTTGCATCGTCTTGACTGGCATAAATAAACTTTAGCAAAGCTTTTGTAACACTCATGCCGATGACAGACCAAAAAATGCTTGGCGATCAAACGGGCGCTAATCCCAGGCAAGCTGCCATCCTGAAGGATGAACGGCTTGCGACAATGGTATCGGCGTATATCGATGGCGAACTCGAGGGCAAGGATTTGGCGGAGTTCGAATCGCTTCTCAAAAGCGATGCGGCGTTCGCGCGCGAAGTCCAAGAAATACGCAGCATAGAGTCGAGGCTAATGGAGATGGGCGCCGATATCCTGGAGGAGCCCCTTCCGGAGGCCATGCTGGAGGCACTGTCGAAAATCGGCCGCAACTAAAAGGTGGCCGGTACACTTTCGAGCACCTTGATTTGGGTTCCGATCGGAAACGTCAGAACCGCTCGCGTTCCAGGGTGAAGTTTTTCATAGCGTAAACACCCCTCGATTTTATCGGCCATGCCGGCGATGATACGTTGGCCAAGACCGCGGCGTTTGTTCCCTTCAGTCTGTTCGTTGCATCCTATTCCGTCGTCCTCGACCGCCAGCTCGACTTCTGAAGCACGAGTTTGGAGCATAACCCTCACTTGCCCCCCTTCTTTCGGGTAAGCGTGCTTCAAGGCGTTGAGGACAAGTTCCGTGGTTACAATTCCAATCGCGACAGCGGCATCCGGGCCGGTTTGGATCTGATCGCAAACAAGCGATATGCTATTGTGATGGTCGCCGCCGCCTGAGCTCACGTTTTGCAGGTCGCGGATGAGGCTCGACAAATATTCGGCGAGCGACACCCAGCGCACGTCGAGCGAGGTGTAAAGCGAGCGGTGAACCCGCGCCACGGCAAGCACGCGCCCATTCGCTTCCTTGAGCGCCGCTTTCACATCCGCGCTCCCGGAAATATCTCCCTGAAAATGCAAAAGCGATGCGATGAGCTGCAGGCTATTGCTGACCCGGTGATTGACCTCGCGCAAGAGAAGCGCGCGTTCCTCTGCCAGCGCCTTGAACTCGTCCCGGGCGATGCGAACTTCCGCTTCGGCTCGCTCCTTATCCCGCTTGATGGCCGTCGCAAACATTGCATTGGTGACGGCTTTCTCCAGAAGAATCAGGAAGTCGCCGTGAATGTCCTTCACGACATAATCGGCTGCGCCTGCCTTTAGCGCCGCGACCGCCACGCGGCTATCCTGGCTGCCGGTCAGGTAGACAACGGGAGCCGCGCCTTGCCCGGATTGAAGCTCGCCAAGAAGCGTCAGGCCATCCTGTTCCGGCAGGACGTGATCGAGGATGATGACATCGAAATTGTCTGCCTGGGCAGCGGCGGCGCCCTCATCGGCGGTGTTTGCGCTGACCACATCGAAATCGGCGCGCGCCATGTGGCTCTGTACAAGCCTGCAGAAGCCGTTGTCATCGTCGATGATGAGAATACGCGGCTTTCGATTAAGCATTAAGCGGGCCCGGAACCTTGATCACGGAGAAAAACAGCCCAAGCTGCCGTATCGCCGTTGCGAATTGCTGATAGTCGACGGGCTTGGTTATGTACACGTTGCAGCCGAGATCGTAACAGCGCTGGATTTCCGTATTGTCGTCCGTCGTTGTGAGCACAATCACCGGCGCAACCTTGAGATGGCCGTCGTTCTTGAGATACTCAAGGATATCAATGCCGGACACATCGGGCAAATTTAAATCGAGTAACACCAGAATGGGCGTCTTATCGGCAGGCTGGGTCTCAAGCTCGTTGAAATAAGCATAGGCCGTCGCGCCGTCGGAAAAGTGAATGATTTCATTCGTTACGCCCGCGCGGCGGATGTTCCGCTCGATGAGGCGGGCGTGCCCGTCGTCGTCTTCGATCATAACAATCGTCACCGGATTATTCATGCCGCCATCCTCTTTTGAAGTGAGCCCGTGGCGGGAAGCGTCAGCTGGAATGTGCTGCCGCGCCCAAGCGTCGACTCCACCGTGATCGTTCCGCCGAGCCTGCGCACGAGCGCCGAGACATAGGCAAGGCCCATCCCCTCTCCGGGAACATCCTGCGGACCGGACCGCCGGAAGAGCTCAAAAATCCGTTTGTGATCCTTCGGATCGACCCCGCGTCCATTGTCCGAAATGGTGTAGATGATCTCGGCGCCCCGGTGGCACCCTTCGACCTTGATCTCCCCTTGCCCGGTCGCTTTCAGGAACTTGATCGCGTTTTCAATGAGGTTCGAAAAAATCTGCTCCAGCGCAAGGCGATCCGTTACGGCGCCCGGCAGATCGCCGACCAAAACGTTCGCCTCTTTTTCTCTGATTTGATGGGCTATGCCTGCGACAAGCCCGTCCACGAGCGCTTTCGCGTCGATAGGCTCGGGGTTCAAAGGCCTGCTCCCCTCGCGCGAGATTTTCAAAATCGCCGCAATGAGGCGATCCATGCGCGCGATGGAACTCTTGATGAACCCGAAGGCTTCATCGAAGTCTTTGTTCAGAACTTCAGAGCCCGCGAGCGCATTGGCGGCGGCGAGCTTCTCGAAAAGTTCCGTCCTCAAAATTTCCAGCTCCGCGGTGAAGCCCATGATATTGACGAGCGGCGACCGCAAATCATGGCTGACGATGTAAGCGAAACGCTGAACCTCCTCGTTGGCGCGTTTTAGCGCCGCGGTTCGCTGGGTAACCGTCTCCTCAAGATCGAGATTCGCCTTGGCAAGTACGTCCTGAGCTTCGAGAGTTGCGGCGTTGGAGCGCAGAAGGAGCCACAGGGAAAGAAATGAGAACGTGATCACCAGCAAAGTGCCGACGCTGTCGACGAAGAGCTTGAAATCTTGCAGGCGCGTGGTGGTCGCTTGATTTTGGTGGATAAGCGCATTGCCCTCGTCCTGAACCGACGCGACATCCCCCTCAACGCGATCCATAAGCTCCCGCCCGACACCGTTCTTGACGAGCGCCATCGCGGCGTCGCGCTGTCCCCCTTTGGCAAGCGCAATCGTTTTCGCCATCTCTTCGAGCTTCGCCGCCAAGGGCGCAGAAAAGGCTGCCAATTTGTCTGCGCAGTTTAGCTTTTCCGGCGCGGTTTCTCTGAGCTCATTGGCCATCGGGATGAGCAGTCCGGCATTTTTCACATAAGGATCGAGAAAGCTCTCCTCGCCCGTAATAAGATAACCGCGCTGACTGCTTTCGACAGTGCGCATGAGTTGCTTAAATCTTGTCAGTTTGGCATTGAATGCATTGAGTTCGTCCGCTGTCTCGAAATCCATGAGAACACGATGTGTCAGCCAAAACGAAAAGCCGGTCAGAGAAATTAGAATAAGAGCGGCCGCGCCGACAAGCGCCGCTTCGCGCCGGCCTTTCCGAACAAGCTCAAGAAAATCTGTGAAGGATCCAGTCCTCACGCGCTGTCTCGTCCATGCAGTTCAATCGTTCGAGGATATAGGACGGAGCTGGAAACAAAGAAAAGAAACACGCTTACGTTATTGAACTTGCTCGGGCAGCGCCTTGTCGCCGTTTACATACTCTTCGAGCCTCTGCCTGGCCCGGCTCAGGCGGCTTTTGACCGTCCCAACCGGGCAATTACAGACGGCGGCAGCTTCCTCATAGGACAAGCCCTCTGCCGCGATCAGAATTATGGCTTCACGCTGCTCGGGAACAAGACCGCCCAAACCTTTCAGCACGTCCTTGAACTCGATGTATTTGTCCTGGGTGGCGCGGAATTCCAAATGCACGGGATCCACATCGTCGAGAGGGGCGGTCTGGTGATACTTCTTGTACCGGATGTCGTTGTAGAAGCTGTTCCGCAGGATCGTGAACAACCAGGCGCGCAGGTTCGTCCCCTGCTGAAACTTGTCGAGGTTTGATAAGGCCTTCACCAACGTGTCTTGGACAAGATCGTCCGAATGCTGCGCGCTTTGCGTCAGTGAAAGCGCGAACGCTCTGAGGTTCGGAATCCATCTGACAAGTTCGTCACGCAGGTTTGCGTGGCCGTGATCACTCATCTACTCGCGCTCCTGCTTATCCAGCTTACCGACAAGGCGAAGCATCTCCGCAGGAATTGGTTCCTTCAAAAGTGCTTCATAGAGCTTCACGACGCCAGCCGTGAACCGAGCCTCATCAAGCGCCCCGCCAGCGGCGGGATCGGCCTTCTGCGAGCCGCCGCCCGCAATGTCGCGAGAGTTCACAAGTCGATCCTTGCCTGCCATTTCCGAAATGATGTCCGACTTTTCCAAAACGGTATGGTTATGAGGTGATTGGACATGGTCATTCAAAGCTTTGGAAGGCTGTGGCTGCTGTGCCTGCTGGGCGGGCACGCGCCTCTCCCCCTCGCTCCTATCTCTTTCGTTCATAATGGTTTCCTTGTTGTCTGGAATTCGCCGGAACCGGACACGGAGGATATTCTTACAAATCGCACTTCACCGGGAACACGTCCTGCGAACGTTTGTTGCAATGGGATCAACTGCGCCTGGGCAATTATTTTGGGGTAATCAAAGATGTCAGTTTCGCAATCGATCGCTCCGCACCTTCCCTCGTTACGCCGGTTCGCGCGTGCCCTATCCGGCTCCCAAGAGAGCGGTGATGCCTACGTCGTGGCCCTCCTTGAGGCGCTGGTGGACAATCCGTCGATATTTCCCACGAATATCGATCCGAAAATCGCGCTGTACCAAATCTTCTTGAAAATCTGGAATTCCGTGGACGCGAATGCGTTTCCGAACTTACGGTCCGAAAAGTCCGATAGCGTGCGCGGTTTGCAAACCCTGACGCCGAAACCCAGGCAGGCGTTCCTTTTGCTCTCTGTCGAAGGCTTTGACGCCGATGCGATCGCGACAATTCTTGAGACCGATCCGGACGAAGTGGCCTCTCTGATCGTAATCGCGGATCACGAAATCGCGGATCAACTTGAACCTGCCGATATCCTCATCATCGAGGATGAACCCCTCACGGCCGCGCACCTGGAAGAACTCGTTCAAAGCCTCGGCCATGAGGTGACCGGCGTTGCGAGAACTCATCGGGATGCTCTCAAGCTCGCGCAGAACCGGAAGCCCGACCTCATTCTGTCGGATATCCAGCTCGCGGATGGAAGTTCAGGCGTCGAGGCGGTGAATGAGATCCTGGGCCATCTCGAAGCCCCCGTCATCTTTGTGACCGGCCATCCCGAAATGCTGCTCACGGGCGCCAAGCCCGAACCGACCTTCCTGATCGCGAAGCCATTCAATGCCGAGACCGTCAAGGCAGTGATCGGGCAGGCGCTTTTCTTTGAAGTTCGCTCCCGCGGGAAGGGCGATACGGTCGTGCCGCAGACCCACTCGGAAAACCGCTCTGCCCTGTGAAACGGGAAGGACGCTTATGCTGGCGGCGATTATTGATTAGGCCCGCAGCGTCACCTCTCCCAGTGGGAGAGGTCGGATCGCTTGCGATCCGGGTGAGGGGTAAGTACCTGATAAAGCAAGTTAACACCCCTCATCGACTTCCTCGATGTTGAAGGTTGAGTTGGTGCTTGCCTCGGGCGGGCGCGCGACACAGAATCCGTTTTTGATCAATGTTTGGGCCAAACTCTATGGAAGCTCTGCCGACTGTCCTTATCCCCGGCCTCGGAACGGATTCCCGCCTCTACGCGAACCAGATTGCCTCTCTTTGGCAATTCGGGCCTGTCATGGTCGCCAATCAGACCCGCCGGGAGTCGATGGCGGGCATCGCTCAGGAAATCCTTTCCTACGCGCCGCCCCGATTTGCGCTCGCGGGCTTATCCATGGGCGGCTATGTGGCCCTGGAAATCATACTGCAGGCGCCCGAACGTGTCGTGAAACTCGCGTTGCTGGACACCACGGCTCGCGCGGATACGGCCGAGCAAACTGACCGGCGCAAAACACAGATCGAGATGGTGAAAGCGGGGAGGTTCGCCGAAATACCCGGCCTGCTCTTCCCGCTCCTGGTTCATCCGCGGCGGTGCGAAGATGCGAATTTGCGGGCGATTGTTGATGAGATGTTTTTCGCGGTCGGCCCCGAAGCCCACATTCGCCAGCAAACAGCCATCATGGGCAGGGCGGACATGCGCGGCGCTCATCCTCGATCCGCTGCCCGGCGCTGATTGTCGTAGGCGACGGCGACCAGCTTACCCCGCCCGCTCTCGCAAAGGAGATATCGGATGGAATAGGCGGGTCGAGGCTTGCCATCATACCCGAGTGCGGCCATCTCTCAACAGTCGAGCAGCCGGATTTCGTCACCCGCGCTCTTGTGGAATGGCTGCAAACGGATTGAAGACATGGTCAAGGCTGAATGGAACGGGACGACGGTGGCTCAATCGGATGAGACTGTGGTGATCGAAGGAAATCACTACTTTCCGGCCGATGCGGTGAACAAAAACCATCTGAAGCCCAGCACCACAACAACGAAGTGCCCCTGGAAGGGGACTGCCCACTATTACACCGTGTCCGTTGGCGGAAAAGATAACCCCGATGCCGCCTGGTATTATCCGGACCCGAAGCCGGCGGCAGCCGAGATAAAAGACCGGATCGCGTTTGGAAGGGCGTGACAGTCTCCTAAGCAAACTTCGCTAATCAAGCCAACGGATTATCCCGAACACGCTTCGTCATCCCGGCCAAGCGAAGCGCTCCGCGCTTCGTCGTCCCGGCCAAGCGAAGCGCGAGCCGGGATCGTAAGTAGGGGCTTCAATATGATGCGATCCCGGATAAGGCTTCGCCTTTCCGGGATGACGGCGGTGGCGATCCGTTGGATCGTCTGGAAAATTTTGTAGACGATAACGGCTCCCGCTCGTAATCACGCCAAGCAAATCCCCGCGACATATAGAAGCTCTCGTTCGCGCCTAAGTCAGCGAAATTAAAGGAAGCTTCACGCTTTTCATATAGGTGCTGCCCGCTACGCAGGGTTGCAGCAAAGTGCCTTACTTGCAACAGATACTGAAAATAATATGTTTCAGGTACCTTACAGCAGAGATGGAGGCTGCGGAAGCTTGGTATCCGGCAGCGTATTGGTGATTGGTTTTGCCGGAAGGGCTCAGGCTTCGCTTTTATTGAGCCACTCATTCTCGTAGTCAACTTTTCAGCCGGGCGAAACCTCGGCGATGACATGCCCGGTTTTCTTCGCGCTCATGCAAGAACCGACTTCATCCATCAGCGGTAGGCGATGTTAAAGAGCTATAATCACGACTGTTAAGTTCTGCGCGGAATATCCCTGGCCTGTGATTGCAGTTGGGGTTGTTTTCGCTGCCATGTCGGTCTTCTACGTTGGGGACCAATTCGAGATTAATACCGATATTAACAAGCTCATATCCAACGACCTTCCCTGGCGGCAAAGAGAGCTCGCCTTTTTCAAGGCGTTTCCGGCGTCGGAAACGATAATTGTCGCCGTCGTTGACGGACACACCCCGGAACTCACCGATGACGCGGCGACAGGCTAACCGAACGGCTTGCGCATGAAAAAGACGTCATCAAAGGCGTCCGCCAGACTTCAGGAGGCCCATTCTTTCAAAAAAACGGGCTTCTTTTCCTGTCCGAGAGCGAGTTGAAGGAAACTCTCGGGTAACTGACAAAGTCCCGTTCCTGCTTGAGCCTCCGCGGCCGACCCGAGCCTGCGTGGCGTCATGGGAGCCATAACGCTGACGCTGAAGGGCGTACAAGCCCGGCGTATCACTCTCGACAGCCTGGCGCCCCGGTTCCATGCGTTCTCGAACACCGTCGAAAACTCGATCAACAACCGCCCGGCCTGGTTTAGCTGGCGCGAAGCTCTCAGCGGACAGTCTTCCTCGCAGCGAGAGACGCGCCAGTTCATCGAGATCTGAGCTGATCCGACGAGCAACTCCCGGCGCCCCGGCGAGGACGGCAACCACCGCCATTCGAAAAATCGCGTTGGAACTCGGCCTTCTGCAGGATGGCGTCACCGTCCGTTTGACGGGTCCGGTTCCTATCGCCGATGAGGAATTCGGAACGCTGAAGGACGGGGCGGGGTTGAATACGGCGCTGACTATCCTGTCGGTTCTGATCATACTCTGGCTTGCGCTCCGTTCCGTGCGGATCATCTTCGCCGTCTTTGCCGCTCTCTTCATCGGGCTCACTATAACTGCCGCGCTGGGCCTCGCCATGGTCGGGGCCTTCAATCCCATCTCGGTTGCGTTCTTCGTGCTGTTCGTCGGGATCGGCGTGGATTTCGGCCTTCAATTCAGCGTCGGCTACCGGGCGGAGCGCTTCGAGCGCAACGAAATGACCCCTGCCTTGGTCGCAAATGCCGACCACACAGGCAGCCGGCTTATGCTGGCGGCCTTTGCAACCGCCGCCGGGTTCCTGGCGTTCACGCCGACGGCCTATAAAGGCCTTTCGGAACTCGGTTTAATCGCAGGCGTGGGCATGCTCGTCGCCTTCCTGACAAGCGTCACGGTGCTCCCCGCGCTGCTGCGCCTTCTCAATCCGCCAGCCGAGCCCCACCCGCTCGGCTATTCTTTCCTCGCCCCGGTCGACCGCTTTCTCGAACGGCATCGCGTGGGGGTGCTTATCGGCACGCTTTGCGTCGTTATCGCTGGCCTGCCTCTCCTTCATTGGCTGCGCTTCGACTTCAATCCCATGAACCTGCGCAGCCCGAATGTGGAGTCTGTCGCGACCTATCTTGACCTGAAGAAGGATCCCGAAACGGCTGGGCGCACAATCGAGGTGCTGACGCCGTCATTGGCGGATGCAGACGCGCTCGCCAGCAAGCTCAGCGCGCTGCCGGTTGTGTTGAGAGCCACGACTTTGAACACCTTCGTGCCGGAGGGCCAGGACAAGAAGTTGATCCTCATCAGCCAGGCCGCCACCGAACTGAACGAGACGCTCACCCCCCCGAAGAAAAAGTGCCGCCAGCTCCAACCGATCAGGACATCGTCACGAGCCTCGAGGGCGCATCCAATTACTTGAGCGTTGTCGCGAAGCGGAGCCCGGGCACGAAGGGCGTGCAGGCCGCGGAACGGCTTTCAATCGCGCTTTCGGACTTGGCGAAGGCAAGACGTGAAGCGCGGGCGCGCGCCGCCGATGCGCTCGTAAGACCGCTTAAAATGACGCTGAACGACATCAGGCTCGGTCTCAACCCCGAGAAAATCACGATCAACTCCCTGCCACCCAGTCTTGTTTCAAGTTGGCGAACAGCTGACGGCCGCGTACGGGTTACGGTGTCCCCGAAAGGAGATTCGAACGACAATGCGGTTTTGCGAAATTTTGTCGAGGCGGTGACCGCGATAGCGCCCGAATCAACTGGAGAGGCCATCGGCATTCAAGAGGCGGGCGATACGATCGTAAACGCCTTTATCCAGGCCGCAATCTGGGCACTTATCTCTATCGCAATCCTGCTCTGGATCACGTTGAAGCGCGCCTCCGACGTCGCCCTGACCCTCTTCCCGCTCCTCATCGCCTGCGTTGTCACACTCGAAGTGTGCGTGATCATCGACATGCCGCTGAACTTCGCGAACATCATTGCGCTCCCGGTTCTCTTAGGCGTCGGCGTCGCGTTCAAGATTTACTACATCATGGCATGGCGTGAGGGGCGAAGCGGACTTCTCGCTTCCCCGCTCACACGCGCGGTGTTCTTCAGCGGAATGACGACCGCCGTGGCCTTCGGCAGCTTATGGCTCTCGAACCACCCTGGCACATCGAGCATGGGCAAACTGCTCGCCCTGTCGCTCGTAAGCACCATGGCCGCCGCGGTGTTGTTCCAGCCCCTTCTCATGGGGCCGCCGCGCGAGGTGGAAAAGCCAGTGGAGGAAGAGAGGAAAGGCAAAGGCAAAGCCGGAAGCCCCGCCTACTTGCCCACGCCCACGCCTGAGCATACCGCCTGATCGGACGGCGCACCCTTGGTGAGCGGGACGCGGGTCCAATCCTCGCCCCCGCAAAGAAAGCCCAGAACGCATCCTTGGATCTGAAGCACGTCGGGGCTCTTGAGGCTGATATAGGACGTATAGGTCTGGCCGTTTTGAGCGTTATAGACCTCGCCCTCCCATTGCGCCTCTCCGGGTTTCATATTGATGAGAATCGGCATTCCCATCACGGAGCGGGCACGCTTGGCCGGGTCTGGATTGTTCTCATCCTTTCCAGGAGGGCCTTTCGTCCAATTGATTACGCCCCAAAGCGAATTTCCGCATGACACGATGCGAATATGGGCGGTCTGGTCCTTGACCATCCATTCTCCCACTGGGGATTGAGCAGACGCCGCCCCGATCGAGCATAGGCTCAGCATGGCTGCGGTCATAAACTGTTTCACCATTCTGCACTCCGGTTTGTTCTGCCAACGTCATGTTGCGCCAATATGGACATTGTTAGGTCGTTGGGCGAATTAGTGCAATTGCCTCCCTATGAGATAGGTTTTTCAAGGATTATCTCTGAGTAATGCGAGGCATGATCGGTTCCGAGGCCGGCATTCGGGAGTCAAAGGCATGAGCGTTGATATCCAATCCCTCTTCGCCGGCCATGAGACGGCGCGATACGCCCTTCATACCGAGCACATGAACGAGCAGATGGTGCGTGTGCTGAAGACCATCGGCTATGACGTCGGCTTTGTGCGCGGTCAGGGACAATATCTGTGGGATCGCCAAGGCGCCAGATATCTTGACCTCCTGAGCGGATGGGGGGTCTTCGCGGTCGGACGCAATAATCCCAAGGTGCATGACGCGTTGCGGCAGGTTCTCGACAGTGACCTTCCGAACCTTGTGCAGATGGATGTTTCGCCGCTCGCCGGCGTCCTGGCCGAGCGTCTCCTTGCGCGTGTGCCGCATCTTGAAAAAGCGTTTTTCGCCAATTCCGGAACCGAATGCGTCGAGGCCGCCATCAAATTCGTTCGTGCGGCGACGGGGCGTGCAGGGCTCGTCTATTGCGGCCACGCGTTCCACGGCCTTTCCTATGGGTCGCTCTCGCTCAACGGTGACGCGATTTTCCGCAAAGGCTTCGAGGGCTTCCTTTCCGATTGCATCGAGGTGCCTTTCAACGATCTGACTGCGCTCGAAGATGCGCTTAGATCGAGAGCAATAGCCGGTTTCTTCGTCGAGCCGATCCAGGGCAAGGGCGTCAACATGCCGGATGACGGCTATCTGAAGGGCGTTCAGGATCTGTGCCGGAAGTATGGGACGCTGTTTGTGGCCGACGAGATCCAAACGGGGCTTGGGCGCGCGGGGAAGTTCCTTGCGATCGAGCATTGGGGCGTCGAACCGGATGTCATTCTGGTGGCCAAAGCGCTTTCCGGCGGCCACATTCCAGTCGGCGCCGTTCTCACCCGGAAATGGATTTTCGACAAGCTCTTCAACCGCATGGACCGCGCCGTGGTGCATGGATCGACCTTCGCCAAGAACGACATGGCGATGGCCGCCGCGCTGGCGACGCTCGATGTGCTGGACCAAGACCATCTGATCGAGAATGCCGCACGCCAAGGCGAACGGATCATGACGTCGTTCCGCTCCATGATGGGCCGGTATGAACTGATCAAGGATGTTCGCGGCAAGGGCGCGATGATCGGCATCGAATTCGGGCCGCCGAAATCCTTCGCGCTGAAAATGTCGTGGCACGCGCTCGAGGCCGCGAATGCCGGGCTTTTCTGCCAGATGATTACGATTCCGCTGTTCAAGGAGCATAAGATCCTGGCCCAGGTGGCCGGCCACGCGAGCCACACCATCAAGCTCTTGCCGTCGCTGACGATCACGGACGAAGACTGCAAATGGATCGAAGACTCCTTCGAAGCGGCGATCGCCGCAGCGCACAAGGTGCCCGGCGCTGTCTGGTCTCTGGGCAAGACGCTGGCCGAGCACGCAATCAAGGCGCGAGCCGTAGCATCAAAGCGCTCCTGAAAGCGGCAGGAGTGGCATCCTCTGACTGTTGGTAAAAGGCCCTAGCGGCCTTGCAGGCAGACGCGCAGCACATGCACCAGCTTTTTCGAATTGACTGGCTTTGTCAGCATCGGAGCGCCTTGGAAAATCTCCGGGAGCTGATCGCTGGAGTAGCCTGAAAGAGCGATGAACGGCAGCGACTTTGTGGTGAGGGCGTCGGCGATTGGAGCAGCGGTTTCGCGGCCGAGGTTTACATCCAGCACCGCCAGATCGCAGCCTTGGGAATTCGAGAAGTTTCAACGCGGCCGCTACCGAAGACGCCGGGCCGACAACTTCAAAGCCCGCTTCTCTTAAGTGATCGGCGACATCAAAGGCGATGAGGGGCTCATCCTCGACCACAAGAACGCGCTCGGCCATGTCTATCTCCTGACCATCGGTCCCTTTATGACCTCCAGGGTATCCTCGCCGGGACCGTCCAGCCGCCATTGCGAACCCGATGAGGCATAATCGAGCTGCACGTCGGCGGAAAGCCCCGTTTGAGCCATCGATTTGACGACGGTGAACCCGAGCCCGCCACGTGACAGTGGGCCGCCGCTCTCGATCCAACTCATGAATAACCGCTGCTTTCCAGGCTCAGCTTCCTACACTTCCCAACGTATTTCAACCCGCCCATCGGTGTAAGGCGGCGCATTTTAGCTGGAGGCTTTATAAGGAGTGTATCTCAACGCCGCCCTGATAATCCGCAGCCCCCGCTGACACGAAAGGTCATTCGGATCGAGCGCTGTTTGGCCGGACGAGCAAGCATAAGCGATGCACTTGCCAATGCGGCTTCCGGCCTATTTTTTAGGTCTCGCCGGACCAGCATGTACTGATTTCAAAAATGAAGAAGAGAGAAATCCGTTTATCACTTTAGACGTTGTCTTGCCCGTCCCTGCTTCCTGGGGAATAGTGGGCGCTCGCTGGGAGATTCTTCAATGCGGGGTTTTGGTTTCGTCCTTAAGGCCGTGCTGGCAGTAAGCCTCGTGCTCGCAGCATTTGCCGCCGTTGGCGCGCTGGACTGGCTTGCCGAGCAGGAAGCGAGCGCGCCCATGCAGCCGGAGCCCGCATTGCACGCGGCAGCGACCGAACCTTGGCTAGAGCCAGCGTCCGGCGCTGCTGCCCCTGTGCCTTCGGTCGAGACTGCGCCGGCGCCGTTCACGCCATCGCCGGAAACAAGCCTGGCCCAGGCGACAGTGATACCGGAAGCAACCTCCGCAGGGGCGGTTGAAAAGAACGATCTCCCGCCGCTAACCGAAGCGCCGCAAACGGCAGGTGCCGATGCTTCCTCGCAGCCATGGCAGGATATGCTCCAACTCGCCGCCAGGGCACCGCAAATTCCTGCTCCGAGCCTCGCGCACATCCCAGCGCTCGTCATCAAGTTCGCTCCGGCCAAGGTTCTGTTCGGCGCTGTGAGTGCGCCGTCCAAGATGGCGGCGCGTTCCATCGGCTTCTATGCAAAGGGTTGCCTCGCAGGCGCAAAACCTCTGGCCGTAAACGGCCCGGCCTGGCAAGCCATGCGGCTTTCAAGGAATTGCATATGGGGCCATCCGACGCTTGTGCGCTACATTGAGCGCTTCGCCAAAGACGCCAAGGTCAAGGACGGCTGGCCTGGCCTCCTGGTCGGGGACATGTCCATGCCGCGCGGCGGTCCGATGCCTTATGGCCATGCGAGCCATCAGGTGGGCCTCGATGTCGACATCTGGTACAAGCCCATGCCCGACCATGTGCTGACGAATGAGGAGCGCGAAACCGCCCCCATGGAGACTTTCCTCCTCGATCCGGGGCACGTGAATCCGAAGGTGTGGACGCCGGACTTTGCGAAGATGCTGCGCAGGGCCGTATCCTACCCGGAGGTCGCGCGCGTGTTCGTCAACCCCGCGATCAAGAAGTGGCTCTGCGACAATGTGAAGGAAGACCGCGCCTTCCTGCGGAAGATCTCGGCCATCCATGGCCACGACGACCATTTCCATGTCCGGCTTGTCTGCCCCGCTGGCAATCCGGGCTGCCGCAACCAGCCCGGTCTTCCCGGCGACGAAGGCTGCGGCAAGGGGTTGGACGCCTGGATCGCGAAGCTTTCAAAGGCAGTGCCAGTGCCGGTTCCTGTGGCGGCGCCCGCTCCAAGAACCGGGGCTACGGCCTTGCGTGCGACGCGGCGGAAAGGTTCGCTTACTTTGGCGCAGCTTCCGCTGGACTGCCGGACGGTTTTGCAGGCGCCATCGATGGCGGCCGCGCGGTGATCCGCGTCGCCGCGCTGTCCTGTCAGCGTGTAGAATCCGTTAAAATTGGTTTTGTTTCGTAGAACAGCCCTATGTACAAATGTAAATAGTTTTCGCTTCGTGCGGCCATGGGCGAAGGCGTTGCGGCCTACGGCGGTTCAGCTTACTCCTTCGGCACTGAACGGCCGTCGCAGTCGGCGACTTCCGGAGCCACGGACTGTCCCCGCGTTGTTCAGGCAGGCGTGCGCCCCACCGCCTTCCTTGACTCGCACCCGCCTCCCTCACAAGTTTGAATAAAGAGCGATGGAGGCGCGCATGGCGGCGATTGGATTTGTCGGGCTTGGCAATATGGGCGGCCCCATGGCGGCCAACCTGATCAAGGCGGGCCACAAGCTTCGCGTTTTCGACCTGTCGCAGCCCGCGATCGCGAAACTCGTCGAGGCTGGCGCAGAGGCAACGCCTTCCGCGAACGACGCCGCGAAGGGTGCGGACGCCGTCATCACCATGCTTCCCGCGGGCGCGCATGTCCGCGACATCTACCTTGGCCCGCAGGGACTGATCGCATCCGCGCCGCGCGGCTGCCTTCTCATCGATTGCTCGACCATCGACGTGGCGACGGCCCGCGAAGTCAGCGCCGCTGCCGAGGCGGCTGGCCTCGACATGCTCGATGCGCCGGTCTCGGGCGGCGTCGGCGGCGCGCAAGCGGCGACGCTCACATTCATGGCGGGCGGAAGCGAGAGCGCCTTCTCGCGAGCCGAGCCGATCCTGTCCGCTATGGGCAAGGCCGTGATCCACGCCGGCGGGCCGGGCAACGGCCAGGCCGCGAAGATCTGCAACAACATGATCCTCGGCATCTCCATGATCGCGGTCTCGGAAGCCTTCACGCTTGGCGAGAAACTCGGGCTCAGCCACCAGAAATTGTTCGACATCGCCTCGAAATCGTCCGGCCAGTGTTGGTCGCTGACAAGTTATTGTCCGGTTCCAGGACCGCTGCCGGCCTCGCCCGCGAACCGCGATTACGCTGCCGGGTTTACGGCGGCGATGATGCTGAAAGATCTGAAACTTGCTCAGGAAGCGAGCCTGATGACGGGCGCGAACACGCCCCTCGGCGCCGAAGCGGCCTCTCTCTACGGGCTATTCGCGAGCCATGGAGCGGGCGGGCTCGATTTCTCGGCTATTATCCAGTTTTTGCGCGGGAAGACTTGAACAGAATGTGCCGGACCTGCTCGCCACCGCGTCATCACGGACGATGACCTGTCATGGGAGAATACGATCCCGGCTCGCGCTTAGCTAGGCCGGATGAAGCGCGAAGCGAGCGGCGTTCGCGATAATCCGCCGGCCGGATTATCGAACTTTGGGCCGCCCCTTCAATTCGAATCACTTCGTAAATAAATTGTGTACGATGCGCCGTGCAGGGGCTTGCACGAGTTCTCCTAAAAGTTGCTACAATTAAGACGATATTCACAGATTCGCGCATAGGTTGTGTCTGCGGGTATCAATGCAACTTGAGGATGGTTGGTGACATGATCGCCGATTTCGTACGCGTCCAGCCGGACGACCAGTCGTTAAAATCAAATTACCTCGTCACTCTTCGGATGATCGAGCGCTTGCATCGCCTTCTCCTCGATCTCATCAAGGATGAGTTTGAGCGGGTTGGCCGAACGGACGTCAACAGCGTCCAGGCCTTGCTTCTGTTCAACATCGGAGACGTCGAGCTTACAGCGGGAGAGCTTAAGACCCGCGGTCTCTATCTCGGGTCCAATGTGTCCTACAACCTGAAGAAGCTTGTCGAGAGCGGCTATATCCATCACCAGCGCTCGCGCACCGACAAGCGGTCTGTCCGCGTGAAGCTCACGGACAAGGGCAAGGCTATTTCCGAGATGGTGAACCGCCTCCTTGAGCGGCAACTGAACATGCTCGAGAAAGTGGGCGGCGTCTCCGTTCCCGACCTCAAGCACTTCAACCAGATCTCGGTGAAGCTCGAGCGCTTCTGGGGCGACCAAATCCGCTACCAGCTTTAATCACGAAAGCGGCGTTCGCTGACGACAATGCCGCTCTATCACCTCCCACGCAGACAGCTCATAAGCTTCGAAATGCGGTCCTGCAGATGCACGTCCGGTTGCAGGTTCCTTTCCTTTCCCCATGAGCCAACAGGAAAATTAACCCCGTTATCGACATAATTCGATGCCACGAAGGCTGAGCCTATCGGAAGGTCGCGATTCGATGTGCCTGTATTGGAAGGTGTGATGGGGATTATGAAACAGAGGGTTACAGCCGTGGCGGTAGCGGCTGCCTTCGTGATTTTTGCAGGCGTGTTCGGGGCCGATGCCCAGCAGCAGCGCAGGAGTTCCTTCGACGATTGGCTGGGCTTCGACCAATCGGATGACTCCTGGGATCAGCCCGCTCGAGACCGCACCTTCGCCAGGGATTGGGAAACGCAACCCGATCGCGGCTTCCCGACTATCGCGAAAGAGAACATCGCGACCACGAAAACTGCAATAAAGCAATATGCCGAACTCGTCGCGCAGGGCGGGTGGCCCCAGCTGCCGCCGATCGAATTGCGCACGGGCATGAACCATCCCGCGGTTTTACAGCTCCGCCGCCGGCTGCAGGTGACGGGCGATCTCCAAGCCTATGGTGGCTATCCCGAAGTCTACGATTCCTATGTCGAGCAGGCGGTGAAGCGCGCCCAGCTGCGCCATGGCATACCGCCAACCGGTTTCCTCGAACTCCATCACACTCGATGCGCTTAACGTTCCGGCCAGTGCGCGTCTGCGCCAGCTGCGGACGAACCTGACGCGGCTCCAGACCCTCGTTCCGGCCGCGCCCGCCGGCAAGTATGTGCTCGTGAACATTCCCGCGGCGCAGATCGAGGCCGTCAATAACAATCAGGTTGTTTCGCGCCATACGGGCGTCGTCGGCAAGCCGGACCGGCCGTCTCCGCTTCTGCAATCGGCGATCGAGGAAATCAACTTCAACAAAGAGTGGGTCGTTCCCCCGACGGTCCTTAAGGCCGATCTGGTGCCGAAGGGCCGCGACGGTCAGGACGTGCTCGCGAAATACAAGATCGACGCCTACGTCGATCACGCGGCCTATCAGAAAGGTCAGCGGCTCGACCCGTTGCAGATCGACTGGGCGTCGGACGCGCCGCTTCGTTATTTCTACGTGCAGAATGCGGGCGAGGACAACCCGCTCGGCTACGCCAAGATCAATTTTGCGAGCCCGCACGGCGTCTATATGCACGATACGCCAGGGCAGAGCGTTTTCTCGAAGAGCTTTCGGGCGGAAAGCTCCGGCTGCGTCCGCGTGCAAAACATCCACCAGCTTGTCGCGTGGCTTTTGGAAGACAATGGCTGGTCGGTTCAGCAGGTTCTGCGCATGAAGCAAACAGGCGAGCGGCTCACCGTGCGGCTGAAGAAGCGCGTACCGCTGTACTGGACGTATATCACCGCATGGGGCACGCCCGATGGGACCGTTCAGTTCCGGAACGATATCTATCGCAAAGATGGCGTGGAGGCCATGGCGTCCGCCTACTGAAACCGAAGTCATGGCCGGGCTTGACCCGGCCATCCAGTCTATATCCAAAATGATCTGGATGGCCGCCTCGGAGGGCGGGCTTGACCAAGCTTGACGGCCATGACGACGGAGTGGCGGAGACATCCCGGTCATCAAATTCCGGGATGACGAATATGAACGGCGGAAAGACTACTTTGCGCGTTCCCGCTCCAGATGACGGCGAAGCGAGATTTGCGCGCTCGCATAGGGCTCCTGGTGGGGCACGCTCCAATAGCGAAGGTCCTCGATGCGGATTGGCTCGCCTGTCACAGCGCATCGGACAAAGGCGCCATTCTTGAGAACCTGAAATTCGCCGTCGAGATAGCGGATTTTTGCCTCTTGCCCAAATGCGAAGGAACGCTCAATTCAATTCATCCTGCCTATGCCTTAAAGTAGACTGCCTTGGCTGCCGTCGTCCTTGTTGACCGGGACCGTCCGGCGCGCGGGCTGAGAGCTGTGCCTTCGGCGCGCGACAGGCTCGCCCGCCTCTGCTTCCGGCCCCGAATAATGAGCCGAAACGTGACCATCGGCAAATTCAATGTCAAGGGCGGCCGTGGCTTCCAGGGCGGCGGCGCGGCGTATCACCTTGGCGTCTGCTCCTCTGACAAGCGCGAAGCCCCTGTCCAGCACACTTTTGTGGCTCAGGCTCCGCAAGAGCTGGGAGAGGGACGTCAACTCGAAGGCCTTGCGCTTCAGCGTATTGCGCGCGCCTTGCGCCGACCGCACCGCCAATGATTCGAGCCGCTCGCGCTGCCGGATCGCTGGCCCGGCGAGCAGGCGAGGATTGAGCCTCGCCCCGCGATCGGCCAAGCGCTCGCGTTTTTTGACAAGGCTCTCCCGGAAGCACCTTTGCGTGCCGTCGCGCGCCCGATTGAGCCGCTCCGCCGCGCGCTCCAGTACGAGCCGGATATGGCGCGGCGTCAGGCGGACGGACTGATATTCGAGACAGGCGCGCGAGCGCTCGCTGAAGTGGCGAAGAGACTGGCCAAGACGAGCGCCAACCGTGTCGACGCGCTGGCGCGGGATGGCCAGAAGCGAATGAGGGCGCGGCAAGCCGCGTTCGGCGCTGCGGAACTCCACGCGAAGCTTTTCGAGGTGCCGCCGGACGCATCGCCGGGTGCGGTCGATACATTCCGACAGCCGCAGGACGAGGTCCGAATGCTTCGGCACCGCCCATTCCGCCGCTTTCGTTGGCGTCGGCGCGCGCGCATCCGCGACGAGATCGAGCAAGGTCCAGTCTGTTTCGTGGCCCACGGCCGAGATCAGCGGAATTGTGCTTTCCGCCGCCGCGCGCACCACCGCCTCCTCGTTGAAGCCCCAGAGGTCTTCGAGGCTGCCGCCGCCGCGCGCCACGATCAGCAAATCCGGTCTTGGCAGCGGTCCGTCAGCCGAAAACGCATTGAAGCCGCGAATGGCGGCCGCAACCTCCGCGCCGCAGGTCTCGCCCTGCACGTGCGCTGGCCAGAGCAGCACGCGGGTGGGACAGCGCTCGGTGAAGCCGTGCAGCATGTCGCGAATCACCGCGCCCGTGGGCGACGTCACGATGCCGACCACCTGCGGCCAGAACGGCAGCGCGCGCTTCCTGTCCGGGTCGAACAGCCCTTCGGCGGCGAGCTTCTTCTTCCGCTCCTCAAGCAGCGCCATGAGCGCGCCCGCGCCCGCCGGCTCCAACTGCTCGATGACGATCTGGTAGCTCGACTTGCCGGGAAAGGTCGTGATGCGGCCGGTGACGATGACCTCAAGCCCTTCCTCGGGCTTGAACTTCAGTTTCGCGAAGGCGGTGCGCCAGATCACGGCGTCCATGCGGGCGCTGTCGTCCTTCAGGCAGAGATAGGCATGGCCCGAGCTGTGCGGCCCGCGATAGCCGGAAATCTCGCCGCGCAGCCGCACGAGCCCGAACGCGTCCTCGACCGTCCGCTTGATGGCCGATGACAGCTCCGAGACCGTAAATTCCGCAATATTCGAAAGAGGCACCGCTTGCATCGCGGCTAACATGGACTCGTCTCGCGCGCGTGTCCATAGCGGTGGCGGCGATGCAAACATTCCAAGTCAGGGTGGGCCTGAGCGTTGGCCCGTTCCTGATTGAGGTTGAAAAGCCGCAAACTGTCCGTCCTGCAAAAACGCAGGTTCCCTTCGGGTCAAAGCGGTTGCGGCGGCTTGACCTTCAGGTGCGGAAGTCAATTCGTCTGACAGGCTAGTGAAAAACGATGTTGCCCATGGTTCGACAAGCTCACCATGAGGAACACTCGCTAATCATGACGATCAACTCATTGAAAACACTCGACCTCATCCTGAGCCTGTCGAAGCCTCATCCTGAGCCCGTCGAAGGATGAAGCCAACACTCGACCTCATCCCGAGCCTGTCTAAAACCTCTCATCCTGAGCGCCTGTCGAAGGCCTCATCCTGAGCCTGTCGAAGGATGAAGCCACGTTTTCAGGCTTCTTCAGCAGCCTGCTAGTCCTACTGCGTCACAAGCTTGGCCGATAAGTTGGACTTTGTTTTGTGCTGCCGCAGCATGGACTCGCGGGAGGCCTCTGGCCAAGGCGGCGGCGATTTTGCATTTGAGCGTTGCGGTGGAGTTCGGCATGTGCCTCTCGGGCCTGAGCGGCATATCCTCTTGGCCGGCAACCTTCGTCGCCGAACAAACCCAATGAGTTGACCCGGCGTGAAATCTCACAGGATGACCGTCCTTGCCTTCGCAAGCTTGTCCAAATCCAGAAGCTCCCGCAACAGTGCTTCAAGCGTTGACAGCGGCAGCATGTTCGGCCCATCGGACGGGGCGCGATCGGGGTCCTGATGCGTCTCGATAAACACAGCGGCGACACCAACGGCAACAGCGGCGCGGGCCAGCACCGGCACGAAGCGGCGCTCGCCCCCGCTGGCCGTGCCCTGTCCGCCGGGCTGCTGCACGGAATGAGTGGCGTCGAAAACAACAGGGCACCCCGTCTCGGCAAGGACCGGCAGGGCGCGCATGTCCGACACGAGCGTGTTGTAGCCGAAACTCACGCCGCGCTCGGTGACCATCACATTGGGGTTGCCGGCCGCAAGCACCTTGGCGACAACATTCTTCATGTCCCAGGGCGCAAGGAACTGGCCTTTCTTGATCTTCACCGCGCGCCCGGTTTCGGCGGCGGCGATCAGAAGGTCCGTTTGCCGGCACAGAAACGCGGGGATTTGCAGCACGTCCACGGCCTCTGCCACGGGCGCGCATTGCGAGGCGTCGTGAACATCGGTGACAATCGGAAGCCCGAGCGTTTCACGGATCTCCGCGAAGATGGGGAGCGCCGCCGCGAGGCCGATCCCACGCGCGGCTTTGGCGCTGGTGCGGTTCGCCTTGTCGAACGATGTCTTGAAGACGAGCCCGATGCCAAGGCGTGCGGCGATCTCTTTGAGCGCGGATGCCATCTCAAGGGCGTGCGCCCGGCTTTCCAGCTGACACGGACCCGCAAAAAGGGAAAGCGGCAAGGCGTTGCCGATGCGAACGCCACCGACCTCCACGATGGAGTTTGGATTGACCGGCATCTTAAACGAGCCTGCTCTGGGTGACAGCGGCGCCGACGAAGGACGAAAAAAGCGGATGCGGTTCGAAGGGCCGCGACTTCAGCTCGGGATGAAACTGCACGCCGATGAACCAGGGATGGCCCGGTATCTCGATAATCTCCGGCAGCTTCTTGTCCGGCGACAGGCCTGAGAAACGCAGCCCCGCCTTCTCCAGCCGCTCGCGATAGGAGATGTTGACCTCATAGCGGTGGCGATGGCGCTCGCTGATGCGCTCCCGGCCATAGATGCGCGCGACCTGGCTGCCCTCCGCGAGCACCGCCTCAAAAGCGCCGAGCCGCATGGTGCCGCCCTTGTCGCATGTCGCGCTGCGCTGCTGGGCCGTGGCGCCGCTTATCCATTCCGTCATCAAGCCGACGACCGGCTCGGCGGCGGGACCAAACTCGGTGGAGCTTGCGCCGTTGATCCCGGCGACATGACGCGCCATTTCGATGACCGCCATCTGCATGCCGAAGCAGATGCCGAGATACGGCACTTTCCTCATGCGTGCATAACGCGCAGCCTCGATCTTGCCCTCGGCGCCGCGCTCGCCAAAACCGCCCGGCACGATGATGCCGTGAATGTTTTCGAGGTGCGCGCTGGGATCGCCTTTCTCGAACAGTTCGGCGTCGAGCCAGTTGATGTTGACGCGGACGCCCTGGCTAATGCCTCCATGCGCGAGCGCCTCCATGAGGGACTTGTAAGCATCCTTCAGGTTTGTGTATTTGCCGACAATGGCGATCGAGACCTCGCCGTCCGGATGGGCGATGCGATGGGAAATTTCGCGCCAGATTTGCAGGGAAGGCTCAGGCGCTCCTTCGATGCCGAACGCCGCCAGCACTTCGCAGTCGAGGCCCTCATCGTGATAGGCAAGCGGAACATCGTAGATGTTGGGAACGTCGAGGGCCTGGATCACGGCGCTTTCGCGGACGTTACAGAACAGCGCGATCTTGGCCCTGTCGCTTTTCGGGATTGGATGCTCCGAGCGGCAGAGTAGGATGTCCGGCTGGATGCCGATGGATCGAAGCTCTTTCACGGAATGCTGGGTGGGCTTTGTCTTCAGTTCGCCCGCTGCCTGAATGTAAGGCAGAAGCGTCAGGTGAATGAAGATCACTCTTCCGCGCGGCAGATCGTTGCCGAGTTGACGGATGGCTTCGAAGAAGGGAAGCCCTTCGATATCGCCGACGGTGCCGCCGATCTCCACGAGTACGAAGTCGGCTTCCTCGTTGCCCGTCAGGATGAAATCCTTGATGGCGTTCGTCACGTGGGGCACGACCTGCACCGTGCCGCCGAGATAATCGCCGCGCCGCTCGGCAGCTAAGACATTCTGATAGATTCGGCCCGTTGTGATGTTGTCGTCGCGGCGCGCGGATACGCCGGTGAATTGCTCGTAATGCCCGAGATCGAGATCGGTTTCCGCTCCGTCGTCGGTGACGAAAACCTCCCCGTGCTGATAGGGGCTCATCGTGCCTGGATCGACATTGAGGTAGGGATCGAGCTTGCGAAGCCGCACGGAATAACCCCGGGCTTTCAGCAGCGCGCCGAGCGCCGCCGATGCCAAACCCTTGCCTAACGAGGAAACCACGCCGCCGGTAATAAAGATGTATCGCGCCATGGACTCGAAAGGTAATGCTTTGCTCACCCAAGCGGAAGGGCAAGCTTGCGGTTTTCAACGGGTGCGTCGGGCCGCGGGATGGCGGCCGCTCTCGGGCAAGATGAACCCGCCTTTGATCGGAATAAATTCAAGGCGGAAAAGCTGATCGATTCTGAAGCGCTGGAGGAGCTTACCCGCGTCTATGTGGACGCGGGCGGCTCTACGGCGCTTACTGCGACTGCGGAAGTTGCGGCAATGCAGGGCCGTCGCCGGAAGTGGCGATGCGGGGCCGGACGATTGCGCGGGAGCCGTTTCGGGCTTGAACCTGGGCAGCTTGAGCGCTGGAAGGGTGCTCGGGGCTTGCTCGATCGGCGCCGGTTCCGAAGCGGGCGTACTCTCTCCGGCGGGCGCCTTCGCTGGGGCGCCGACAACGGCCGACGATGGCGGCGTCCGGTGGCTGAGGACACCAAGCCCAATCGCTCCGAGGAAGAAAATCGCGCCGAGAACCGCGGTTATCCGGGTCAATAGATTTGCCGCGCCACGGCCACTGACCAAGCCGCCGCCGCCGCCGCCCCCGATGCCGAGTGCGCCGCCTTCGGATCTTTGAAGAAGGATGAGCACGATCATCGAGATCGCGGCCGTGATGTAAACGACGAGGAGGATGGTGCCCATAGACTTTCTACCGGTCGAAATTGGGGGAAATTTACGTCATACATGACCGGTTTCGGCGGCAAGTCAAGCCGTCAAAACCGAACTGCCGCTACCGCCAGCCTGCGGAGCTTGCTTCGGTTGGCCGCTTTGCCTTCTCGGGCGCCTTGGCCGCCTTGGGTTTGGAGGTCTTGGAAGGAGCGCTTTCACCGCGATCCTTCGCTCCGGAAGCGTCGGCGGCGGCGGCCTTCGCGCCATTATCCTCGTCTTCGTCCTCGAGGTGCTTCAGATGTACGAGCGAACGTGGCGCGTCGCAGCGAAACTTCATCTGCTCGTCGAGGTCGATATATTGTCTGACGAGGGCAAGATCCCCGGTGGAAAGGTGACCGGCCGCCCAAGCCGGTCCACGTTCCATCAGCCTGTCCACATCGAGCGCCTTCAAGTTTTGAATTTCCTGGGCAAGTCTTGCGCAAGCGTTCCTGTCCAGGGGAGCGGCAGATGCGCTAACCGGGAGGAAAGCAGGAGCGCTTAAAAAAAGCGCCCACGCCGCGAAACGGGAAAAACGGGGATAACTCGGCGCAAAGGATCTCATCCAAGCTGTCCTTTATTTCACCGACGCACGCCGCTCCGAGGCGGCCTTGGCCGCGGCGATGATAGCAAGAAAAGAAGTCGCGCTCAAACTGGCTCCGCCCACGAGAACGCCATCAACTTCGTCGCTCTCGAAGATCGATGCGGCGTTGGCTGCCGTGACGGACCCTCCATAAAGCACGCGCCAATGCTGGCCCGCGCTGCCGGGAAAGAGCTTCTTAAGCTCGTTCCGGACGACTTCGTGGATGGCGGTTATATCCGGTATCGTGGGGGACAAGCCGGTGCCGATCGCCCAAACGGGTTCATAGGCGACAATAACGGTGTCCGGGGTGCTTTCAGCGGGCAGGCTCCCCACGACTTGCCGCGAGCACACATCAGGGGCAAGACCCGCGAGGCGCTCGTCTTTCGTTTCGCCGATGCAGATGACGGCTTTCAGCCCTGCCTTCAACACCGCGGACGCCTTCGCTTGCACATCCTGGCTCGTCTCGCCATGACCGCTCCGCCTCTCGCTGTGGCCGACGATCACAGCCGTGGCCCCGGCGTCCTTTATAATGGCCGCCGACAAATCGCCCGTGAAAGCGCCCTTTGCCTGTGCGTGACAGTCTTGCGCGCCGATTTCCACCGGCGATCCCTTAACCAGCGAAGCCGCTTGATGCAAAAGGGTCGCAGGCGGAAAGATTGCGACATCGGGGCCAGAGGGCGTAACCCCGGCCTTGACCGCCTCGATCTCCTTGAGGTCCGCCTGCAATCCGTTCATTTTCCAATTGCCTGCGACGTAAAGTTTCGGTTCCGTCATGTCATCTCCCTAACCAAGGGCGGCTTGGCCCACGAATGTGTTGAAGCTGGCTATCCGCGCAAATCTTCATATTGCGCGCACGTTTTTATTCTCTAAATTACCGCATCGCGGACCCTGCAAGAAATGCCCGCCGGAATCAAGGCCCGCTTTATCTTAGGCCCGCTTTATCATAAGCGTGTAAGGACGCCCATCTTCTATGATGCATATGCTTCGGAAAGCGGCTGCTTTCATCATGTTCGCCATTCTCATTGGCGCGTTTGCGGTCAGCATGGGCGGCGGGAATGGTTATTTTGACCGCTACAACCAGCAGACCGTCGCGAAAGTTGGCTCCGAGGCTGTCACACCCGAGCAATTTCGCCGCGCCTATCAAAGGGTAATGGAGAACCTGAGCCAAAGGGCCGGGCGCCGAATCTCCCCTCAGGAGGCGAAAGCTTTCGGTTTGCCAAACCGCGTTTTGCAGGGGCTTATCCAGGACGCAACTGTTGATCTCGAGGCCGGGAAGCTCGGGCTTGGATTGTCCGAGGCGGGCCTGCGGCAGGCGATCACCGGCACGGCAATGTTCCAGGATCCGCCTGGTACGTTCAGCCCCAAGAAATATGAACAGTTTCTGCAGCAGATCGGCTACGCCGCTCCCTTTTTCGAGCAGGAGTACAAGAGCGATCTGATCCGGCGGCAGGTTCAGGGGATCTTCGACAAGAGCGGCATCACGTCGAGAGCGTTATTGGAAGCGTTCAACAGATACAGCAATGAGCAGCGCACGCTCGCCTATTTTACCCTTCGCGCAGACGCGGCAGGTGCGATCGAGGCGCCCTCCGAGGAGACGCTGAAGAGTTATTATGATGAGCGCAAGACGCAGTTCATGGCGCCGGAACTGCGTAAAGTCGCCGTACTCGCGATCACGCCGCAGTCTGTCGCAAGCAAAATCAGTGTCTCCGAAGACGATCTCAAGGCCGAATACGCAGCCAAGGCCGCCAGCTACTCGGTTCCCGAGCGCCGAAAGATTGAGCTTATTCCCTTCAAGACAAGAGCGGCGGCTGATGCCGCCTATCAGGGGCTGAAAGCTGGGAAAGACTTCCTTGATGTTGCCAAGGAGGCAGGCTTCAAGCAGCCGGAGCTCGATATCGGGCTTGTGTCCAAGAAGGAGTTCTCTCAGAAATTTGCGACCAGCCCCGCCATCATCGACGAGGCTTTCTCGACCGAAAAAGGGTGGGTCAGCAGGCCGGCCGATGGCCCGCTGTCCACGGTGATCATGCGCGTGCTGGAGGTCGTTCCCGGGCAGGAAAAGAGCTTCAACGAAGTCAAGGATCAGATCCGGGCCGACCTTTTAAAAGCTCGCGCAACGGCTGAAAATTCCCGGCTCATCAAGGCCTTCGAAGAGGATCGCGCGACTGGGGTGATGCTTGCCGACAGCGCGAAGAAGCTGAATCTTCCCCTGGAAGAGGTCACGTTCGACCGCACGGGGAAGGCTGCCGACGGCAAGCCTGTTGAACTCCCTGGCGTTCCGACCGCGACGCTGGTCGAAGCAGCATTCAAGTCCGATGTCGGCGTCGAAAACGAAGCCCTGCGACTGCCAGCCGGAGGCTATGCCTGGTACGAGGTGCAGGATATTGTGAAGCCCAGGCAGAAGCCGTTTGATGAGGTGAAGGCCGATGTCGAGGCTGCCTGGCGGAAGGAGCAGATTCAGAGCAAGCTCGCCGAGAAGGCTCGCGACCTTGTTGCGCGCCTCAACCGCGCCGAGCCAGTCGCCGATGTCGCTAAAAGCGTTGGCGCCGAGGTCAAGACAAGTCAGCCGCTGAAGCGCGAAGGACCGGCGGAGGGTATCCCGCCAGCCGCAGTCGCGCAGGCCTTTACGCTTGCCGAGCATGGCGCCGGGTCAGCCTCGGAAGGTGAGTCCCGCGTCGTATTCAAGGTCGAGAATATTACGCTACCGGCCCCACTCAACGACATTCAGGCTCTTGGGCTGGAGCAGCAGCTCGGGAAACAAATCGCCGAGGATAATTTCTCGGAATATCTGGGCGGCATCATGAAGACCGCTGGCGTATCAATCGATCAGAAGAGCTTTTCTGCCGTCTCGGGGGGCTCCTATGAAGGCGGTGAATAGCTTTCGATGGCGTGTCTCCTCGCTTTGATTGAGCCGAGAGAAACGCAACCTTACGAGATCGCAAATCAATGAAGGTCGAGCCTTCGTCTTCCGACTTCGCCGCGCGCTACGGCGCCGGTGAAGCCCAACTCATTTCAATGCGCCTGATCTCGGATCTTGAGACGCCGGTTGCGGCAATGCTCAAGCTCGCGGCAGACCGCCCCTACTCGTTCCTTCTCGAGTTGGTGGAGGGCGGGGCGGTGCGCGGCCGCTATTCCATCATCGGCCTCGATCCGGACATCCTGTGGCGCGCTCATGGAGATTGCGCGGAGATCAACACTGCGCCGCTCGAGGACGCGTCGGCGTTTCACCCGTGCGAGGGCGGCACGCTAAGCGCGCTTCGAGCGCTTCTCGATGCATCCCGCGTCGATATTCCCGAGTATTTGCCGCCCATGTCGGCGGGCGTCTTCGGCTATCTGGGTTATGACACGGTGCGTCTTGTCGAGCGCCTGCCCGCTGAAAAGCCGGATCCCATTGGGGTGCCCGATGCGCTCATGATGCGGCCCACGATCATGGTCATCTTCGACGCCGTGAAGGACGAGATGACGATCGTCACCACCGTCCGGCCGCAGAAGGCTATCCCGGCCAAGATAGCCTACTCCCGCGCCATCGACCGGCTGACGCAGGTCCAGGACGCTCTCGAGACCAAAAGCGCGCACGCCTCCTCCGCCAACGGCATCGATGCCGCGTTCACCGCCGCAACATCGAACATGGCGACGGACGAATACATGGCCATGGTCAGCCGCGCAAAAGAGTACATCGGCGCGGGCGACATTTTCCAGGTCGTGCTCTCGCAACGGTTTGCCACGCGGTTCGATCTGCAGCCCTTTGCCCTTTACCGCGCCTTGCGACGGATCAATCCCGCTCCGTTCCTTTATTTCCTGAACTTCGGGAACTTCGCCGTTGCGGGGTCGAGCCCGGAAATTCTCGTGCGGGTGCGCGAAGGTGAAGTCACAATCAGGCCGATAGCCGGTACGCGGCCTCGAGGCGCAACGCCAGAGGAGGACAAGCGCCTTGCCGCAGAACTTCTCGCTGACACGAAAGAGCGCGCGGAACATCTGATGCTGCTCGATCTCGGCCGCAACGATGTGGGCCGCGTCGCCGAAACGTCCTCCGTGCGGGTGACCGATAGCTTCTTCCTGGAATACTACAGCCAGGTCATGCACATCGTCTCGAACGTGGCCGGGCGGCTCGATGCAAAGCACGATTCCATCGACGCGCTCATGGCAGGCTTCCCCGCGGGCACCGTATCCGGCGCGCCGAAAGTCCGCGCCATGGAGATCATCGACGAACTCGAACCCGAAAAACGCGGCGTTTACGCAGGCTGCATCGGATACTTCGCCGCCAATGGAGAAATGGATACCTGTATTGCGCTTCGGACGGCGATCGTTAAAGATGGCATGATGTACGTTCAGGCCGGTGCCGGCATCGTCGCTGATTCCGTTCCCGCGTCAGAGCAGGCAGAGTGCGAGAACAAGGCGCGGGCGTTGTTCCGGGCCGCCGAAGAGGCGGTGCGGTTTGCTGGGCAGGCGAGCCGGGGGCAGTAGCGCGGAGGATCAGGTTGTCCAATGAAGACGGTGACGCTCTTTCGCCACGCGAAGTCCGGTGAGAAGGACAATCCGCGCATCGAAGATTTCGATCGCCCCCTGGCGGATCGCGGACTTAAAGCCGCCCCGAAAATGGGCGCGGCCATGCGCGACAGGCATTTGCGCCCCAATCTGATTTTGTGCTCGCCTTCGGTGCGCACGCGCCAGACCCTGACGCTGGCCTCGGTGGAAGCTTGGGATAAGGCGCCGAAAGTTCGCTACGACGAGAGGTTGTACGAGGCGAGCGCCCAAAGCATTTTCGAGGTTTTGAAAGAGGTTCCGGACAAAGTGGATCACGTCATGATCGTTGGCCACAATCCCGGACTTCAGGACCTCGCGGTGATGCTCGCGGTAACAGGCCGGGAATGCCAGCAGCTCAAGGATAAGCTTCCAACAGCGGCAGTCGTGACTTTCGAGTTCGATGAAGATCTCTGGAAGAACCTGCGGCCCGCGACCGGCCGTGTCGCGCTGTACATGTCGCCGAATACGCTTCCGCCTTCGGGCCAAGGACAAAAACAGTGATTACGATTATCGATAACTATGACAGCTTCACATACAATCTCGTCCATTATTTTGGCGACCTTGGCGTCGATGTGCGCGTCTACCGTAATGACGAGAAGACGGCGGCGGCGGTGATCGAGGAGAAGCCCGAGGCGATCGTCATGTCGCCGGGACCGTGCACTCCGAACGAGGCCGGCATCTGCCTTGACCTTGTGAAGGAGAACAAAGGGCGCATTCCACTGCTTGGCGTGTGCCTGGGTCACCAGACTATCGGTCAGGCTTTCGGTGGCCGCGTGATCCGTGCGCCCGTCCTGATGCACGGCAAGCTGTCGAAAATCTACCACGAGGGAACGAGCCTTTTCCGCGGTTTGCCGAACGCCTTCGAGGCGACGCGCTACCATTCGCTCATCGTCGAGGCTGATACTCTTCCGGCTTGCCTCGCGGTGACGGCGCGTACATCCGATGGGCTCATCATGGCGCTGGAGCATCGCGACGAGCCGACTTTCGGCGTGCAATTCCACCCCGAGAGCATCGCGAGCGCGAATGGCCACGCGATCCTGGCGACCTTCCTGACGCTTGCAGGCGTGCGCTGGTCTCCTCGAAAAGAGGGGCTCTCTCTGCCTCCGCTTAATCCCGCCGCCGGATGCGCGACCGTCGCTTGAGCCAGCCCATGCAAGACACGCCCAAACCCGACCTCGCTGCCGCGTTCCGCCCGCATTTCGAGAAAGCCGCAGACGGAGCCTGCCTTTCCGAGGAAGAGGCGCGAGAGGCATTCACCTGCATCATGCAAGGGGCCGTATCCGAGATTGAATTGGCGGGATTTCTCGTGGCGTTGAAGGCGCGCGGTGAAACGGTTGACGAAATCGCAGGCGCGGTCGCCGCGATGAGGACGCTCATGGTGCCCGCGACCGCTCCCGAAGGCGCCATCGATATCGTCGGCACGGGCGGCGACGCCAAGGGGACGTTCAACATCTCGACGGCGACATCTTTTGTGCTAGCTGGGGCGGGAGTACCTGTGGCGAAGCACGGGAACAGGGCCGTATCTTCGAAATCAGGCGCAGCGGATGTACTCGAAAAGCTCGGCGTCACGATCAGGATGCCGTCCGAGCGAATTGCGCACTGTTTCGAGTATGCCGGACTGGCCTTTCTCTGGGCGCCTGCGCACCACCCCGCTATGCGCCATGCGGCCTCTGTGCGCCAAGGCCTCCGGCTGCGGACGGTTTTCAACCTTCTCGGTCCGCTCCTCAATCCTGCGGCTACGAAACGCATGCTCATCGGCGCGTATTCGGAACAGTGGCTTGTCCCGATGGCCGAGGTGCTGAAGCGGGGGGGCGCGGAGCATGTGTGGGCCGTTCATGGAGCCGGCGGCATGGATGAGCTTTCGACGACCGGCGTCAGCCGCGTGGTCGAATTGAAAGCCGGCAAGCTTTCCTCCTTCGAGGTTCACCCGAGCGATGCAGGCTTGCCTGAAGCGCGCCTGTCCGATCTGCAAGGTGGTTCGGCAGAGGATTGCGCGGTCGCGATGCGCGAGCTTTTGCGCGGCAAAAAAGGTCCGTTCCGGGACATCGTTCTCCTGAATGCCGCCGCCGCATTCATCATCGCGCGAAGAGCCGGCACCTTGAAAGAAGGCGCACGCCTCGCCGCCGCTTCCATCGACGATGGCCGCGCCGAGAAAGCGCTCGATGCTCTTATTGCAGCAAGCAGGAACGACTCCTTTGCGCAATCAGAATGAGTGGTTGATGCAAAGTAATGTTAAATTGCAATCATTGAATGCTCTTCGCGGAAAACGCTTGAGCGATAGCGGTGTTCTGCAGTCTGATAGACGCCACAACCGGTACGTAAGAATATTAGAACAAACGGTGGCGCTATGAGCATTCTCGACCGCATTGTCGCCTATAAGAAGGAAGAAGTCGCGGCAGCCAAGGCGAAGACCAGCCTAGCCGAGCTTGAGGAGCAAGCGGCTGCGGGGCCGTGCGTACGCGATTTCTTTGGTGCGTTGTCGAGAAAATGCGCCCGTGTTGAGCCGGGCCTCATTGCGGAAGTCAAGAAGGCAAGCCCTTCGCGCGGTCTGATTCGAGCCGATTTCGATCCGGCTGCCATCGCAAAAGCCTATGAGCGTGGGGGCGCGGCTTGCCTTTCAGTTCTGACGGATGGCCCCTCTTTCCAAGGTTCACCCGAGGCGCTGATCGCGGCGCGCGGGGCGACGCGCCTGCCGGTGCTTCGGAAAGACTTCATGGTCGACCCCTATCAGGTTGCCGAAGCGCGTGCCATGGGGGCAGACTGCATCCTTATCATCATGGCTTGCACATCCGACGGGCTAGCCAGCGAGCTTTTCTCCTCCGCCTGCGCCATGGACATGTCGGTGCTTGTCGAGGTTCATAATCAGGACGAGCTGGAGCGCGCGCTTACGCTGAACGCCTGGCTGATCGGCATCAACAATCGCGATCTCAACACCTTCGAGACGCATCTCGAAACGACAGAAGAGCTTGCGCAACTGATTCCGCCGGGCCGCATTATCGTCTCGGAGAGCGGAATTTTCACGCCGGCGGACATGGCGCGGCTCACGCGCTCCGGGGCCAGCGCTTTTCTAGTGGGTGAGAGCCTGATGCGGCACCCGGACATTGAAGACGCAACGCGCGCGTTGCTCTTGCCCGCCTGTGAACGTGAAAGGCACGTCGCCAACGCATGAGCGAACTAAGCCACATCAACGCCAAGGGCGAGGCGTCCATGGTCGATGTGGCCGGGAAGGCGGTCACGGAGAGGGTCGCGATCGCCGAAGGTTTTGTTGTGATGGAGTTGGCCACGCTACGCCTGATTGAGGAGGGGAATGCTCCGAAAGGCGACGTGCTCGCCGCGGCGCGAATTGCAGGCATCATGGCGGCGAAACGGACGTCTGATCTGATACCGCTTTGCCATCCCCTCGCCTTAAGCAAAGTGACGGTCGATTTTGAGCCGTTGAAAGAAACGCCGGGGGTCCGCGTCGAAGCTATGGCGAAAGCCCTTGGCCAGACCGGCGTTGAAATGGAAGCGCTGACGGCGGTGTCGGTGAGTTGCCTCACGCTCTACGACATGCTGAAGGCGCGGGACAAGGGCCTGCGAATCGAAGGCATTCGCCTCCTGTCCAAGACAGGCGGCAAGTCCGGCGACTTCCACGCTCCCATGCCGGACCGCGAGAGGCAGCCATGACTTTGGTTCCGGTGGCCGAAGCGCGGGCCGCCGTTGTAAGCGGCGTCGAGCCTCTGGACGCCGAAACGGTCTCGATCTTTGAGGCTGCGGGCCGCGTCCTGGCGCAAGGCCTCAGGGCGAAGCTGACGCAACCGCCCTTCGCCGCATCGGCCATGGATGGCTACGCCGTTCGCGCCGCAGACCTCGCATCCATTCCCGCCTGCCTTGAGGTGATTGGCAAATCGGCCGCAGGTCATGGTTTCAAAGGCGAAGTTGGAGCCGGCGAAGCCGTCCGCATTTTCACCGGTGCGCCGGTTCCGGTTGGAGCCGACACCATCGTCATCCAGGAGAACACCAAGGCCGCAGGCAAAGGGACAGTCGAAATCCTGGAACCTGCATCCCTCGGAGAGTATGTCCGCCCCCAGGGCTATGATTTTGCGGAAGGCGAAATCCTGCTCGCCGCTGGGATTGAGCTGCAAAGCCGCCAACTGATGCTGGCCGCCGCCATGAACCACGCGACGGTGCCGGTGAGACGGAAGCCCATCGTTGCCGTTCTGGCGAATGGCGATGAACTCGTGCAGCCCGGACAGTCGCCGGCTGCGGACCAAATCATTTCATCGATCCCTGCGGGCATGAAGGCCGCCATAACGGCCTGGGGCGGCGACCCCCTTCTTCTCGACCTCGCGCGAGACAGCAAGGCAAGCCTCGCGGCTTCTATTCGCGACGCGGAAAAGGCCGATGTGCTCCTGACCATCGGCGGCGCATCCGTTGGCGAGCACGATCTCATTCGCGGCACGTTCGAAGATATGGGCGCGCGGTTCGAGGTACTTCGTGTGGCGATGCGCCCAGGCAAGCCCGCTATGTTCGGCTTCCTTGGCAATCAGCGCATCCTGGGCATGCCTGGCAACCCCGCTTCCGCAATCGTCTGCGCCCGCGTTTTCTTAAAGCCGCTGCTCGACCGGCTTCTCGGGCGCTCGCACCGCGACAACCCGCGCCCCGTTCGGCTCGCCGTCCCTGTCGAGGCGAACGGCGAGCGTGAGCATTACATGAGGGCGCAGCTTTCCGAGGATGGGGTCGCTCCCATCGGCGATCAGGACAGCTCGCTCATGAACGCTTTCGCAAGGGCCGATTGTCTTCTCGTGCGGCCCGCGAACGGGCCAGCCCTCCGGGCGGGGACGCTTGTGCCTGTCATCGCGCTCGATTTTTAACATCCGTGCCGCCGAGGCGTTTTCCCTTGCGGAACGCAAAGAGAACGCTTATTGGTGTTCCCTGTTTGTACAAGGTAAATCCGGCACTCTATTTGGGGCTGTCATGCTGACGCCAAAGCAAAAGCAACTGCTTCTTTTCATCAATGACCGTATCGAGGCGACAGGCGTTCCTCCGTCGTTTGACGAGATGAAAGATGCGCTGGAGCTCAAGTCAAAATCGGGCATTCACCGCCTCATTATGGCGTTAGAGGAGCGCGGCTTCATAAGGAGGCTTCCCCATCGCGCCCGGGCGCTGGAAGTCACGAAAATGCCCGAGCGCGGGCGAAATGTGTTCGATGCCGATAAGCGGCGCGGCGGTTTCATGCCAACGGTTATCGAGGGAACGCGACGCACGTCGTTCGAGGAAAGCCCCCAGGCGGCATTCGTCCGTGACCGCGAAGACGGCGGCATACAGGTCCCGGTCATGGGGCGGATCGCGGCGGGCGTTCCCCGTTCCGCAATCGAGGATCAGAGCCACGTGCTCGTCATGCCGCCTGAGTTCCTATCCCAGGGTGAGCACTTCGCGCTCGAGGTTCGCGGCGATTTAATGATCGACGCGGGCATTCAGGAGGGCGATACCGTCATCCTGAAACGAACCCCGACAGCGGAAAGCGGGGAGATCGTCGTTGCCTTAATCGACGACGAAGAGGCCACGCTTAAGCGCTTACGAAAAAAGGGACAATCGATTGCCCTCGAACCTGCCAATCAGGCCTTCGAGACCCGCATTTTCGGACCGGACCGGGTGAAAATCCAAGGCAAGCTCGTCGCTCTTCTTCGCCGCTATTAAAAATAGAGTGGGCGGAGCCCCTTCATAAAACAGCACCAGAAGTGTTATAATAGTATCGACGCTTGGGTTATGTCCCGGGCAGGAAGCATTCAAATAACTTTTCGGGTCTGGGAACGAGGAAGCGCCGAATGTCTGATAAGCGCAGGATATCGGAAAAGCGCCGGCTGGCTGAAAAACACGAAAAGCCGGAGAAGGCGGTCAGCCCGGCGGAAAAACCTTTGACCGGTTTGCAGTCCCCTGAGGAATTCGTCACTAATCTGATGCGATCCGTCGAAGCAACCGGTCAGGTCATCGCAAAGATTGTCGAGGACAAGGATAAGCGCCACGGCGCGTTTACGGTTGCGAACGGCATGGCCGACTCCGGGAAGTTGTTCGCTCCCATTCTCCAATATTGGATGAATGATCCGAAAGGCTATAGCGAAGCCCAGGCAAAGCTCACCGAGGATATGGTTGAGCTTTGGGGCCGCACCTATAAGCGCTTTATTGGCGAGAAGGTCGAACCCATGATTGCGCCTTCGGCGCACGATCCCAGGTTCAGGGACAAAGAATGGACAGAAAACGCATTCTTCGATTTTCTGAAGCAGGCCTATTTGCTTGGGGGCAAGTGGGCCGAAGACATGGTTCATAACGCGTCGACAGTCGATGCCCACGTCAAGCACCGCGCCGAGTTTTATCTGAACCAGATTGTGAGCGCGCTCTCGCCCTCGAATTTTCCTTTTACAAACCCCGAAGTAATCCGCGCAACGGTATCAACGGGTGCGAGGAATTTTGTCGAGGGCATGACCCATCTTATAGAGGACCTCGACCATTCCGGCGAGCTTCTCCGGGTCAGGCAGACGGACATGTCGGCCTTCGAGGTGGGCAAGAACCTCGCGGTGACGCCTGGGAAGGTGGTCTATCAGAATGAACTCTTACAGCTCATTCAGTACTCGCCGACGACCGAGACTGTCCATGCAGTCCCGATGCTCATCGTGCCGCCGTGGATCAACAAATTCTATATCCTTGACCTTACGCCACCCAAGTCCTTCATAAAGTGGCTCGTCGACCAGGGCTTCACAGTCTTTGTGATCTCGTGGGTGAACCCGGATGAGAAGCTCTCTTCAAAAACCTTCGAAGACTACATGCTCGAGGGGGTTATGGCGGGCGTCGACACGGTGCTGCGCATCACAGGCCAGCCGCATACGAACACGCTCGGTTACTGCGTGGGAGGAACGTTGCTCTCGTGCACGCTCGCCTACATGGCTGCGAAAGGCGACCACCGTATCAATTCAGCGACGCTTTTTACGGCCCAGACAGACTTCACGAAAGCCGGTGATTTGCTTGTCTTCATCGATGACGAGCAGCTGAAGGCGCTCGAGGACCTGATGGCGGAAAAAGGGTTCCTGGATGGGGCGCGGATGGCGGCGGTGTTCAATGCGCTGCGCCCGAAAGATCTGATCTGGCCCTACATCGTCAACAATTATCTGCTCGGCAAACAGCCCTTCCCGTTCGACCTTCTTTATTGGAACTCAGATTCGACGCGGATGCCGCCCGCCAATCACAGCTTCTACCTGCGGGAGTTCTATATGAAGAACACGCTCGCGCAGGGTCTCATGAAGCTGGGCGGAGTGACCCTCGACCTCAGCAAGATAACGGCTCCCATCTACGATGTGGCCGCGAAGGAGGATCACATTGCCCCGGCCCAGTCGGTTTTGAACGGCGCCAAGCTTTTTGGTGGCCCGGTTCGTTTCGTTCTGGCCGGCTCGGGGCATATAGCAGGCGTGATCAACCCGCCTGCGAAGAAAAAATACCAGTACTGGATTCTTGAGGAAGGCGACGCAAAGGTTCTGCCCACGATCGATGCATTCATCGCGAAGGCCGATGAGCATCCGGGCTCGTGGTGGGACGACTATAAGACGTGGCTATCTTCGCTGTCAGGCGTACAAATTCCTCCGCCCGAGCATGGTGGCGGCGTTTTCAAGCCGCTTGAAGATGCTCCCGGCTCCTATGTGTGCAGGTAAGTACGCTTCGGCGCTCCTAGATCGGCCCGCCTTTAATCAGGTGAATAAGGGTCGGAGGAGTTGATCGATTTATCGAGGGCAAGAGCAGCCATCGCCCAAATGGACGCGGGCTGCTCTAATCGCTAACCCTGCAATTTATGGCCGATGAACTCCTTGATTTTTCGGGCAAGGTCATCGGCTCCCATGTCCCTGAAATCCTGATCCGCTCCAGGAATCACGGCCATTGTCACTGTTTTGAGGCTTGCGAATTCCGGTTCAGCCGCCTTGACCTCGCTCAGGACCGGGTCCGCGTCCCCGACCGCAATCAGCACGGGAACCTTGATGCTTTGCAACAAGTTCGTCGTCTTGAACTTGGCGTTTGCGCTGTAGTAATTGGCGAAAGTCCCGGCGGTTACTCGCGGCTTCGAGCATGTCAGGAATCCTGGCACGTCGACAAACAGATTACCGCGTTCGCCGGCCACAAGTTCCTCGGCCTTCGCGAGCTCTTGCCGCAGGGATTGTCCAAAACGTGCGCTGTATTCCGTCTCGGCCTTCTCTTCGCTTTGCATTAAAGGCGACATGAGCACGGCGCGCTTCACAGTCTTGTCCAGGCGGTTGATGGCATACAGCGCAACCTGATTGGCCCCGCGCCCGTGGCCCGCGACTGTGATGGAGGTCGCCCCTTTCTCCTTCAGCCATTGAACCCAGCCTGCGATTTCGTCGACGGCGTCTTCATGGCGGTGGTCCTGCTCCATCGCGCAATCAAACATGCCGTGCCGCTTGTCCATCCCGAGCCCGAGCGTTATGGCGAGCGAGTTGATGCCTTGATCGCGCAGGCTATCCTGCAGCGCTGCCATCAGCTCCATCCGGTCGTGCCCGAGCGTGTCGTGCACGAGAAGAACGACTTCGTTCTTGAGCGACTTGCCCGAGGCACTCTCAAGATTGGCCGAGAGTTCAAGACCGAGATAATCCAAGGTAACCTGCTCGGCGGCGCATCTCTCGGTTGCAGCAGCAATCGAAAGCGCCACCAAGGCGGAGACAATCAAGGCGCGCATGGTTCTTTCCGGTTGAGCTTTCCAGTGCTCTCGCTAATCGCGCTTATGGACGAAATCTGGGCCAACGGCGCGGACACGGCCTCATTGATGGTAATAAAATGGCCCCAAGGCCTATTTTTTTCGGTTTCTCCTTCGCTGCGCCCTCATATTCCGAGCGGGACGGGGCGCCGGGCCTCCGGTGGTCAGCGGTGCTCGTAGCGCAGGCGGGCTCTGTGGCTGAGGCTCAAGTTCGGGTTCCCCCGTTGCAGAGGATGCTTGGCTCCGACGGTTTGTGGAGCCTTTCGCCCAGACATTGAACGTCTCGACGACACCCGCAAAGGCCATCGCGAAATAGATATATCCGCGCGGAATGTGAAGCGCGAAGCCGTCTGCGACGAGCGCGACGCCAATGAGGATCAAAAAACACAAGCCGAGCATCTTTGTGGTCGGGTGGCGCTTGATGAACCCTCCGACCGGTCCGGCCGCCGCGTACATGATGCCGATCGAAATGCAGATCGCGGCAACCATGACTTCGATGCGCCGGGCGAGCCCGACAGCGGTAATGATCGAGTTGAGCGAGAAGACGAGGTCCATGATTGCGATCTGGGAGATGACGGCGCCGAAGCTCGCCTTTTGCTGGGCGACGCCGGAGGGATCTTCACCGCCTTCTATTTCGGCATGAATTTCCTGAGTTGCCTTCACCATCAGGAAGAGGCCGCCACCTATCAAGATGAGGTCGCGCCAGGAGAAATCCTGTCCGCCGGCGCTGAAGATGGGGTAGGTGAGGCGGGTGATCCAGCTGATCGCCGACAGCAAGGCAAGACGCAAAGCAAGGGCCAAGCCAAGCCCCACCGCCCTTGCCCGCTGCGCTTCTTTTTGAGGGAGGGCATGCGTGATGATCGACAGGACGACGATGTTGTCGACCCCGAGCACGACCTCTAAAGCCGTCAGGGTGATCAGGCTGGCCCAGGCGGCCGGATCGAAGAGGAGTTCCATCTAGGCGCTGCCGCTGATGCGGCCTTCTGTTAAAATGCGTCCGGAAAAGTATGAAGCGGTTTTCGGAGCTCTAAGGGAGATTTCTCACTTCACGCGATCGAAACGGCGACCGGCTCCACTTTCCGCGCTTACGCCGATTGCGATGACATAAATCGCCGTTACAGCGAATATAATTTGTTCGACTGGCGTCCCAGGAAAACCGTGAAGGATGGCGCCGGCGGCAGCCGCGCCCCAGGCTGAAACAACGGCGAAAGTGACAAGCCGCATCCGCCGCACCCGCAGCGGATGGAGCCAATAAAGCGGTATGAACGTGAAGACAGCGCAGATTGCGATGATGGAGGCGGAAACGGCTGGCGAGAAGCCAAGCACGAAGCAATAAAGCACAACCACGTTCCAGATGGCGGGAAAACCGACGAAATAACCGTCCGCAGTCTTACTTTCGGTGTCCGAGAAGTGGTAAAGCGACACGAGCATGATCACCGCCGCCAACGGAAGCCGCAGGCTTTCCGGCACGATCTCGGCGCGCGCAACCATGAAAGCCGGCACCGTCACGTAGGTGATGTAGTCGACAAGGTGGTCGAGCTCTTCTCCCGAGAAACGGGGTAGAACGCGTTTGACATCGACGAGGCGGGCAAGCGGGCCGTCAACACCATCCACGATCAGGGCAGCACCCAACCAAGCGAAGGCAACCGGCCACTGGCCGTCACAGGCCGACAGAAGCGAGAGAAGACCGAGCACGCCGCCTGTGGCGGTCAAAACATGGACCGCCGCAGCGCCAACCAGCTTCAGATTTTGTCTTGAGCGCAAGCTCATCGAAGGAAACTCGCGCAGGGCCCTGATATTAAAACTTGTGGGTAAATGTGCCCTTGATCTGCATGTCATTGTCAGGCGCATGCTGATCGAGCTGAAGCGCTTCCGATCCGCTCTTGGGGCCGTATAACAGCTCAAGCCCGAAATCCAATTTCGGAAGAGTGGCGAGCGTCCCAAACCCTGGGATCGTTACATCCGTCCCCTTCGATTTCCCAGCCACCGAGGGATCGTTAAGATCAAACTCGGGCCCCTGCCCGGATATGCCGGGCTGGATGAACTGTGAGGGTGGATTTACTTGCAGGCTCGCCGACGGAGGCGCTACCGGCTCCGTCGAGAATGCCGCGGCTGCGGTGATCTGCTGGGCAAGCGACAAGGTGATGCCGCACGCCAGTGCCACCCCTTTCAACTTTTTCTGCCTGCCCATGAGCTCTCTCCCGCCTTATGACCCTAAGATGATTGCGAACCTCTATGAATGCAAGTTTGTTGATTTACGGTTTAAGTGCTTCATATTTCTGATGTTTTCCAGATGGGCGCTGTGAATCCGTTGCGGAAAGGCATCAGTTCGGGCAAAGGTCGCCTTATTTTGGTCCTGAATTTCCATCGCTAGAGACTGTTTGACTGCGCAGCCATTCAAGATAGGATGCGGCCACCCGGCGCGGCTCGAACGCGATGAGAGCGGGAACGCTATAAGGGTGCTTCGCCGCCAATGCTTCGAAAACCTGTGACTTGAGTTCCTTTCTTGTCTTAACGAGCATTACCACCTCTCTTCCATTCTCGATGGCGTCTTCCCACCGATAGATGGAAACCATACCGGGAAAGATATTGACGCAGGCAGCGAGTTTTTCGGTTACCAATTCTTCGCCCACTTTCTGAGCATCCTTTTCGGTCGGGAATGTGGTATAGAGAACGATCATATCGGCATCCTGGTCCATGGTTTTCCCTCGAATGTGCAGCATCTACTCGCTGTCCGATTTGCCGGACGTCCAAGCTCAGGAGTTATCATGGCCGAGGTGAGCCCGGCTCATACTCAGACCGCCGTCTTTGCTGATAAGGTTCGACTGGGCTTTGTTGCAAGCCCCGCACCGGAAGCGCAGGCGGCATTAAAGCGGCTGACAAAGCTCTATGGGGCGGCCGACCCCGCTTCCGCCAGCGTCATCATCGCGTTGGGCGGCGACGGACTCATGCTGCAAACACTCCATCGCTTCATGGGGATGGAGGTTCCCATTTACGGCATGCACCGGGGCTCCGTCGGCTTCCTGATGAATGAATATCGAGAGGAAGACCTCGTCGAGCGCGTGTCCAACGCGAAGCTGAGCCTCATCCATCCGCTAAAAATGCAGGCGGAAAATCTGGCGGGCGAAAAGCTGAACGCGCTTGCGATCAACGAGGTGCATCTGTTCCGCCAGACGGCGCAAAGCGCGCGGCTGGCGATTACCGTTGACGGGCGGGAGCGGCTCACAGACCTCATTTGCGACGGCGTCCTTGTCTCGACGCCCGCAGGCAGCACTGCCTATAACCTCTCGGTCGGGGGACCGATCCTGCCGCTTAAAGCGCGTCTCCTCGCCCTGACGCCAATAAGTCCGTTCCGCCCGAGGCGCTGGCGCGGAGCCCTCCTGTCGAACAAGGCGCAAGTCCGGATTTCGGTTTTGGAAGCCGATAAGCGCCCGGTCAGCGCCGTCGCCGATCACGCCGAGTTCCGGGACGTGCTCTCGGTTCTCGTTCGGGAGGAACGAAGCATCGGTCTCAAACTTCTATTCGATCCAGGTCACGCGCTCGAAGAGCGTATCCTCGCAGAGCAGTTCCGTTTTTAGGCTCCTGGTTGACCAGGCTGGGCGGTGCCCTTTACTTTACGACCGCAAAGGTCAACGAAAATGCGGACATTCATTTCAGCCATTTTGGTCTCATTCAGCTTGTGCAGCTTTGCATTCACCTGCCAGGCTGAAGAAGCCCGCGCGGTTGTCATTCTGGACGCCACCGCGCAAATGGCGTGCGAACCTCGGTCAGAAGCGCAAGCTGGACTGGGCAAAAGCGGGCATCAGCAACTCCGTGAGCCGGATGGAGCCCGGCGCCGCTTTCGCGCTCTGGGCCTTCGGCTCATCTCCGCAGAAGAAGTGCGAGGACATCAACGAACTCGTTCCGCTTCAGGCCGCGGGCAGCGCTCTTCGCACGTTGGAGAAGGCGCTGAGCAAGCTTCAGCCGAAAGCGGCCCGGGCGCCGGCGATGGACGCCTTGCAGGCGGCGCTCAAGTCCGCTGGCGCGCGGGACGGAAAGGCAGTCTCGGCCATTCTTGTCGCCGGAACAGGAGATGATTGCATCGGCGATATTTGCGGCGCTGCGGGACGGCTTCATGGTCTTTACCCCAAAGCCAAGTTAACGGTTTTTGGGATGAGCATGGGCGAGCAGGCAGCGGCCAATTTCACCTGTGCGGCGAAGGCGATGGGCGGCGGCGCCTTCATAGGCGTGAAGTCCGGAGCCGATCTCGAACGCAACCTGCGCGACGCGCTGGGGTCCGCACAGACAGCGGCTGGCCAGCAAAAGGTGGCGGTGGCAACGTCCACGAATAACGCGGGCGGTGGCGCTGACGCCGATGGGCCCGAGGCTCCCGCGGCCGCCCCGGCAACGCCGCCGCCCCCGGCGGATCAACCTGCGGAGAAGGAGGCGGAAGAGAAATTCGTCCCGCCGCCGCAAGTCGAACCGAACGTCGTTCTGTCCGCTACCCTTGTATCGGGCATGCCACCACTCGAGGCGGGCGTCACTTGGGAGATTTCCAAAATCCAAGTTACGCCCACGGGCCAGACTTCGGCTTGCCGAAGCGCCTTTGTGGGTCGGCGGCGGGGGACAGGCCAAGGCCAAACTTCCCGAAGGCCGATATGGCGCGCGAGTGGCCTATGGCCTTGCGACAGGCTACGGAGAGTTCACGCTCGGCGCTGAGAAGGTTGAAACGACGATCGTGCTGGACGCGGGCACCATCGTGGCCGAGGCGCAGCAAGCCCCCAACGGGCCGCCTGTCGGAGATGCATTTTTCGTCGTTTCTCAGAAGACCTCCGTTGGTCGCGAAGAACTCGGCCGGTCAAGCGGAGCGCCCGCGCTCTTCCATCTCAACGCGGGAGATTACGTGCTGTCCGCCTTTGCCGGATACGCGACACTTGAGGCGTCTGTCAAGGTCGTCGCCGGGAAGGTTTCAGTCGTCCGGATACCGTTGAGCCTAGGCACCCTTGAGATTAAGGCCTTTGCCAAAGACGGTTCGCCTGACCTCCTGGCGGCTTGGTATCGGCTCTCTCCGGCCGTTTCGGACACGAAGAGCGGCGCGCTCCCCGTGCTCAGGATCTCCGGCGCTTCTCCCCGGTTGCAGCTTCCCGCCGGCAGCTATCGTTTGGAAACGGTCTACGGCAATGCGCGGGAGGAAAGCATGGTCACAGTCAAAGCCGGACTGGTGACGTCGCAGACAGTGATCCTGAATGCCGGGGAGGCGAAGCTCAGTCTGCCATCCGGCAAATCCGATAAGGTCTGTGCGGTTTACGAAGCCGGCGCTGATCGCAAGGCCGCTCCGATCGGGCGCGCGGCAGGCTCCGACATCCGTTTCATCCTCAAGGCTGGGCGCTACGACGTGGAATGCAGCGGAAAAGGCGAAAATGCGCCGCCCAAGCAGACACAGATCAGCGTGGTGGCGGGAGAAGTGCAGTCGGCAATAATTCAGGAGTAGGAGACTTCGCCTCATTTTAATCGAAGCCTGTTTCTACATTCCACGGCGGCTGGCAGGATGTTGGAAAAGGCTGAAAACGTGGCTTCATCCTTCGACAAGCTCAGGATGAGGGCGAGTGTTGGCCGCATCCTTCGATGGGCTCAGGATGAGGTTGGGTGTTGGCCACATCCTTCGACAGGCTCAGGATGAGGTCGGGTGTCTCAATGAGTTGATCCTCATGGTGAGCCTGTCGAACACCTCATGGTGAGCTTGTCGAACACCTCATGGTGAGCTTGTCGAACCATGGGCAACATCGTTTTTCAGCAGACTGCTAGTGGCTTCACTCGAATCGCCTGGGGGATGATTGATGCGCAAGGTAAGGTTTGTAATCCTTGTTCGCGCCGTCTTGCTCGGGATCTCCCTCTCCATTTGGGCAGGGGAGCACGTCCAAAACGCAGCCCAGGCAGCGCCGAAGTGGCTCAAGGAGCAAGCACCAGCCGACGGTGAGGACATTCCCATCGAGGGCGATGGGGCGGGTATTCCCATTGAACCGGGAGAGGCAGAGCCTCAAGCGAGGCCCGTTCCGCCAACCTCGGGTCCGCCGGCTCCCGTTACCCTTACGGCCTATCTGAGTGAGGGCAGCGCGCCGATGACCTCTGGAATTGTGTGGCGCATATTCGCTGGGCACGCGGGGAGCGACGGAAACTACAAGCTCCTCACGACGCTGCGCGATCCGAGACCGACGATCGAACTGAAGCCCGGCGAGTATTTGGTCAACATCGCCTATGGCCGCGCGAATCTGACAAAGAAAGTCGGCGTTTGGCCGGAGAAATCCGTCAATGAAGACTTCGTTGTGAACGCAGGCGGCCTTCGGCTCACGGCCACGCTCGCCCGCACGCCCGTCACGCAGGAGCACCTTCTGAAGTTCGAGATTTTCTCGGATACGCAAGATCAGTCCGGAAACCGGCAAAAGATGTTCGTGGACCTTCGCCCTGGCATTGTCACGCGCTTGAACAGCGGCGTGTATCACATCGTGAGTACTTACGGCGATGCGAACTCATCGATCGCGACCGACGTTGTCATCGAGCCGGGCAAGATCACGGAGGCCGGAATCGATCACGATGCGGGGAAAGTGACGTTCAAGCTCGTTCAGCGCTCGGGGGGAGAGGCCGTCGCGGATACAAGATGGACCATCTATAACGCGAGCGGCGACGTGATCAAGGAAAGCGCGGGCGCATTCCCGACCCACATTCTTGCCGCGGGTGATTACCGCGTCGCCGCGCAGCACGGGGAGCGGCAATACGCTGGTGCTTTCACCGTTGCTTCCGGAGACGCCAAGCTCGTCGAAGTCCTTATGCAGTAGCTCGTACAGCCGGAGGCACGTTCGCACTCACTTTGCCGCACGCTCTCGAAGCGAACTGCGAGCTTGCGGCAAATGGGGCGGGATTTCTCGCGGGGCGTACTCGCGCTATTCCGTTTCGTCTCTGAACTGGCTGATGACGAAAATGCAAAGGCATATGCTGCAGATCAGGTACATCATGATGGTTGCCGACCAGGCCAGGTACCGCTCGGAAATCCCGTTGTTCGAGGCCGGTATCGCGAGGAGAGTCTGCTCAAGATTGAGCGTGGAGGCAATCGCCAGATAATGGCTCGCTGCAAGGCAAAGCCCCAGAAAAATCGAACCGGCAATTGTCAGAAGGACGCCCCGGCGCCGGAAAAGAAACCCAAGCACCATTGCCGCCACCTGAACCGAGACCCCGATGCTGACAAGGCCCAGAAACCACGAGAACGCTAAGCCGCGCCCCGCGAGGGACGCGATGCCTAAATAGTTCATCACGGTGATCGTTGCTCCGAAAACTACCGTTGCAACGGGGAGACGGGCACGATAGGAGCCTTTGCCTCCGCCCATCAGGTGAAGCGCGGCCGTGGTGCCCACGAAAGCGGCAGCGGCCGATGACGCAAGCAAGAGTGGATTGTGGGCAAAATTCAGAGGCGCTTCCAGAGAAAGCAGTCCTACGAATTGCATCGCCCATAGAGATCCGCTAAGCGCCACCGATGCCATGATGAGCCGCCCGCGCTGCTCCCCCCGGCTCAGCGTGCTGAGACCCGAAATCATGACGCAGGCGGTGAAGGCTCCCAGAATTGCGATTGTGGTCGAGAGGATCACCAGGCTGGGGTCGTGTGCAATCATAGGGCGAAATCTGGCTCGGATTGTCTTGCTTCAGGCTGCAAAAAAGAAAGAAAGGCAAGATCACCTTAGCCCTGGGTTGAAACGCAATTGTGGCCGCCAAGCCCTCTTCTTGTCACGAGCGAAACCGCAGGCTTCGCCTAATGGGGGAGGGCGACCCAGCCGTCAGAGCGCAAAAGCCTATAAGTAGTGGTACAAGTACTTTTTCTTGCGGCGAAGGGCAAGCGCGTCGGGTCAGTGTCGGGACTTATGGCGGTCTGAGTATTTTCCCAAAACCGGGCGCTAATGGCGCTGCTTACGCCCCGATGCGAGAGATCAGAACGTCCATCGAGAACAGCAGCTTGCGGAACTGATCGGGGAACTGTCGCCACGCTCTTGCGGCCAGGCAATGTCCCCCCGAAGCCACGAAACCCAAAGCCCGATCCATTCTTTCGCGGCCACGTCCAGCCGACGCAATCCATCGGAAGGTCTCCGGAAAAACAGCCAGCGATCCTGGGACCCGAACGTGCGGAAGTCGCCGGGCCGCGGAATGATATGAAAGCCTTGCGCCTCGAACAACGCCCTTGCCCTGGGCATGTGATATGCGGAGGTGACGAGGACCCAGCGCTGATCGCGCTGAGGCTTCACCAGCTCGGCGGTGAAAATAGCGTTCTCCAGCGTGTTGCGCGAACGGTCCTCGAGTCTGAGCCGGGGCGGCGCGATCTTGAATCCCTCGAAGAACCTGTGGGCATGTCCCGCTTCCGGGCCCTGGTTGCTTGGGAAGAGGTCGCCGCTTCCTCCAGAGAAAATGACTGGGAGGTCGGGATGTTGCAGCGCCAGGCGTACCGCTTCGATCATGCGATCCGCAGAGTCATTCAGGATTACCCTCCTGTCGCCGGTTTCTCGCGCTCCGCTCATCGTGCCGCCAAGGACGATAATTCCCGCCGCTCCATCGATCGGTTCTGTCGCTCCGATCTCAGCGCGGTTTTCGAGCGGAATAAGCAGCCAGTTGGCCAGCGGCGAGAACCCCGCGATCAGGTACATGGTGACGCCGCAGAAAAGCACCGGCAACGCCGAGCGTTTTTGGCGAACGGCCAGGAAAAATCCGGCCGCGAGCACGATTGCTATGAGGGTGGATGGTTCTAAGAAGGCCCAGACAATCTTGGATAGGTAATACATGGTTCTTTTCTTAACGAAGCAAACCGTTCAAGGAACTCGACAGGGATGGCCTTGTCGAGATTGTTGAATTGGCCGAAGGCCAAAATCTCCTCGGCCTTGTATCGAAGCATCCCAAGCAATGACCGCATAAGCGCTGAGCCCAGGGCTATGCAAGAGGCGCCTGCCCTTGAGAATGTCTTCACATCCGGAGCTGGGGTGAGACCGATCGTGATGGACAAGGGGCCATCGATCTGCGCCGACAGACGCTCGACGAGCTGGATGTGCGTGCGCGCCAGGCACCGATATGCAGTCGGCGCCCGCGGCGAAATAGGCCTCCGCGCGTTCGACCGCCGTCTCGAAAGGCGAGTGCGGCGGTGCTTCGAGAAGAAACGCTTCGGTCCTTGCCGTGATAACCGCAGGAACCCTCATTTCAAGCGCTGCCGCTTTTGCGGTGCGGATCGCCGCCGTCATGTCCTGCATCGACGCGATGCCGTGTGCCCCGCCTCGCCCGCCATCGCCGATGACGACTCCGACGCAGCCCGCCGAGACCACGGCCCCGACGGCTATCTCGATTTCCTCGATCGAACGCCCGAGGATGCCCTCCAGGTCTGCATTGACCGGCACGGAAAAATTATGCGTGATCTTCTCTGCGGCGGCTACGAGCGCGTCGAGCGGTAGCCGATCATGGGGCATAAGGCCTTGCGCCCAGGCTATCGAATCGGGAGACACCCCGATCAAGTCGAATCCAGCGTCCGCCATGACACGGGCCGATACCACGTCCCAGATCTCGGGAAGTATAAAGGCGTCGCGCGCTTGCAAACGCTTGCGGAAGCGGCGCGCCTTTTCCTTTTGTTCCTTGAGCCTGTTCTCGTCGAAACTAGCCGCCTGATCCGAAACAGCAAACTGGTCTGTGGCCATAATGCACGACAACTCTAACTTGAGGTTGATCGGCAGCTTTGACTGGCGCAATCAGCCAATCCTGTCTTAACTCTCTCGTTAGAATGCTCCCGCCGCTGCCGCAAGCAAAAAGCGCCGCTCATCCAAAGGCAGGCTTCGCGCACTATCCCTGCGGAGAGGTCTGAGGGCGTAGGCGGCGGGTGTCGACAAATCCCACAAGTCCGAGATAACGGACGTGACACCACACGCCGTTGCACTCGCCAACAGGAACAATCCCGCCGGCATAGAATGGAATCTCGCCGACGTTTTCTGCGTCGGGGGCTCCATAGCTGAAGACCTTCAAATTCGCCTCGCCATCGACGCCGTATTTCGGAGAAGGACCGTCCTCCGCACGGGCGAGAAACCGGGTTCGAACGTATCCCCGTGCGCCATCATGCTCGATCAAGCACCATTGGCGCTTGCACGTCTCAAGCCCTGCGATAGCGTTTGCAGCCGGTGAAAGTGTTCCGATCAGTGGAGCCGTGTCGAGTGGCCCTTCTCGAATGGGAAGGCTTTCTTCGGCCCCGAGGCCGATAACGCTATAGGAGATGCGCGCGCTCTCCTTCCCCGCCGGGGCAGGCGCCGCCGAAGGCCTTTGCAAAGCCGCTTTTGCAAAGGGTGGCTGGGCCGGTGTCGCCTTCGCGACCGTATTCGCCGATTGTTCGACGATCAAAAAGTCATAAATCCATCCGCGGAAACCCTTGTATTCGACGGCGCACCAACCTCTGGCGCAGGGCTGGAAGGACGTCAGCACGGCATCTTTGGGGACGGAGGCGATGACCGGCGATTGGCCGGAGGGGGCGCTTCGCAGATGCGCAGCCCGGGTTGCCGTCCAAGTCATGGAAGGCTGCTCCTTCGGGGTCGCCGCGGAGGCCGTTACAGCCGCGAGCATCAGGACGGCACAGAGGTTGCACACATGTAATAAAGACACCGTTCGGGGTGATTTCGTCACGGCCGGTTTCCCTAAAGGCTACGCTACAAAAAAGCCAGAGAACGTCTTGCGACCTGCGCGCCGGGCCACGCTTTCGCGTGGAAGCTTGGGCTGGTTGGAAATTGGCGTTTCCACTCTACATTTGTTAAGCGCGCTCTGTGGCTGAAAAGTGGAGCAGGGAAACGATGGCATTCCAGCACTTGATTACCGGGATGTTTCCGCTAGCAGAAGGAGCCATGAAAACATTGGCGAATTTTCGCTCCACTGTCATGGCCGGGCTTGACCCGGCCATCCAGTCATCGCTTGAAATACCTCGTGTTTTTCTGGATGGCCGGGTCAAGCCCGGCCATGACGACGGAATTGGCGGAAACATCCGGGTCATCAAGTTCCAGCATGTGCGCACGCGCTGCGGATTAGTGTTCCTGGTTCTTTCACTGCAGGCGTCCTGCCTTCGAGCGCAAGAAGCTCAGCCCACGGTTCTTCCCGCGCCGTCCGCTTCAGCCTCCAGCACCGCGCCACCGCCGCAGGCACGGCCAGCGCAACCCGATACGAGCGGACTTCGGTCTCAGGCCTTGCTTTCCTCTATCGACAAAATTCTGAAGCGGGCCGCCGCGGAGCGCGAGGAGGCAAAAACCTTGCCCACGCGCGAAACGTTTCTGTTCGATCCCGTTTGGACGGCAACGCGGGAGGAGCGCGAAAAGGAAGTCCGCGAACTTCTCGACGGCGCGCTCGCCGTTGTGACGGATGCCCCGATCCTGAAGCTCCAAGAAGACATCCACAAACAGCAGGACAAAATCGCCGCCAACCGGGACCGCATCGCAGCGCTTCGCGAGAAGCGGCTGGGCGTTCCACAAGCCGGGCTGTTACCCAGCTTTTTCACCGAAACGACGGAGTCCATCGACAAGTCGGTCACGGCGCTCGAGGAGGATATCAAGCGGCACGAAGCCGACATCTTTCGGATCAAACAGGACATCGGCAAATCGCTTGCGGCCGCGGGCGTGACGCTTTCGCAGGACCAGCTCGATCTCCTTCTCGATGGCGTGCTCGGGGGCGACCTCTTGAAGCTCATGACGGTCTTCGAAGTCGCGAAGATCGCGGACGAGAGGCTCGCGACGCTCGTGAAGCAGTCGAATGAGGATTTGAAATCGGCTCGCCGCTATTTCGCAATGCACGCGGCGCTTTTCGCGATGCTGGTGCAGGCCCAGGATATGTTAATCGAGCGCATCGATAAGACTTATCTTGCGCGCCTGAGCGACATCACGAGAAGTATCGACCAGACAGGCGCGAAAACGCGAGAGCTGTTGCGTTCTGCTGGCCGTGACGATCAGCGCAAGGTGCTCGATGCCAATTTGAAGGCGCAGGATGTGTCACGGCGGGTGTCTGTTTTCTATCGCGACTATTTGCAGGCCCAAAGGCGGCTCTTGGCGCAAGCGCGAGACAGGGCGCTTTTCGATTTGCGGGTCGCTGATAATACTTATGAAACTGTAGAAGAAAGTTTCCAATTAAAAGCGCTCATGGATGAGGCGCGGGCATCTTTCGAATCCGTGCAAAAGTTGGATCATCCCGGATTCGAGCAAATCTTTCGCAACGAAAATTTAAGACATGAATTCGAGATCCTGACCCAGAAACTGGGTCCCTCCTCCTGATGGATGACTAGCTGTCGCCCCGAATCAACAGGCAGAAGTTAATTCACTCGCGTGCCGTTGTTTGGCCTTCGAGAGTGGCTAGCTTGCGGTATATAGTGCCACTTCTCTTCCGAAGGATGGGTGTCCATGATGAGGATCGTTCTTGCGCTTTTACTCCTCGGAGCGGTCTCGTGCGAGGCGCTCGGTGAAGAGGCGGACTGCGCCTACGATCCAAAATTGTCCCACCTGTCGAGGATCATTGCGGCCGACTCGACGCATGGGCCTATCTACGGAACGGCTCTCAACGACGCTTCGAACAAGTCCCAGAGCCGGACTTTGAACCTTCGCGACCACGAGGTCGTCCTGACCTTCGACGATGGGCCGCTCGGATCGAACACGCAGTCAGTGATCGACACGCTGAAAAAACATTGCGTGAAGGCGACATTCTTCTCCGTCGGGCGCATGGCGCAGCAAAATCCCAAACTTCTGCAGGAGTTGGCCCGGAGGGGCCATACGATTGGCTCCCACACATGGTCCCATCCGCGGGCCATGCACTTGCTGCCGGCGGATGAGGCAAAGCTTGAAATCGAGAAGGGCTTTGCCGCTGTCAGTGCGGCGCTCGGCAAGCCGATTGCGCCGTTCTTTCGTTTCCCGGGCTTGAGGGATACGCCCGAAACCGCAGCCTATCTCGCCAGCCGGAATATCAGCATCTGGTCTGTCGATGTGGTTTCTGGCGATACGGAACCGGGGGCGACGCCTGCGCGCGTCACCAGCAACGTGCTGTCGCGCGTCAAGCAGGCCGGCAAAGGGATCCTCCTCTTCCACGACATCAAGAAGCCAACCGCCGATGCGCTGGATGGCATTCTCACCCAGCTCGAAAAAGATGGGTACAAGGTTGTCCATGTCGTCTCTAACTCGGAATATCAGCCCAACCCGGAATTGATCGCGCGCGCCGATGCCTTCCGCACGGCGCCTGAGAAAGCAACGATTACCGGGACCTGGGTCGCTTCGGCGAAGCCTGTGAAGGAGAAGGAGGAGAAGGAGGAGATCAAGGACGGCAGCGTTGACGTCATGCACACCGAATGGATCGACCTGAAGCATATAAGCGACATGCTGGCAAGTCAGGTCACGGGTGTGGCGAGCGCGCGCTCGGATCAGCAGGGCGACGGTTTGACGGCGAATGGTTGGACCGCTTCCGGTCACGTTCGTTAAGGCTGAGGGCGCCCGCCGCGCAGTGAATCCCTATCAGAGGGCGAATTCTGGGGGCGCTTTGCGTGCGAGACTTGTTGTCAGCTTTCCTGTTCACCTATTGTCGCGCCTGAGCAATCCGGGCGGCTGGCGCATTCATGAAACAAGACGAAGCTCTCCAAATCCTGAAAACCGGCGCGAGCGCGTTTTTGACAGGCGAGCCGGGCAGCGGCAAAAGCTATGTTGCGTCTCGCCTCGTCGGCTATTTGCGGCGCGAGAGTATTTCCGTCGCCGTGACCGCCTCGACCGGTATTGCGGCGGCCCAACTCGGCGGCCTGACGGTGCATGCCTGGAGCGGGATCGGAACCCGGTCGCACGTCAGCCGCTCGGACATGGACGCGATCGCGAAAAGCCGCCGCGTGACCGACAGGATCAAGAAGACGCGCGTTCTCATCATCGATGAGGTTTCGATGTTGTCGGGGCAGACCTTGTCCGCGGTCAGCCAGGTTTGCCAGTTCGTTCGCAAATCGAATGACCCTTTCGGCGGATTGCAGACCGTTTTCGTCGGCGATTTTTTTCAGCTGCCGCCAGTCGTGCGGCGCGACGAGCACGCAAGCGCCGAAATGGAAAGCCAGGACGAAGAGGACCGCTCGCCCTTCGCCTATGCATCGCGCGCCTGGCGCGAACTGGACCCCGCGATCTGCTATCTGACGGAACAACATCGCCAGACGGATTCGGAGTTCTCGCTTCTTCTTGGCGCGATCCGCTCCAATCGCTTTGGCCAGCAGCATCGCGATCTCCTCGTGAGCCGCAAGCTCAAGACGGATAGTTTGCCCGGCAGCATCACCCGGCTCTTCACTCACAACATGGACGTTGACCGCATCAATCAGGCGGAACTTGTCAAGCTGCCGGGCGAGACCCGAAGCTTCCTCATGACCTCGATGGGGGACAAGCTTCTCGCCGACGGTTTGAAACGCGGCTGTCTCTCGCCTGAGAAGCTCGACCTGAAGACCGGCGCGAGCGTTATGTTCACGAAGAACGACCCGGAAGGCCGCTTCGTCAACGGCACGCTTGGTGTCGTGACCGAATTCGCGCGGGAAGACGGTTTTCCGGTGGTCGCTACGAAAGACGGCTCGACCGTCGTCGCGAGGCCGGCGGAGTGGAAGGTCGCGGAAGACGAGGCATTCAAGGCCGGGATCGAGCAAGTTCCGCTTCGCCTTGCCTGGGCGATCACCGTGCATAAAAGCCAGGGCATGTCGCTCGACGCGGCTGTGATGGATTTGTCGAACGCCTTCGAGTACGGCCAGGGCTATGTCGCCCTTTCGCGGGTCCGTAGCTTGGGCGGGCTGCATCTTCTCGGCTGGAACGAGCGTGCGCTCCGCGTTCACCCGGAGGCGCTGGCCAAGGACGGCGATTTTCGCCGCTCCTCCGAAGCAGAACAGGAACGGCTGACCGCCACGGGCAAAGCCAAAACAGAAGGGCTTCACCAGGCTCATCTTCGGGATATGAAGGGGCTCCCGCCCGCGCAAGCGAAACCGGCGCAAGGGATGACAAACGGCCGCACCGCAAACGCCGGAAAGAAATGGACCGCCGATGAAGACGCGGACATTTCGGTGCGCCACAAGCGGGGCGAACCTGTCAAGGCCATGGCGGCCGCGCTCGGGCGGCAGGAAGGCGGCGTCCGCGCGCGCCTAGTGAAACTCGGCCTTATTTTGAAGTAACGCGCCTCGGCCTGGAGTACTCTCAATCGAAATGTGATCGGCCAGGGCGTTGCGTATGCGCGCTTTGACGTAGCCAGTTGCCCAGCTAAGCCGCCTGTCAGCTATCGGAGCTAACCAATAAGTCTCCGGGTGGAACCTTCCTCCACTGGACATCCGTGCCATCGTGGCGCACTTAATACAAATGTGGTTAACGGGAGCGCACCCGATTTATTTCCGCTCATCGTCATGCTTAACAAGCAATTTATTCCGGCCGCAATTACTTCCCCCCGAGCCCTTTTCCCGGCGGGAAGTAAATCCATCAGGCACTTGAAAATAAACACCTTTCTTTAGCCTATGACCTCCCATTAAATAAAACTAAATGCCGGAATTTTCTTCTTAACTGGGACGAGCAAATGTCCGTTAATTATATTTCGAACTCGCAAATTTACTTTTGCGGGCAGCGAAACAGCTGCGGCGCAGGCAGTGGAAATGGCGTCCGGTTCGGTATTTTTCCCAGCATTACCAGGGGTTGAACCCTCGTTAACCTCCCGGCAAGGCGCTATCGTCGAAGATTTTCAGATGGAGGAATGAGGACGCAAGCGTAAGGGACAAGTTGATAAACAGATGCCGCCGTTCACAGGATTCATACAAATCAAGCATTCGGACACCTGCGTCCGATTGCGTGCGCGATGCTTTAACTAGCACTCTGCTGAAAAACGATGTTGCCCATGGTTCGACAGGCTCACCATGAGGATGAACACAAGCTCACCATGAGGATCAACTCATTGAAAACACTCGACCTCATCCTGAGCTTGTCGAAGGATGCGGCCAACACCCGACCTCATCCTGAGCGCTAACTTAATAAGCAATTAGTCTAATTCTGAACTTATCGCACAAACTTGGTACAAGGTATTTAGAGTAAATAAACTGCAAATCACGTAAGAAGGTATGGAACAGACATCACCACGGACGCGTTCCCCCATTCGAAATTTTAACCAAGCTGGTCGGCATATTTGGCTGGGTGTCCTGAAGTTGCAACGATGATGGATGAGATCATTTTCGCGATCAGATTGAGGGGATGAGTTGTGAGGTTTACCTATGGTTCGATTGCCGCGCTCATGGGCGCAATGTTGATTTTGAGCATTGCCTTTGCGGTGCTGAACATATCAGCAGCGCACTCTGCGGTGGTCCCGGGCGCATTCTGAATTCGGGCAAAGCCGCTGAAGCGCGACGAAAAGGCGCCTTCAAGAGAGAGACTGCTTTCGGATTATGAAGCAGTTTCTTGTGGAGCCTGCCTTTCCAAGTCCGTGCATTTTGCGGCTCACTGTCTTGCAGGATGACAGACCGGATATTTTCTGTTCTTTAAGGCGGCATCGCTCCGCGCCATCGCCTGTCTCTTTCCGCACCTGAATGCAACCCATCATCACCGTTTCAAACGTCACGAAAACCTATGCCTCCGGGCTGCAAGCGCTGAAAGGCGTGAGCCTGGACATTTTTCGCGGCGAGATATTCGCGCTGCTCGGGCCAAACGGCGCGGGCAAGACGACGCTGATCGGCATCATCTGCGGCATCGTCAACGCGTCCGGCGGTACGGTCACGGTCGACGGTTACGACATCGTGAAGGACTACCGCGGAGCCCGCGAGAAAATCGGGCTCGTGCCCCAGGAACTGACAACGGACACGTTCGAGTCGGTGTTGGGGACCGTTTCTTTCAGCCGCGGCTTGTTCGGGAAGCCGCCAAACCCCGCCTACATTGAAAAGGTGCTAAAAGATCTCTCGTTGTGGGATCGGCGGAAGAGCAAAATCCTAACCCTGTCCGGCGGCATGAAGCGGCGCGTGATGATCGCGAAAGCGCTCGCGCATGAGCCGCAAATCCTGTTCCTCGACGAGCCAACTGCCGGCGTCGATGTCGAACTCCGCAAAAGCATGTGGGAACTCATCCGGGAACTGAGCGCCTCGGGCGTCACCGTCATTCTCACCACGCACTACATCGAGGAGGCGGAGGAGATGGCGGGCAGGATCGGCGTCATCAACAAAGGCGAACTCATTCTCGTGGAGGAGAAGGCTGAACTGATCCGCAAGCTCGGGCAGAAGCAGCTCATGCTCGACTTGCAACATAAGATCGATGCGCTGCCGCCGGAACTCGCGGCTCATCATCTGACGCTCATTTCAGATGGCCATCAACTCGTCTACACCTATGACACCCATGCAGAGCAAATCGGGATCACGACACTGCTGAACGACCTCAGCAAGGCTGGCATCCGGTTCAACGACCTGAACACGAGACAAAGCTCTCTCGAAGATATTTTTGTTGGGCTTGTGAGCGGAAAATGAACTGGCGCGGCGTTCTCGCAATCTACGCCTATGAGATGGCGCGCATGCGCCGGACGCTGATGCAAAGCGTCATATCGCCCGTATTATCGACTGCGCTTTATTTCGTAGTGTTCGGTTCCGCAATCGGCTCGCGCATTACGGACATTCAGGGCATCAGCTACGGCGCTTTCATCGTGCCGGGGCTCATCATGCTCACGCTCTTGACGAACAGCATCGCGAACGCTTCCTTCGGCATTTATTTCCCGCGCTTTATCGGCACGATTTATCGAGATCCTGTCCGCGCCCATCTCTTCGACTGAGATCGTGATGGGCTATGTCGGCGCGGCGGCAACCAAGTCCATTATTCTTGGCCTGATCATTCTCGCCACCGCGGGCTTTTTCGTGCCGCTTCAGATCGCGCATCCGTTCTGGATGATAACCTTCCTCGTACTCACGGCTTTCACTTTCAGCTTGTTCGGCTTTCTGATCGGCATCTGGGCCGACAATTTCGAGAAACTGCAGATCATTCCGCTGCTCGTGGTGACGCCTCTTACGTTCCTCGGCGGGACTTTCTATTCCATCCACGTGCTGCCTCCGGTCTGGCAGAAGGTGACGCTGTTCAACCCGGTTGTTTATCTCGTCAGCGGTTTTCGCTGGAGCTTCTTCAATATCGCCGATGTGAGTGTGGAACTCAGCCTTGGCATGACGGCGTTTTTCCTTGTGCTCTGCATGTTCGCGGTGTGGCGCATCTTCAGAACGGGCTACCGGCTGAAGACTTAAGCGACGCGGCTCCGCTGCCTCAGGGCCAGCCAGCCCCAGGACAGGATGGAAAGGCTGAACACCGCGGGCAGAATGAGCATGGCGTTTTGCAAACCTGCTCCGGGATTGTCCGCCCGGTAGCCCCAGTCGGCGAGGTGCCCGACAATCAGCGGGCTCCAGAAATCGCCGAACAAGTGAATAACAAAAAGCGAAGCCGCCATTGCGCGCGCCCGCAAACTCACCGGTACGCTTTCAAGGAGAAGCGTGTTGATGGGGCCGGTTGGCAGGAACGCGAGGAACATCGCCGCGCCGATGAACGCCATCGAAACTTGCGCGCTGGAACTCAGGAAAGCCGCCGCGGCCGCGAGAACCGTCATCGCCGCCGACAACGTCAGCAAGTAAGCGTAACCGGCCCGGTATTTTCGATGCCAAGTGGTCGCAGCGAAGCCGCCAATGAGCGTGCCGAGCAGGCCAGCGACGACGAGCGTTCCGCCGAAGAACTGATCCGCGAAGGAGAGGTCGAGCCCGTGGACGCGGTTCAGGAATGTCGGCCCCCAAGCTGCGAATGCGCCAAGCCCGAAAGTGTAGGCCGTCAATCCGAGCAGGACGAGGACGAAATCCTCGATGCGGAACAGTTTCCCGAAACCGCTCAGACCCGATCTGGAAAAACCTCCGCTGGCGAGGTCGCCTTCGCCGGGTTTTCTGTGCGCCGGTTCGGAAAGCGTCAAAAGCGCCAGGGCAAGAAGCAATCCCGGCGCGCCCGCCCAGAAGAAGCCATATCGCCAGCCGCCATGCGAAAGGGCGAACCCTCCAAGAAGATAGCCGAGCGCCGAGCCCACGGGCGTCGCGCTATAAAAAATCGTCAGCGCGTTATTGCGCCTTTCGGGAGCGAACAGATCCGCAAGCCAGGTTGGCGCCAGGACCGCGTAGCTCGCTTCCCCCAGCCCGACCAGTACCCGGCACGCAAGCAGTGTCCAGTAATCGTGGGCGAAGCCGCTGAGGATCGTGCCTGCGCTCCAGAACGTCACGCCAAACACGATGAGGCCCTTGCGCGGCCAGCGGTCTCCGAGATAGCCGAATACCGGCGATGTGGCGAAATAGCCGATCATGAAGGCGGAGGTCAACCATCCGATTTCGCCATCGGAAAGCTGAAGATCTGCCTTGATGGGCGGAACGACCGACGCCAGCACGTACCTGTCGAGATAGTTGAACAGGTTGAGCCCGGTCAGGAGCGCAAGTCCGAGATAGGGGCGGGCTGCTCTTGTGTTCATGGTCCGCGGGAGCGACGAGTTTCAAGCTCCATACCCGATTTTTGCCTTCGAGTAACCCGCTGATGCGCGCCGTCTGCAGAATTTGAGGGCGACATCCGCCGCCCTCGTCCGAACCTTAGCTTTCCGAGCCGCCCGCAGAGCGATGCGCATACCGTCTGGAATGAGAGGGGTGATGCGCGAACTGCTTGGAGTGTGAGGGGCGATACGCATAATGTGTGGAATGCGTAGACTGTCCGTCATCGACGTGGCCGCAATCGCCGAAGCTGCAGCCGTCGCGGAACCCATGTTTTGCGATGATTGCGTGGGCGTGGTGCATGAAGCTGGTGGTTTTGCCCCAGCCGCCCTGATCGAAGTCACAGGCTGCGCCGTGGTAGTGGCGCGAGTTTGGAACGTGGCCGCCATGTGCCGCGCAGCCGATGTGGCGCGGCGTGTAGCCATTGGCGACGAAGTCGGCGATCAGCGCCCTGAACCGGTCCGCAAGGTGGCTTGCCACCATTATTGGTCCGGCTGCGGTGGACACCGCAACCACTCCACCGCCTCCGCTCGGCAGCGCCGCATGTGCCATGCCTCGATGGTGAACTTGAGAGTGGACGTGCCGGTGGGAGTAGCCATGATGCTGGTGATGGGCGGCCTGGGCCTGGAAGGCGCACAGGGAAAGGATCGCTGCCGTGATCAGCAGTCGCATACGCAGTACCTCTTCAGTTGTTGCTCTCTGGACGCCCTGCCGGAGGTGTTATTCTTGAGTGCCGCGCGCTGTTGAGCGGCTTTGGCGGGACATCCATTTCAGGCGGCAAATTTCCGCATCCGTGATGCGGGGCGCGCCCGGCAGAACGGAAGCTGAAACAGAAATGCGGCAACTGCAAGGCTCAAGCTAGAGACTGCACTCCGCAAAGCCGAAGCGGGTTGTACCAATGAAAGAGCTTCACGCTGGATTGAACATAAGTTCAAGATTGAAGCGCACGCCCGGTGCTGCGGAAAGGAACAATGCTTCCTAGTTACTCTTGATAAACTACCCGATCCCGGACCTGCCGGCATCGCGTCAATCGTCGGAGTCCAGTAGTGCTGAAGAATTTCTGGTATGCGGTCGAATTCGCAGATCGGGTGACTGTAAACCCCACGCGAGTCACGGTGCTGGGACAGCATCTCGCGCTTTACCGCACGCCCGAGGGCAACCCGGTGGCGCTCTCGGACCTTTGCGTGCATCGGGGCGCGGCGCTGTCCGGCGGCACGGTAAAGGGCGATTGCCTCGTCTGTCCTTATCATGGTTGGGAGTACGCGCCCGACGGGCAGTGCATGAAAATCCCCGCGAACCCGCCGGGCCGTCCGATCCCGCGCAAGGCGCGCGTCGACTCCTATCCTGTCCGAGAAAAATACGGATTCATCTGGGTCTTCCTTGGCGATCTGCCGGAAGCCGAGCGCCCGCCGATTCCGGTGCTGCCTGAACTCGACGACCTGATCGAGAACGGCGGCCGGTTCCGCCGCATCAAGGGCGACTTTCTCTGGCGGGCGAATTACGAGCGCATCCTGGAGAATGGCTGCGACATCGCGCATGGGCCGTTTGTGCATCAAGGCTCGTTCGGCGATCCAGAAAACCCCGAGGTGCCCGATTACGAGGTGGAGCAGGATGAATGGTCGGCCTCCGCGACCGTCGACTTGCATCCACCCGCTCCGAAAGGCTTCTGGGGGTTGTTGTGGCGGGGCCGCAAGCGCCCGCCCGCGCGCACGACGACGGGCTGGATTCTGCCCAACATCGTGAAACTGCGTGTGGAGTTGCCGATGGGCGAACTCGTCAGCTATGCCTCGAATATTCCCATCGACGAGACCACGACGCTGACCAAGTTCATGTCGCTGCGCTCGTTCTTCACCGGGACATGGGCCGACAAAAACGCGCTCAAGCGCAGCCTCAAAATCTACTACCAGGATCAGGCCATCATGGAGAAGGTGCGCCCCGAGCTGCTTCCTTTCGACCTTTCGTCCGAGCTGAACATCCGCTGCGACGTGCTCGGGCTTGCCTATCGCCGCCGCCGCCAGGAACTCGCCGAGAAGGGCTGGCTGCTCTCCGATACCGACACCATCACCGGCGACGCCCCCAGGCGCACCGCCACCGTCATCCCGTCGCCCGCGCGGCGTGAAAACCCCGAACTCGCCCGCGCCTGGGTGCATAAGGCGAGGGGGCTGCATCCGTCCGTGGCGGCGAAGCCGAAGAGGCCAGAGGAAGAGAGGGCCACGGTGCCGGTCAAACAGGCCGCGGACACCGAGCAACCGGAGCCCGAGCCGCAGTCTCAGTGATCCATCCGGTTTTTTGTATGCATCCCGTGACTGGTAGACACTGTGTGTCAACGTGTTCCTGACCCTTTCGTCGCAATTCCTTCTTTTTTAGATCCTCACCGAATTCGCTTTTACGGTAGGTTAACGAGAGCGTGAGCCCGCTCCAACCCTTGAAAATAAAGAGATAATCGCGGAGAAAATACAGAATGGGACGCCATCGCCGCCGTCTGTGCCGCAGCTTTACCGGCTGCGCGCGGCGTTAACCCGCTGGTCCAGAAACATATTTAACGGACTTTTGCTCGTCCCAGTTAATGAGAAAATTCCGGCATTTAGTTCTATTTAATGGGAGGTCATAGGCTAAGGAAAATCATTTTTATTCAATGGCTTGCTGGATTTACTTCCCGCCGGGAAGAGGGCTCGGCGGGAAGTTATTGCGGCCGGAATAAATTGCTCGTTAAGCATGATGATGACCGGACATAATTCCGGGGCGCTCCTGTTAACCAATTCCGGGTTAAGTCGCAGGCGCGGGAACGATCGGTTTACCTTTATGGCCGGACTTTGCGCTGTAAGATCGGAGCTTCTACGCGGCGGCGCGAAGCGAGACGGTTTTGCCGCGGTCCGCCGAGGACAGATGCCCGAGCCGCGCCAGCGCCGCAACCACAAGCCCGGCGCGCTTCTCGATCTGCTTGCCTTGCGCGAAATGGCGCGCGATCTGTTCAATGCTCAGCGGCTCCTTGGCCGCTTCGAGCACGCGCATGACAGCGACGGTCTCTTCCAGTTCCTTGCCGGTCGGGAACGGGGGCTTCATCTCGCGCAAATCGTCCTCGAAGTGAAGCGCGCCTTGCTTTTGCGTAAGCCTGTCCTTCTCTTCTTTCGCGCGGCGGCGCTCTGCCTCAAGGCGCGCTTTTTCCGCGTCCGAGCCGAAGCGCGGGATCTGATAGTCCGGGCGCAGCCAGCGGACCTTCCCGGTCTTCTCCTCGATAGAGCGCTGCTTGTTTCGTGACAAGCCCGAAGAGCGGCGACGCTGGTGACATCCGCCCCAACTGTTAAATCCGAGTTTATGCGACCTGGCTTGGCGGAAAGCTCGATCTCGGGTTGATCTGTGTCGAGCTTAGCTTCGCGCACAACCTCGCGAAGCACGCCTTCATGCCTCCCCGCTGTCGCAACTGTCATAGCGATGCGAACGGCGGCAGCTTTTTCCGTTGCTTTCGTTCACGGATGATCCGGGATAGCCATCAAGTACTGTATGGTGGCACGGACAAATGCTATATTTCGCCCATGACAAAGCGTTTTGAACAAGCCGTTGCCGAGATCCGAAATGCCGGAGGATCGGCAGGATCAGGTGGCCGAGCTATTGATCGAGCTGGCAAGTGAGGACGATAGTTCGCCGTCGCTGACACCCGAACAAGTGGAGGGCGTGCGTGTCGCTCTAAGACAGGCTGAGTTGCGCCAGTTTGCAAGCGATGAAAGCGCCGTGCGCCTCCTTTACCGGCCCTGGAAATGAAGCTGCGGCTATCGCTTGCCGCGAATCTGATTTGGAGCACATCCGTGACACGATCATCCTGGAAAATCCGGCTGCGGCGGAAAAGGTCCAGCAATCAATCACCAAAGCAATCGAACTTCTGAAGTTCTTCCCATATCTCGGGCGGCCCGGCGACGGCGACCTAAAGGGGGCGCGGGAGAAAACTGTAAAATCTCTACCCTACGTTATTGTCTACCGTGTCCACGACGAAGAACTCATCATCCTCCGCGTTTTCCACGGCGCGCAGAACCGCCCTTGAGGCGGCTGGCGTAACACGCTAACTGTCTCCCCATGGCTGACGATACGATTCTCGCTCCCCCGCCCATCGAGCCGATCAAGCTGAAGGACGCGCTTGAAGAGCGCTACTTCACTTATGCGCTCTCAACCATCACTGCACCGCGCGCTGCCCGATGTGCGCGACGGGCTTAAGCCTGTGCATCGCCGCCTGCTCTACGCCATGCGTCAGCTGAAGCTCGACCCCGCTGGCGGCTTCAAGAAATGCGCGCGCGTCGTCGGCGACGTGATCGGTAAATATCATCCGCATGGCGATCAGTCCGTGTACGACGCGCTGGTGCGGCTCGCGCAGGATTTCGCGCAGCGCTATCCGCTGGTCGACGGCCAGGGCAATTTCGGAAATATCGACGGCGATAACGCGGCGGCGATGCGGTACACCGAGGCCAAGCTGACGCCGATCGCGGCGGCGCTGCTCGATGGCATCGACGAGGATACGGTCGACTTTCGCGAGACCTATGACGGCGAGGAGGAGGAGCCGGTCGTTCTGCCCGCGAGCTTCCCGAACCTGCTCGCGAACGGCTCCAGCGGCATTGCGGTCGGCATGGCGACAAGCATTCCGCCTCATAACCTCGAAGAGGTGTGCGACGCGGCGCTCTATCTCGTCAGGCATCCGAAGGCGAGCGTGGAGACGCTGCTCTCCTACCTGGCGGGGCCGGATTTCCCGACGGGCGGCATCCTCGTGGACGATCAGGCCGGGCTCGTTGAAGCCTACAAGACCGGGCGCGGCTCGTTCCGCCTGCGCGCGCGCTGGCATGTCGAGGAAACGGGCCGCGGCACATATCAGATCATTGTCACCGAAATCCCCTATGGCGTGCAGAAGTCGCGGCTCATCGAGAAGATGGCCGACCTGTTGCAGGCCAAGAAGCTGCCCTTGCTTGGCGATGTCGACGACGAGTCCGCCGAGGACATCCGCATCGTCATCGAGCCGAAGTCGCGCAACGTGGATGCGGCGCTGCTCATGGAGCAGCTTTTCAGGCTGACCGAGCTTGAGGCGCGCGTGTCGCTCAACATGACGGTGCTGTCGAAAGGGCTGGTGCCGCAGGTGCTGGGCCTTGTCCAGGTGCTGCAGGAATGGCTCGACCATCGGAAAGTGGTGCTGCGGCGGCGCTCCGAGCACCGGCTGAAGCAGATCGAGCACCGGCTCGAAGTGCTGGACGGCTTGCTGATCGCCTATCTCAATCTCGACGAGGTGATCCGCATCATTCGCGCCGAAGACGAGCCTAAGCCGGTTATGATCGCGCGGTTCGGGCTGACCGATGTGCAGGCCGAGGCGATCCTCAATATGCGGCTCAGGTCCTTGCGCAAGCTCGAAGAGTTCGAGATCAAGACCGAGCACGGGAAACTGTCGGAGGAGCGCAAGGCGCTGATCGAACTGTTGGGCTCGGACGACAAGCAATGGGACAGGATTTCAAGCGAGATCAGGGATGTCAGGAAGCGGTTCGGCAAGGGGACGCCGGTCGGCAAGCGGAAGACAGAGTTCGCCTCGCTGCCGCAGATCGACGTGTCGGTGGAAGATGCGCTGATCGAGAAAGAGCCGGTCACGATCGTCTTGTCGGAGAAGGGCTGGATTCGCGCGCTGAAGGGGCACGACGCCGATCTTTCCAAACTCACGTTCAAAACCGACGACACGCTGAAATACGCCATCAAGGCGCAAACGACCGACAAGCTTGTGCTCTTCGCCACCAATGGGAAGTTCTACACGCTTGATGTCAACGGCCTGCCAGGCGGTCGCGGCCAGGGCGAGCCGGTGCGGCTCATGATCGATTTCGAGGAGACCGATGAAATCCTGGAGGGCTTTGTTCATAAGCCCGGGCGGAAGCTGCTCGTGGCCTCGAATGTCGGCAACGGCTTCATCGTGCCCGAGGAAGAGGTCGTCGCGCAGACGCGGAAAGGCAAGCAGATTCTGAACCTGGCCGAGGGCGAGAGGGCCGCGCTTTGCCGCCCCGCCGAAGGCGATTCGGTTGCGGTTCTCGGCGAAAATCGCCGCCTTCTCATCTTCGCGCTCGCCGAACTGAACGAAATGACGCGAGGGCGCGGAGTCCGTCTTCAAAAATACAAGGAGGGCGGCCTTTCCGACGTCCAGGTGTTCGACAGCGCATCAGGTCTGAAAGTGGGTGAGGCCTCGGGGCGGGTGAAAAACGTGAGCGAGCTTGCCGATTATCGAGGCGCGCGCGCTCAGACCGGATCGACCGCGCCGAAAAGCCTGCCAAAAAGTAACCGTTTCGGTTGGCTTGGCTTCGAGAAGGAGTAGCTCGCGAATCCCTGCAACGCAAAATTGGCCGGGAGCCTTGCTTTGGAGATTTCGCTTTATGTGAGCGTTCCGGGAAGTAAGGGGCCCGAATGATGGGGAGCACGCTTGCTGCCGTTTCAGCAGCATTCTGCTTGCGCCGCGGAGTTTCCCGTCCAGCCGTAAACGGTGAGGCGACCCCGTCGCGGGTGTCGTCCTTTCCCGATGGATGCCAAAATGCAACTCTCCCCGACTTTACGCCGTAGGATCGAAAATAGCGGAAGCCAAATCAACGTTGTTCATTCATCGTCGCTGAAACCAACACTGCAAAAGGCACGTGGCGCTATGGGTTCTTTACGGCAAGCTGCTGCATGTTTTGCGTTCCTCGGGTTATCGTTTGGAGCTGCACAGGCCGGGGGTCTGTGGAGTGATAATCCCGTTTCCACGAAAGATGGTCCGGGCGGCGGCTATTGGGTGGTCACCATCGGTGGCTATGGCGCGGCTGAGCCAGCATTTCCGGGGTCGAAAGACTTCACGGGAACCGGCCGGCTGATCTTCGACTTCTATCGCGCCGGCGACAGGGAGTGGCTGTCGCTTCCGAACGACGCCGCCAGCGTCACGCTTTATGAAGCAGGCAATTTCCGCGCTGGTATTGCGGCGGACCTCGTCTGGGGCCGCTATCAAAACAGTGGCGACGCTGTCCACGGACTTCACGACGTCGACACCACGATTGAGGTTGGCGGGTTTTTCGAATTCTACCCCGTACCGTTCCTTCGCACGCGCGCCGAACTGCTTCAAGGCGTGACGGGTGCGGAGGGCTTCGTCGCCAACCTGATGGCGGACTTCATCTACCAGCCGACGCCGCAATGGCTGTTCACGGTGGGGCCGAGGCTTAAATTCGTCGACGACAACTACAACGATGCTTTCTTCTCTATAACTTATCTGGATTCCCAGCTATCGAAAAACCCCGGCTTTGCGGACTTGTCGCGCTACAAGGCGGCAGGTGGCCTCTATTCCGCGGGCGTCGATGCGACCGTTCGCTATAATCTCACGGAGCGCATCTCTCTCAGGGCCTTCGCTGAGTGGAACAGGCTGACCGGCGACGCCGCTGATAGCCCCCTTGTTCAGCTTCGCGGCTCGGAAGATCAGTTCCAGGTGGGTGTTGGCGCGGCCTATAAGTTCAACTTTGCTTTCTAAGTAGCCTCCTTAACTTTGGGTCTCGCTTCGGCATCGAGGCGAGGCCCTTTTTTTTGGGCGTTGCCCCGTGGCGATGCGGGGCGCTCCTCCCGATGCGAAACCTGATCGCGCGATGATGGTTTTCCCCTCAAAGGGGAAGAAGCGTATGATACGGGCAGGCATCGGCGGGTGGACTTTCGAACCCTGGCGTGGGACCTTTTACCCGCCAAAGCTGCCATATGCGCAGGAACTCGCCTTCGCGAGCCGCGCCCTTACGACAATAGAAATCAACGGAACCTTCTACCGCACGCAAAAGCCCGACACCTTCCGCAAATGGGCTGAGGAGACGCCGGACGGCTTCGTGTTCTCGGTCAAAGCGCCGCGCTATGCGGTGAACAAGCGTGTGCTGGCCGAAGCCGGGCCTTCGATCGAGCGCTTTGCCGAAAGCGGGCTCGAACAGTTGGGCGAGAAGCTTGGCCCGATCCTGTGGCAGTTCGCACCCACGAAGAAGTTCGACGCGGCGGATATCGCCGCCTTCCTCGCGTTGCTGCCGCGCGAGGCGAAGGGCACGCGTTTGCGGCATGTCCTTGAGGTGCGCCATGCGAGCTTCAAGTCCCCGGAGTTTGTTGCGTTGGCGGCCAAGGCCGGGGCTGCGATTGTCGTCGCGGATTTTGAAGATTGTCCGCTGATCGAGGAGCAGACGGCGGATTTCTCCTATGCGCGGTTGATGAAGTCCCGCGCCGAGGTGGAGACGGGCTACCCGGCGGTTGAGTTGGCTGCGTGGCGGAAGCGCGCGCAGGACTGGGCGAAAGGCGGCCGCGATGTCTTTGTCTATTTCATTGACGGTGCCAAGGAGCGAGCGCCTGCTGCTGCTGCGGCTTTCTTGGCGGGATTGTAGAGATATTCATGTCGTCCATTGGAGTTTTCCGAGCGAGGCGTGATCCTGTGAGGCTTAACGGGAGGTAAAAATTGGGTTCGTTTCGTAAAGTGGCCATAAGTAACGATATAAGTAGTTTTATGCCACCAAAGACGGTCTTGGGGAAGTGTCGTGATTTATGGCGGATCGTATTCCTTGACAAGTAAAATAGCCCATTGCATTTCGAGGGTGCGCAACGGAATGCTTCGCAACTGCGTCTCGCAGGTGCGGCAAAATCGCCTAAAGCTTACACCAAGCTTGACGAGCGGCTGCTTTGAGAGAAGACTGAAGTCAATAAAGGTTAACTCACGCACCAAAGCTTCTGGCGAGGGCCGATATGCTAGGAGCTTACAAAGAGCTTACTTCGAGCAGAAGTAAGATGCCCCCGATCGAGTCAGACCGGGGGTTCTTTGTTATTGCTCAAGCCTGAAATCGCTCCCTCTGCAATTTCGCGTTCATGAGATACTGAAATTACGTAACTTTTCTGCTGGGGTGCGAGACATGCGTTGATGTCTTCCCGGCACGGGTTTGCATAATCTCTGCAAAAGTTCTCGCGGTGTTTCGCCTGCGCCTAGATACTCCGGCACCCGTCTGCACGGTAATGTGTAGGAACCGGATCGAGGGCTTGCCGTTGCCGACGGCCGGGTCGATCATCATGCGATTGTGGTGCATTTGTCATTCCAGAAATATAACACCGACTGGACCCACAAAAACCGCCCCGGGCGCGACGAGGCCCGCCAAACCCAACCCGTGTGGTGTGTCAGCCTTCCACAGCAAGTTACCTCAGATTGTTGGCTATTGTTATATTTTCCTGGGTTGTATATAGAGCTTCCTAATACTTTGGGAGGTTCGGTTATGGGGTGGTGGCAGGGATTAGCGCTTTTCGTTGGCGCTGGCTTCGGAGGTCTTTTCGCCTGGGATAAGGCGCATGCGATCTTCGGCACCATCGCCGCCATTCTCTCAATAGCCTTCGCGGTCTGGCAGCGGGTCAAGAGGCGCGGCGCCCAGCATGAATTGGAAGAGAAGAAAGCTCATCTCAGCTTGATCCAAGCACAGTTGGAAGAGAAGTGCAAGAAACTCGACGAAGCCGAGGAAGATGTAAGAGCGAAGCAAGCAAAGCTGGACAAAATCGCTAAAGCGGCCAACTCGCTTAAAGAGCACCTCTGGGAGCTCGGCCCCAGAGACAAGCCCGCGTGGTTCAACGAGAAGTGGCCTATATTTTCGAGACGTATCATCACTCTAGCGAACTTCAAAGGCGGCGTTGGCAAAACGACCATATCCGCCAATCTCGCGATCGCCTTGTCGAGGCGTGGCTATCGCGTTCTCATCATCGATCTGGATTATCAGGGGTCGCTGGATGGCCGATTTGAGATAGGACGCGTCGATTACTCGGAAAGATCGGGGACGAACGCGCTTCTTCTTCAGGATGGGCGCTTGTTTGATACAAATACGCTCCACAAACTCAGCGGGCAGTTCAGCGGGATATGGGTTGTCCCGGCCTTTTTCGGCCTCGCCACTCTTGAGAACAGGTTGATGCTGCAATGGCTTCTTCAGACTTGCGATGATGACGTCCGGTTTCGGATCGCCCGCAAATTGCTCACTCCCGAGGTTGAGAGCCAGTTCGATGTCATCGTCATGGACACGCCTCCTCGCCTTTCTGCGGCCTCCGTCAATGCTTTGTGCATCTCAACAGATGTTTTGATTCCCACGGTCGTCGATCCCACCTCAATCGAAACCGTTGTCGGCTTTGCTCACACTGTGAAGAACTTCAAGAAACGTTATAACTTCCGTCTGAAGATTCATGGAGTCATTCCCTCGCTCACCACTAAAGCTTTGCTAAGTGAGGGAGAGGAAGGCTTGCTCCGCGACCTTGATAACCGCTTGTCCAACGAAGGCTTCTCGGCGCGCGTTTTACCCTTCAATGTCCCCAGGAAAACATTGAGGGCTGTTGTGGAAGGAGAAAAGCAGCTGTATTTTGCGGACGAAAACTGCACGAATGTATTCAATGGGTTGGTTGACTCCTTGCAGCTAGACCCTCCAGCACGTCCTATCACGGGAGGCAAATATGAGAATAGCGGATATAGTGTCAGCGCTTGAAGAACTGGGAACAATCTACCGCCATGCCTCAAAGAATGAGCCGAAGCATTGCATCGCGCAGGTGCTGGCGCTTCTGAAAGGAAAAGAGCAGCTGCTACTGTCCGACCTGAAGGGCCTTCCGAACGGGAAGCCGCAAAAGCCTCCGAAACCGGCCAAGCCGCCGAAACAGTTCGATCAAGAAAAGCATCTGACGAGTTTGCTGGACGCCCAGACGGAGCCAGTGTTCGCCGCCGCGATAGAGAACTCTCAAGAAAGCGAAACCCACAAACGATAATCTGGCTGGTCTTCTGGCCAGGTACACGGGTTCGCCTGTTAAAAAAAACAAGTACAAGAAGGAAGAATTTTATGCAGCGCTGGTGAGAACGTTCAAGGCTGAGTTGAGGCACGAGTCGAGAGCTGAGATCAGCCGCAACACAATGCCCATGTGAGGTTTACTCCGCCGCCTTAGCCGTCGCACTCGGCGCGCGCTTCGCGGGGCGTCGCTTCAAGAGATCGCCCAAGAACTTCCCGGTATAGCTCTCGGGCACCTTCGCGATGTCCTCCGGGCGTCCCTCGGCTACGACGCGCCCGCCGCCATCGCCGCCCTCCGGCCCAAGGTCGATCACCCAGTCCGCCGTCTTGATCACCTCGAGATTGTGCTCGATCACGGCCACGGTGTTGCCCGCGTCCACAAGCTGGTGCAGCACCTCCAGCAACTTCGCCACATCGTGGAAGTGCAGCCCGGTCGTCGGCTCGTCGAGGATGTACAGCGTCTTGCCGGTCGCGCGCTTCGACAGGGCTTCCTCGCCGCGCTCCAGTTAGCGCGACGTCGCAAGTCTAGATACCTTTCTACTCCGCAGCAACAGGCCTGGGCGTATAGATTTTCGCCTCCTTCGCTGCCGCGCGAATGTCTCCACTTTTCAGCGCCAGCCTCACTTTGTCGAGCTTCTGCAAATCTGAAGGCGAGAGATAAGGAGACCACTCATTGTCATCATAGAGCAGTTCAACCGGAACCTCAGCGACGATATCTCCCTCCTTGACGAACTCCGAGCTTTTCTTGGTTCTCATGTCTTACGCCTCCGAAGCGTTTCATCCCAAAGGTGAGGATCAGGGCGATAGCAGGTAATCAACACGGCTGGCTCGTCCGTTCCTTTTCGCAATCCCCACAACGCGTGGAGGGGTTCGCCGCGCGGATCAAGCTGGAACACGAGACAACATGGCCCGGCATGATAACCGGGGTAATCCTCTATCACTTCGCTCGATGATACACCCTCAACCAGGTCTTGCGCCAGCAGGCCGTCTTCGGTCGCCTCTTTGAGCGCATGACGTGAGAAGACATAGTTGCCGGATGAAACCAGAGCAACGATGCGGCGAAAGATCTGGCTTGTCATAGCTACTCCGCAGCCTTGGCCGCAGCAATGACCGCGCGCTTCGCGGGGCGTCGTTTCAACAAATCGCCCAGGAACTTCCCGGTATAGCTCTCCTCGGCCTTCGCGATGTCTTCCGGCCGCCCCTCTGCCACAACGCGCCCGCCCCCGTCACCGCCCTCCGGCCCAAGGTCGATCACCCAGTCCGCCGTCTTGATCACCTCGAGATTATGCTCGATCACGGCCACGGTGTTGCCCGCGTCCACAAGCTGGTGTAGCACCTCCAAGAGCTTCGCCACATCGTGGAAGTGCAGCCCAGTCGTTGGCTCGTCGAGGATGTACAGCGTCTTGCCGGTCGCGCGTTTCGACAGTTCCTTCGACAGCTTCACGCGCTGCGCCTCGCCGCCCGACAGCGTCGTCGCCTGCTGGCCCACCTTGATGTAGCCGAGGCCGACGCGCTGCAGCGTCTCCATCTTGTCGCGCACGGCGGGCACGGCCTTGAAGAACTCCGCCGCCTCGTCCACGGTCATCTCCAGCACGTCGGCGATGGACTTGCCCTTGAACTTGATGTCCAGCGTCTCGCGATTATAGCGATGGCCCTTGCAGACGTTCATAAGTCTTCCGGTTTCAGCGCGGTTCGCTTTGCGATCTTGTTCAGCATGACGGGGCCAATCTCCTCGTCATCATGAAACGCAAAGGTCACATCAGGATATCCGGGCCGCGACAGCGTCCGGTGCGAGCCTGACTGACGTTTGATCTCCCAGCCGAGCCGAAGCAGCGCAGCGAGCACACGCCGCGCTTTCGCCGCCGCGAACCGGCTCACTCAGCGGCGACCGCGAATGAGAACTCAAGCGGTTGCGCCTCTCCTTGGTCAAGCTGTTCGGCTATGACGCGCAAGGCGAGCGCTTCCGCCTTCGCCATAGCCTCCCGCTGCGTCGCACCGTAGCAGAGAACGCCTGGAAGCTCCGGCACTTCGGCGATCCAGCGGCCGTCCTCTTCGCAGTCTGTTTCAATTGTCAGTTTCATGTCAGCATTCCGCTAGCGTCCGATTTCCAAATAGCTTACCTGCGCGCCGCGCCATATGCAAAGGGTGCGAGCTTCGTCAGGCGGTAGAACTAAGGCAAACAATTACTCCATTTGCTCCAGCGATCATACTCCAAGCCAACTCTTTTAGGGACGTCGTGACGGCCGGATAGCATCGTCGCTAAGCCACATCTTCTTGACAATACACGCGTTCCGCTTCCGCTGGCTTTCCCTGCGGATACTGCAGGCCGACGCGAAACGATTTATCGCGAGCAGAATCAATAATTTGAATAAAAGCTGTCTTGTCGTATGCTGAGTGAGATGATCCTAAATTTGCTCCAAAAGTAAACTGCACGTATGAAGCTCGGTCGAATAACTCCAATGGAGTAAAGGCGTTGTTCTGCAACTCGTCTTTGTTGACCCCGATACTTAGACCGCATGCTGCATAACCGATACAAGCGCGTGTATCTCCCCTCTCGTCGACGATCTCGATAAGTTGCGCTTTTAATGTTTTGGCTCGACGCCTAGATGATAGGTAGAAAAGAAAAACTGCTATGCAAAGGAGCCGCACGGCAGAGTCTTGTGTGATGATTGCTGAATAAGTTAGAATGGCAGTTATGCCCCCAACCGCCAAAAAGTCGATTGCGTCCGATCCGCCTGCTCGCTTCATTTAGCTCACCTATTGATGACTTGAAAATATTAGCATCTACTGCGTGAAGCTTATTACTCCGCAGCCTTGGCCGCAGCGCTGTGCGCGCGCTTCGCGGGGCGTCGCTTCAACAGATCGCCCAAAAACTTCCCGGTATAGCTCTCCTCGGCCTTCGCGATGTCTTCCGGCCGCCCCTCTGCCACAACGCGCCCGCCCCCGTCACCGCCCTCCGGCCCAAGGTCGATCACCCAGTCCGCCGTCTTGATCACCTCGAGATTGTGCTCGATCACGGCCACGGTGTTGCCCGCGTCCACAAGCTGATGCAGCACCTCCAGCAACTTCGCCACATCGTGGAAGTGCAGGCCGGTCGTCGGCTCGTCGAGGATGTAGAGCGTCTTGCCGGTCGCGCGCTTCGACAGCTCCTTCGACAGCTTCACGCGCTGCGCCTCGCCGCCGGACAGCGTCGTCGCCTGCTGGCCGACCTTGATGTAGCCGAGGCCCACCCGCTGCAGCGTCTCCATCTTGTCGCGCACGGCGGGCACGGCCTTGAAGAACTCGGCCGCCTCGTCCACCGTCATCTCCAGCACGTCGGCGATGGACTTGCCCTTGAACTTGATGTCCAGCGTTTCGCGATTGTAGCGGTGGCCCTTGCAGACGTCGCAGGTGACGTAGACGTCGGGCAGGAAGTGCATCTCGATCTTGATAACTCCGTCGCCTTGGCAGGCTTCGCAGCGGCCGCCCTTGACGTTGAAGGAGAAGCGGCCGGGAAGGTAGCCGCGCGCCTTGGCGTCGGGCAAGCCGGAATACCAGTCGCGGATGGGGCCGAAAGCACCGGTGTAGGTGGCGGGGTTCGAGCGCGGCGTGCGGCCGATGGGCGATTGGTCGATATCGATGACCTTGTCGAGGAACTCGATGCCGTCGAGCGCGTCGAAAGGCTCGGGCGTGTCGCCGCCGCCGTTCAACCGGCGCGATGCCGCCTTCTGGATCGTCTCGATCAGGAGCGTGGATTTGCCGCCGCCCGAGACGCCCGTCACGCAGGTGAAGCAGCCGAGCGGAATGGAGGCCGTGACGCCCTTCAGGTTGTTGCCGCGCGCGCCGCGCACCGTAAGCTGCCGCCGCTTGTCGAGTTTGCGCCGCTGGGTCGGCAGCGGGATCGCGCGCTGACCCGTGAGATATTGCCCCGTGAGGCTTTCGGGGTTGGCCATAATGTCTTGCGGCGTGCCTTCCGCGATGATCTCGCCGCCGTGCACGCCCGCGCCGGGGCCGATATCGACGACATGGTCGGCATGCAGAATGGCCTCCTCGTCATGCTCCACGACAAGCACAGAATTGCCGAGGTCGCGCAAATGCTTCAGCGTAACAAGCAGCCTCGCATTGTCGCGCTGGTGGAGGCCGATGGACGGCTCGTCCAGCACATAAAGCACGCCCGTCAGCCCCGAGCCGATCTGCGACGCGAGCCGGATGCGCTGGCTTTCGCCGCCGGACAGCGTGCCGGAGTTGCGGCTGAGCGCGAGATAATCGAGGCCGACATCGTTCAGGAAGCGCAGGCGCTCGCGGATCTCCTTCAGAACGCGCGTGGCAATCTCGTTCTGCTTAGCCGTCAGCTTGCCCGGCAGCGCGCCGAACCACTCATTCGCCGCCCGGATCGAAAGCCGCGACGCCTCGCCGATATGCTTGCCGTCGATCTTCACCGCGAGCGACTGCGGCTTCAAGCGGAAGCCCTTGCACTCCTCGCAAGGCGCGTCGGATTGGTAGCGCGACAGCTCCTCGCGCACCCACTGGCTGTCCGTCTCCTTCCAGCGCCGTTCGATGTTCGTGATGACGCCTTCGAAGGCCTTGCGCGTCGTGTAGGTGCGCATGCCATCGTCATAGGTGAACGCGATGGGTTCGCCGCCCGAGCCGAACAGGATCACGTCCTGCACCTTTTTCGGCAGCTTGCTCCAGGGCGTGTCCATCGGCACATCGAAGTGGTTCGTGATGGCTTCGAGCGTCTGCGTGTAATAGGGCGACGTGTTGCCGGTGCGCGCCCACGGCACGATCGCGCCTTTGCGCAAGGATAGCGACTGGTCCTGCACGACAAGGGCGGACTCGAATTTCAGCTCCGTGCCGAGGCCATCGCATTTCGGGCAAGCGCCGTAAGGGTTGTTGAACGAGAACAGCCGCGGCTCGATCTCGTCGATGGTGAAGCCTGAGACGGGGCAGGCGAAGCGCTGCGAGAACGTGATGCGCTCTGGTTCCGCCGGTTTTTGCTGCTTTGCGGTTCGGGCACGCTTCCCCTCTCCTTCGACAAGCTCAGGATGAGGGGAAGCCTCATCCTGAGGAGCGCCATCGGCGCGTCTCGAAGGATGGGCAGCGTTCGCAGCCTTCGGCGCATCCGCAAACTCAACGATGGCGATGCCGTCCGCCAGTTCCAGCGCCGTCTCGAAGCTGTCCGCAAGCCGTGCCGCGATATCGGCCCGCACCACGATGCGGTCCACCACCACGTCGATATCGTGCTTGATCTTCTTGTCGAGCGCGGGCACCTCCGCGATCTCATAAAACTTGCCGTCCACCTTCACGCGCTGGAAGCCGCGCTTCTGCAGATCGGCGAACTCTTTGCGATACTCGCCCTTGCGCCCGCGGATCATCGGCGCGAGCAGATACAGCCGCGCCCCCTCTGGCAGCGCCAGCACGCGATCCACCATCTGGCTCACGGTCTGGCTTTCGATTGGCAAACCGGTCGCGGGCGAATAGGGCACGCCGATGCGCGCGCAGAGCAGGCGCATATAATCGTAAATTTCGGTAACGGTGCCGACGGTCGAGCGCGGATTCCGGATCGTCGTTTTCTGCTCGATGGAAATGGCCGGCCTCAGCCCGTCGATCAGGTCCACATCGGGCTTCTGCATGATCTCCAGGAACTGCCGCGCATAGGCCGAAAGGCTTTCGACATAGCGGCGCTGGCCTTCGGCGTAGATCGTGTCGAAAGCGAGGGAGGATTTGCCCGAGCCCGAAAAGCCGGTGATGACCACGAGTTTCTCGCGCGGCATCTCGAGCGATATGTTCTTGAGTTGTGTTCGCGCCGCCGCGCACCGTGATGTGTGTTTGTGCCAAAAACTTACCCGCCCCACTTTGCGC
>CAVRSS010000100.1:0-49955 GCA_963723755.1 uncultured Alphaproteobacteria bacterium | reverse complement strand
GAGCAGGAGGCTGCGGCCTTGCGCCGCCAAGCGTTTGACTTCGCGCTTGAGTTGTTCCCGCTGCCGGCTTTCGATGCGCTTTTGTTCCTCCGCTGGCGTGGGCACGCGGACGGTGGCCAGGGCGTGTGAGTTGCCGGCCACGTAGCGATCCAACCGCAGGGCCAGTTGTTTGGCGTCGCTCTTGTCGTGGTTGACGCCCTTGTGCTGTTCGTCCAGGCAGACGGGTTGCACCACCAGGTTGTGGACGCCCAGCGCCATCAAGGTCGCGGTGCAGTCCGTAGCCGAAAGGCCCGGCTTCGTAGCAACTATGCACCTGCCCGGCCAGCGGGAGCTGGGTCTTGATCCACGTCCAGGAACTTGGCCGGGGTGAACTTTTGGGCCGGTTGCGGCGCGCTGTGATCCAGAATGCGCACCACCACGAGGCTGTCGGCGTGAACGTCCAGGCCCAGTTTGAGGGTTTGCAGCTTCGTGTTCGCGACTTGATCCGCGCGAACTTCGGAGGTATTTAGTTTTTGTTTGAGCATTCAGTTGGTTGGTGTAGCGCCTTGGCGCCCGCCAGCCAACTACTCATGTGATCTCCAAAGGCTTCGCGCAGTTCGAGGACGCTCGTACCGCGCGCCAGCGTTTGGACTGCGGTGGCTTCAGCACCGCTTTGGTTACGGTTAGCGCCGACTCACGTCGGCGGCTACGGTACAGGTGCAGGGAATTCCATCATTTGACGGTACTGCCCGAAATCACTTCAAACGTTTGCCCAAATCTGGCATCTAATCACTGTGCGACGCATTGGAACCATTCTGGCAGGCTGGATTTGCCTCACAGCCATCGCTGCGCACGCCGCCCACACGCAGGCGCGGCTGATTTTGTCCGCCGAACCGCCAACCCGGCGATACCATCTGGCCGGCGTGGATTTGAAAATGGAGCCGGGCTGGCACACCTACTGGAAAAATCCCGGCGCCGCCGGCTACGCCACCAAAATTGAATGGCAATTGCCCCCCGGCGTCACCGCCGGCGATATCCAATGGCCGCTCCCGGAAAAATTGCCACCCGCTGAAGTCACCACCTACGGCTACGACAACGAAGTCGTCCTGCTCGTGCCGCTCAAGCTCGCCGCCGATTTGAAGCCCGGCCCGCTCGATTTGAAGGCCAAGGTTTCCTGGCTCGAATGCAAGGAAGCCTGCCTGCCCCGGCAGCAGCAGTGTTGAGGCCACCCTCGACATCGGCGACCAGAACGAAAGCGTCCTTTGATGCCGCGCTCATTGAATCGTGGCAGAACAAAGTTCCAAAATCTCTCGACGAATATTGGTCAATCCGTGCGCGGTGGGAAAAACCAGCAAATGGAGATACGCGCCCACTGATTATTGAAGGATCTTATGACGGGAGTTTCAGCCGGGAAGTTACCATGCAAATTCGATTTTTTCCCGGATGCCAATGACAGCTTCGAAATTCAAGCCCCAATTGAAAATGTTTTTAACACGAATACCCTTTTTTGTTTTCGGAAAACCGTAAAAAAATTTTCCGGGGATTGGCCGAAAGAAATTTCAGGCGTCCTCGTGCTTGGGACAAGCCTTTCATGGAAGGAAGTACCTCCTTATGGGATTGTAATTAAATTGCCCATCAGTGACAAAGCTCGCCGACCATGCAACAATCTCCGCGCAAACATCTCCGGAGGATTACGGGCCGTCGCGCCTGTCTCTAACATCTCTGAAAAATCTGACCGGAATATGGAGACACAGGCGACGGCGCCTCTGCCTACCTTCACAACCGCTCTGGCGGATATCTGCTCTATGCCTTTATCGGCGGGTTGATCCTGAAAATGCCAGAATTGGACCCCTAGCGTTTCACGGCAGGTACCATGACTGCAAATTCGAACGGCTCTTATGTGGCGGCGGGCGTAGATATCGACGCGGGCGAGGCGCTTGTCGAGCGAATCAAGCCGTTCGCCAAGGCGACGGCACGAGCCGGGACGGCCGCCGCGCTGGGCGGCTTCGGAGGGCTTTTCGATCTGAAGGCCGCAGGCTTTCGCGATCCGATCCTCGTCGCGTCGAACGACGGCGTGGGGACGAAGCTCAAGATCGCCATCGAGACGGGCCTTCACGACACGATCGGCATCGATCTTGTCGCCATGTGCGCAAATGATGTTGCCGTTCAGGGGGCGCAGCCTCTTTTCTTCCTCGACTATTTTGCCTGCGGAAAGCTTGACGTGGATGCTGCAGCGCTCGTCGTGAAAGGGATCGCGGAGGGGTGCCGCCAGGCGGGCGCGGCGCTCATCGGCGGCGAAACAGCCGAAATGCCCGGCATGTATATGCAAGGCGACTACGATCTCGCAGGCTTTTGTGTCGGGGCCGCCGAGCGCGGCTCGCTACTTCCAAGGGAGGATATCGCGGAGGGCGATGTTGTTCTTGGCGTCGCCTCGTCCGGCGTTCATTCCAATGGCTTTTCCCTCGTCCGCAAAATCGTGCGTGACAGCGGGCTTTCCTGGAAGGCGCCTGCGCCTTTTGACCCGTCCCGGTCGCTGGGCGAGGTGCTTCTCGATCCGACGCGGGTCTATGTCAAGGCGGCGCTTGCCGCCCACCAGACCGCGCGTGTAAAAGCGTTCGCGCACATCACCGGCGGCGGCCTGCCCGGAAACGTGCCTCGTGTGCTGCCTCCCGATGCGCGAATCAACATCGACCTCGGCGCCCTTCCCTGCCAGCCGGTCTTCCATTGGCTGGCCAAGGCCGGGAATGTCGAAGAGGCCGAAATGCTGCGCACCTTCAATTGCGGCGTCGGCTTCGTGGCCGTCGTTGCTCCGCATGACGCGACGGCCATAGCCACGTGCTTTGCCGATCATGGCGAGAAGGCATTTCCAATCGGCTTTATTGAGAGGCGCGGAGACGGGACGCCCGCCGTCCGCTTCAGCGGCAAGCTTGGAGCTTCCGCATGACGGAACGCAAACGTGTCGGCGTGCTCATTTCCGGGCGCGGCAGCAATCTCGCTTCACTGATCGAGGCTCAGCGCTCGCCGGATTATCCCGCGGAGATCGTGCTTGTCCTCAGCAACAAGGCCGACGCGCTTGGGCTTGTCCGCGCGAAGGAAGCGGGGATCGCAACGCGCGTTATCAGCCACAAGGGTTTTGCCAGCCGGGAGGATTTCGACGCCCTCATCACGGGCGCGCTGAACGAAGCGCGCGTGGACCTCGTCTGCAATGCGGGTTTCATGCGGCTCCATTCGGCGGCATTTGTCCGGCAGTGGCATGGGCGGCAGCTCAACATCCACCCTTCCCTTCTGCCTGCCTTTCGCGGCCTTCACCCGCAAGCGCGCGCCCTGGAGGCCGGGGTTCGCGTCTCCGGAGCGACCGTCCATTTCGTCAGCGAGGAGATGGATGCAGGCCCGATAATTGCCCAAGGGGCGGTGCCCATTCTGGCTGGCGATGACGAGGAGGCGCTTTCCGCCCGCATTCTCGCGATGGAGCACCGGCTTTACCCGCTGGCGCTGAGGCTTGTCGCGAGCGGCGCAGCATGGCTGGAAAACGGCCGCGTGGAATTTGCGAGCGCCGATCTCAGTCCGTCGCTTTGGCCTCAAACGTAACGGACGCGCTTTCTTCCCCCTCATCCTGTCCTTCTCCCTCTGGGAGAAGGAACGGCGCTGCAACGTCCGCAACCAAACTCCCTCTCCCAGGGGGAGAGGGCTGGGGTGAGGGGGCCGCTGAGCCCTGCTCCCAAAATCGCTCATGCCAGTCCAACACTTTCGGATCCATGAGCCAGAACCAGAGCGGCGGCACGAGCGCAATCAGCAGCATGGCTGGATAGCCGAAGGGCAATTGCGGGGCCTGCGTCTCGTCGTAGTGCTGAAGCGCGGGAAACCGGCGCATGGGGTTTTTGTGGTGGTCCGAGTGCCGCTGCAGGTTGATGAGGAAATAGTTCGTCAAACGGTGCGATGCGTTCCATGAATGGTGGGATTGCACCGGCTCGTATCGCCCGAGGCCGAGCGGACGCCGCATCAAGCCGTAATGCTCGACATAGTTGATATTTTCCAGAAGCAGGACCGCGACAAACGCCTGCAAAACGAAGAGCTTTATGCCGAACCACCCCGCCAGCGCATACGACAACGCCAGAAAAACGGCGTAAGCGAAGCTGTACCGCCAAAACGCGTTCGAGAGATGCCAAAGGGGACGCCCGCGCCTCCGAAGCCGCAGGCGTTCGATGCCCCATGCCGAGAACAGGCTTCCCAAGATGGCGCGCGGGAAAAACCAATAGAAGGCTTCCCCAAACCGCGCTGTAACCGGGTCCTTCAACGTCGCCACATTCACATGATGGCCGGCGATGTGCTCGATGCAAAAATGGCCGTAAAGCGTCGAGGTCATCAGGATCTCGGCCAGCGCGCGTTCGAAGCGGTTCGTTTGATGCATCATTTCGTGGGCGTAGGTGATGCCGGTGCCGCCCGTCATGAGGCCGGTGCTGACAGCCGCCGCAAGGAGCTCATTCTCGCTCAAGCGACCCGCGCCTGCTGCCGCGATCAGGCTGAAAATGATCCCAAGCTGGATCGGAACCCAAACCCAGGTGATGGCACGATACCAGAACAGGCCGCTGCCGCTTTCCTCGCTTGCGTTGCTCGTATTTAGACCCACGAAATAGTCGGCGGCCGGGATGATCATAAGGCCGTAAATCGCGCCTGCCACCGTCCATACACCGCCATAGGTGATGGCCAGGACCGCAATCGGCACGAAGGTCAGCGACAGGGCAAAGGGCAGCGCTCGCATCATCGCCTCATAAAGAACCACGACAACGACCTTACCGCATGTGCTGCCGGAGGTGAAAGGGGCGGACGCATCTCAAAACTTTGAGACAAGCGCAATCCCCCCGACCATGAGCGCACCGCCAACGACGCGCCAGATGCTTGCCGTGTGCACGGGCGTATTCAGAAGGCCGAAATGATCGATCGCGATTGATGTCACGATATTCGCGGCGATGATGAGACCGTTCACCGTCCCTGCGCCAAGCTTGTCAATCAAGGTCAGCCCAGCGAACACCGCGACAGCGCCGGCAAGACCGCCGAGCGGCGCCCACCACGGCATGGCGCTTAAGCTTTGGACGGTCGGCAGCGGACGGGGAAGGATCGCGAACATGCTGGCAAAGAAAAAGGCGATCAAAACAAAAGATACAAAACTCGCTAGCCAGGAGTTGATTAGGTAATTTCGAAGCTGAGCATTCATAACGGCTCCGGCAGCCTGAAGCACACCGGCTATAATAATGAATGGGTAGAACCAGGCTGAACTCATGACGTATTTGCTCTCCCATGTGGTTGCTTCGGCGGAATTGCGGCCGATCTAACGACAAGGAACACAAGGGGAGCAAAACCGCGCCGCGGCTTCGTCATATTCTCGACGGATTAAAAACCCTCATCGCCCGTTATCAAATGGCGTGGGCGTATCCGGCAATCGTGAAGCGTATCAAATCGCTGGCCCACGCAGAGAAATCCCGAGCATTCCCACGTTGGTGCGAGGCGCTGGCTTCGTGGCGACGGACGAGGGGAAAATAGGAATGCATCGGGGCCAACTCTGGCATTTGAGGGAACTAACAATGAAAAAATGGCACGCTGGTCTTCTTGGCCTTGCGTTGACAAGCACTTTCGCTCTTTCTGCCAACGCGAGCGACATGTACCGTGGCGGCCTTAAGGACGGACCACCGCCGCCTGTTTACGTCGCTGCACCAACTTGGACTGGCTTCTATGTCGGCGTGAATGGGGGCTACGGTGAGACCGCGAATAGCGGCCCCTTAGCGCCTTCCGGCGGGTTTGGCGGCGGCCAGATCGGTTACAACTGGCAGGGTTTGTTCGGGTACAGCCCGTGGGTGATCGGTATCGAAGCCGACTTCCAGGGCGCTGGCATCTCTGACAGCGACTACTTGAATGGCGAGATGAGCCTCAACTGGTTCGGCACCGTGCGAGGGCGCATCGGCTACTCTTTCGGCCCCGCTCTGCTTTATGCGACAGGTGGCTTTGCCTACGGAGACGTTCAATACAAGGATCTGGGCTATAACATAACCGAGACGCAGACCGGTTACGTTGTCGGTGGCGGCATTGAGTATAAAGTCAACCCAGCCTGGTCGGTCAAGGCCGAGTACCAGTACATCAACCTTGATGCAAGCGACTTGAACGGGGCGGGGCCTCTGAACGGGAACTACGGTTATAGTGATCGATCCGAGATCAACACCTTCCGCGTCGGCGTGAACTACGCTGTTGGCAATGGCGGATTCGGACCGCTGAATTAACCAGCGTTCCTGCTGGGTGGGAAGCGGCGCCTTCGGGCGCCGCTTTCTTTTTGAGCATCGCTCAACGCAGGCGGCGCTGCCTCACACGTTCAGCGCCCCTTGGCTTCGACCGGAAAGTCGAAGGTTCTCCCGCGAAACGGTTCATTCCTGAGTTCAAAATGCCACCATTCCTTTTCATAAGGCTTGAACCCAGCGGCCGTCATCGCCTTGCGCAAGCGCGTCCGGTTTTTTTCCGCCTCGGGCTGCAGCTTGGCATTGCTAATGTTTGCGCTTGAATTCGAGGCAGTCATAACCCGTCCCCATGTCGAGCGCGCCGTCTTGAAATCGTTCGTTTTTCTGAGCCGTGCAAGGCGCGAGCGGAGCAGCGGGATCGAACGGAGCGGGGGAAGTATCTTTCGGCGCCAGACCCAAGTCCACCGCGCTCCCCCGGGAATGAGCGGAACGCGCCGCGATGTATCCCAAGGCGAAAAGCGAAGCTTTCTTCGTGTTTGGGAAAAACTCGGTCTTCATGCCCTTCTCGGACGGATTTTTGCTCCAGCGCAAGAAATCGGCCACAGCCCTCGCAGGCCGGTAGCAATCCCAAACGATCAAGGACAGATTGTCTTCGCCAAGAGCTGCCTGGACTTTGGACAGCGCAACCGCGGCTTGCTTGGTAAGGATGCATTCCGGCGCGTTGTATCCATCAATCCGCCGCCCAACAAAATTATGGGCGCCGTAATATCGGATGTCCTGGATGATGCTGGGATCGATATCGGACAAATATACGAAACCATCCGGAAGTCCTGCTTGCACGGCTGCGGAAAACCGCAAGCATAAGAAGCTGGCCGCCACAATGAGGTGGATTGGGTGCAGCCGTCTCGCTTTCGGCAGAGATGGAATGAGTGCGCTAGAAAGCGGCCTGCGACCTGTCCGGGCGGGTCGGCTTGCGAAACGAGCCATTCTTGCCGCTCCTCGAATGGAGTGGAGTTGATGCGCATGCTTTACCGCATCTTTGATGTTGAATGAAATTTCTTCTCAGCTGTTGTCCGCGAGCAGCTGCGCCGCGGCCTCTGCGAGCCTCGGATCGAGAAGGCTTCGGCGACAGATCGACGCCTTTTTCCAGACGGTCGACGAGGATATTGAACACCGCGAGCCTGCCGTAGTTCTTGTTGTTCGACGGGACGAGATACCAGGGCGCGCCGTCGGTCGAGGTTCTCTCCATCATGTCCTCGATGACCTCGGTGTACTCTTTCCAGCTGTCACGATTGCGAAAATCCTCGTAGGAGAGCTTCCAGCGCTTCAAGGGATTGGTGAGCCGGTCCTTGAACCGCTTGGCCTGCTCCTCAGCCGTGATGTGCAGGAAGAGCTTCGCAATGCGCGCACCATCGTCAAGGAGCATACGCTCGAATTCATTGATCTCGCGGTAGGCGCGCTTCCATTCCGCCTTTGTGGCAAACCCTTCGACGCGCTCGACGAGCACGCGGCCATACCACGACCTGTCGAAGACAATGATCTGGCCGTGATCGGGCAACCTCTGCCAGAAGCGCTGGAGATAGTGCTGCATCTTTTGACGCGGCGTCGGCGCGGCGATGGGATGCACCTTGAAACTTCGGGGGTCGAGCGTCCAGCCGAGCCTGCGAACCACGCCGCCCTTCCCTGCCGTATCGCGGCCCTCCAGAACGATAACCGCGTGCTCCCGCGTCCCGAGATAAGCCTGCTGAATCAATTGAAGCTTCGACTGCAGCGGCTTCATCTTTCGCTCATACTCGTCGCAGTCCACTTTCGGGAAATAGTCGACGGAGGACAGAGACGGACGTTTCGAGACGAGATATTTGTCACCGTTCATGATTGCCGATCCCCCCGAGCGGTCTCGCCTTCATGATGCTGGACGGGGGCGGATAAATCAAACGGTTCCCGGTAAAGTTGACGCCCCCGAGCAAGCGGCGGATGGAGGTTCAAAAAGGGGTAGGTCTGACATTTTTGTGCTTTGACAAACTCATTTATGAAGATTTCAATACACTTTTGTGACAGCGTCGATTGCAGCGATGCCATTTATTAAGGAACACAGTCAGTGAATAATTCAACCACAGACCAAGAAGAGAACTCAGAATTTTCCTATTCCATCATAGATGAGCATCGCCTGCTGACAGAACGAATCGAAACTGCCTCATATGAAATCGAAAGATTTTTTGCAGCGCCGACCAATCAGACCCAGGGAGACGTAAAACGGATTATCTCTCTTCTTGAGGAAATTCGGGATATAGCCCAGACACACTTTCAGAACGAAGAACAATTGATGATCAAAAATGATTTCCCTGGAGCGACATACCACAAGCGTGACCATGACTATTTGCTCAAGAGCCTGATCGTTTTCACATCATCGCTTGGTCACGGGACTGTTCCGTTTTCGCCCGACATCGGCGTGAACTTGCGGAGCTGGCTGACCTACCACATCAAGAAATATGACGACACCTATGTCAGCTTCATCGAAGCCGGCAAGCCGACTGCTCGCGATTGAGAAAGACACCCGGCGGGGTCTGGCGCCGGAAAGCTAGACGCCGAAAGCGAGGCTGGCGGCAAAGCGGACCGCAACCAGCAGCAGGAAGGTCATGAACACATATTCGAGGGTCTGGCGAGACAGCCGGTGCGCAACCCTGACACCAAGCGGCGCGGCCAGCACGCTGACAGGAGCCACGACGATAAGCCCGAGAAAGCTCACATAGCCCAATGATAGCGGCGGCAGCAGCGGCAAGCCCCATCCCTCCGCCATGAAACCTATCGCAGCAGGAACCGCAATGAGCGGACCGAAGCCTGCCGCGGTCCCGACGGCCTTATGGATCGGCCACCCGAGAAACTTCATATAGGCGGTGATGTAAGCGCCTCCGCCGATGCCGATCAACGTCGAGATAAGGCCGATACCCACACCTGCCAGCCCGTCCCATGGCATGCCCGGAAGCTTCGCGGCGGTGCTCGTGGAGCCGTTCCCAAAGGCGAGGCGTGCGGCGATGAACAGCGTGGACGCCACAAAAACACCTTTAAGGAAGCTCGCGGGCGCCTGCGAGGCGACGAAGACGCCGACAATCGCTCCGCCCACCACCCAGGGGCCAAGCGTTTTGATGACGCTCACCTCCACCGCGCCGCGCTGCCAATGCGAGCGCACCGAGCGAATGGCTGTCGGAATGATGATGGCGAGAGAGGTTGCGACGCAGATTTTCATGCGGACGCTGTCGTCCACGCCTGTGATCCTGAAAAGCTCATAGAGAATGGGAACGATGATCGCCCCCCCGCCAATGCCGAGCAGGCCCGCGAAGAAGCCGGTGACGAGGCCGCCTGCGAGAAGTGCAAGGGAAAGCTCGGCGATTTCGCTCCAGGGCAGGCTTAGGATCATGAGGAATCGCCCGATGGGTTAGCGGCCACAGAGATGGAAACGAAGAAATTGGCCGCGAGTCGTGCGGCGGGTTTCTCCAAGATCATTTGTGTAAGCCGAGTTGCCAAAACCGGGAAGGCTACTTTTGGGAACTCCGCTCAGTTTGACACCGGGCCTTGCGGCCGACCCGCCGGGAAATGAAAAAGGTTGCGGACCTTTTGATCTACATCCGCAGATAGCGCGTTTTTTCTCGTTCGCCACCGGCCTTGGCCGACACGCCCTGTTTGGCGGCGCCGCGGTGCTCCGGGCACCCGGTCGCAACGCGACAGGGTGAGTTGGCGCGAAAGGAGGCGGCGGCGGGACTTTGGACCAGGGCTTTTGGACCATTCGGCGTCAAGCGCACCCTGACGTTGTATACAAAAACGCTCGTCGTTGTATTTTAGAGGGCCAATTCATTTCGAATATGGTTAACATTGCGTTGCGACAGGGGGGTGAATTAACCTCCTATGGTTAATTTCCGCGCGACCGGGCGCGCCAGGAATTATCTCCCGCCGGAAATCGCGCCCAGAGATGCGCTTGTTGCGAAAAAGCGTGGCGCGAAGAAATCCGTTAATTATATTTTTGGACCAGAACGTTAACCTTGACAGGCCCTTGACAGGGCCTTACGCAGCCGCCGCCGCGTCTATCGCGTTGACATTTTTCCGTTAAATATCAATGAGTTAGCTCCATTAACCTCCTGGTAAAGCGCATTTTCCTATGATGCGCGGCTGAAGCATTCTAGTTGCACACGCAACCAAAAAGCCGATCCGGAGAATGAAAACAGATGCCGCCGTTGCTCCATCGCTTAGAAAAGCACTCAGCGCCGGGTTACCGCCGCAACTGGCGGGCGCCCGGCAAACCGTGCTTGGTTCGACGCCAGCCCCGCGCCCGACCCGCTACACCTTTATAATCGACCAACTTGATCGATCTCGACCAATGACGGGTTGATCCAGGCGGCCAGCCGTGCCGGCCTTTCTTCCGACCGGCGCGCGGCCTCGATGGCGGCTTTCAGCACCTCGAGGCCCGCACCTTCCTTCACGCTTTCCTCGGTCAGAAGCCGCCGGAACAGCCGGGCGCCTGGCCTTCCATTCATGAGGCCGGTCATGTGCCGGGTGATGGAAGAGAGGCGTGTCCCGCGCTCCAGTTCCGCCGCTACATAATCCAGCATCCCTTCCAGGACGGCATGCGGGAGAGGAGGAATGTAATTTTCCTCAAACAGGCTGCGGTCAACATCTCCGAGGATCGCAGGCGACTTGTAGGCTGCGCGCCCGAGCATAACGCCATCGACGGCATCGAGATGCGCCGCTGCTTCGCCGATCGTCGCGATGCCGCCATTGATGACGATCGTCAGTTCCGGGAATGCGGCCTTCAGCCGATAGACGCGATCGTAATCGATCGGCGGAACCTCGCGGTTCTCCTTAGGGCTCAGCCCTTGAAGCCACGCCTTCCGGGCATGCACGATGAATGTTTTGCAGCCGCCCGCCGCGACGCATTCGATGAATCGAACGAGATCGGCCTCGCTGTCCTGGTCGTCGATGCCGATCCGGCATTTCACCGTAACCGGCACATCCCCAACGGCATCGCGCATGGCCCCGATGCAGGCCGCCACAAGCTCGGGTTCCGCCATGAGACAGGCCCCGAAGCGGCCCGACTGCACCCGGTCCGACGGACACCCGCAATTCAGATTGATCTCATCATACCCGAAGGAAAGCCCGATTTCGGAGGCGCGCGCCAGTTCCTCAGGGTCAGAGCCTCCGAGTTGCAGCGCGACCGGATGCTCGATCGGATGAAAACCGAGAAGCCGCTGGCGGTTGCCATGCATGATCGCCGCCGAACTCACCATTTCCGTGTACAGCCGCGCGCGTTTCGTCAACTGCCGGTGAAAGGAGCGGCAATGGCGGTCCGTCCAGTCCATCATGGGCGCCACGCAGAAACGCCAGGGACTGAATTCGTGGTCTTTTTTCTTATCCATGCGTCACTTACCGCATATTCTCCGCCTAGAATCAGTGTCTCTTTGCGTCCTATTTGTTGCGGTTTTCGCCCATTTCTGCCATGTCGTAATTGAGCAAGCTGAAGTCGTAAATGGGCGCCATTATTCTGCGGAAACGCAAAGTTGGATCAACCGCTTATAACGCGCAAATCCCTATCACGCGCGAAAAAAAGTTGTGCATCGTGAGGCGAAAACCTTTGATCGAAGACAAGCCGCTGCCGCTTGGGTGGAAGAACTCTCGAAGCCAGATGCGGCTCTCGGCACGTCCCAGACGAAGAGATCGCCACTTCTTAGAGACGCGATTGATCGCTACACCGCAGAAGCCGCAAGAAGATAGGACGCACCAAGGCGCAGGTTCTCGCCGCTATCAAGGGCTACGATATCGCCGACCGGCCATGCGTCGACATCCGCTCACAAGACATCATCGAACTCGCGCAGACCTTGGCTTCAGGCCGCAAGCCGCAAATGCAAACCAGGCCGATGCGCCTGCGTCAGAGGCGCCGGTCTGGCTCTGCCGCTGTTGCGGAAGCGAACTGCACCTTCAACTCAAAGGAAGGCGCCCACAATTATGCGGACGCCTGTCCCATGCCAACAAGTTGACCTGATCATCAGCGGCGCTGAACGTCGGAGCTGGATGAGCCTGAGCTGGACGCTTTCGCTTGCCTCTGCTGGTTCAGCGCAGTGAACGCCGTGACCCCATGCGGGCTAAGGCTTATCACCGTTGGGTTTCCGTCTTTATCCTTTGCCTGGACCACGTAAGACTTCGGCCAGCACGGTCACATCTTTGAACCCAGCATTCTGCAGATCCTGCTTGAGTTTGTTGATGGTAAGGAGATTATTTCGGTTAGTTTGATCCTGGCCACTTTGCGCGCTCTGTCCAGCATTCTGTTCCCCTTGCCCTGATGACCCGGAGTGCTGCGCGTCATTCTGCATCGTTGAGTTACCCGAAGGTTGTGATGAGCTACCCGAAGATTGGGCGAATGCCGGGCCGGAGAGGATTAGCGCAAGCGCAAGAGTCGGGAGTAGTGATGTCTTCATGAGCGTCTCCTGAGACAGATTAAGATTACCTGACACGTAAACAAGCCGTGGGGAGCGAAGTGTTCCATACTTTCATTGGTAATCGATCCACCTACAGAGGGCGGCAATACGGGAATCGGTAGGCGCGCCCGAAAGAGAAGCCGCGATACTCTCCCGCGTTTTGGCCCCCAGGATCGGCTTTCTCGAAGACCTACAGCTCCACTGGGAACCCGCGGCGCCTCCGAATGGTTGACCTCAACAACTTGGTAACACAAGGAGGTTCTTATGAATTGGGATCAGATCTCGGGGAATTGGAAACAATTCGAGGGCAAGGTCCAGCAGCAGTGGGGAAAACTCACGAATAGCGATCTGGAAGAAGCCAAGGGTGATCAAAAGCAGCTGGCCGGCAAAATTCAGGAACGCTATGGCTGCACGAAAGAGGAAGCTCAGCAGCAGGTCAACAACTGGCTCAATTCGATGTAGTTGAGCTCAAGGCCCAGAGGCGGACCCTTACTGTCACAGGGACTTTCTAGGCCTTATTTCGCGTGGAGACGCCATCTTGTCAACGCCGTTGCCGCAGAGCCGCCCAAAGCTGCCGGGAGAACCTTTCTAAGCTTGTATGCGGACATCTCCCATCTCACATGGCAATTCCAGAGAAACCCGTCCGCGGAATTCCTGTTCTCCTACCGCAACTAGCCGTCACGGTCGGTCTCCTCAGTCAAGTTGCCCTGGGGTTTTGCTTTGATTGGGGTCCTCTTGGATACTGGTGTTCATTGGCATTCGCGCAAGCTGGCGGAGAAGACTTCATGAGCGACCGGAACAGGAGGGAGCTCCATTGAGTGCACAGCAATCAGGAGCACGCGCAGGGCGCCGCCGAGATGAATGGGGTCGAACAAGTGGTACTCTGGGAGTGAACCGATGAAAAATAAGAGCTCAGTGTCGGCGATAGGAATAGTTCTTGTGACGATGACGTTGCTTTCTCCGGGTTTGGCGCAGCCTGCGCCAGTCGGAACGCTGACATGCACGTCCATGCCTTCGAAAGCCCGTGCGGCCGCAGATGCAATGCTGAGATGCTCGTTCGAAAACTCATCCGGAACCCGGTTCCAATATGCCGGAACGCTACTGCGAAAGGGGAAGGCAGCAACACCACCCGGGAAGCGGGTTTTCGTCTGGTCGGTGCTGGCGCCGCGAGAGGTCGCTTCGGGCTCAGAGTTGACAGGGCGCTACGTCGGAAACACCGGAGCTGAAACAGCGGGGGTCCTGTCCCAAAGGCCCAATGCCTCCATCATTCTTAAAGCGCCTCCACAAACGTCCCAGCTTGGTGAGAACTCGGCCATATCGGTCCTGGAGCTCAATCTCAATCCAACCCGCGCCTGATTCAAGAGCTTTCTATGGAGGATGCCTCAATGTCGGAGCGTCTGGAAAACAGGAGGGTTTCAGACTGGTCGGTGTTCCGCCGCACCCTTATTGTCATCGGTACGATTGGGCTCGCCCTTGCCCTATGGCAGGCTTCGTCAGTGCTCCTGCTTTCATTTGGTGCTGTCCTGTTTGCCATCGTGCTGCGGGCGGCAGCCAGGCCGATCGCGCGTCACTCATGGCTCTCGGATGGGGCGGCCGTTGGGCTCGTAGTATTCCTGATCCTATGTCTCTTTCTGGGCATCGCTGCGCTTTTCGGGAGCACCATAAGCTCTCAATTCTCGGACCTTTCATCGCAAATTCCCAGTTCCCTTGGAGCCTTGGAGGAACAACTGGGTGTCAAAGACCTGTCTCGGAAGATATCGAGCCAATTAGGCTCAGGCTCCTTGAGTATTTTTCAGAGTATTTCAAATATTGCTCTCTCCGTATTCAATGCAGCGGCAAATGCGCTGGTGCTTGTGATCGCGGGCGTGTTTATCGCTCTGAAGACCAGTTTGTACCGGCGCGGAATGCTCCTGCTCTTCCCAAAGACTAACCGCGCTCGGATGGACAGGACTTTTGGTCACATTGGAGGCGCACTCGAGCGTTGGCTCCTTGGTCAGCTCGTCTCGATGACGCTAGTCGGCACGCCATCAACCTTTGCCCTTGCCCTGATCGCCGGCTTGACCGGGCTTCAGCCTCCTCGTATCACATTGAAGTAGCTCGGCAGCATCAATCGATCGGTGATGCTCCTGCCGATTGTCAGTTTAGCGATTCCAGGTATCCCAAGCGCCTTCAACACTTGGTTCCGAGCGAACAGGCCAAACTGAGTTTTTGGCGCAAACGAGCTCGCGTACGATTTGGCTGCCTCCTGTTTCTCATCCATGAAAGGCCGCAATATGCGTTCATAGCGTTGGAAAGCGGCCTCGTAGTCGCCTCCTGATTTCGCGAGTTCCCCGGCAAGCACATAAGCCGCGACCATTGCAAGGGCGGCTCCTTGTCCCGCCAAAAGCGAGACGCAGAATGCTGCGTCGCCGACCAACCCGACCCGGCCCTGCGACCATCTCTTGAGCTTGATTTGGCTGACGCGATCGAAATAGAGATCCGCGCTCGCATCGAGTTCCGCCAGGATCGCCTTGCATTCCCATCCGCAGTCCTTGAAGCGGTCTTTCACGATCGCTTTTTGTGCGCCCAGTGCATCGCAACCATGAGGAACAGAGTATTCTCCCACAAAGATCAGGAGAAAGAGTGTCCGGTCAGGGTGAAGCGCAAAACGGCTGACCATTCGTCCAGGGCGGCTGTAAAGCACATACACGCCTTCATCCCGGGGCCGGTAACCGGAGACCTCAAACGCAGCAACGGTATACCCGAGATCGCGCTCGAATTGCTGCTCGGGCCCAAAGGTCAACCTTCGTATTTGGGAATGGAGACCGTCCGCTCCGATAACGAGGTCGAAACGGCGCTCCCGACCATCGGCAAGAGTGACGTCCACGCCGTCCGCATCCTGACGCAGGCTGGCAACCTCGTTTGAGAACAGCACCTCGTTCGAGTTTTTGATCGTGTCGAAGATGAGCCGAGAAAGATCACTTCGCGCGAGGGTGACGTAACGTCCGCCCGTCAACTCCCCGAGCACGCGGGTCCCGAAACCGGAAACGCGCTGGTTGTGATCGTTGACGACGCGCAGTTCCTTCATATGATAGCCGGCCGCCTCGACCGCAGGCCGCAACCCCATCTTTCCGGCGATCTCATAGCCGTGCCCCCAGAAGTCGATCACATAACCGCCCGTGCGCAGCCCGGAGGACTTATCGAGAAGAGTGCAACGGTATCCGCTACGGTTCAGCCAGTATGCCAGCGCCGGACCAGCGATGCCGATGCCGGATATGAGGATTGACGCTGCCATACAGGGGGAAATTTGCCAAAGCTGACTAGGTTCCCGCTCGACTACCCTCAGACGCGTTGCTGTCCCTCGCCTTCCCGGCCGCAAAAAATGCCGCCCGCTGCGGCTCTGGCTTAACCGGACTAGTGCTCCATCTGGCAGTCTAATGGCTGATCATCGGAACCTCCATGCACATTAAGAGAAGTGTTTCCTGTCGAGCATCCTCATCGCTGCGGCTCCCGTCAGACCATAAACGCCGATCGAGATCAAAACAGCCAGGGTGATCATCGGGGCAAGCCGAGTGTCCTGTGCAGCACCGTGAGACATCGTATAAAATAAGTAGTAAAGGGTTCCAATCCCACGAATGCCGAAATATCCCAACGCAGTGCGCTCGCGCCAGCTTTCTGGCGCTCCCCAAAATGCAAAGAAAGTTGCCAGAGGTCTTATCACAAAGAGTGCCAGAACAATGAAAAGAAATTCCATGCTGAGCAGCGAAGGGAGTGATGTGTGGAGGATGTTCCCGCCAAACAGCAGAAGAATGACGGTAAGCAATAGCCTCTCCAGTTGTTCGGCGAAGGCGTAGCTGGCTTTTGTATACTCGAGAGCTTGTGTGGTTTGCCGAATGGAGAGCCCGGCCGCGAAAACGGCGACAAGGCCGTTTGCCGAGGCCAGTTCCGAACATCCATAGACGAAGAACATGATGCCAATCACGGCGAGCCCTTCCCGGACTCCGGAAGCCTTAGCCGCTGCGGCAGTTTTCGGTTCAGAAACACCAAACCAAGACCGATCGCTGCGCCGATGGCCACGCCCGCCGCAGACCGCGCGAGGAACTCGATCAGGAACCAATGGCCAAGCTCAGAGGCCGCGAAACCGGGGCTTTCGATCATGGACAGCCCAAGAATCACGAATGGGAACGCAAGGCCGTCGTTCAGCCCTGCTTCGGACGTCAGCGCGAAACGAACCTCCCCCTCTTCCCCTATTCCGGGGGGCCCGACGCCCACGCTTGATGCCAGCACGGGGTCGGTTGGCGCGAGAATAGCGCCGATTACCACAGCCACGCCCAGGGATACGGGCAGCAGTGCGACCGCCAGCGCAGCCACGCCAGCGACACTAAGGGGCATCACGATCAGAATAAGTCGCCAGGTGCTGGTCCAACCGCTGAAGGAAAGCTTCCGATCGATTTTAAGGCCCGCTTCCATCACGGCAAAGACCAGTACCAGTTCGGTAAGAAGGGGCAGGTACTTAGAAGCTTCATCAAGCGGGGGTTGCCATCCCTTTACCCAGTAGATGATCATTCCGAAACATGAAGCCACAATCGGCAAGGTGAGGAAGGATCCTCGCAGGATCATCGGAAGCCAAACGACTGAGAGGACAAAAAACCCGGCAACGACATACATGCTGTCCATGACGCCGAACCCTACGCCCAAAAAAGGTGCGATCGAAAGAGTGGCAGGAGTAGACGCTCAGTCATTTCAACTTGCGAACTGCTCCTCTTTCTCAGGAGCGAAGGTCGCCTCTGTAACATATTTGAAGTCATCAGCATTTGAGATGTACTTCTTGGCGTCTTCGATGATGAGGTGCCTATGAAATCGAATAAAGCCTTCGTATTCAGTCAGGGCTAGCTCGAGCATATCATTGACCGCATGCAACAATCTTTGGGTTACAAGAATGTTTCCCCGTGCACTTATACGAAGAGGGCGAAGAGTGTTGTCCAAAATCGTGTTTATATTCAGCAAATCTGCGTAGAGACGCGGCTGACCGTCGTTGTCGCAGACGACTTTCGAGGGAGGCTCTTGCCGCAGCATCTGCGACAGAGTTGCCGATAGATTATCAATGCACGTAATCGCCGTGTAGGAGTCATTCATGCCCGGCGAAAGCGCCCGAAGTGCAATCTCGTTGAGAAGATGGATCGAGAAGCTGATGTCTGCGTCAGGTAAACGGCTCGGTCCCATGACGACACCGTCGCAGGCAATGATTTCTTCCACTTCAGAACCACGGCGGCCGTGAATAACGGCGATCGGGAGGCCTTCGACTAAAAAATCCCCCGGCGCCACCTTAAGGATTATGAAGCAATCTTGCTTCCGGGCGGCATCCAGCATGCTTTGCGTATCCACCATGCGCACATAGCCGGTGTTTCTACTGCAGACCACCCGTGAAGGTTCGGGCGTCGGCACGTGGCGACCGTTGCCCTTCTTGCGCTGCTTATCGCTCAGGAAACTGGCAACGGCTGCATGCATCTCAGCAGCAGTATTCGCGACTTCATTGTCGACAAGAACCTGCGACGAGACGTGATGAACGTATATGATCAAAATATAGACACTGACAATCACAAGAAAGAAGGCGACCGTAGCGGAGAGCCTTGGAGTGTGCTCGTCGCCCACAAAGCCCAACACCGTGATGGTGAATAGAAATGTGCAACAAAATGCACCAATGCTGAGCCTGGTCAGTGTGCTTTCGCGGAAGCGGGTCAAAAGGCGTGGGCCGATATTGCCGGCAGCCAGTGTAAACACGACCAGGGTAATTGAGTAGGTAAGGCTTATGACGGTAATCGTTGCGGTTGCGATCGTCTCTAGCACGGCTCTTGTCGTCACCGCGCCCAGTTCCTGAATAAGGGGAAGGAAGTCTGAATAGGTGCGATCAACCCAAATCGTTGTTGCTGCGAGCAAGAGCCCCAGGAAGCCGAGAGCGCTTGGCAGGAACCAGAACGACTTCGTTATCTCCCGAAGGCGGGAGGCAGAGAGGGCTCTTGGCATATCAGTGTCACCGGTCAGAGCAAAACTTGAAGATCAGCTTACAGGTCGTTTTTGAGCAACAAGGTGCTCACGCCTGCAGTTCCGCCTCAAAAGCGCAGGGCAGTGTCCTTTTCGATTTATGAAATCCGAGAGCGAGGTGACAGGGACGCTTCCGAGCTTGACGCTTCCCGGCTTGGGGCATGTGCGTAGCCGTCTCATCTTGAAGGCGGGTATGGTTCGGGCTCAAGTGCCCTCCCCGTGGCGGCTCACCCAGGGAACAACCGCATCTTTCGGCTATTCAAACAAGCAACGGAGACCCCGATGACGTTCTACATATACACGGACAAAAGTGGCGAATGGCGCTGGTATCTCAAGGCCCGAAACGGCCGGATTATCGCTGACTCCGGCGAAGGTTACGTCAACTATCAAGACTGCATAGACGGCATAGAACTGGTGGCAAGCTCGAAGGACGCACCGATCGTAAAAATCGACGAAAGATAAGCAGGGCTTTTTTCGTTCTGGTGTCCTTGTACCCTTCGGCAAGCGCGTGCACTGCTGTGGAACATACCGAGTGTCAGCATGCGGGCACAAGAAGTTACTTCTGCGCCGGGGAGACGTACACAGTAATCAGTTCGGGATACGCGACCTTAGCGGTCTTCTCGAAGTCGGCGACGGACTCGGCGACTGCGGAGGCCGTGAGTTTCGGGTCAAATCGTACGGTCAGCAGCGCCAGAACCTGGCTTGGGCCCAGGTGGACCGTAAAGAGATCGCAAACCTCGGCAATGGCTTGTTGCTTCAGAGCTAGTTTCCTAATGCCGATGCGGACGGAAAGGCGCGCCGGTTCTCCGATCAACAGGCTCTTGACCTCGTATGCTAGAAATGCAGCGGTAATCGCCAGGATTAGGGCGATGCCAATAGAGGCTGCGCCATCAAAAACCGGCATCGCGAACAAAGCGCTTGCGGAAACGCCTGCCAGGGCGACGCCGATGCCGGCCAAAGCGGCAGAATCCTCAAGCAGAACGATGAAGCCAGCCGGGTTCTTGCTTCTTCTCACCGTCTGAAAAAGGCTTGCGTCGCCTCTGTTTTTGGTAACCTGCCGGTAGGCTACGCTCCAGGACCACCCCTCAAACCCCGCGGCGACGATCAGAACGCCAATGCTTATTAAAGGCGACGTAATAGGCGCTGGATTGGCGATGTGAATCATGCCCTCGTAAAATGAAAGGCCCGCCCCGAGTGAGAAGATCAGAAGAGCGACGATGAAACTCCAGAAATACAGCTCACGCCCATGGCCAAAAGGATGCTCTTCGTCGGCCGGACGCGCTGCCCGTCGCAAGCCATAGAAGAGAAGCAAGTCGTTGCAAGAGTTTACCAGCGAGTGAATGCCTTCGCTCCACATGGCCGAGCTTCCAGTATACCAAGCGGCCGCGAACTTGGTGACTGCAATAGCGACGTTCGCCGCAACCGCAGTCAGGGCCGTTTTCTGTGAGCTCCTTTCCATCAATGCTTCAGAACTCGTTGCATGGATCCTCAGAGATTAAAGGTCCACATGTGCTTGTGTTCCCGGGGGCTGTCCGGCCATAAATGCCGCGACCTACATCTTCTCTTTGACACCCGGTTTAAGAAGACCAGTTTTTCCTCTATCGCCCTGTGAGCGCCTTGCGCAATATTCATTTCTTCGCCGGCAGCGTGTTCACAGGCACCCAGTTGGGCGGCGCGCTCATGTGGACCGCTGGCGGTGTCATCCTCCGAATGCCCCCTTCTACGACGTAGAGAGCTGAGCCGTAGAGTGTTCCGCTAACGGCGTAGGTCTTGTCGCTGTGCCGCAAACGAAGGACGCATTTGAGGTCCGTGACTTTCTCCGTCCGGCTTGTATCGCCAGCGGACGCTTCGCACTCCAGTGCGCCTGCTCGCTTGAGCATCCCCTCCGGCTGAGCGCAAGCGTTTTGCGCCGTAAGCAGCAGGGCTGCTAAGACAAGGACTAGTTTCATTGCACGAGCACTCTTTAGTTCACCCTCTCCAATTGCTTTCTGGGTTGTAAGTTCCATGCCGCATAGCACGAAGTTGCTGTTGATTTCTTTTAGGGACTGTTAACTCTTTCGGCGACAAGGGCTGCCATAGGGCAACCTGTCGAGCTTTCAGCGGGGACATCGATCGCTCTCGTTCGTTATCCAAGCATAAGTGACTCGCTAAGGAGATAACTGAACGATGAAAAGTGGCAAACATGCCCTGACGGCTGCAGCGCTAAGTCTTGTGGCCTGCGCGGCGTTTGGAATGGCAACCGCCGTAGCTCAGTCCAATACGGGCGCAGCTCAGAACCAAGCAACGCAACAAACTCGGTTCAACGAACCGCTTGGTAATCTGAAGGAAGCGAGCCAAACCCTATCACAAGCGAATGGCCAGTCCGGGAACTTGAAAGAGCCGCGCGATAAGGCGTCCCAGGCTTTGAATACACTGAGCAACGAGATTTCAGCCAATGACCGGCTCGGGCAATGCTCAGTCGCAGGCTCAAAAGGCCCTGTCGTCAATAAAGAATGCTCAGCAGGTGCTTTCGCAGAAACAGCAGGATCCCCAGGCGATGGCTTCTGCACTGCAACAGGTCGAGCAAACAGTGCAATCCCTTCAAACACGGATCGCCGAGGGACCTGGCTCGTCTCACACCCAATCTGCCGATCAATCGTCGGGGTCTTCTTCCCGGGAAGGGGCTCAGATTCAAGTGCAGCAGAAGCCTGCTCAAATCACCGTTGAACAGCCAGCGCCAACGGTGCAGGTCCAGCAGCCAAAGCCTCAAGTCACGATCAACCAACCGCCACCGAATGTTAAGGTCCAGCAGGCGCAGCCTGACGTGAATTACGAACGCCAGGGCCAACCCCAGGTGCAGGTTCAGCAAACAGGCCAACCTAATGTGAATGTTGAGCAGTCAGGGCAACAAAGCCAGTCGGCTAACGCTCAACACGACCAGTCGAGTAACGCTGGCGCCGCCGGTGGCAGCACAATCGCAACTATGCATCGCGACCAACTCGTCGGCAAAAATGTCTACGGAATGAGAGGACAGGAGGCTGGTGAGGTGGCCGATGTCGTAACCACTTCTGGAGGGCAGATTTCTTCGGTTCTCGTCGACGTTGGCGGCTTCCTCGGACTTGGGGAAAAGCGGATTTCGATCCCTGCTCAAGAGTTACAGTTCAATGGAAACCGCATTTCCTCGAATTCCATGACTGCAGAGCAGATCAAAAACATGCCGTCGACGACGAAATAGTAGTGTGTGATCGGCTAAGGGACTGGCGCCCGGTCGACAACAAGGAGGAAACCAATGAATAATCTTGCCAGAGCGCTTCTCGCATTAATGTCGCTCAACATCATGGCGCCAGCCTTAGCACATCCCGAACAATAATTGAATCGCGCTCGGTGGGCGTGCGTCTGTGTGACTTGGCGTGGCAGGATTCCGGATTTCGGCAAACAGACGTATGCCGGTTTCATGATCGACGAGAGCGGCATTCAATATCGGTGGAAGACGGTCGGCAGCAAGCTCGACGAGCGAGGCCGGAGATTGTTCGCAGCTGCGGAGGTGCGGACCGCAGGATGGGGTGGTCTCTCGGTTGTGGCGCGGATCACGGGGCTCGCCCGTTCAACGATCAATCGCGGTGAGGATGATCTCGACGTAGAGCCGCTGGCGAAGGGGATGATTCGCCGCTCTGGGGGCGGGCGCGGGCGGCGGGCCGTTGCCGAAACGGATCCGGAGCTTGTGCCCGAGCTCAAGCGCCTCGTCGATCACACAGAACTGGCGTGGCCGCCCGCTGACGGATCGTCTCGCCATCGTCGAGCTGATTGGCGCCACGACGACAAAGGCCGGACTGAAGGTTGAGTGTGCCCTCGACACGCGGACCTACGAAAAGGGCATCAAGATCAGCGACGCCGAGATGGAAATGCTCAACGTCGTAGGCGATGACTTCCATCCCGAATGGAACTACACCATTAAGCCAAGGCTCATGCCACATTTGTAGCGGTTATTGTTCGGAGTATCCTAAGCACGGTTTGCCGGGTGCCACCGAATGCGGCGGTAACCCGGCTTACTGGCTGAGTGCTTTTGCATGCAATGGACCAAAGGCGCGTCTGTCTTCATTCTCCGGATCGGCTTCTGGCTTGCGTGTCTTCAGCGTTGCCATCATGACGGTCAGACAATTTTGGAAATCCACGCCCTTATGTCGCGTGTCCTCCGCCAACCAGTCCAAGTTTACGCCATCATGTTTGAAAGAACGGTTCAAACTCCCAAAAACTTTCGTCGTCAAATCTTATCTTTGGAGGAATTTTATAGTGCTTCAGGTACTCTTTTAAGTTTTTTATATCTTGGAACAAGCGCAAATCACCTTCTAAATTACTGATATCATTTTTGATATTTTCTATGTTGTTTCCCAGATTATGCATGGCCGCCTTCGGTGACGCCGAAACTTCTGGTAGAAGGTTGAAGCGTATTCTGAAAAGATCGCTGACTGCCAATACCTCCATGCGAAGCTCGTTAGACTGCTCCGTTAGAATCTTATTGTAATGTTTCAACTTGTCTTCAGCTATGGTATTGACTGCCGCTTGATCGATTTGTTCAATCTCCAATTGAAGTTCCAAAAGCTGGAGCAGATCTTTGTTAGTATAGGCGATATTAACCCTTTGCATCAAGGCAGTTTTTCGGTCTCGTTCCAGAGCATCTTGTTCTTTGTCGGGATGTAAGGCGCTCGCCAACTTCCGGTAAACCTCCCGGATGGATTGGCTTATGCATTGCGCCTCGGCCTGTTTTTCCGCCTCTTTGGCAATAGCCTTGGCCGATTTTTTGCGTTTTGTATTCTGCTTTTGAGAGTTTTGTTGAGCTTGTTCTTCGTCCTCCAGTTTCTGACACATTTTCTTGCCCACCTTAGCCATCATGGATTCTGGCGAAGAAAAATCAATGTCATCGTCTAACTCAACGCCTAAGATATCTTCCATCATGGCTTTCATCGCGCTCTTATCTTCTTTTAGCTCGGCGTCGATGTCGCCTCCACTGTGCTTGTTGTAAATCCGTTTCAAATCTTCGTCGTCGTTCTCAAAAACTAACTCTCCCGCAATAGTGCAGATAATGTTTTTCAGTTTTTTCTTGTCGTTCTTGCTGAATGCTCTTTCGTCAGCAGCCTTGTCGCACAATCGCACCAGTTCCGCTCTAAGCCCGTTGAAGGTCTGTGTAAGCGGCACAAATTCGCTTGCATGTTTTTGGTGGTAAAGAGGCATCATCGCTTGCCACGCCACTAACTGCTTTCGCTCCGTGTCAATTCTTTTGATTAGGTTGTTAAATAGTTTCTGAGACTTGGATAATGTAGACTGTTGATTTTGAGAAATGACGCGGATTGTTGGCAGGACTGAATTCATAGCTGGTTCACTCTAGAGCTGGATCACATCTCGTTTCCATTGAAACGCGACATGATCCCATTGCCAATTAGCGGCGGCGCGCGCCGGGATTTCGTTTGTACATGGAAGTTCACCGGGCTTCCGCGTCCAGAGTGCGGCATGGTGCTATTGCAACGATCCAGCATCCGAATCGGGAGCCGATATACAGGAAATTAACCGGCGCCAGGAGCCACATTCAATGTTTTCTTAACCATATGCTTCGGGAAGAGGTGGATAGCTCGCTGCTCAGGAACGAGCAATTTGCGGGGTAGTTGGCGAGGTGCGCATTGAAACCTTCGCGCGGTTGCGGCCGGGCGTGGCTCGCCCGCTGATCCGATGCGCCGCCCATCCACTCCCGGCTTGCCCCCGCGCGCATGGCGGCCATGCACAAAACGCCGCACCTCGATTGTGAACCAAAGCCTGCCCGGCTGGTTCAGACAACCAGAGCGTGGAAACGGGTGCGGGTAGAATCATGGGTATTGTTCGGTTTGCGCTGCGGTTTCCTCATACTTTCTATGTTCTTGCAATTCTTATTATTTTCCTCGGCGTCACCGCCATTGTGACCACGTCCAAGGACATCTTTCCCCAAATCAAAATTCCGGTTGTCACTGTCATTTGGCAGTATACCGGGCTCAGCCCGAAGGAGATGGAAGTCCGCGTCGCGACCTATAGCGAGTATTCGATCAGCTCCAGCGTGACGGGGATAAAGAACATCGAGTTGCAGACGCTGGAAGGGATCGTCGTCGAGAAGGTCTACTTCCAGCCCGGCGTGAACGTCGAACTCGCGATCTCGCAAATCGTTTCCGCTTCGAACTCGATCCGTGCGCTGATGCCGACTGGCATCCAGCCGCCGATCATCATCCAATATAACGCGTCGAGCGTCCCCGTTCTGCAACTCAGCCTGTCGTCCGACACGCTGGATGAGCAGCAACTTTACGACTATGCGCTCTATCGGGTTCGCCAGGCGCTTGCTCCGATCCCCGGCTTGACGCTGCCCACGCCCTATGGCGGAAAATACCGCCAGATCATGGTGGACATCGACCCCGCGGCGCTGCTCGCCCTCGGGTTGACGCCAACGGACGTCACGAACGCCGTCAACGCACAAAACCTCACGGTGCCCGCGGGCGATGCGAAGATCGGCAGCCGCCAATACATTGTGAGCGTGAACTCGCAGCCTTCGTCCATCGAACAGCTCAACAATATCCCGATCAAACAGGTGAACGGCGCGACGGTCTATCTCCGCGATGTCGGCCATGTGCGCGACGGCTGGGCCGTGCAGCAGAACATCGTGAGGGCCGACGGCAAGCGGAGCGTTCTGCTTACAGTCATCAAGAACGGCGACGCATCTACGGTCGATGTCGTGAACGGCGTCAAGGCCGCCCTGCCGGCGATCCGCGCCGCGGCCCCGCCAGGGATGGAAATCAAGGAGCTGTTCGATCAGTCGGTCTTCGTGACCACATCCATCGACGGTGTCTTGCGCGAAGGGGCCATCGCCGCCGGCCTGACCGGCCTCATGATCCTCGTCTTCCTCGGAAGCTGGCGGTCCACGCTCATCGTGCTGATTTCCATCCCGCTCTCGATCCTGACCTCGATCGCGGTCCTGAGCGCGCTAGGCGAGACCATCAACACCATGACGCTCGGCGGCCTGGCGCTCGCCGTTGGCATCCTCGTGGACGACTCCACGGTCACAATCGAGAACACGCACAGGGTTCTCGAAGAGGGCATGGCGTATGACAAAGGCATCGAGGAAGGCGCGGCCGGGATCGCGCTGCCGACGCTCGTCTCGACGCTCGCCATCTCATGCGTATTCATCTCGGTCGTCTTCCTGGAAGGCGCTCCCCGCTACCTCTTCACGCCCCAAGGCTATGCCGTCGTGTTCGCGATGCTCGCGTCCTACACGATTTCACGGACGCTCGTCCCGATCATCAACCGCATCCTTTTACGGGCGGAATATGGTGGCCAGGGTCACGACAATCCGGGCTTTTTCGGCCGCTTTCAGCGGGGCTTCAACGATCGCTTCGAGCGCTTCCGCAACTTCTATACGTGGGTGCTGCATGGCTTCATCCGCCACAGCTTTATCATTCCCTTGATTGGCGTGTTCGTCTTCGCGGCAGCGGGCGTGCTCGCCTACCACGTGGGACGCGACTTCTTCCCAACCGTCGACGCGGGGCTGATCCAGCTTCACGTCCGCGCACCCGCCCGCACCCGCATCGAAGACACCGAGAAGTATTTCCAGGAGGTCGAAGACTACATTCGCGGTGTTATCCCGGAGTTGGAACGCGAACTCATCCTCGACAATATCGGCATCCCCCAGCGGCTTTATAACCTTGCCTTCACGGACAACACCATCATCGGCGTGAATGACGGCATCATCCAGGTTTCGTTGAAGCCGGATCACCGCCCGACCCAGGAGTACCTCAGGACGCTTCGCCGGGAGTTACCGCAGGCGTTCCCAAACCTGCTCTTCTATTTCCAGCCTGCCGATATGGTGACGCAGATTTTGAATTTCGGCGTGCCGACCCAGATCGACCTGCAGATCCAAGGCAGAGACCCCAGCAATGTCCAGCTCGCAAAGGACGCGCAAAAGCGCCTTGCGAACATTCAGGGCGTTGTCGATGCCCATATCCAGCAGGAACTCGATGCGCCCAATCTCTACTTCACAATCGATCGCACCCGCGCTCAGAACTTGAATTTGCAGGCCCAGCAAATCGTGAACGATCTTACGATCAGCCTGAGTTCGTCGGAGCAGGTCAATCCCAATTTCTGGATCGATGCGAAGCAGGGCATTCCCTATTACCTCGCGGTGCAGACACCGGAGCGGAAAGTGTCGACGGTAAACGATCTCTTGAACACTTCGATCACCAGCGCGTCGGGAGGCGCGGTCTCGCCGATCCCGAATACGCTCGGCAACGTCGCCACCCTATCGCGCCGCTATATCCAGTCGGTCATCAACCATAACAACGTGGCGCCGGTTTACGATATCTATGCCAGCGTCGCGGACCGCGATCTTGGCGCCGTGTCCTCGGACATCAACAAGGTTATCGCAGACCTGCATCCGCGGCTGAAGCCGGGCAACACCATGTCACTGCTCGGCCAGGCGGCGAGCATGGAGTCCGCCTTCAACCGGTTCACCATCGGGCTCCTGTTCGCGGCCGTGTTCGTCTATCTCCTGATGGTCGTGAATTTTCAGGACTTCCTCGATCCGCTGGCCGTGATCCTCGGCCTTCCCGGCGCGGGCTGCGGCATCGTTATGATGCTGTTCATCACAGGAACGACCTTGAGCGTGCCGTCGCTGATGGGCGCAATCATGGCCATCGGCGTGGCGTCGGCGAACTCGATCCTGCTCGTGACCTTCGCACGCGAGCGGCTGCTTCAAGGGGTATCGCCTGAACAGGCGGCGTGTGAAGCCGGCAGGACGCGGCTTCGCCCCGTGCTCATGACGGCGGGCGCAATGGTCGTCGGCATGCTGCCCATGGCGATTGGCGCCCCCGGCGAAGAGCAGAACTCCGTTCTGGCGCGCGCCGTGATCGGCGGCCTCCTTGTCGGGACGCTGACGACGCTCTTTGTCGTGCCCTACCTGTATACGGTTATCCACCAGTTGAAGGCGCGCTTCCAAGGAACCGGAGCAGACAAGCAAGGTCCGTCTAGCAGCAAAGCGAAAAGCGACGCGTCTCAGCCTGAGAGGCAACACGCATGACCATGCAAGACGAGTACGACCGGCATCTCCATCAAGAGCACGCGGACGATGCCCGGGAAGCGGAGCACCGTTCCGACGCGCCTTCGACGTCACGCGGCCCCCTCCCAGGCGGTGAGCCAGAAAAGTCGCAAGGAGGCGACGGCAGGCGAAATAATGATCCCGCGCTCAGCCGCACGCGGCGGCGAACCCTGATTGTTGCCAGTGTCGGTTTATTCCTCGTGGTTGCCGGGTTCCTTGGCTACGGCGTCTATCAAAGAGACCAGCGCAATCAGGCAGCCCAACAGGATCTGAACAACCGCCAAAACCGCATTCCCAAATTGCGCATCGACAAGGTGAAGACAGTCGACACGCCGAAGGAGATTCTATCTTCCGGCGACCACGCAGGCCTTCGATGCGGCCACGATTTATGCCCGCCAGAGCGGCTACATCTCTCAGCGGCTTGTCGATATCGGAAGCCGGGTCAAGAATGGCGATCTGCTTGCCATCATTTCAGCGCCCGAAGTTGACGACCAGCTCACGCAAGCGCGGGCGCAGCTCCAGCAGATGCAGGCGACGCTCGAGCAGACCGAGGCGACGCGCGCGCTCGCCAATGTCACCAACAACCGCTTCACACCGCTTGTAAAGCAGGGCTGGGAGACCAAGCAGACCGGCGACCAGAACCGCTACAATCTTGCCGCGCAAAATGCCGCTGTGGATGTAGCGAAATCCAATATCCAGGCGCAGAAGGCACAAATCGCGAGACTGGAGAGGCTTCAGTCCTACGAACGCGTCGTTGCCCCGTTCGATGGTGTCATAACTCAGCGTAATATCGATGTCGGCAGTCTCGTCGCCGCCGACGCCACTTCGGGGACGCCCACTATTCGCGATTGCGCATGACAATGTCTTGCGAGTCCAGGTGCATGTGCCGCAGGATGTGGCCCTGCAGCTGAAGGTTGGCATGGAGGCGACCCTCGATGTCCCGGAACTCCCCGGCCGCAAATTTACCGGCAAAGTCGCGCGCACGGCCAATTCGCTCGAACCCAACACACGCACGCTTCTTGTCGAGGTGGATGTCGATAATCCGGATCGAACGTTGGCTCCGGGTCTCTACGGGACGGTTCACTTCATAGTTCCGAGGCCCAAGCCTGTGATCGTGGTTCCTTCGTCGGCCTTGATCTTCGATCAGCGGGGGATGCAAGTGGCGACCTATTCGGACGGAACGGCGCATCTGCAGAAAGTTGACATTGGCGAGGACGACGGCGCGCAGGTGCAAATTGCGATCGGACTTCAACCGGGGCAGGACATCATTGTCAGCCCGCCCGCTGGGCTCGCGGACGGCGCGAAAGTAACGCCCGCGCCTCAGAAACCGGCGCGTGAAGCGAAAAAGTAATCTTTGGCACTCTCTCGCAGCCAAAAGAAACGCCCCTAACGATAATACGTTAGGGGCGTCGGAAAGCTAATATTAGCATGCAACACATCTTTGGAAAACTGGCAGAACTGATATCCTGCTGAGATCAATGTATTATCAACTGAGTGATCAGGCAACAGCTTATACGTGCATTCCGCAAAAATTAATTCGCAATAGTTGCACAAAAAACACAGGTTGGATTGGCTTCCTGAGCAGGAGGCTGGAATGCAAGCGCTTATAAAACAGGGTCTGGCCTGTATTAAAGCCTTGTCTGGCAAGCAGAAGAAAAGCGAGCGGCCGCGCAGATATCAAAAACAATAGTTTTTTCAATACCAATCAAATGGGCACGATAATTTTACTTCAAATCATCAAATAAGCTGCGCTAGTTTATCTCGGGTCCTCGTTAACTTCAAAACGATACCGCGAGCTATGCTGTGAACGACTTATACCTTACGGCCAACGCGGCTGAGCTGATCTTCAATCCCTTATCGCCGGAGTTCATCAGCGACCCCTATCCAACCTATCATCGCCTGCGCCGAGACGACCCCATGCACCGGTCGCCGCTCGGCTTCACTATGGCGAGCCGCCACGCCGACATCGCGTTCATTTTGCGGGACGCGCGTTTCGGGAAGGACTTTGCTGGCCGGATCAAGCGGAGGTCGGGCGAACAGGCGCTCGATGAGCCTGTCTATCAGTCCATGGCGCGCTGGATGATCAATCTAAACCCTCCCGATCACACGCGCCTTAGAGGTCTCGTTGTCAAAGCGTTCAGCAACCGTGCCGTAGACGACATGCGTCCGAGCATCCAGGAGATCGTGGATCAAACCATAGATCGTGTGGAGCCGCAGGGCCACATGGACCTGATCGCCGATTTCGCCTTCCGCCTTCCGGTCACCGTGATCAGCGAGATGCTGGGCATCCCTGAAGAAGATCGAGGGATGCTTTTCAAGGGCGAAGGCCCGGGCGCGCGGCTTCTCGACCCTGTTCCCCTGTCTCGCGCGGAACTCGATGCCGCCAACGCCGGGCACTTAGCCGTGGCCGCATACTTCCATGCACTCTTAGAACTTCGGCGGCGAAAACCGGGCAAAGATCTCACGACAAAGCTTGTGCAGGCGGAGGAAGAAGGCCGCAAACTGTCCAACGAGGAATTGACCTCCAACATCATCCTTTTGTATGTGGCCGGCCATGTCACCACGGTCCATTTCATCGGGAATGCCCTTCTGGCGCTTCATCGCAATCCCGGCCAACTCGCATTGTACAAGCGCAATCCTTCGCTGGAGACAGCGATGGATGAGCTTTTGCGATACGACTCCCCGGTTCAGGTTACCGCTCGTGAAGCGCTTGACGACGTAAGCGTGGGCGGCGTGGGTCTTAAGAAGGGCGATACGGTTTTGTGCGCACTCGGCGCGGCCAACCGCGACCCGGCCGTCTATGCCGATCCCGACCGGCTCGATATAACGCGGGAGAGTGTCCGGCCCCTGTCATTCGGCGGCGGTGTTCACTATTGCCTTGGCGCTCAACTCGCCCGCATCGAGGCCGAAATCGCGATCGCAACACTCTTGCGCCGTCTTCCGAACCTGACGCTCGATCATCCCGACGCGCCGGATCGGGGTCCGACGTTCGTGTTGCGCGGCCTTAAAACCCTGCCCGCAAGCTGGTAAAGCTATGACAGAGCGGCGGGGCGCGAAGGCGGCAACTCTCGACTCAGATCAACCCTTTGTCGCAAGCGAATACGAACTTCCGGCCGGGCAGAAACCTCCGGACCTTGTCCGCGCAGAGCGCACAGCCTGGCGGCTCGCTCATATCCATTTTGCATGGGACATCAACAAGGCGCTCGAGTTTGCGCTTCTCAATACCTTTGCAGTTCCGTCGATATCCGGCCTTCTCGACCGTACTGGCGAATTCAAAAATCGGACGCTTAAGCGGTATGATGACACCGCGCTTCTTGTAAGAGAAGTCTTGAGCAGCGGTCTCGACAGCGACCGGGGGGAGCGCGCCTTTGCCCGCATTAACGACATGCACGGACGCTTCCGCATTGCGAACGACGATTTCCTCTACGTGCTCTCAACCTTCGCTTTGAGCCCCATAGATTGGCTGGACAGGTTCGGCCGGCGCGCAATGACGGAAGAGGAGAAGGAGGACTGGTTCCTTTACTGGCGGGAGTTCGGCCGGCGCATGGGCATTGAGGGCTTGCCTGCAGATATCGATGCGTTTCGGAGTTTCGCTGGAGAGTTCGAAAAAAGGCGCTTCGCGCAAGCACCATCCAACCGGGCGGTTGCGCAACCAACCATCGACCTTCTCCTGAACCAGTACTTCGTGCCGCCGCTCTTCTACCCGGCGGGACGCAGCTTCGTGATGGCGCTGTGTTCGCCGCATCTCGTCGAGGCGCTGGGATATCCCGCCCCCTCGTCCGCCCTGCGCCTCGTTGCGGAAGGCGCCATGGGGCTGCGGCGGACGATACTGAGGGTGCTGCCGGAAAACAGGCGGCCCAAGTACATCCGGTTCGGCAAGGTGACTTATCCGGAGGGCTACACCATCGACGAGCTTGGCACGTTCAGGCTTGATACAAACCAGCACAAGTCAGGACGCTTCCGCCCATGACCGCCCTTGGTGGCCCCAATACTAGTTGTATATTTACTTATGGCCGTTCTACCAAACAAAGCCAATCTTAACCGTTTGTAAGTCTTACAGGATGAGGCGTCTGGAAAGGCTCCAATTTAAGATATGCGTCGACCCTCCAATGATTGGCGAAGAGGGGAGCCGATTTCTCGCAAAGCGAGGGCACGTTAAGTGAGGAGCGAAAAGGTTTTCACTCTGGCGCTCAGGACCATGCTCAAGCTCAGCGGACTGATGGCCAGCTCATGGGTGCTGCCCTGGTGCTTGTATCGCCTTCACGGCATCCGCCTCATCGGGCCGCCCGGCGAAGAAATCTGGTACTTCGCCTATGGGGCCAACATGCATGACAGCGCCTTTCGCGAGTGGCGCGGCATGGACCCTCGCGAGTGGCGCCCGGGCCGCGTCCGGGGATACCGGCTGCGCTTCAACCTTACTGCGCCCAGGGGCAAGGCCACCTATGCCAATGTGTGCGCCGATCCGGGTGCGGAGGTTTGGGGCGTCCTTTACAAGATCACGCGGCGCGACCTTGTTCGTCTGGAGGCCACCGAAGGCGTTCCGTGGGGAGGATACCGGCCGCATTGGCTCGATGTCGAAGACCTTGGCGGCGCGGTGCTTAAGGCCGCCACTCTCATGGCTCAAGGCCATGACGACGACCGCACCCCATCGCTTCGATACCTCACGCTGCTGCGGGAAGGCGCACGAGCGCACGGCCTGCCCGAACAGTACATTCAGTTCCTGGAGCAGGTCGAGCACGCGATAAATTGAAGCGTGTTGCGATGAGCTGGAACCAATGTCATGGCCGGGCTTGACCCGGCCATCCAGCCCCAAGATCAAAAGGATTGAAGTTCTCATCTGGATGGCCGCCTCGGAGGGCGGCCATGACAACAATGGGAGGTCCGCGCACGTCCGCGATGTTCAGACGTGCGGCTCATTTCTGGCCGGTTCCGGGTCTATTCGCGTTGGAGCACGAGGGCCACTTTCAGCGGACGCCATTGGCGCGATTCGTTTAGCCGATGGCCCTCATGAATGCCGTACCAACCCACATACAGGGCCGGCAGAAAGAGCAGCGTCAGGAAGGTCGCCGCGAAGATACCGCCAATCATCGCGAACGCCATCGGCCCCCAGAACACCTGCGGCGCGATGGGGATCATGCCAAGACTCGCGGCGGACGCCGTGAGCAGGATCGGGCGCATGCGGTGCTTGGTGGCGGCAACCACCGCCTCCCAAGGCTCAAGTCCATCCCGCCTCATTTCATCGATCTGGGCGACGAGGATGACCGAGTTGCGGATGATAATGCCGGTGAGCGCAAGGACACCGAGAATGGCGACAAAACCCAAGCGGCTTGCCGGATAACAGAAGCGCGGCCACGACGCCGATCAGCCCGAGGGGCGCCACGCTCACGACCAGGAACAGCTTCTGGAAGCTCTGCAACTGCACCATGATACAAAGCGCCATAACCAGGAGCATGATCGGCACAATCGCAACGATCGGCCCTTGCGCCTTGGCGCTTTCCTCGACGGCGCCACCTACCGCCAGCTTGTAACCCGGCGGCAGCGCACGCTCGAACTCGGATATCGCGCCGCTCAACTGAGACACCACAGTCGCCGGCTGGGTCGCATCGTTGAGCGTGGCGCGCACGGTGACAGTCGGGAGGCGATCGCGCCGCCAGATGATGGGCTGTTCGAGCCCGTACCGGATCGCCGCGAATGAAAGGAGGGGAACCACTCCCCCGCTCTGCGTCGGAATTTGAAGCGTCTGAAGCGTCTCAAGCGTATCGCGCTCGCCCGCCTCGGCGCGCCCTACCACGTTGATGAGATAGATGCTGTCTCGCACTTGGGTGATGGGCGTTCCGCCAACCACGCCGTTCAGGATGCTGGCAAGGCTTGCGGAACTGACGCCGAGCTGCCGCGCCTTGTCCTGCGCGATATCGACGCGCAAAACGCGCCCCGGCTCGTTCCAATCAAAGGTCGGCGCGTCGAGATGCGGATTGCCGCCGACGATATCGGCGAGTCTCAGCGCGTGCTCGCGAAGGCCCGGCAGATTTGAGCCGCTCAACCTGTATTGAACCGGGCGCCCCACGGGCGGGCCAAGCGACAGGGGCTGAATAAGGACGTCAGTTCCAACAAACTGGTCGCGCGCAAAAGCCTTCAACTTCGTGTAGACGCGAGCGCGCGCGTCCAGCGACTTCGTCACGAGCACGATCTGTCCATAGAACGCGTTCGTAAGCTGCTGGTCGAGCGGCAGATAAAATCGAACGGCCCCCTGCCCGACATAGGACGACCAATGCTCGATGTCCGGGTCGCCCGCAAACTCCTTTTCGAAGCGATCCATCTGCGCCCTGGTCTCAAGGATCGTGCTGTTCCGCGGCAGCGTCAGATCGACGAGAAGTTCCGGGCGGTCCGAATTGGGGAAGAATTGCTGCTGCACGAAGCCCATTCCCAGCACCGAGACGGCCAGCAGCGCCACGCAGATGCCGACCGTGAACCAGGGCCGGCGCATCGCGCGGAGGAGGAGCGTATCGAAAAGCCGAACGAACCGTCCCGGATTGGCTGGATCGTGCGCAGGAAGCATCTTCGGCAGCATCGTGACGCCAATCAGAGGCGCGAAGACCACGGCCACGAACCAGGAGATCAAAAGCGCGGCGGCGATGACCACGAACAGGCTGTGCGTATATTCGCCCGCCTGGCTTCCGTTGAGGCCGATGGGAATGAAACCGGCCACGGTGACAAGCGTGCCCGTCAGCATGGGAAACGCGGTCGACGTGTAGGCGAAGGTCGCCGCCTCTTCGAGGCCGTCGCCCCGCTCCAGGCGATTCACCATCATTTCGACGGTGATCATGGCATCGTCGACAAGGAGGCCGAGCGCGATGATGAGCGCGCCAAGCGAGACGCGCTGGAGCGCGATGCCTTGCGTCTGCATGGCGACAAAAACGATGACGAGCACGAGCGGAATGGAGAAGGAGACGACGAGCCCCGCGCGAATGCCAAGCGTGAAGAAGCTCACGGCGAGAACGATAATCACGGCCTCGAAAAGGGCCTCCGTGAACCCGCCCACGGCTTCCGCCACGACGTGCGGCTGGTCGGAGACGAGATGCACGCCAACACCGATCGGGAGATCGGCCACGATCTCGTCCATTCGCTTCTTCAAGTCATCGCCGAACTGCAGCGCGTTCGCGCTTTTCCGGGCCGCGATGGCCAAGCCGATGGCAGGCTGGCCTTTATAGCGGAACATCGCCTGTGGCGGGTCTTCGTAGCCGCGCGAGATTTCGGCCACGTCGCTCAACCGAAAAAACCGGTCGCTCACGCGCAGATTGATGGAACGCAGGCTTTCCTCGGATGCGAATGCGCCGCTGACCCTGAGGCTGACCCGCTCAGGCCCCGCCTGCATGACGCCGGAAGGCTGAACGCCATTCTGGTTTTGCAAGGTCTGGACGAGCGCATTGATATCAAGCCCAAGCGATGCGAGCTTCCGCGCCGAGAAATCGAGATAGATCGTCTCGTTCTGCGCGCCGACGACCTGAACTTTGCCGAGATTTGGAACAGTGCTGATGCCGGTCCGGACCTGCTCCACATAATCGCGAAGCTGGCGCAGCGTCAGCCCGTCGGCCGTGAAGGCGTAGATATTGCCGAAGACATCCCCGAACTCGTCATTGAAACCGGGCGGCCGCACGCCGGACGGCAGCTGATACTGGATGTCCTGGACGTGCTTGCGAACCTGGTAGAACTGCCAGGGCACGTCTCTCGTCGTGTCCTTGAGGTTAACGAAGATCGTTGTCTGGCCCGGTGTCGTGTAGCTCCTCGTGTAGTCGAGGCTGTCGATCTGCTGCAGTTCCTTCTCGATGGGGTCGGTGATCTGATTGATGGTTTCCTCGACCGTCGCCCCCGGCCATTGCTGCTGGATGACCATCGTCTTGATGGTGAAGGTGGGGTCCTCCTCCCGGCCGAGCTTCTGGTAGGCCATGAACCCGGCAAGCGCCGCCACAATCATCAGGAACCAAACCAGGGACCGATGCTCGATCGCCCACTCGGACAGATTGAAAGACCTCATGTGGCGGGATCCTCGGGATGGCGGACGCGCTGCCCGGCAGTGAGAGAGTGAATGCCAGCCGTGACGACGCGGTCGCCTTTGGCCAGGCCCTCGGACACCTCGACGATCGTGCTTGTCCGCTTGCCGAGGGCGATCGGGCGCAATGCGACCGTATCATCCGGGGTAACGATCCAGACCGACGCTTTCCCATTCTCTTCGAGAACGGCGGTGGCCGGGATCTCGATCACAGGCGGAATGTTTTGCGGGAGAGAAACGGCCACGGTCGTGCCAAGGCGAAAGGCGGCTGGCGGATCGTCGAGGCTGAGGCGGATGCGTTGTGTGCGCGTCGCAGCTTCGGCAAGCGGGGTGATCTCGCGGATTTTGCCGGATGCCGAGACGGCGCTGTTGGTGAGAAGAGAGACGGCAAAGTCTGAGTTCGGCTGGAGTTGACCCATCAGTTCAGCCGGAACGTCGAAAACGGCCTCGCGCACGTCCGGCCGGGCGATCGTCACAACCGCTTGCCCCGCGGCAACAACCTGCCCCACTTCGGCATCCCAGGAGGAAATCACGCCATTGTAGTCCGTATGAAGCTCCGTATAGCCGACCTGCTCTTGCGCTTTTTGCAAGTTTGCCAGCCCCTGATCGAGCTTGGCTTGGGCTGTCTGCCGGTTTGCGATCGCGGCATCGACCTGGGCTTGCGTCGTGCCCCCCGTCGCATCCGCGAGAAGCTTCTTCTGCCTGTCCTCGGTTGCTTGCGCGTTGATGAGGGTCGCGCGCGCATTGGCGACATCAGCCTGGGCCGAGTTCAGCGAAAATCGGGTGAGCTTGGGATCGAGCGAGGCCAGAAGCTGGCCAGCCTTCACGAGATCGCCGACGTTAACGTCGCGTGTGACCATCCGGCCCGCGATCTGGAAGCCTGCGGAGCTTTGATAGCGGGGCTGGATCGTTCCTGTGAAGGGACCGAACATCTCGACAGTGCGGCTTTGGACAAGGACCGAGAGAACAGGACGGGGCGGCTGAACCGTCTGCGCCGTTTCCTGACGGGAGCAGGCCGCAACAAAGAAGGCGAGAAAAAACGCCGCTATCGCGGGAGCTAGAGCAAATTCCGTCGATCTGGCGAACGGACATCCCGGACGCCGCTCGCTCTGAGCGTCGTCGTCCCGGCCAAGCGAAGCGCGAGCCGGGATCGCATAAAGGACGACGCTTGAAGTCGCTACGATCCCGGATAAGGCTGCGCCTTTCCGGGATGACGGCAGCGGCGAAGCCTGATCGCCTCATTGGTTCCCCCCTTGCACGACAGCCACCGTTTGGCCCGGACGCAGGAACTGAATGCCCGCCGTGACTACCTTTTCGCCCGTCTTCACTCCGCCCGAGAGGATGAGTTCCCGGGTGGCGAAGCTTTCGATGGCCACGATCTGCGGGGACACGCGATTGCCCTCGCCGAGAACCCAAACCGCGGGCTTTCCTTGCCATTCGTACAGAGTGCTCCAGGGCAGAACAATGGCCTCGCTCGAACCGAATCGCGCCCTGCCCGTCACTGCGGCTCCAAGCGTCATCTCGGGCGGCGCATCAATGAGCCCGAGCTTCACGCGCACCGTCCCGGACTTCGGATCGACCGTGGGTGAGACTTCGCGAACGGTTGCGGCTGCTCTCACCTTCGGATCGGACTGCAGCATAATATCAACGGATGTGGTTCTCGGACGGCCGCTCACCAAAGCTTCATAGACATCGAAAATCGCGTCGCGGGGACCATCCTGAGCGAGCGTGAAAATTGTCCGTCCGGGCTGCACGACTTCGCCGGCCTCGGCATTGCGCGCCACGATGATGCCGTCGGCGCCTGCATGAAGGTGGGTATAAGACAGCTGCTCTTCCGCTGTTTTGAGCGCCGCATTCGCGGCGTCGACTTGCGCCGTGGCGGCATCGAACGACGCCTTCGCCTGATCGTAAGCGGCCCGCGTCGTGAACCCGCTTGTGATGAGCGACTGCTGGCGATCGAAATTGGCCTTTGATTGCACGAGCACCGCTTCAGCAGAGGCAACCGCGGCTTTTGCATTATCGGCGTCGGACTTCTCGTCGCGGGGATCGAGCGTCGCCAGGATCTGATCGGCCGTGACGTGGTCACCAACCTCGACAGCGCGGCTGGTGATTTTGCCGGTGATGCGGAACGCGATATTCGTTTGAATGCGCGCCTGAATTTCGCCCGTCAGGCAAATCTCCCGCGAGAATTGTGACATCTCGGCCGTAACGGTGCGGACTCTGACAAGCTCGCGCTCCAAGCTCTCGGCGCTCGGTACGGACACCGATAGAATGATGCTGGCGACAACGCAAAGGGACCCCGCGATCACTCGCTTCACACTCATTTTCCCCTGGGACCTTTCACGCTGCATAGCGGATATCGCGCGGCCGCCCGGAACCGCCGCGACCTGCCGGCCTATAAATGCCGCGTCCCAGGCTTTACAGACAACAGAGAAATTTGCATAGCCGGGAGACCGGCCCTGAACATTGCGGGACGTTCATTCGCAGCCGTCAGTCTAGCGCTCTCCGGGAAATCCTGCCCCTTTTTGGGGCGAGCGCTTTCAGGATTAAACGGTTGCGTGCGCTCACAGGGTGATGGCTCACTCGGGAAAGCTTAAATAGATGATGAATTGAACCCTCCGACGATTAGGAACCACGATGGGCAGCTTCTCAGATCATTCTGCTAACGAACGAACTTTTCTTGCTGGGCTGCGCACGGGGATCGCCGTTGTTGCCTTCGGATTTGTCATCGAGAAATTCAATATTTTCCTGTCGGCGATCGGAAGTGCCAACAGTGAGCTTGCCAAGATGATCCATCTGGACAGGGTTTGGGGGCCGCTGGGGCGCTACGAAGGCGTCGCCATGATGGTCGTGGGGCTCATGCTGATTCTCATCAGCTACATTCGTTTCGTGCGCAACAAGCGCGTCATCGATAATCCAGGCACAGCCACAAGTCTCGGCGTCACAACAGAACTTACGGTTACGGCGGTGCTGGTGCTGCTCGTTGCAATTTACTGCATCGCAATTCTTGCCCGCTAATCAATCAAAGCACCGAAACTCAACACTGCTGGCGCGTATGGCGCCATCTGTTCCAAAGAAAACATGCGTTAGCTTTCATCCACCCGGCGCGCAATGAGCGCACTGGTCTCAATCACTTCGCTTACGATACCCCCGAGGCTGAAGCGTGAACTCAAATCTTTAATTTCATCAATTAAATTACTAATCTTCCCGCCAAGACTGACCTCGTTGATGGCTGAGATGGAAAGGGGGCGTACCACTAGATGCTCCGCAGCCAAAGCGCGTTTCTCGATGACTGAAACCCGTTCGAGCCGGGCAAAAGGGGAAGCGAGCAAAATTTCTTCGTCGGAAGGCCAATCGGCTGTTTGGCTTTTTGCTCTTTGAGCATCCCCGGCCGCATGGTCGTCAATGATCTTCTGGTACGGCTCGACCCACGCGTTGTCACAATGCTTTGGATGAGAATCGGAAAACAACACGGCTGCTCCGTCTATTTCGACCATTGCATCAAGACGCTGCAAGGTGTCCGGCCGGTCCATCCAGTGAAAGGCACGGCCGATCGTCACCAGCTTGAATGTCCCAAGTTCGGGGCCAATGTCGAAGGAGCTTCCGGATTTGAAGTGGACGTTATCCGCTCCCTTTGCCGCGTGGCGTCCGACTTCGAGCATTCGTGCCAGCACTGATCTGACAAAGGGCGCAAACAGCATTGCTAGCTGTCCGGGTCCGCTCCCAAGATCCATCACCGCGTCTTTCGCTCCGAGGCAAAGTTCTCTGACGATCAGCGGAATGAGCCCCTGCGCATAGGCCGGCCGGCCCGCGAGATAATTCTTGGCCGCCGCTGCAAAACGGTGGGGTTCGAGGATGACGTCTTCCGGCATGGCAAACATCCAAGGTAGCTCTGGATTTCAGTGGCCGTGAGATGGGCCTCCTCCACGGGCTTTTCAGCTGTCTATTCTGACAATTGATAGCCTAACGCTCAGCCTCTGCAGCTCCGCCGCATGGCAATTTAGGGGGCCGGATCGATGGCGGAGAGGTAGCCTGGACGCGCTCCGAGCGCATGCTTCCCGGACCCAAATTTGAGGTCCCGATGGAGCATAACGGCGGCCTTGGTCGAAACCAAGGCCGCCTTTGTCTGAAGTTGTTAGGATAAGTGGCTTACCAGCGGCTACAGCGTGGCACGATAAAGGTCGCGGCTGCCCGGGACCCCGCGGCCGGGGCGCCCTTGAAGCAGCTCTATCGCGTGGCGTGCGATCATCGCCTCCTCGTCGGTCTTGATGACGAAAATCTGGGCGCGGCTCGCAAGCGTCGAAACTCTCATGTCGTTGCTTTGGTTGCGGGCGTCGTCGAGATCGAGCCCGATCCAATGCAAATCCTCGCAAATCCGGTGCCGGATGCGAGCCGAGTTCTCTCCAATGCCGCCGCAGAAAACGAGCGCGTCGAGACCGTTCAAGGAAGCGGCCAGCGCCCCCAGTTCGCGGCGGATGCGGAACACGAAATAGTCGATCGCCTGCTCCGCCTCGGGCGTCCCGGCAGCTTCGAGTTCGCGCATATCGCCGCTGAGGCCGGACAAGCCTTTGAGGCCGGACTGCTTATAAAGGAGGCTGGCAACCTCTTTGCTCGACAGTCCTTCGTGATCCATCAGATAAAGCACGACGGCAGGGTCGAGTTGCCCGCAGCGCGTTCCCATCGGCAAGCCATCAAGCGGGGAGAAGCCCATGGTCGAGGCGATGCTCCTGCCATCCAGGACACCGCACATCGACGCGCCAGCGCCAAGATGCGCGATCACCACCCGGCCTGCGGCGGTATCGGGGGCGATTTTCCGAAGCTTTGACGAGACATATTCGTAGGAGAGGCCGTGAAAGCCGTAGCGGCGCACGCCTTTGTCGTAATATTCGCGCGGCAACGCAAAGGTGTCATTGACCCACGGATGGGCGCGGTGGAACGCGGTATCGAAGCAGGCGATCTGGGTGGCTTCCGGAAAGGCCACATGCGCGGCAGCTATTCCGGCCAGATTGTGCGGCTGGTGCAAGGGCGCGAGTGGCACGAACTCTTCAAGGTCGGCAATGATGTCCTCGGCGAGGACAACCGGTGCGGAGTAATCCGGACCGCCATGGACAACGCGGTGCCCGATCGCAAGAATATTGATGCCGGGGATATGAGCTTTGAGCACGTCCACGACGTGAAGCAACGCTTCTACATGCTCATTGGCCGCGTGCTTCGGAAGCATCTTGTTCTCGATCACCTCCCCGGTGCTCGATTTGAGGATGCAATGCGGTGCGGTGTCGAGCGTTTCGACTTGCCCTTTTGCCTGGAGCACCGGCCCCCGGCCATGCAGTTCGAACAGCGCGAATTTGAGCGAGGATGATCCCGCGTTGATCGTCAGGATTCGATCTGTCATGCGGCTTCCTGCACAGTGTGGCCGCCATGAACTTGAGAGGCGCGGTAGAGGGCTGCGACAGCACAGGAGGCGAGCCTTGCCTTCTCGTTGTCGGCGCGGCTTGTCAGGATGATGGGCACCCGCGCGCCTAGAACGATGCCGGCTGCATCGGCGTGCGCGATGAACACGAGTTCCTTCGCCAGCATGTTTCCGGCCTCCAGATTGGGTACGATAAGAATATCCGCCTTACCGGCGACAAGCGAGGTAATGCCCTTTGTCTTGGCGGCCTCCATGTCGATCGCATTGTCCATGGCAAGCGGGCCATCCACGACGCCGCCTGTGATCTGTCCGCGATCCGCCATCTTGGAGAGGACGGCCGCGTCGATTGTGGACGGAATTTTGGACGTGACCGTCTCGACCGCCGAAAGAACGCCGACGCGGGGCCTTACCATTCCGAGCGATATCGCGAGATCAATCGCGTTCTGGGTGATGTCGACCTTTTCCTCAAGTGTCGGCGCGATGGTGATCGCAGCATCGGAGATGAGCAGGAGATGTTGGAGGCCGGGCACGTCCATGACAAAGACATGCGACAATCGACGTCCGGCCCGGAGACCGCCGTCCTTCTTGAGAACCTCGTGCAAAAGCTCATCCGTATGGAGATGACCCTTCATCAGCGAGTTGGCGCGGCCAGCATGAACGAGCGCCACCGATTTCGCGGCCGCCTCAAGCCCGCTCGAAGCCTCAATGATCTCGTAGCGCGACAGCGAGAAGCCTGTGGCCTTTGCCGCTGCCTCGATCCGACTCCGGTCGCCGACGAGGATCGGCTCGATGATTCCGAGTTCCGCCGCCATGATTGCACCAGCCAGAGCATGCTCGGCTTCAGGCGCCACGACCGCGGTCCTCAGCGGCTTCAATCCCTGTGCCTTGGTGATGAGGGCATCGAAGTGCTTATGCCGCGTCACAAACACATTTGGCGCTTGCGCATCGTCCAGCTGCACTTTCTGAACCGGGGCGAGCACTTCGGCAATGCCTTCGGCGATTGTGTCACCATTGCGGGAGACGGTGGTGGCCAGCATCACAACATTGCTCGGCCTCTTCTCCAGGACGCGAACGTTCACGGTCAACTGATCGCCGACATGCGCGCGATCCAAGAACTTTAACGTCTGTCCCTTGTAAAGCGTACCCGCCCCAGGAAGCACGTTGCCGAGGACGGAAGAGATCAGCGCGCCAACCCACATGGAGGGCGCAACGATTTTCTCGGAAACGGTCTCCTCACTCTCTTTCGGCAGATGCATCGGATTGAGGTTTCCGGATGCATGGGCGAAAATAAAGAGGTCGTTCGCGGTCAGAACGCGCTTGATGGAGGCCTCGTCGCCAATCCGGATTTCCTCATAGGTCTTGTTTTCACGCATCATGAATGTTTTCTTCCTCAGCCACTTTGGCCACGCCTTGGTGACGGTTTCGTCCGTATTCTGACCGCGAAAAGAATCGGAACGGCAAAAAGCGAATGATTATCCGCAGGAACGGCGCGGAACGTTCTGCACCGCACGATCAAATACAAATCCCGTCATACGAACGGGTAACGGACGATTTCCAGAACCCGTAGGCAAGGTGTAGGGCATTTGTATGACAGTTCAGCTACCATGAATTCTACCTGAGGATGTCATAAACATGTTGCAATGCAAAATTAGTAATCCTCTGGTTATCCTAACCCCACGCAAGCTCACGGTGCCGCGTCCCATACCCAGAGGACACATATGAAACGCATCATCATCGCCATCGCTGTAACAGCCATTGTCCCATTTGCCGCCTCAGGCAAGGAAAAAAGGATCCATCCCGAGCATGCGTCCGTCTCGGCTTACAAGCCATTACAGGGCTTCAGCCATACCATTGGCGGACGGCATTTCGTAGGTTTTTTTGTTGCGACGCAAAAGCGCTGTGCCGTTACCGTTATCGATGCAACCGTAGGCGATGGTCCCAGTTTCGACGAGCCGTGGCGCCAGAAGTTTGATCTGGCGGCGGGAGCCCGCTCTGAAATCAAGGCCGACCACGGCAAAGCGCTCGGGATCGGCTGCTCGGCGGACGCGAATGAAATCACGGTCGCCGCGTTGGAGCCGAACATTCCAGAGTCCGCAAGCCGCTAATCTAGCAGGCTGCTGAAAAACAATGCGGCCCATGGTTCGACAAGCTCACCATGAGGTCTAAGCCATTGCAATCGCTCTGCCTCATCCTGAGCCTGTCGAAGGCCTCATCCTGAGCCTGTCGAAGGATGACGCCCGGATTTCCGCCTTTTTCAGCATCCTGCTAGTCCTACTGCGTCACAAGCTTGACCGAATTTGTTTTGTGCTGCCGCAGCATGGACATCGCGGCAGGCTTCCCGCCAAGGCCGCGGCGATCCTGCGTTTGAGCGTCGCGATGGCGTTCGGTATATCGGTCTTAGGAAACGTTGTGGCGATGTCCTAATCAGTTTCTTGCGCACTTCGTGTTCAGCATGGGCTTTGCAGTCCGTGGTAGCCATGGCGAAAGGCCGAGTGTTGCGCTATTCTTTTCGCACCGGAAGCCAAACTCGTTTTCGGGAATATAGGATAGTCAGGATGGCCGGGGCGCGAACAAGCCAGACACACCCCCTTCAGATCGCGGAAGTGCGTGCGAGCCCCTCGCATGGGCGGATCGGGATCACATTCTGCCCGGGCAAGCATGACAACGCCGCGAGCACGGGTGCCTGGGCACGCGATCTCTCGGTGGATCTCGACGTCATCGCCAAATGGGGCGCGCGTCTGGTGCTGACGCTCAACGAGCCGGCCGAACTCGCGGCGCTCAAGGTGCCCCATCTCGGCACGCAAATCCGCGGCCGGGGGCTCGATTGGCGACATTTGCCCATCGCAGACTACTCGGTTCCGACCGAGGCCTTCGAGAAGCAATGGGAGACGCATGGCCGGGAAATACGCACGCTGCTGCGCAGCGGCAGCGACGTGCTCGTGCATTGCAAGGGGGGGCTGGGCAGAGCTGGCATGATTGCCGCCCGGCTTCTGGTCGAACTGGGCATGACGCCCGAACAGGCGATCCGGGACGTTCGCCGCGCGCGCAAAGGCGCGATCGAGACGCCGTCGCAGCTGGCGCTCGTCAGCCGGACCAAGGCCGTTGTCTGAAAGAGGGTGATGACCGCCATGGAAGCCGATGTCATCGACACAGCGACCATGCAGCGGGTCGGCCGGCAGATGGGAAGCAATCCGGCTGGCGTCTATCAGGATAAGAGCGGCCGGCGGTTCTACGTAAAGTCGCTGGAATTGCCCGCACACGCGCGCAACGAGATCATTGCGGCGAAGCTCTACCAGCTGGCTGGGGCGCCGACACTGACCTATGTGCGCGCAAAGGAACCGAACCAGATCGCGACCGAGTTGGTCGAGCTTGACAAGAAGCATGTTTCGCATCTCAGCGACAGCGAGCGCAGGCAGGCGCAGCGGTGGCTCGGTGTGCACGCATGGACAGCCAACTGGGATGCGGCTGGCTTCGACAGCGACAATCAGGGCATCGTCAACGGCACGGTCACGACGCTCGACGTTGGAGGCGCGCTAGAGTTCCGGGCGCAGGGAGACCCGAAGGGAAAAGCGTTCGGTACGCGCGTTGGCGAGCTCGACACGTTGCGCAGCAACGGGGACAACCCTCACGCGGTCAGGCTTTTCGGAGACATGAGCCCTGCCGATATCAATGAGGCCATCGCAGTGGTGATACGAATTCCGGACGCCTCGATTCGGAGGGTCATCGACGAGAATGGCGGCAGCGGCGGACTTGCCGAAAAGATGATCGCACGCAAAGCCGATATGGCAAAGCGCATGACCTGAACAACCAAGCCTCCACAGACAGGCTTCCCGTGCCGAGCGCGCCGGCATAGTCGCAAAAGCCATGTGCCACCGGCAATATGTGCGCCGATTTCGACGATGTCTTGTTGCTCCGACGGACGGCGACAAGGCCAGTCCGCCGCCACCGTTCAGAGGGGCCAGTGAGCGGATTGTCTTGAAAAGCCCATTACACCAGCTGTCAGAGGCGTTCCACTCGCGTCTCCCACTGGCAGGCTGCTGCAATACGATGTTGCCCATGGTTCGACAAGCTCACCATGAGGATGAACTCATTGAAAACACACGACCTCATCCTGAGCTTGTCGAAGCCTCATCCTGAGCCTGTCGAAGCCTCATCCTGAGCCTGTCGAAGGATGAAGCCACGTTTTCAGGCTTTTTCAGCAACCTGCTAGTGCTTCGCAGGCGCGTCGTTGAGGTGAACGGGGACCAAATTAGTTCGTTTGGCGCGGCCATGGGCAAAGACGTCGTGACTTACGGCGGTTCCTATTAGGCCCGCAGAATCATTTCGATCACTGTGGTACCGTTCTCTTTTTTTAAGTTTTCGCCTTCCCAGGAAACCCCGGTTTCTGTAAATCCAAGGCCCTCATAAAACTTCTTTGCCGGAGTGTTAAAGCGCAACAGCGCGACAGTGGTATCATTGTTCTGATCGATAAACTGACGCGCTGAATCCCAAAGTTTTCGGCCGATCTTCTCCCCTTGAAATGCGGGAATAATATAAATCTCAGCTAAACTGTTTTGCTCGGAACCCCGAACTACCGTACAAAACCCAATCACTTTTTGGTTCACTTTGGCGACAACGGTGCCTGATTCCGGCAGCCAGTTTTTGCGTGAGCTTTGAATATCGCTTTTGAGTTTTGACTTATCCTCTTTTGAGAGAGTTCGCGTCGGCGAAGGGGCCGATCCTTCGTTCACATTATTTGCAAGCCATGATTTACGTTGGACCTCTCGAATACCATTTGTATCCTCGGGACCTGCGATGGAGATTTCTACCAACAAGAGCTCCTTTCGTTCGGTCTTGACAGCATGGCGTCGCGCGCTCCCACTCGCCCGAACCAAAGGCTACAATTCCACCCCCGCTTCATGCGCCAGCAAGGCTAGCCTTTTCGACTTCGACGGCGCGGCTTTTAGCAGGTGAGAAATACAATCGCTAAAAATGCGGTCGGAAGGCCGGGAGATGCAACGGGTAAGGCAGAAAGTTTTCATATAACACCCGGCGCAATCCGGCGAACCTTGCCAAGAGATTGACGCGATGGGTATTGGTGTCGTCTACTCGCTAAGTGACCGTAGAGTCAATCAGCGGGAGTGGCGCCACTCTAATTGAAGCCGTGATTGAAATTCAAGAATGTTGAAGGCTACCAGAATGCGTCCGGAAAAGAGCGAAGCTGTTTATCGATGAAGACGCACGATAAAACAAAAGCTTAGAGACCGCTTTTGATTCCATTAAAGCGGATAGGCTCTAGTCTAGCAGGCTGCTGAAAAACGATGTTGCCCATGGTTCGACAAGCTCACCATGAGGATGAACACAAGTTCACCATGAGGATCAACTCATCGAACACACACCACCTCATCCTGAGCCCGTCGAAGGATGAAGCCAACACTCGACCTCATCCTGAGCCTGTCGACGCCTCATCCTGAGCCTGACGAAGGATGAAGCCAAGATTTCATGCTCATCAGCCTGCTAGGGGCGCCTGTCGGCGAAGACAATTGACCCGCGGCCGGAAGCGCCCGGTATTCGATTGTCGGCTCGCAAACCATTGCCGCCCTCCTGCTCCTCCCCCGTCGCCATGTCGAGTTTCGCATCAGCGAAATGAGCAAGGGATTGCCAATTGCGTTCTTTATCGTAATTCTTGCAATATTGCTCAAATTTATCGGGTTGAACGCTCACCATGATGATGGTTTTGTTAGGCCTTGCACCGCTTTGAATACGGATGTTTTCGCGTGTGGAAAACGAGGCGAAGTCAAGTTTGATCCCCGTCGGGGCGTCCTTGAATGCGGGCTCCTTAGGCATCATCGCTTGGAAGGCTAGGTAATCCTCCGCATTAATCAGGGGTTCGACTTTGATCATAGTATCCTCCATGATTTTGAGCGCGCCTGCTTTCCGTCGCGGTTTGCCCGCGACGGTCCGTGTTTTGCGTGCTGGCCTTGCGGGTTAGTAGTCCATCCCGCCCATGCCGCCCATACCACCCGGCATCGCTGCCTGGGCTCCTTCCTTCCTCGGCCGCTCGGCGACCATCGCCTCGGTTGTGATCAGAAGTCCTGCGATCGAGGCCGCCCCTTGCAGGGCGTTCCGCACAACCTTGGTCGGATCGATCACGCCTTGGCTCGGGAGATCGCCGTACTCGCCCGATTGAGCGTTGTAGCCGAACCCATAAGCCGACTTTTCGAGGATCTTGCCGCTGACCACCGCACCATCTTCGCCAGCATTGCTTGCGATCAGGCGAGCCGGACAGGACAGCGCCTTGCGGATGATATTGATGCCAGTTTTCTGGTCCTCGTTCCCAGGCTTGAGCTTCTCAAGAGCGACGGCAGCCCGCAAGAGAGCCACGCCGCCGCCCGGCACGACGCCTTCTTCCACGGCCGCCCTGGTGGCGTGAAGTGCGTCTTCCACCCTGTCCTTGCGCTCCTTCACTTCGACCTCGGTGGCCCCGCCGACTTTGATGATCGCGACGCCGCCAGCAAGCTTTGCGAGCCGCTCTTGCAGCTTCTCTTTGTCGTAGTCGGATGTCGCATCCTCGATCTGCGCCTTGATCTGATGGATGCGGGCCTCGATGGCTTTCTTCTTGCCGGCGCCGTCGATGATGGTCGTGCTGTCCTTGTCGATCGAGACGCGCTTGGCGCGGCCAAGCATGTCAAGCGTGACATTCTCAAGCTTGATGCCGAGGTCTTCGGCAATCAACGTGCCAGCCGTCACGGTGGCGATGTCTTCGAGCATGGCCTTGCGCCGATCGCCAAAGCCCGGCGCCTTGACCGCCGCCACCTTCAGGCCACCCCGCAATTTGTTGACGACCAAAGTGGCCAACGCCTCGCCCTCGATGTCCTCCGCAATGATCAGGAGCGGCTTGCCCGTCTGGACGATCGCCTCCAGCAACGGCAGCATGGCCTGGAGCGAGGCGACCTTCTTCTCATTGATGAGAATGTAGGCGTCCTCCAGCTCGACCACCATCTTCTCCGCGTTGGTGACGAAATAGGGCGAGATGTAGCCGCGATCGAACTGCATGCCTTCGACCACGTCGAGTTCGGTCGCGAGCGACTTGGCTTCCTCGACCGTGATGACGCCTTCCTTGCCGACTTTCTCCATAGCCTCGGCAATCATTTTGCCGACCTCGGCGTCGCCGTTGGCTGAGACCGTGCCGACCTGGGCGATCTCGTCGTTGTTCGTCACCTTCTTCGATTTCGATTTCAACTCCTCGACGACAGCCTGCACGGCAAGGTCTATCCCGCGCTTGAGGTCCATCGGGTTGGCGCCTGCCGCCACGGACTTTATGCCCTCTTTGACGATGGCTTGGGCGAGCACGGTTGCGGTGGTGGTGCCGTCGCCGGCGACGTCGGAGGTCTCGGTTCGCCACCTCTTTCACCATCTGTGCGCCCATGTTCTCGAACTTGTCCTCGAGTTCGACTTCCTTGGCGACAGTGACGCCGTCCTTGGTGATGCGAGGGGCGCCGTAGCTCTTATCAAGGACGACATTCCGGCCTTTGGGGCCGAGCGTTACCTTGACGGCATTGGCGAGAATATCGACACCGCGCAACATCCGGTCGCGAGCGTCTTGGGCGAATTTGACGTCTTTGGCTGCCATGGTCGTTACTCCAAATCTTGAGGGGCGAATGTAGCATCGCTTCGCCATAGGTGGGGCATTGAAAAGCGGAAAGGGTCTCGATCAGGCCGCGGCGCGCACGGACGCTTTTCCCTCGATGACTCCGAAGATATCGCTTTCTTTCATAATGGCCAGCTCTTCACCATCGATCTTGACCTCCGTGCCTGACCACTTGCCAAACACACGCCGATCACCGTTCTTCACATCGAGCGGCACGAGCTTGCCGCTCTCGTCGCGCAGGCCGGGGCCAACGGCGATGACTTCGCCCTGCATCGGCTTCTCTTTGACGGTGTCGGGAATAATGATGCCACCGGCGGTCTTCTTATCCTCTTCCAGGCGACGCACGACCACCCGGTCGTGCAGAGGGCGAAATTTCATGGCTCTTACCTCTATGATTAATAATGGAATTGCGTGAGATTTTGATGGGCAGCACCCGGGGACGTGTTGCCGCTCAGGCGGCTTGCAGATTTTCCGCGGCAGACTTGCCGGTCCTGCTGTCGGAGACGATGTCGAAAGAGACCTTTTGCCCCTCTTTAAGATCGTTCATGCCTGCGCGTTCTACCGCAGTGATATGAACGAAGACATCTTTGTTTCCGTTCTCCGCTTAATGAACCGAAGCCTTTTTGACTATTTAAACCACATTACAGTGCCCGTGTTCATGGGATATTCCTTTACGTACGTTTGTATTCCGCGCGACTGCGCAGCTGTTCAATTCGAGAGTTCTTGGGAGAGGTCGTTAATCAGGCGAGCTGATGGCGCGAGGCGAAGTCGTTCGGCCGAAGCTCGATTCGGGTTAGATGGGCGCTATACGATTATTTCACAAGGGTAGGCTTTTCCCCAAGTTGCGGCGGAGCACCCGAAACTGGTTGGCGAGCGCAACTCTCGAAGCGAAAGATTTTAGAGCCTCGTTCCTTTAATCGGACGCGGGCATATCTATGCAAATTGCGGAGTCGCTTTGCTTTCGCCCGCATTCCTTCGTCAGAAAAAATCTTCGACGAAAGCGCCTTGCCGAGGCCGGTTAACGAGACCCCCCCAGCCCGAACGGGACGCCATTCCCGCCGCCTGCCGGGCTGTCGTGGCCGGGCTCAATAGACGCCGGCCATCCGG
>CAVRSS010000099.1:0-37331 GCA_963723755.1 uncultured Alphaproteobacteria bacterium | reverse complement strand
CGCCCGCTTCCTGCATGTGATAGCCGGAGATCGAGATCGAGTTGAACTTTGGCATGTTCGCGCTCGTGTAGGCGAAGATGTCCGAAATGATCCGCATGGAGGGCAGGGGCGGATAGATGTAGGTGTTCCGCACCATGAATTCTTTTAGGATGTCGTTCTGGATCGTGCCTGAAAGCTGCTTCGGCGCAACACCTTGCTCTTCGCCCGCCACGATGAACAGCGCGAGGATGGGAAGCACCGCGCCGTTCATGGTCATGGAGACGCTCATGTCCGACAGCGGGATGCCATCGAACAGCGTGCGCATGTCGTAGATGGAATCGATGGCCACGCCCGCCATGCCAACGTCGCCCGGCACGCGCGGATGATCGCTGTCATAGCCGCGATGTGTCGCGAGGTCGAAGGCGATGGACAGGCCCTTTTGGCCCGCAGCGAGGTTGCGCCGGTAGAATGCGTTGGAGTCCTCGGCCGTGGAGAAGCCTGCATATTGGCGAATGGTCCAGGGTTGCTGGACGTACATCGTGGGGTAAGGGCCGCGCAGGAATGGCGGCAGGCCCGGATAGGTGTCGAGGAAATCCAGGCCTTCGAGATCGGCCGGTCCGTAAACCGGCTTCAGCGTCAAGCCTTCCGGCGTCTCTGTAGAGGAGCCGAGAGCTTCCGCTCTCAGATCCGGGGTTTGCCACTCGATCTTCGAGAAATCCGGCAACGGAGATTGTGTCATTGCAAGCCTTCCATAGCCGCTCAGTAGGACCGGGTCTCGACTTCGGCGTACACCTCGAAGCCTGCTTCTTCTGCCTCGAGCCCCGCTGCCTCGGACAACTCCTCGACGCACAAAACGCGCTGCGCTTCCTGAAGCACCGCAAGGACGTTGCAGCCCTCATAAATCAGGCGATCGATGGCTGTCTTGTCATGCGCATCAAGCGTCTTCAAGATCGATGCCGGACCCGCGAGATAGACGAGCACCGCGCCCGCTTTCTTGAGAGCGCTTGCCGCGCCGGGCATCGCGGCATAGACGCCGTTCGACGCGCACAGGCAGACGGCCGGCGCGGGACTTTGTTTGAAGGCAGCCACAAGCTCTTCGATGGTTCCGAAGCCCTCGGCAGGCGCGATAAGCTCGATTCCTCCGGTCGCGAAGAAGCCCTGCACCCAGATTGCCCGCGCGCGATATTCGTCGGCCTTTCCGAGCGCCGCGAGGAAGATCGGCGGCCGCGACCCGATGCTCGCAAGAGCGACATCAGCCTTGCGCCGCAGGAGTTCGAATGGCTCGGCATCGCGTTTTGCGGTATTGAGCGGAGTGAATGCGATGTCCTTTACGGTTCGCGAAGCCAGTCGGAGGTCGGAAAGTGTTTCGCCATCGGCGGCAGCGGCAACGAGCGCGGTGAAGCGCTCGCCCTTTCCGGGCGCCGGCAAGGCCAACTCGGATGTGAGGGCTGGCGCGTTCTCCACTCGTATCGAGAGCGGTTCGGGTGCCGGGACAGCCTCCGACAGATTTGGAAACTCCGAGACGCCGGTGAGCTTTTCCCGCCGGCGCGCGATGGCCCGCTCCTGCATGTCCGCGGGGTGCCGGAGCTTCTCGGCAACGAAGCCGCTCTCGAGGGCTGCGGCAAGTCCGCCTTGCGCCTCGACCTCGCGGAAAAGCGCCCAGGCGTGCGCGGCAAGCTCGCCAGTGAGCGATTCGACATAGCTCGAACCGGCGGCAGGATCGGCGACGGCGGGGAGCCAGGCTTCGTGCTTCAGCACAAGGCCAGTGTTGCGCGTGAGCCTTCTTGCGAAGGCCGTGGCGCTTTCGGCTGCCTCGTCGAAGGGAAGAACCTCGATCCCGGCCGCGCCACCAATCGCAGCGCCGAAAGCCGCCGCAGTCGCGCGAAGCAGGTTCACGTGCGGATCATAGGCCGTGAGGACGCGATGCGACATCTTGGCGAGGAGGAGCAAGTCCTGGTTCGGGCTTTCTCCTGCCGCAGCGAGCGCTCGCGCCCATAGGAGACGCATCGCACGAAGCGTCGCGATGGTAATGAAGATGTCCGATGACGCCGAGAGCGAAAACCCTATGCAGCGCGCTGCTTCGGAAACCGGCATGCCCGCCTGAGTGAGCGCACGCCAATAGGCGACACCCGCGGCCAGCGTAAAGCCGAGTTCTTCGGTAGCCGAGCCGCCCGCGCCATTCCAGACATGGCCGCTTGCGAGAAACGGCACGAAAGCGGGGTTGCGTTCGCGAAGGGAAAAGGCCGCATCGACATAATCGGTGAAGAGCGCGGACCTCTCGGCGGGACGCTCGCCCGAAAGCGCGAAAGCCGTAAGAGGGTCGAAGCCGGCCGAACCCGCAAGGCCGTCGCCCTTCGAAGCCAGGAGGAGAGCGGCGTCTGCAATGGAAGAGCCTGGCGCGATGAAGAAGGGCTCGTTCGCCGAGCCAACGAGAGGTTCCAGATCGTCCTTGTTCGCGATGCCGGAACAGGCGTCGAAGTCGACAGAAAAGCGGATGCGCCGCCGGTCAAATCGTCCGCGAACTGTTTCCCGCCAACCAGCGGCTGAATGATCGACCAGCCGCGATTGCCGGAAATCGGCGGGGCTTTGCCGCGCTTCGTGTAAAGCGGCTCGGTTCGAAATCCTTCGTAAAGCGGAGTTTCGAGCGATTCGAAGGGGGCGCTGCCGAGAGCCTTGGCCACAAGTGCGCGCCAATCGGCCTCAGACGCCGGGGGGAAATCGTTTGCGAGAGCGAATTGATCCATGGCGCGCATGATAATGGATGCGGCTACGCTGCGCTACCCGCTCAGTCGCCCTGCATGGCTGCTTTTTAGACGCGGCTGCTGAAAAATGATGCGGCCCATGGTTCGACATGCTCACCATGAGGAAACACTCGACCTCGCTATGAGGAAAACACTCGACCTCGCCAGGAGGAAACACTCGACACTACGAGGAAACACTCGACCTCATCCTGAGCCTGTCGAAGGATGACGCGGATCTCCGCCTTTTCAGCTAACAACCTTCAGACCGTATGGCTGCGTCGAATACAAGTGCACAAAAAGCCTGCAACCAGGCTTAAAACAAGCGAAATGATGCCATTCTGACGCGCTCAATCTTAAGCTGTTGTTGAAACCCTCGCTGCTTCCTTTATAACGCCTCGAAACCCGAGCGCTTGAAGCATGCCCAAACGGACTGATATCAACTCCATCCTCATCATTGGGGCTGGCCCGATCGTGATCGGCCAGGCTAGCGAATTCGACTATTCCGGCACGCAAGCCTGCAAGGCGCTGCGCTCCGAGGGATATCGAATCGTTCTGATCAATTCGAATCCCGCCACGATCATGACGGACCCGGATCTGGCGGATGCGACCTATATCGAGCCGATCACTCCGGACATGGTCGCCAAGGTGATCGAACGGGAGCAAAGAGAGCATCCCGGCGAGCGCATGGCGCTGCTGCCGACCATGGGCGGCCAGACCGCGCTCAACACATCGCTTCGGTTGGCTCGTGACGGGACGCTGGAACGGTTTGGCGTCGAGATGATCGGCGCGAAGGCCCACGCCATCGACAAGGCCGAAGACCGCCAGCTTTTCCGCGAAGCGATGCGCAAGATCGGGCTCGCGACGCCGAAGTCCATGCTGGCTCATAATCTTTCGGAAGCGATGGCGGCCCTCGACTACGTGCCTCTTCCGGCAATCATCCGGCCGTCCTTCACTCTCGGTGGAACGGGCGGCGGCATCGCTTATAACCGCGAAGAGTACATGTATATCGCCGAGCGCGGCCTCGAAGCCTCGCTTCCCATCCTACCCCAAACATGATCCCAGCGCGCCTCCTCCCGTCGACCCAGGTCCTGATCGAGGAATTGGTCCTGGGCTGGAAGGAATATGAGATGGAGGTTGTCCGCGATACGAAGGACAACTGCATCATCATATGCTCCATCGAAAACATTGATCCGATGGGCGTTCATACCGGCGACAGCATCACGGTCGCGCCGGCGCTGACGCTGACGGATCGTGAATATCAGATGATGCGCAATGCCTCGATCGCCGTGCTGCGCGAGATCGGCGTGGAGACGGGGGGCTCCAACGTTCAGTTCGCGGTCAATCCGGCGGATGGCAAGCTTGTCGTGATCGAGATGAACCCGCGTGTGTCGCGTTCATCGGCGCTGGCGTCGAAGGCGACGGGCTTCCCGATCGCGAAGGTCGCCGCGAAGCTTGCCGTGGGGTACACGCTCGACGAACTCGACAACGACATCACGAAGGGCGCGACGCCCGCGTCGTTCGAGCCGACCATCGATTATGTGGTGACGAAGATCCCGCGCTTCGCCTTCGAGAAATTTCCGGGCGCGCCCACGACGCTGACAACCTCCATGAAATCCGTGGGCGAAGTGATGGCGATTGGCCGGAACTTCCACGAGAGCCTGCAGAAAGCGTTGCGGTCCATGGAGATCGGCCTTTCAGGGCTTGATGATTACGTGCTGGAGGGGCTTGGAAAGGGCGACGACAAGAACGTCATTCGAGAGGCCCTCGGTACGCCATCGCCGGACCGCATCCTGAAAGTGGCCCAAGCGCTCCGCATGGGCGTCGATCACGAGCAAATCCATACCCTGTGCCGAATCGATCCGTGGTTCATCTCGCGGCTGCAGGAAATCGTCGACATGGAGGGCAAGGTCCGCGCCCACGGCCTGCCCGGGACGAAACGTGCGTTTCGCGATCCCAAATCCATGGGCTTCTCGGATGTGAGGCTTGCCGCTCTCGCCAATCTTACGGAAGCGGAGGTTGCCCAGAAGCGCCAGAGTCTTGGCGTTCGGCCCGTATACAAGCGCATCGACACCTGCGCGGCGGAGTTCCCCTCGCCAACCGCCTACATGTATTCGACCTATGAAAACCCGCTGGCGGGCAAGGAGATTTGCGAGGCTCATCCCACAAGCCGGGAAAAGGTGATCATTCTCGGAAGCGGACCGAACCGCATCGGGCAGGGGATCGAGTTCGACTATTGCTGTTGTCACGCCGCCTTCTCGCTCTCGAAGGCGGGCTACGAAACCATCATGATCAACTGCAACCCTGAGACCGTTTCGACCGACTACGATACGTCGGACCGGCTCTATTTCGAGCCGCTGACGCCGGAAGACGTGCTGGCCGTCATCGAGAAAGAGGCTTCAAACGGTAAGCTGAAAGGCGTGATCGTGCAATTCGGCGGTCAGACTCCGTTGAAGCTTGCGCAGGCGCTGCACGAGCAAAACGTCCCAATTCTGGGCACGTCGCCTGACGCCATCGATCTCGCCGAAGACCGCGACCGGTTCAAGGTGCTCGTTGAGAAGCTCAATCTCCGGCAGCCCGAGAATGGCATCGCCTACTCGATAGAGCAGGCCTTGCTCGAAAGCGAGAAGATCGGCTTCCCGATCGTTGTGCGCCCCTCCTACGTTCTTGGCGGACGCGCGATGGCGATCTTGACGAGCCAGGCCGCGCTGAAGGAATATTTTGAGACCACGCTCGCGGCTTTCGTTCCCCCCGACGTCAGGCATCGCTTTGCCGGCAACCGGCATGCGCAAGTCAACTTTGTTTTGGGCAAGAATGCGCTGCTTCTCGACTCCTATGTGCGCGACGCGACCGAGGTCGACGTTGACGCGATCTCGGATGGGGAAGACGTGTTTATCGCTGGCGTCATGGAGCACATCGAGGAGGCGGGCGTTCATTCTGGCGACAGCGCGTGCTCCCTTCCGCCTCACTCGCTCGATGCGGACACGTTGCAAAGGCTCGAACGGCAGACGGCGGACATCGCCCGCGCTTTGAATGTTGTCGGGCTTATGAACATTCAGTTCGCGGTCAAGGACGACGAGGTCTACGTGCTCGAGGTCAATCCGCGCGCAAGCCGCACGGTGCCATTCGTCGCAAAGGTCATCGGCTATCCCGTGGCTGCCATTGCGGCGCGTGTGATGGCGGGCGAAAAGCTCGCCAGTTTCAAGCTGACGCGTCCGGAGATCGCACATGTCGGGGTCAAGGAGGCGGTTTTCCCCTTCGAGCGCTTCCCCGAAATCGATCCGGTGCTTGGTCCGGAGATGAGGTCCACGGGCGAGGTGATGGGCATCGACCGCAGCTACGCGGTTGCGTTCGCCAAAAGCCAGCTTGCGAGTGGCAGCCGTTTGCCGACGACGGGAACCTTGTTCGTCTCGGTCAAGGAGTTCGGACAAGTCTCGCATCGTCCAGCCCGTCAGGGAGCTTGCGGAGATGGGCTTCAAGGTGCTCGCAACTCGCGGGACCCTGCGTCATCTTGAGGCGAATGGAATTGCTTGCACGCGAATCAACAAGGTGCTGGAAGGGCGGCCCAACATCGTCGACGCGATGAAGAACCGCGAAGTGGACATCGTTTTCAATACAACCGAAGGCGCCAAGGCTCTAGCCGACAGCTCGACCATTCGGCGCACCGCCCTGATGTACAAGATTCCTTACTACACAACGATCGCGGGCGCGTTTGCTGTCACGAAAGCAATTGCGGCTATGCGGGCTGGCATCCTTGAAGTTCTGCCCCTTCAGAAATATATCGGGTAGAATGTGCATGCCGGTGTCGCAAGGCTCCAGGCTCGCGTACTATTGCTAATTCCACTTATAATGGATGAACAAGTTCCAGGCGTGTAAACTGGACTGGGGAGATTGGGGATGACCGAAAAAGTGCCGATGACCGCTCAGGGCCATGCTGCGCTTGAGGCCGAACTTAAGCATCTAAGGTCGGTCGAGCGCCAGCGCATCATCAAGGCAATAGCGGAAGCTCGGGCTCACGGCGACCTCTCCGAAAACGCCGAGTATCATGCGGCGAAAGAAGCGCAGGGCATGAATGAGGCGAAGGTCGCCGACCTGGAGGACAAGCTTTCGCGGGCCGACATCATCGACATCTCGAAGCTTTCCGGCGAAACGGTGAAATTCGGGGCGACCGTCACGCTTGTCGACGAGGACACCGAGGAAGAGGTCAAGTATCAGATCGTCGGCGATTTCGAAGCCGATGTGCGCAAGGGGAAGGTCTCGATTGGATCGCCAATTTCGCGTGCCCTCATCGGTAAGAAGGCAGGCGACTCGGTCGAAGTGAACACGCCCCGCGGCGCAAAATCATACGAGATCCTCAAGGTTGCCTTCCTGGGGTGAGGCGCGAAGGCGCTTTGGCCCATGGTTCGACAAGCTCACCATGAGGATAACGCCTGTCGAAGGCCTCATCCTGAGCTTGTCGAAGGATGAAGCCAAGATTGCTCGCATTTTGGACCATTGTTTGGACCACGGGGAAATGGCCACGCGGGTCTCAGGAACCGATGGTTGGCATCAGGCCTGATTGTTGGGCTGGATGACCGGGAATGTCCCCGGACTTGATCCGTGAAGCGAGCCCCGGCTTTGAGCGCCCGACAGGCGGCGGCGATGGCGTCCTGTGCGGGCAGGAGGTCTCGTTAACCTGCAGCGCTTTCGTCGAAGATTTTCAGAAGAAGGAATGCGGACGAAGCGAAAGGGACAGGTCGGCAGACAGATGCCGCCATTCGCACGATGATACAAAACAAGCACTTGGACGCCGGGGTCCGATCAACCGCACGATGCCCAAGAACGGAACTCACGTCGCCCGCGACGACCGCTCCGGTAACAACACCTCGCGCAAGCTCTCGGCTTCCAGAAGCTCGATATGCGACAAACCGCGCGAACTCACCGTGCAGACCCAGGACGGTTGTGCAGTCCGCATTCCTTGCGGGTCTGGTCTTCCCACCACCAACGCCCGGCGCGGATCGGTTCACCCGGCCCAATCGCCCGCGTGCAGGGCTGACAGCCGATGGAAGGAAATCCTTGTGCGTGCAAAGCATTGACCGGCACGCGATGCTCGGCGGCGTAGGCTTCGACGCGATCGAGCGTCCAGTCAGCGATCGGATTGACCTTGATGAGATTGTACGACGCGTCGAATGATGCGAAAGGGGCTGCATCGCGCGTTTCCGACTGTTCGCGCCGGACGCCTGTGACCCAGCCCGCCGCCCCGGAGAGTGCCCGCCGGAGTGGGAGCACCTTGCGCGCGTGGCAGCAAGCTTTCCGTTTCTCGACTGCGTATCGAAAGCCGAATAAACCGTCCCGGGCGACAACGTCTTCGACGTCCTCCGCATCAGGCATGACGACGCGAATGCGGGTGCCAAGTAGTCTTTCGGTCCGCGCCAGAGTGTCGTAGGTCTCAGGGAAATGCCGTCCGGTATCGAGGGTGATCGCCTCGATTTCGGCCTTCGCCGCCACGATGGCGTGGAGGAGAACTTGATCCTCCAGTCCGAGGCTCGTTGAAAAAATAATCCGCCCCGGGATGGTGACTTCGATTGCGCGAACGCGCGCCTCCAGATCGTCGGTCGCGCCGAGCGCACTGTCGAGAGCATTCGCAAGATCGTCGCCCTCGCAACGATGGGGATGAGAATTCTCGACTGTCCCGTGCATTGTCGTTTCCTCTTCGTGCCGGGTCGAGAAAGCCTCGTTCGCTTTTCGAGATCACCGTCTCTTGGGCATGACGCGACCGCTGTTCCGGTTGGGGCAGAGAGGTTATCCCTTGAGTTTCTCGGAATTCGGCAGGCTGTGCCCCGCACTATGCACGCCAAAAATACACGGAAAAAACCGTGCTGGGGGAAGGGAATGAAAATAAAGATGGGTTTGCCGTCCTGGTTTCTAAGCCAGAAAATCCGTATCGGACGTCGCCGCTCGCGTGGACTTTTTTACTCTTACTCGATCGCGGCGCCCGGCTCGCTTTTTGCCGTCTTGATGGTGAAGGCAGTCTTGACGGAACTTACATTCGGCGCGGCGGTCAGTTCCCGGATGATGAAGTTCTGGAACGTCACAAGGTCTGGGGCGACGCACTTCAAGAGGAAGTCCGTGTCGCCGGAAAGCATATAGGCTTCGCGCACAATATCCCATTGGCGGGCGCGCGCTTCGAATGCGAGTAGATCCCCCTCAGCCTGGCTCTCAAGCCTGACGAAAGCGAATGCGGTGAGATGAAAGCCAAGGCGAGGAAGATTGAAAACGGCGTGGTAGCCCGCTATGACGCCTGTACGCTCCAACTCGCGGACACGCCGCAGGCACGGAGGCGCTGACAGCCCGACCCGCGAAGCAAGTTCGACATTCGTGATGCGTCCGTCTTTTTGCAGCTCGGCAAGAATCCGCCAGTCCGTCGCGTCAAGTTTCGCGGGCATGGTGAACTCGTCCAATGTTCGTACCGACGCCATGGGGATTTCCTTTTGTGCATTGGTGAATCCCATTCCTTGAAATAGTTGGTGTAGTATATGCTGCATTGCAACAATAAAAGAACGCGAATGCACAGGCTGCGGCGAAAGGCTCAAGCCAGAGCACCCTGAAGCCGCTCCCGGAGCCTCAACTTGACATATTCGTCTAGGCAGGGATGATCGGCGAAACCATTTGCCGAGAGCATTGAAAAAGGTTGAAGAGGACATTGAAATGGCCCCACGTCACGACAGGCTCGTGATCATCGGATCCGGACCGGCAGGTTATACGGCCGCGATTTATGCGGCGCGGGCCATGCTTCGCCCGGTTCTTATCGAGGGAATTCAGCCGGGCGGCCAACTCACCACCACGACGGATGTGGAGAACTATCCAGGCTTTGCCGACGTCATCCAGGGGCCGTGGCTTATGGAGCAGATGCGCGCGCAGGCCCTGCATGTGGGGGCCGAGATCATCCAGGACACCATCGTTTCGGTCGATTTTTCGAGATCTCCTCTCCTCCTCAACAGCGATAGCGGGACCTTCTACCACGCCGATGCGGTCATCATCTCGACGGGAGCTCAAGCCCGCTGGCTCGGCATTCCGAGCGAGCAGCACTATCGCGGCTATGGCGTGTCGGCCTGCGCCACGTGCGACGGCTTCTTCTACAGAGGCAAGGATGTCCTCGTTGTCGGCGGGGGCAATACGGCCGTGGAAGAAGCGATCTTCCTCACCAAGTTTGCCCGGTCGGTGACCGTTGTGCACCGCCGCAACTCGTTCCGCTCGGAAAAGATATTGCAAAACCGGCTCTTCGCAAATCCAAAGGTTAAAGTGATCTGGAATGCGACTTTGGACGAGGTTGTGGGAACGGAAGGCCCCAAATCGGTGACAGGGGCCAAGCTTCGCGATATCGTTACCGGAGAAATTACGCAAATCCGGGTGGATGGCGTATTTATCGCCATTGGCCATGCACCGGCGACTGTGCTGTTCAAAGATCAGGTGGAAATGACGTCCAGCGGTTATATCGTCACGGCAGCAAAGTCGGCCGCAACTAATGTCGCCGGAGTTTTCGCTTCGGGCGATGTCACCGATGACACATACCGTCAGGCCGTCACAGCCGCCGGCATGGGATGCATGGCCGCGCTCGATGCCGAGCGCTATCTGGCAAGTCTCGAAACGGTGGCGCAAGCAGCGGAATAAGGGCAGAGGGGGCGGCAATCTGCCGATGGATTGGGACAAACTTCGGATTTTCCACGCTGCAGCGGAAGCAGGGAGTTTCACGCATGCCGGCGAGACGCTGAGTATCAGCCAGTCGGCGGTCAGCCGTCACATCAGCTCACTTGAGCGCGACCTCAACGTTCCGCTGTTTCATCGGCACGCGCGCGGACTCGTGCTGACCGAGCAGGGGGAACTTCTTTACCGCACCGCGCAAGAAGTTTTCAGCAAACTGGCGACCACGCAAATTTTGCTCGCAGACTCGCGCGGGAAGCCGAACGGGGAACTCAAAGTTACCACCACAAGGGCACTCGGGACGGGATGGCTGACGCCCCGGCTTAAGGAGTTCACGAAGCTCTATCCGGATGTCCGGTTGCAGCTTCTCTTGCACGATGAGATCCTGAACCTCACGATGCGCGAGGCCGATGTTGCCATATGGTTCGGGCCTCCCACCCAGCAGGACCTTGTCCGGCGTAAACTGTTCACCGTCCACTACCACGTGTATGCGTCGACAGATCTTGTGAAGCGCTACGGCAAACCAAGAAGCGTGGAAGACATCGAACGCCACAGCATTCTGACCTATGGCGGCGTGCTTCCAAGCCCGTTCAAGGAAATGAACTGGCTCGAAACGATGGGGCGCGATAGCAAAGGTTCGCGCGAACCTTTACTTCGGATTAATAGTCTGGTGGCGCTGCGTGAAGCCGTCTTGCAAAACATCGGTATTGCCGTGCTTCCCGATTATCTGGCCAAAGATCATCCAAATCTCGTTCCGATTCTCGAGGAAGTGGAAATGCCCGTCTTTGATACGTATTTTGTTTATCCGGCGGACCTTAAGGACACGAAGAGAGTCAATGTGTTTCGCGATTTCCTTGTCTCTAAATCAAGAGAATGGTCTTTCTAAATATAATTAATACAGCCTGCTGATATTTTGACCGGCACAAGCTTTGCAGTTCTTTTATGTTGTTCCGATCTTGATATCAGGTCCGTATAACTCCCCATGTCTGCAGCTAATATCTGATCTTCACCCTGAAAAATCGCCTACGGATGGAACCTTCTGTCTTCCTTTCGCTTTTTTTTCGAAAGGATTCCGAGACGGTATGGAGGAGTTCGTGCCAGCGTATTTTTCAGGAACAACAAACGCCCTAAAAAAAGGCGTCACGAAGATGACAGCGGATGCCGCCGTCAAAAAGATAGAAGGGTGGGAAGAAGCTCTACGGGAAGTCGAAATAACCGGCGCGCGGGCAATTCTACGAGACCTGGGCGCATTGAAACGTCAGCTCGATCAAGACGAGCCAGATGGCGACCGCATACGCACGATCCTTTCGCGTCTTGCGGATTTAACACTGAAAATTGCGGACAGGGTTGAAGATCGCAACGCGGAGAAGATCCGCGATTTAGGCGCAGCGTTGGAAAGTGCATCAGAGGAAGATGAGGAGGAAGAATTGGTTAGTCGATCATCTCAAGAATCGCGCCGATCATCGAGTTCGCAGCGCGCAAGTAGTTCAGGCTCGTCGTCAGGACGATATCGCGATGAGGACGAGGGAAACCATCGCGGGCCAAGCGGCCGGGTCAGGGACCCCGAGCACGATCATCGTCTCAGCGGGCATGAAACCGACCGCCTTTATGAATCTCGCCACCGCGGCGACGATGGGCGCGGCCGGGTGAGAGATCCCGAGCACGATCACCGTTTGAGCGGACATGAGACGGATCGCCTCTATGAATCGCGTCACCGCAGCGACGATGGGCGCGGCCGGGTGAGGGATCCCGAGCACGATCACCGGCTGAGCGGACATGAAACCGACAGCCTTTATGAATCCCGCCATCGCGGTGATGATGGTCGCGGCCGGGTGAGAGATCCTGAGTACGATCATCGTCTGAGTGGACATGAGACGGATCGCCTTTATGAATCGCGCCACCGCGGTGATGACGGTCGCGGGCGGGTAACCGATCCTGAGCACGATCACCGTTTGAGCGGACACGAGACGGATCGCCTTTATGAATCGCGCCACCGCAGCGACGACGGTCGCGGCCGGGTGAGAGACCCTGAGCACGATCATCGTCTAAGCGGACACGAAACCGACCGCCTCTATGAATCGCGCCACCGCAGCGACGATGGGCGCGGCCGGGTGAGAGACCCTGAGCATGATCACCGTTTGAGCGGACACGAAACCGACCGCCTCTATGAATCACGCCACCGCAGTGACGATGGGCGTGGCCGGGTGAGGGACCCGGAGCACGATCATCGTCTGAGTGGGCATGAATCCGATCGTCTTTACGAATCCCGACACCGCAGCGACGACGGTCGCGGCCGTGTGACTGATCCTGAGCACGATCATCGCCTCCGCGGACACGAGTCGGATCGCGAATATGAGCAGCGTCATCAGAACAATGACGGCCGCGGCCGAGTCCGCGACCCTGAGCATGATGGCCGCCTCAGTCAGAACCGCGACCGCGGCGTCTCGCTGAGTGGCAATGGCGGTTCGGGCCGCTATGACGAGGATGAGGACGAGTATGAGAGCAGCCGCAGCCGCGGCGCTTCATCGCGAAGCCGGTCCCGTTACGAGGACGAGGACCACGAATCGCGCGGACGGCGGGGCCGATAAGCCCTCCGCCTCCCGTAACTCGGAGTGTTGATCACGCTCCCGTTCTTGCAAAGGACGGGAGTTTCTTTATTTTGTCTTTGGATTTGTAATTCCCTTCCGCAACTGAGGAGCGGATGATTTCGCTACGGAATTTGCTCGGCTGGATTTCTCGGCGCCCTTTGCGGCGGCTGGTCTGACCAAACCGAATGAAGGCTCGGCGCGTTGGGCGGCTATGCGCCGCTCTCAAACCACTGCCCTGACCCCTTCGCTTATGATGGACATAAAAGCGGGCTCTAAGTTTTTGTTTTGCGTTGCGTCTTTATGGGAAGATCGCTTCGCACTTTTCGGCCTACTCTAGCCAGGCGGCACTTTGACAGTGGTTGCCTTGCCAAACGGGTGAGCTTGAAACATATGATGGTCCGGCCCGCTGGGCCATTCTCCGTTTCGGCCGTTACAGGCTATGCCAAGAATAAATAGGGGTTACGTGAAGACCAATGTCAGAGCCTTCGGGCTCTCTATCGCTGCCTGCCTGCTCACAGGCGCGGCTTTGGCCTACGGCGCGGATGATCCAACTGTCGCCTTCGAAAAGGATGGACGGTATATGGATAAGGACGGCTTTCCGACATACAAGGTACAGCCGGATGGGAAGGTCGATTGGGCTACGTTTTCCGGTTTCCGTCGCTATCACGCTGAGTGCCACGTTTGCCATGGAGCGGATGGGGACGGCACGACTTATGCTCCTGCCCTTAAGAACTCCCTGACAACGATCCCTTATCCCGAGGTTTTGAGAATCGTGGCCGCCGGCCGCCAGAATGTCAGCTCGTCGCAAGACAATGTCATGCCCTCCTTTGGGCAAAACAAGAACGTCGCCTGTTACCTTGACGAGATCTACGTCTATCTGCGCGCGCGATCGCATGATGCTATCCCAAGGGGACGGCCGGCCAACCACGACGAAGAGCCCGACGCCGCCAAGAAGGCAGAGACCGAGTGCATGGGATAAATCCCGAGAGCGTAAGCATGAGTATTAAGTTTGTTTCGGGTCAGATCGGCGTTGCCTCGCTTTTTGTGGGCCTCGTCGCGGGCAACTCGGGCGTGGCGCGTCTGCGCTGGCGCACATGAACGGCTGCCGATGAAACGGCAGTGTCCGGCAGGGTCACGAAAGCCTCGCGGTCTTTGATCTGCTGCACCCGCAACAAGTCGATTGGCGAGCGAGAGTCAAACCGCGAGGCTTCAGTCCAAGGTGAAAAAACGTTGCGGCTTTAGCGGCTGGCTCATTCTCTGTTGCGAGGCTCGAGAGCGACGACCTTGATCGCGTCGGCATCTGCCGTGCAGCCGATACCCAGAGCCTTGCCGTGGTCGGATTCAACCTCGATGCGCCCTCCGGCCGGAATGGCGATCTTCTGATGCCGGGGAGACTCAATCAGGCGATCGTCGCCGACAGTAGCGTTGATGACCGTTACCGCGTACCCGTCCTTGGCCATGACGAAGTAGCCGACGAAATGCCTTGCTCCGACGACATGGCTGAACCCCTGGATGGGCTTGTAAGTGGCCACGGTAGCGGTGTACTCTGAATGAAAATCCTGTGCCGAGGCAGCGAGAGGCATAAAGGCTGTGGCGGCGATGGCTATGGCGAGACGGCTCATGATGGGTCCTTTCGACAGCCGAGCAAACAGGTCATTTTACTGGCTTCCCCGCTCAGCTAACACGGGTAGGTCCTTATGTTGCGTTGCAGCGTATTATGTTGCGGTACAACCAGCAATGGTGCTCGGGCGCCATCAGCCATGCGCTTAAATCATATTTGTTTCTGCTGAAGATCATCTTTAGTAAAACTTAATGCCAGCGTGATGGACGAGCGCGCTTTGTAAGTAGTGTTGCTAAATTGCCTACTACCCCTGTCACACTATATTTAGGGAAGAGCCCCCGCATCCGGCGGATTTCCAACACCAGGAGAAAAGCCATGAAGGTATGGGCAAAACCAGTTGCGGCGACGGTTGATGGCCGCTTCGAAGTAACCCGTTATCTGCCCTCCGAGCTTGTCGTTCAAGCTCGCCCGAACCGGGGCGCTAAGCTCAAAACTCCCGCCACGCTTTGGGTCTAACAGGCTTACTGAAAAACGATGCGGCCCATGGTTCGACAAGCTCACCATGAGGAACAACTTATTAAAAGCACGTGACCTCATGCTGAGCTTGTCGAACCATGGGCCGCATCGTTTTGTAGCAGCTTGCTAGCTGGAGAGAGGAGCAGCAATTGGGCCAGTTGGAAATCGTCTCGCAGGCGCGCAGTTTTAACGGAACGCAATTCGTCTATCGCCACAACTCCAACGAGACGCATACGCCGATGCGTTTTTCGGCCTATGTGCCGCCTCAGGCTCAACAAGGTAGCCGCGTGCCTGTGGTCTGGTGGCTCTCCGGCCTGACCTGCACCGAAGACAATTTCACCATGAAGGCCGGTGCGCAACGCGTCGCATCGGAACTTGGGCTTTTGGTCATTGCGCCCGACACCAGCCCGCGGCGAGGGCGTTCCTGGCGATCCGAACAACGCCTATGATTTCGGTCTCGGTGCAGGTTTTTATGTGGATGCGACAGTCGAGCCGTGGTCCCGCAATTACCGCATGAGATCCTACATCGAGAAGGAACTCCCTGCGATTGTCGAGGCCGAGCTTCCGGTCGACATGACGAGGCAGAGCATATTGGGGCACTCGATGGGCGGCCATGGCGCGCTCACCATTGCGTTGCGGAATCCGGGCCGGTTCAAAGCGGTGTCCGCCCTCGCTCCGATCTCATCGCCGATGCAATGCCCCTGGGGCGAAAAGGCGCTCGGCGGCTATCTCGGCAATGATCACGAGGCCTGGAAAATGTACGACGCGTGCGCTCTGATCGAGTGTGGGGCGAGGTTGAACGATCTTCTTGTCGATCAGGGTCTCGGGGATGGTTTTATGCGTACACAGTTGAAGCCTGAGTTGCTGCAAGAGGCGTGTGAGAAGGCAGGCATTCCGCTCACGCTGCGGCTGCAGGGGGGCTACGACCATTCCTATTTCTTTATCGCGTCCTTCATCGAGGATCACCTGCGCTGGCACGCCGCCAGGCTGAAGCGGTAGTGGAGCGAATTTGACAGTTAAGGGCCGCCTGCCACGAGGTCGCGCTCATATGTCTCACAAAAGCTAAACGAGCAGGCTGCTGAAAAATGATGTTCCTCATGGTTCGACAAGCTCACCATGAGGAACAACTCATTAAAAACAATCGACCTCATCCTGAGCCTGTCGAAGGATGAAGCCAAGATTTCATGCCTTTTCAGCAGCCTGCTAGAACATGTGACAGAAGCCGACGAGCTTCTTCTCCTCGATCGAGAAGGTTCCGTCGGTTTTGATGTCGATGTTCTTAATCACGCATTCGCGGTGCAGGTTGTCGCGAAACTTCACGTCATAGACGCCGGGCTCGATCCCCGTGATCTTGAGGCGCACGTTATGATCGATGCTGCGGCCCTTGTCATTTTCGGTTTGGTTTGGCCCCCAGTTATTCTTTCCAGCGGGCGAGAGCTGCAGGTTTGTGATCGTCGCCGCCGTCAGATTCCAGAAGCGGATGCCTTGCCCTTCCGCCGCATGCAAAACATTCGGCAAGATGAATAGGGTTGTCATGATTATAATGGATCTGAGCATCTTGTTGTGACCTTCGAGTAAGCGAATTCTACAATCCACGTCGAGCAGGCTGCTGAAAAACGATGTTGCCCATGGTTCGACAAGCTCACCATGAGGACAACTCCTTGAAAACACTCGACCTCATGTGTGGATGGCTCCCCAGTTGCAAGGGTTTTTTTCAGCGTGATGCTTTTCGGCGGGTGCGCTCATGTGTACGGCGTTTGCGGCACATACGACCGCTGCCTTGATGCGATCCGCGAACCGGCTCCCGATCATCCTGGTGAGCTTTGCGCCCGATGAGGCTTGCGGGTTTTTCCGGTCTGGCCGAGCCTTGAGCATCACTCCTTTTTTCACCCCTGCGAACGCGTTGACCCTGACTTTTTGGCGCCGCACGCCTTCCGCGGCTCTGTCAGGCAGTTTCTTTGTTCGGTTGAACGGCGTTTCTCCGTCCCGGCCTGCTTCCAGGGAGGCGCTGGGCGCAGCGGCGGTCAACACCAGCCGAAGGCTGCCGCGGCACGCGGCGCGGAACGCGGTGTTGACGGCTGCGAGCACAGCGCCAGACTTTTGGGGCCGGGCCGCTCATGCGCGTGCCGCCGTCGCGCGTTGCGCAGCCGCGGCCGGCCTGAAGGCTTCGCCGCTCGCCATGATGGCCCAGGCGATGCGTGCGAGTTTGTTGGCCAGCGCCACCGTGACGGCCCGCCTGGAGCGCCTGGCCAAAAGCGCCTGGACCCAGAGCGCAAGCGGCGTGGTTTTGTTGGCCAGAGACTTTATCAGCGAGGTCGCGCCCAGCACGAACAGACGGCGCAAAGTGCGGTCCCCCGCTTTCGAAATGCGCCCCAGCCGCATCTTGCCGCCGGTCCCGTCGAGCCTTGGCGTAAGCCCGATCCAGGCGGCGAAATGGCGGCCGTTCTTGAACAGCTTCGGATCGGGGACGAGCGCGCACAGCGCGGTCGCGCTGATGAGCCCGATGCCGGGAGCGGTCTCCAGGCGCTCGCTTTGCGGATTGCCCTTATGCCAGGCTCGAAGCTGTTTCTCGATGTCATCGAGTTGCCGGTTGATCTGCGCGATCGCGTCGATAAAGCCTGAAAGCGGGGCACGCGCCATCTCCGGCAGCGCCTCCGCCGGGGCTTCGCTGACGATCTTGATCAAGTCCGGCAGCTTGCCGATGCCCTTGGCCGCCACAGTGCGCTCAAGTAGCGCGCCGTGCGGTAGCGCGCCGCTAAAGAAACCGAACTCGGCCAAGTGAGCGCGCAGCGCGTTCACCAGCATGGTCCGGGTCTTGACCAGGAGTTCGCGGCAGCGATGCAGCGTGGTCAGGCTTTGCTGCTCGATGGTCTTGACCGGCACAAAGCGCATCGTGGGCCGGCTCGCCGCCTCGCAGATCGCCTCCGCATCGATCCTGTCGCTCTTGCCGCGCTTCACGTAAGGCTTGACGTAGGCCGGCGGAAGCAGCCGAACCTCGTGGCCAAGCTTGGCGATCTCGCGCGCCCAGAAATGGGCCGAACCGCAGGCTCCCATTGCCACGACGCAAGGCGCAAGCCCGGCGAAGAACCCCAAAAGCTCGTGCCGCTTCAGCTGCTTGCGAACCACGCAGCGGCCTTTGTCATCGGCGCCGTGAACCTGAAAAACCTGCTTGGCCAAATCCAAACCGACTATGCTAATCTCACCCATGGGTGGCTCCCTCATCCGTGTCGTATCAGACACCCTTTTGGCACATCGATGCCGTGGAAGGGAGCCATCCACCCCATCATCCTGAGCCTGTCGAAGGATGAAGCCACGATCTCAAGCTTTTTCAGCCTGCTAGCCTGAATTATTCACCAGGCTGTTGGTTTTTGAGCGATGAGCGGGACTTAATCCATTGGAATCACGTATGATTCTGTTGTCGAGACAGCATCGTTCACGTTCCCAAGGAGACTCCCGCTCACCATGACAGAAGCTACCGCATTCCTTCCCGGACTGTCACCTGTCGGCGGCAAGGAAATCACAGCCACGTTCGATGGCGGACAACTCTCCTCGGATGGCGGCGTTCTTATTTTGCGCGAGATCGAGAAGCGGCTCGGCATTGCCGGGATGCTCAGCGCTTGTGTGCCGGACGCCCGTGATCAGAGCCGCGTCATCCACAGCCATACCGACATGATCCGGGCGCGGATGTTCGCCATCGCCAGCGGTTACGAGGACTGCGACGACCTCGATACGCTGCGCATCGATCCTGCTTTCAAGATGGCGTGCGGGCGCAGGCCTGGGACGGGTCAAGACCTCATGTCCCAGCCGACCTTGTCGCGTCTTGAAAACGCGCCGTCCTGGCGCTCGCTTGCTCGCATGGCGCTCGGGATGATCGACCTGTTCTGCGCCAGTTTTTCCCGCGTGCCTGGCCGCATCGTGCTCGATATCGACGACACGGACGATCCGGCGCATGGCCAGCAGGAACTCATTCTCTTCAACACCCATTCGGGCGGCTACTGCTTCCAGCCCATGCATATCTTCGAGGCAGGCTCCGGCAAATCCGTGCTGTCGCTGCTGCGTCCTGGAAAGAGGCCCTCGGGCGAGGAGATCGCGCAAGTTCTGCGGCACGTCATTGCCCGGATCCGGCGCAACTGGCCGCGGGTCGAGATCATGGTGCGCGGCGATAGTCATTATACGGCCCCCGAAGTGCTGGATCTCCTTGAAGAACGGCGCTGCGGCTACATCCTCGGCCTTTCAACCAACGCCCGCCTCGCGAAGATGGCGCACCCCTGGGCCGAGGACGCCGCCACACGCTTGGCGCTGGCGAAGAAAGAAAAGGTGCGGCGCTTCCATCAGACCACCTACCAGGCTGGCAGCTGGTCGAAAGCGCGCAAGATCATCGCCCGCGCCGAGGCCACCGGCATGGGCAGCGACGTCCGCTTCGTGGTGACGAACCTGCCGGGCTCAGCGAAGGTGCTCTACGAGAAGGTCTACTGCGCACGCGGGCGCATGGAGAACATGATCAAGGACATGAAGCTCTACACGCGCTCCGATCGCACATCCTGCCACCGCTGGGAGGCCAATCAGTTCCGGCTTATCCTGCACATGGCTGCCTATTGGCTGCTGCACGCGTTGAGGGGCGCTGCGCCCAGGCGCTCGCTATGGCGCACGGCGACGTTCGAGACGCTGCGGCGCGCCTTTCTCAAAATCGCGGTGCGCGTGGAGGAACTGAAGAGCCGTATCAAGGTCGCCTTTCCCTCGGCCTATCCGCACGCGCCGGTGCTCGCTCTCCTCGCCGGATCAGTGACCGTTCGAAGCCCATGAGCATTGCGGCATGCGCCGCGCAAGCCCCGATCCCAAACCCTCAACGCGTTGCGATGTCCACTCACCAACCGACCGTCAACCCGGCCGATGACGCATGCCTGCTCTGTCCGTGAGCGTGCTTTGCGAATAATTGGAGCTAATCGATTGCCTTTATGACATGGCAGTGCGAAGCAGAGCCTGCGCAAGCTCATCGAAGCCGAGATTGCCACCGCCCTTGCCGCGCTTAGCTTGCCGCCGTGCCCGCAGCTCTCAAGAACAAGCCTTCGGCGGCCGCAAAATGCGGCCGTTCTTGACAGCTGCTCCGCGCGGCAGCCCAAACCTTCACAGGCAGGGACGGAGGAATGGCCGTGGCTGAACAAAGGAATGGCCTACCACCTTGATTGTAAGCGGTGTTCTCAGGCCGCAGCGATTGCGTTTTGGCGGACAGCATGGCCCAGGGCATGAGCTCATCGATGCGGCGCAGGCCAACGGTTAACGAGCTTGGAGCACATTGGCGAGCCAAGCGTTGGGATTGACGCTATTGAGTTTACAGGTTTATGCCGACCGTCGAACTATGCCGAATGGCTACGAGGGCAACTCGCCTTCTCAGCGATTTTTCGGGGCGTCGAGAAGGTTCGTTTCGATTCCATTCGGCATAGTCTGGCTATTTACAGCGCTTCCAGGAAGGCGAGTAGGCGGTCGTTGGGGCGAAAGCGGGTTGACTTTCCGCGACCGTACGGTTTGAGCTTGGCCAAGGCTGCTTCCTTCAAGGCCAGATGAGCGTGGAGGTAGGTCTGCGTCGTCTCGATCGATTCATGGCCGAGCCACAATGCGATCACGGAGCAATCGACGCCCGCTTGCAACAGCTCCATCGCAGCGCTGTGCCGCAGCACGTGCGGCGAGACCCGTTTGGACTTCAACGACGGACATCGCTCGCCGGCGACGCTGACGTATTTTGTCAGCAGCGACTGGACGCTGTCGGCGCTGAGCCGTCCCCCATGCACGTTGGGAAACAAGGCGGTCGCTCCGTGCCGCGCTGGTTCTTTCAACCATGACTGGATCGCGACGCGGGCATGCGAGGCCAGCGGCGTGCATCGTTCCTTTCGCCCTTTACCGATACATCGCACATGGGCACCGGCGCCGAGACGGATTGCGTCCCTGTCTAGGCTTATTAGCTCGGAGAGACGCAAACCAGTCTGAGCGGCGAGCAGCAGCAAGGCGTGATCGCGGCGTCCGAGCCATGTCGACCGATCGGGGACGGCGAGGATTGCTTCGATCTCGGGTCGCGTCAAGAAATGCACCTCGCGCTTGTCGTGCCGCTTGCTCGGTATTGCGAGAACGCGTTGGATATGGGCGCCGTAGGCCGGCTCCTCGAAGGACGCGAACCGGAAGAAGGAGCGGATGGCGGTCAAGCGTAGGTTGCGCGTCCTTGCGCTCGCACCCCGCCTCGTCTCGATATCATCGAGAAACTCACTGATGAAGGCCGCCTCCAGATCGTCGAGCGCCAAGGCCGACGGCGGCCTGCGAAGCCGAGCCTGTGCAAACGTGAACAGAAGACGGAAAGTATCCCTGTAGGACGCGATCGTGTTGGCGCTGACGTTGCGCTGTCGCATAAGCCGCTCGGTAAAATAGCGCTCAATGAGCGGAGCCACGTTGCCGTCCGGCTTCATGGCTTAGCCTGCCACAGCCGGTCGAGGCGTAGGGCGGCCTCTTGCATCAACTCCGGACAGGCCGAGAGATACCAATAGGTGTCGCGCACATAGGCGTGGCCGAGATAGGTGGAAAGCACCGGAAGCTGCTGCTCGCGTCCCGGATCGAGGACCGGGCAGCGCGTTTCATCGGCAAACAGCTTGTCCATCCCTTTCAGGATGGCGAGGAAGCGCTCATAAAGCGGCTGAAGTTCCGCCGCCGCTACGCCCACCCAGGCTGCGAGCGTCGAGCGGTCCAGAGGGAGGCCCTGGCGGGAAAAGATTTGCGCCTGGCGGTACAGCGGCAAGTGATCGGCGTATTTCGATACGACCACATCGGCGATCAGCGCTTCGGTCGGGATGCCGCCCTCGATCAGCCGCGGCGGCGCGGGCGCCTGCGCCACGGCCTCCCCGCACGCGCAGGCGTATTTGGGACGGCGGGTGACGATCACGCGGAAGACCGCCGGGATTTTGTCGAGGCGTTCGGACCTGTCTTCGCCGATCACGTGCATGGCCTTACCGCAGCAAGGACAGAGCGTGTTTTCTGGCTCGATGACCTGTTCGATCCTTTGCAGATGCGAGGGAAGCGCGCCCCGGTTCGCGCGGCGTTTCTTCGCTCGCTCGCCTTTCAGGCCTTCGTCTTTCTTTTCTGCTTCGGCTTCAGTTTTGGCGCTGCCGGTCTCAAGCTCTTCAAGAACCAAAGCAAGCTGGTCTTCGCTCAAGCGCTCGGATTTGCGGCCGAAGCGCGCCCGCCGCAACACCGCGATGATATGATGCAGCTTCTCATTGGCGGCGTTGAGTTCGTCGCGCTCTTCCATGAGGAGCCGTTTTTCGGCCCGCTCAAAAAGAACGAGCGCGCGCAAGGCGTCGACATCGTTGGGAAGTGCATCGAGCGAAGCAGCGATCATGACGGGAGTTTCGCTGATTTGCGCTCAGCTTGCAGTTGAAAATGCGGACTTTGCGCCACCAATTATTGCGTTGCCGTGGGCCGCTGAACCCGCCGCGCGTGAACGCGTGTCCACTCCAGCCCCTCAAGAAGCGCGGACAACTGCGCTGGCGATAGACGCATCACGCCGTCCTCGATTTTGGGCCAGTGGAACTTGCCATCCTCCAGCCGCTTGATCAGCAGGCATACCCCGGTTCCATCCCAGAACAAGAGCTTGATCCTGTCCGCACGCTTCGAGCGGAACACGTAGATCACGCCCGAAAACGGATCGGCCTTGAACTCGGCTTCGACAATCGCCGCCAGCCCCATGACCCCTTTGCGGAAATCGACCGGCTTCGTCGCGATCAGCACCCGCACATTCGTCGGCGGCACAATCATGCGACGACCTTCACAGCGCGCAGCACCGCCGCCAGGGCTTTGGCATCGACGGAGCCACGCGTGCGCACAGTCACGCCGCCAAGCACAATTTCGATCAGGGGAGCGTCAGAAACAGGCGCTTCGGTCGGCGTTGCGGAGGGACGATCATCGGCAATCATCACCGTCGCGAAAGCTGGCGTTCCACCGCACATGACGCTGGCCTCGCGCTTGCGAAACTCGTTGCGCCAATTGAATAATTGTTGAGGCCGCAAACCATAACGCCGCGCCACATTCGAGATCACGACGTCGTCCCGGCTGCTCTCCGCGATAATCGCCCGCTTCTCCTCGTCCGACCACTGCCGCCGCCGCTCCACGCCCGTGATGACCTCGATCCGCCGTATCGGCGTGGCCTCGGTTTTGACCTTAAGGTCAACATTAGAGTTGAAACGATCGCTGCTCATCGGGCCCCATCATGCCCCCGCGTGAGAAAGACCGGAAGATGTGGTCGGAGCACCGCTTACTCTTGGCTTTGGCTTCGGCGATTTTCTTCAGCCGCTCCTCGCGGCGCGCCAGCTCCTCCGGGATCGACATCCCGTCGGGAACATCCGCCTGGATCGGCGGCTTCGGCCTTCGCCAAAAGCTCCGCAACCTCGGCCTTCAGCTGCGCCTCGATTTTGCAAGCATGCTCATAAGAAAGCGCGTTGTGCTTGCTGGCGTTGGCGTGAATTTTCGTCCCGTCCAGGCCTACCGTCCCCAACTTCAGCAGGCCCATCTCATGCGCCAAAAGCAAAATCTTGACGAACAGCGCCTCGATCTCCTTTAAAAAGCGTCTGCGGAAGGCCGCGATGGTGGCGTGATCGGGATTTTCGGTTGGCCGCCACGAAGCGGAAGGCGACCGAGTCGTACGTCGCCCGCTCCAGCTTGCGGCTCGAAAACACGCCCGTGGCGTAGCCGTAAACCAGAAGCCCAACCAAAAGCCGCGGATGATAACTGGCCGAGCCGGAGCCGCGATAGGCTTTGCTTATCGCAGACACATCCAGCTGATCGACGATATCCACCACAAACCGCGCCAGATGCTTCTCCGGCAGCCAATCATCAACGGACGGCGGAAGCAAACACGCGGTCTGACGGTCGATCGTGCGGAAGTTGCTCATGGAGGCGCAGCCAAGCTTGAGAATCAATCGCCAGAGATTCCGCTATCCAAATGGCGGGGTTAAGTCCGACAGGCTCCTAGCATTACAGTTGCATGTTGATCTGCACTCTGAATCGATATGCGAGTATGATTTGGGGGGCTGTAGATGACAGGGGCATTGATTGAGACCACACTTGAGCTTTGGGCGTCTTCGCTTCGAGAGGTCAAAGCCGAGATAAGGCCATTGTTTACGCAAGAGCGAGTGGCGGTTTCGGCTGGATTGTTTCTCGACGGTTTGCTTGGAAGCGAGCGGCGCAAGACGGGATGGATGCGCGCGGAGGCGGCGGGCGATCCCGGCCCCTGGCGCCAGCAGGCTATTCTTGGCCGCGGCCGCTGGGATGCCGATCAGCTGCGTGACATCGTCCGCGAGTATGTGGTCGAGCATCTCGCAGACAAGGACGCGGTTCTGGTTGTGGATGAAACCGGATTTCTCAAGCAGGGCAAGGCCTCCTGCGGCGTTGCGCGTCAATATACGGGCTCGGCCGGGAAGATCACGAACTGTCAGATCGGCGTCTTTGCCGCGTATGTCTCGCGCCACGGACATGCCTTTATCGACCGGGAGCTTTATCTGCCCAAGAGTTGGACCGGCGATAAAGCCCGGCTGACCGCGGCGCATGTGCCGGCCGGCATCGGTTTTGCGACCAAGCCCGCGCTTGCGCTGACCATGATCGAGCGCGCGCTGGCGGCGGGCGTGCCGTTTGCCTGGGTCGCCGCCGATAGCGTCTATGGCGTTGGCGACATCGAGAGGACGCTGCGCCGTGCGGGCAAGGGCTATGTGCTTGGCGTTGCCGCCAACCATCATTTCGGCTCCTGGTCCGGGAAGCTGCCGGTGGCTGGAACCGCCTTGGAAATCGCGCAAGGGTTGATCCTTTCGGCCTGGCGGCGTTTGTCCGCTGGCGAGGGAACCAAAGGCGCGCGGCTGCATGACTGGGCCTATTGCGAACTGGCTGATCTCGACGCCGCCGAATACGATCAGAACAACTCCGGCCTTTGGACGCGCGGTCTTTGATCCGCCGGCATATCGCTGACGGCGACCTTGCCTTCTTTTCCACCTGGTGTCCGGCGGGAACCGACATCGCCACGCTGGTTCGCGTCGAAGGCCATCGCTGGGCCATCGAGGACAGTTTCGAGACCGCAAAAACCGAGCTTGGGCTCGATCACAACGAGACCCGCTCCTGGCATGGCTGGCGCCGCCATGTTTCGCTCGTCATGCTCGCGTTTGCCATGATGGCCGCGATCCGCCATCGCGCCAACACGATGCCGAACAAGCAAACGATACCCCAGATCTTTGCGACCCGCCGCTTATCCGCTGGTCCATTCAGGAAATCCGCCGTATCGCAAACCGGCTCGCTCAGCGGCGCATCGCCGAGCCTCAAATCATTGCCTGGTCACTTTGGCGACGAGCCCATCTCAGGATGAAGCAAAAAATGCAACTGTAATGCTAGGCCGTGTTGACATTCATCTTAACCAAATCATTGCGCCGGCAAGGTACGTAAACGATGCAAAAGACAGCAGGGTCTTATCGTAACGGGTGGCGATGCGCCGGAAGTGTTTGATCTTGTTGAAGAAGCGTTCGACAAGGTTACGTTCTTTATAAATGTCTTTATCATAGGGGATCGGGTCCTTGCGGCAGGCTCTTGACGGAATGACCGCCGTTCCCCCCGCGACTGTTATGGCTTCGCGAAAGCTATTGGCGTCGTAGCCTTTGTCCGCAAGGGTCATCTGAAACGAAAGGCCGGAAATCAAATCCTCGGCCTGATTGATGTCATGCACGTGGCCACAGGTGAAAATGAAGTGAGGTGGCTCCACAATTTCGGGCGGTGCGGTAAGTGGAATTTCTGCCTGAAAACGGGCGAGGCTGGTGCTCGCGAATCATTATCCGCCGGGCACATCGAAGTGGAACAGGATCGAGCACCGCCTTTTCTGCCACATCACGCAGAACTGGCGCGCCCGCCCGCTTGTCAGCAGAATGGCCGTGGTCGAACTAATCGCCGCCACAACAACCAAAACCCGGTTGCGCGTCGAGAGCGCGCTCGACGAAAGCACCTACGAAAAAGGCATCAAAGTCAGCAACGCCGAGATGAAAGTTCTCGACATTTTCGGCGACAAGTTCCAGCCTGAGTGGGACTACACGATCAATCCGCGAACCGGAAAAACGTAGCGGTTATTTTGCGGGTATCCTGAGCTCAAAATCTTAGCCACGCTCAAGTCTCTGGTCCGCCGCCCACGCCATCCCAGGTGCCCCGGTCGACGGTAAATCAGATTACGGACCAGTCGCCGCTCCACAGCGCCCAAGCCGCAATTAGGAAATTTGCGATGGCATGAGCTACCACCGCGTCGAATATCCGGCCTTTTCTCAGAGCAAGCAAGCCGAAAACAAGCCCACTTGCCGACGCCAACACTATGTCGGAGTGCAGGGCGCCGAAAAGGATAGACGAGATACCGAGCGCTGTAAGCCTCCCCTGCCACCCGCCAAAATCGAGCTTCTGTAGGATATATCCACGGAAGAACATCTCCTCAATGAACGGCACAAGGAGAGCAGTGCCAGCAATTCTGCATGAGATCCAGATAACGACTGCGAGTTGCGACGCAGGCCCTAAGATTGCAGTCACCGTCAGTGGAGTGCCACCCACCCTGAAATACAGCCAAATCACAGAGACCAGCACTCCGGCCAATACAAACAAGACATCCACCGAGCTAACTTCAGCCCGGTAAGGCCGCCAAAACAGTAAGACTGACCACGCCATCAATGCGGCTCGCATGGGATAGCCTGCGTCCGGGTGCAAGAAAATTGCAGCGGAGAGGAGCGAAGACACCAGCAGAACGGTGAAAGGGGCGATCTTCGCGACAGCGGGATCACTCAAGAAAGGCATTGCTGGTGCCACTGCGACCCGCGCTTCGCCTCGACGGTGAATCCAGCTCACGTTTTCCGCAACGACAACCATCAGAGCGGACAGTATACAGAACGCCAGCCACCCTGCGCTGCTGTGGAATCCGCCCTCCGCCAGTTCGGGTGAAACGTACGCGCCTATCATCAACAAGGCTGCGATGCGCACCGCATTCAGCGTCCAGCTCAAGCATGCCGCAATAGGAAGGAGAAGCAAAGCACGTTCGACCTTGAGCCGTTTCCTGAACATAACAATATAACCGCTCATGACAGCGCACATTAGGATGATGCCTGCGATCCCTGCACAACTCGCCGCGACCGATGCTCCAAAGCCGTCAATTCCGATAGTATAATCTTCAGGCGTAGATGTGGCCGTCTCACCGATAATCGTCAGGATGAAAATCACCGTGTTGAAGGTTGCACGCTGAAAGCCCGGCAAACTCCAAACGACATCAGCCCCCCAATGAGTTACTATGAAAGTTGTCAAAAGCGTCAGGAGTGCCGTTACAATATGATGACGCTTCAAGGCGCCATCGAGTTGTCTTGCATCGGATAACCAAAACATGAGCCCAATGGCAGCCGTGGCGATCCCCAGATATACGAGATAAAGCGAAAATGGTGCAAGCTGTTGAAGAGGAATACCGGCTGCGGCGAGACAATATGGCAGTACCACGACTGCGGTACCGGCCGCATTGAGAAGAAGCCAGGAGTGCGGACGTCTGCTCTGCTCCAACCGAGAAATCAAGGGCCGAGGATCATAAAGACCAAGGACGACTGCTGTGCTGAGTAGAATAATTGGCAGAATGAGAGATGCGGGCGCCCTTTGTCCAGTCAAAGAATAACAAACTGTCTCGTGTAAACCTAACGAGGGGCAAAAGATTGGGCTGCCGAAAATTCCGAGGAAATCCCAACGATAGCATAACAGGACTGCACCTATATTGACGCTCGCAATCATGAGCGCGATGAGGCAACGGCTGCAGGCTAAGCCACCTCGATCAGCAAGACGACCAGAAACAATTGACATACACACACCTCCGCGCCAGCGTCGGAAAATACAAATTCAATCGTGATATTGCCAAGTCGAGGCAGACGTTTTCTCAGAAGTCCGGACCGGCCAGAAGCAAAAAGCCGCTTGGTGGTTTGATGTTTGATGTTCAAAACCGCATGTGGTTGTGAGCCTGTTATCAGAGGTATTCTCTAAGAGCAACCGGCCCCACCAATCAGAAGTTGAGCGATCGGACTGCCCTGGGGAAAATGAAAGGTAGAATGACTGTGTAGTTCAAATGCAACATGAGGGCCTTGAGTTCAGCGACCGCTGCAATGTGATTTTTGTCTGATTCAGTTCCGCTGTTCACATAACGGCCTGAAGTCTAGCGAGTTGGATGCAATAAGCAGTCCTTATCTTCAGGTTCAATGAGTTCTGTTGACCTATAGCAACACACTCAGATCGAACTCACCTGACAGTGCCTGTGGACGTCGCGGGCTCGTCGCTATAGATCGCGAAGACGCCTGCGGCGACCCAAAATGGATCGCCGCGTTGGCCAAGGTCTGCGTCGGGCTCGGCCGATCAAGCACTACGGCGTCGCTCAAAAACAAGGGCGCCAAGTGAAAAGACCACAAGAAGTGCTGCCAAACCACCGGCGGAGGTGACCTCCGGAACCCCATGGGCTTTTGCTAAGTAGAAGGCGGTGCCACCGCCACCACCGCCGGCGCCATTCGCGTAAATCCCGCCTTTTTTGCCTGCAACGATTTCTAGAACATCCCCCTTGTTCAGGAAGATTGTGCCGCTGGCCTTCGCGCCCTTACCGCCGGCGTAGAAATCGGACGAGCCGCCGCCAGCGCCCCAGCCCGCAATCGTGTAAAGGCCCTCTTGCTCCACGGTGTAGGTTGTGAACAACCCGTTTGTACCTAAGTGGCCCGTGCCGCCGGAGATCGAGAAAGAGCCGTCGCCGGTGGAGGGCGACACCTTGATGGTGCCGCCGGCAAGCGTGGCGGAGATGTAGGAACCGCCGCCGCCGCCGCCACCGCCGCCGCCGCCGCCGCCGCCGCCGGAATAGCCGCCGCCGCCGCCGCCGCTCGCAGCGCCGCCGCCGCCACCGCCACCATGGCCGCCGCCGCCATCACCACCGCCGCCGCCATGGCCGCCGTCGAAGCTGGTGCCGCCGACGCCGCCAGTGCCGTTTGCCCTAGAGACGAGGTTGGTGCCGCCTTCCCCAACCAATCCCGCGCCGCCGCCGCCGTTACCCCCCAGGGTGCCAAAACCAGGAATCGTCCCGTAGGAGTACGTGCCGTAACCGCCGCCTGAGCGCCCAGTGCCGCCAACTCCGAAGTTTAGACCATTGCCGTCGGTACTGCTGGCTGTTATTGACCCGTCAACTAAAAAAACCGTCGTTGTTGACGCGCTAAAGCCGGCAGAAGAGAGCCCCGCGCCACCACCGCCGCCGGCGCTGAGCAGAAGAGTCCAAGTCGCATCGACGGCCTCGGCCTTCGCCGGAGCCGATGAGCACAACCCGAAGGCCAGGGCAACGGCCGCCGCCGACACCGTCAGAGCCAAACCCTTTGATTTCGGTTTAGCGGGTCCCAATATTCGAGGATGAGTTTTCATGAATTTTTTCCCGTTAGAAAAATTTAGGCTGCCGAGCCCAGCGGTATGATCAGAGCTTTCAAACGCACTTTATTTCCTTGAGAAGGTTCAACTTCTAGTGCTTGTCTATCCAACCAACCCGGGTACACAGGGGCGGCTTCGATGCTGCAAACATTGCGGAACAGTGCGCGGAAACCCACAATGGGACCACCAACTTGCGGTTTAACACCGCTGCTATTCCGTCAGTTGATTTGAGAGAAACAGTTTTTGCGGATTTGTGTGGCGCGCGCACAACAGCGGCTAAGGACGCTCACGGAAAGCGTTAAAGCAAAAGCGGAGAATCCTTCTTCAGAGGACAGCTCCTATGATGAGCAGCTCGCTGAAAAACCGCCTGGTTGAGATGGGCCTGCGAATATGATTCCCTTCGCTTGGCTGTAAGGTCCGGCATTTCCATCCGCGGGTCGGACGTGCGGTCGGGGTCTGTCTTCCGAGCGGCTTGCGGCGCTGGCCATGATCGGACCTCGGGCAGCTCGGCCGCAGCGCGTGGTACTCAGCTTCAGCGTGGCAATAATCGCTGTTGCGCTGTCGAGCTTGCAACTCCTCGTCGCCAGCGTTGAAGCGCTCGTGCTTCTTCAAATGATGCGCCGTGATTTTTTCTCTCTGCGGGGCGTCGGTGAAGCCTGCCGCCTCCTCGAACGATAGCGCATTCTGTTCCCCAAGCGTTCCGCAGCTGCGGAATGCGGAACTTTAACTGGCGATTCTTTGGACTAAGTCCTTGATTTTTAAACGCAGGCGGGGTGCAGGCTGTAAGCGGCGGCCGGCGCCGTGAAAGCGCTCCGCCCCGATCTCGGGGACGACGAGGCCTTTCAGGAAGCCACCAAGTCGATCCGATGGGTGAGTATCAATCATACCGAGTGGTTCTAGCGGTGATGCGGGCATGAAGTCGGCGTCGAGCAAGAGGATCGCGAGCGGCGTCTGCTGGAAATCGTGCCGGGCTTACACGGCAAGGCAAGGTCAAGCGCTTGTCAGGCAATCGGGAAGGCCCAACAGAAAAAGGGCGCGTCAAACAGCCTGGGAACCACGGACAGAATCGAATGTAGGCACGCTCCATCTTGGTGCCTACACAGTGCCTATTTTTTTGATGAGCGCGTCGGGTTCGGACACATAACCCTTTGATTTTGCTGGTACCGCTGCCCCGGCTCGAACGGGGGACCCCCAGATCCACAATCTGGTGCTCTAACCAACTGAGCTACAGCGGCCTACGCCAAGCGCAGTAAACAGCGTTTTTCACCAAAACTCAAGGGCGCAATAGCGCCTTGACGTCGGCGTCGGTGTGATTGTCGGACGCCGCCAGATCGGGCGCGCCGACCCTTATCGAAGGAGCAAGATAGCTCCTTGCAACGTTGCATCTCTCGCAATTGCCCTGCGAGCAGGTCGAACCGCGCTGAAAAAAGTTGACCTGCAGCTTGATGACCTCGTCGGGACTTTCTCGCTCGGACCAATTCCTCCACAGCGCGATCCGAAATCGTAATAGCGCCGGAAACCTCATCCACGGCCTGGCGGATAAATAGCGCCGAACTACTCGCGTCCTGGTAAGTCTGTCCCAGGGAATCGGCAGCTTTCTCGAGCCTATAACCAAACACCCACAGCCTCATTGGGTGCGGAAGGGGGGCAAGGGAGTTGCATCACGGCCTCTCCCAAAGCCTTCGGTGTGCTCGCCGATCTTCCCTGGAACAATCTGAAGCAGCAAGGGAACGTCCGCGTCCCTGGAGGACGATACAGCCTGAGGCAACAGGCTTGCAGTGATGGCCGTGTCGGGATCACGAGCGACACGGCCGAGTTCGCCGTCGAGGCGATCCGCGGCTGGCTCGGCCGGAGGGGACGCCAACGCTATCCAAAGGCGCACGAGCTAACGATCACAGCGGACTGCGGCGGCTCGAACGGGGCGCGCGTGCGGCTCTGGAAGGTTGAGTTGCAGAAGCTCGCCGACGAAGCAGGGCTTGTGCTCCATGTCCACCACTATCCGCCCGGTACATCCAAGTGGAATAAGATCGAGCACCGTATGTTCTGCCACATCACACAGAACTGGCGTGGCCGCCCGCTGACGGATCGTCTCGCCATCGTCGAGCTGATTGGCGCCACGACGACAAAGGCCGGACTGAAGGTTGAGTGTGCCCTCGACACGCGGACCTACGAAAAGGGCATCAAGATCAGCGACGCCGAGATGGAAATGCTCAACGTCGTAGGCGATGACTTCCATCCCGAATGGAACTACACCATTAAGCCAAGGCTCATGCCACATTTGTAGCGGTTATTGTTCGGAGTATCCTTAAAGTCGGGGGTATGGCTTATCCCAGAGGCAAGAATGAAGAGCGGATCCCGCCACGCGCCTTGCCGTCCATGCTGATTGCGATCTCATTCTTGATGAGCACGCTGGTGAAGGCCGCGCCCGTAAACTGGCTGCCCTGATCGGTGTTGACGATCGCCGGCCTTCCGTGCCCAGCCAAAGCGTCCTCCAGCGCCTCGACGCAGAATGAGGCCTCCATCGTGATGGAGATGCGCCACGCCAGCACGCGCCGTGAGAACCAGTCGAGCACGGCGGCGAGATGGACGAAGCCCTTCGCCATCGGGATATAGGTGATGTCCATTGCCCACACCTGGTTCGGCCGCACGACCTCCATGCCGCGTAAGAGATACGGGTAGATTCTTGTGCCCCGGCTCCGGTTTCGTCGTGCGCGGACGGCGGTACAGCGCCTCGATCCCCATCCGCAGCATCAGCGTTTTGACATGACGCCGTCCGGTCTTGCTCCCATTGGCAGCCAAAAGACCACGCAACATCCACGCCCCTGCAAAGGGGAACTCCAGATGCAGCCTGTCGATCTGGCGCATGAGTTCGAGATCGGCTGCGGATACCGGACGCGGCAGGTAATACACCGTGCTGCGCGCGATGCCCGCTGCTTCGGCCTGTTTCGTGACGCTTAACGCATGACCACGGTCGATCATCGCCTTGCGCTCAGCAATCCCGCCTTGATGAGCGCGCCCTCTAAAAAATCGTTCTCAAGCGTCAACTCGCCGATCTTAGCGTGCAAGCTCTTCAAGTCGACGCTCGAAGCCGCCGCTTCGCTCTTGTCCTGGCCAAACACCCCAGCGGCGCCTTGGAAAAGCCGGGCTTTCCATTGAGTGATCTGATTGGGGTGGACGTCGAACTGCTGCGCCAACTCGGCGAGCGTCTTCTCCCCCTTCAGTCAGCGCCCAGCCGGTAAGCGGCTGCGCGATCAGCAGCGCATAGAGAGAAGATGACCAAGCTTGGCGGCTGTTTGCCCCATGGGCGACATCGAGAAGGGCAGCGCCGGCGCCGCATAGTGGCCGCGCCAAACAAGACGCAGCGCACCGGCAAAGTCGCCCATCGCCCAGCCAAATCAATCGTGCGAGAACTCCGCCGTTTGGTCGGAAGCAATCACGGGCTTGGCGTTGGAGGCGTTCGATCCCTTAGACACGGGTCTTCGCCATTTCCTGCGCTCACGCTTGCAGGCCCCGTTTCTCTACGGCTCCCTGGCTTACAAATGCTGAAATTTCTCCGCCTTCGCCGGGCTTCCCGTTGCGACGGGTTCAAGTTGGGTAACAGCTTGCGATCGTGGCCGCGCTGTCGGAGGCGGGAAAGGCAATCCGCGAGGCTGCAACGGCATTTGTGAGCATAGCAAGACAGTGACGAGACCAATCACCCTATCGCCGTCCAGGCACAAAAATGGCCGAGTGCCCCTGTCACCGGCACATCATGGAGAGGCACCGCGGGAAATGGACAGCTTGGAAAGATCGAGCGACGAGGATCTGATGCTGAGCGTGGCTCAAGTCTGCTTTCCGACCCGGGCGAGCGCCGTCATGGCGAAAAACCTTCGCGCTCACAACGCACATGCCGGCAACGATGCCAATGCCACAACGCCGAAACTACTCGGCATGTTGGGAGCGTGGGCTGCCATGTCCGCCTCAATCAAGTGTGTGCAGGATGCCTATGGATTCGTATGGTTTCAGGGGAGCACTCCTGTCATTTCTCGGCTCCCGCCGTGGCATCGCCAAACATGTAGAAGGTGGCGTTGAGATCGGCGACCACGTCATCAACGTCTGGCTGTGGCCAATTCAAGGCCCCGACGTTGAGCTCGCAGCGTTTCACCTGGTTCTTGAGCGCATCCAGCGAGCCTATCCGGCGGTTGGGACGGCTATGCACACGGGTATCGTGGCACCTTGTGCAGTTCTGCTCGTACAAATTCTTGCCTTGCTCGATGTTGGCGGCAAACGCTGGCGCCGGTGTGGCCAAGAAGACGCAAACAACAACAGCGAATAAACTGTAACGCCCGTTCTCGCGGGCGGATCTGTCCTCTCTTATAGAGTGCGTTGGCGCAGGCCCGGTACGCGCCCCTCTTCGCGAGTATTCCACTCAATCCGATATTTTCCGGAGTTCATCTTTGGTGTTCCGATCCATATTGAAACTGGAGACTGTTTAGCACGCCGGGCCGAGGGCGCGCTGGTTTGACGTGCGGTACAGTACGCGCACATGAGGGCGATAGGCCGCTGAAGACCCCGCCGCGAGGCGGGGGTCTTTTTTGGCCGGATGCTTGGAAAGCGGGCAACGGCATCGGCGCTCATGCGCTTCAATCGCCGGCAGCACGATTAATGGTGATCGCAACCGTGATCTGATTGCAGCCGTTTGCGGTTGTTTCCAGGGTTCCCTGGAAATAGGCGGCGACCAGCCGTTCAGGCGCATCGACCGGCGCGCCGGCGATCACCTTGATGCCTTTCTGCGCGAAGAGATCCACCGCGCGCGCTCCCATGCCTCCGGCGATGACCAGGCTGACGCCGCGCTCGGAAAGCCACTCCGGCAACAGGCCCGGCACATGCGGCGGCGCCTCGATGTCGCGTCGCTCCGTAACGGCGTTGGCCGCATCGGTCTGGATCAGCGCGAAGCTGGCGCAATGGCCGAAATGCGGCGTTCGAGTTTCCCGTCCTCGAGCGGCATGGCGATGATCATGTCCAGGTTTCCTTTCCTATGTGACGTTGCAGGTTGTTCCAGATGTCTTCGATGTCGCCGGCGCAAAGCGCGCCGGTCTCGATAACGGCCTTTGCCTGTTTTTGGGCTTCGGTTACGCCGTTGTCGTAGCGGATACGTCCCAGGACGACTGCTCCCACCGCCTCGGCTTTTTTCTCGATCTGCTCCGCCATCTCGGGGCAGATGTCCCATTTGTTGACGCAGACGAAAGCCGGCGCTTTGAAATGCCGGGCCAGTTCCAACGTGCGCATCAGATCGTGCTCGCCTGACATCGAAGGTTCCGTCACCATTACAACTGCCGAAGCGCCGGTGACCGAGGCGATGACGGAGCAGCCGATCCCCGGCGGGCCGTCGATCAGGATCATCTCCCGTTGCGATGCTTCGGCCAAACGCCGCGCCTGCTCCGCACAGTCGAAACCAGTTTTCCGGAGTTCTCGGCCGCGCCGAGCTTGGCATGAACCATCGGCCCCGCGCGGGTATCGGAAATCATCCATGCGCCGCACAGACGTTCCTTCATCTCAATCGCGGCCTTCGGACAGAAATGAGCGCATACGCCGCAGCCTTCGCAGGCTGTTGGATCGACGTAGTATTTTCCGTCCTTTTTGCCGATCGCGTCGAAGCGGCAGAGCTTGGAGCAAACGCCATGGGGCGTGCACAGTTTCGGATTGATGACCGCCTCGTGGCCGCTCCAAAAATCATGGCGCTCCCTGACGGTGGGCGTTAGGATCAGGTGCAGGTCCGCGGCGTCGACATCGCAATCTGCCAATACGGCGTTGTTTGCCAGGAGAGCGAAGCTTGCCGTAAGGCTCGTCTTGCCGGTGCCGCCTTTGCCGCTGACGATGACGATTTCCTTCATGCCGCCGCCTCGCACATCGTGCGCAACAGGCCGGCAAAAAGCGGCCTTGTAGTCCGGCAATGGCCTCTATAAGCGGGGTTCCTCTTGCATAGGCTTCCGCGATCCGCCGGTCATCAGGGATTTCCGCGAGCAGCGATATCTCTTCCTTCTCAAGATAAGGACGAACAAAACCATCGTTTCCGGCTGCGCGGTTGATGACGACACCGAACGGAAGCCCCAGTTCGCGCATCGTCTCCACGGCGAGCGTCAAATCGTTCAGGCCGAAAGGCGTCGGCTCAGTCACCAGCACGACAAAATCCGCCCCGCGCAAGGTGGCGACGACGGGACACGATGTTCCGGGCGGCGCATCCATGATGACGAGGTCGCCTTGCGCTTCCTCCTTGACGGCGTGGATGAGGGGCGGCGTGAGCGACATCCCCACGTCGAGACGGCCTTGCACAAGCGTGATTGCGCCGCATTGCAAAGTTTCAACGACGCCGATGCGCTTGGGAATTTCGCGAATGGCTTTCCGCCGGCAAACGCGCATGCACCCGCCGCAACCGTGGCACAGTTCCGCCATGATGTCGGGCACGCGCCAAACGAAGCAATCGCGTTGTACTTGCAGAACTCGCTGCATTCATTGCAGCCGTTACACCGCGCCGCATCGATTTCGGGAATGGGAATCGTCACCACCCGCTCACTTTGGATGCGGCCGTTCAGGAAAAGATGGACGTTCGGCGCCTCCACGTCGCAATCCAGAAGCTGCGCCGCGCCATTCGCAGCCAGCGCAAGATTGACGGCCAGCGTCGTTTTTCCCGTTCCGCCCTTACCGGATGCAACAGCGATTTTCATGCGGCTGTGGCTTCCGGGAGTTTCCCTGCGCGGAAAGCTTCAAGCGCTCCCGCGACGGACATGGATTTGGCCGAATAGATTTTCACTCCGGCCTTTTTCAGGGCGCTGAACGCTTTCGGCCCGCATTCGCCCGAGATCAAAACCGCCGCGCCTGCCTTGACGACGGTTTCCGCCGCCTTGATCCCCGCGCCCTGCGCGGCGGCGGCATTCGCGTTGTCGATCAAGACGAAGTCATTCGTTCCTGTGTCGAGGATCAAAAAGTGAGCCGCGCGGCCAAAGCGCGGGTCCATGGGAGCCGCCAGGTCTGTCCCGGATGTTGTGAAGGCAATTTTCAATTTGTTCTCCCCCTCGGTTTTGTCTCTTCTGAAGCGTGCAACGGGCCTGTCGCGGCCATGCGATTGGCAGGCGCGCCTTCCGACAAGATGTTCTAGCTGGATGCTATTTTGCTGGCGGCAGGCTCACAGCTCAGCCGCCGCACGGTATCGCGGCCCGAAAAGCCTGCCCGCGAGGTCGATCTCAGGCGCCTTGTAACGCGTTCAGTCGCGCCTGCAAGGCGGAGATACAGAGCTCAAGCGCCGTCGCTTCCTCGGTTTGAGAGAGCTGAGCCCGCCCGGACCGTTTCGGCGAAACCCGCCGCCACCTTTGCCGCGCCTTGCCACCGCCTTTGCCGTGTCCGCCTCCGCAGCCACCTTGACCACGACCACCTTGACCCTGGCCACGACCGCCAGCGGAGGAACAGTCTCCCTGCTGACACGGACCTTTGCCCGCGCCAACCGGCCCAGTCCCCGCGGGGCCTGTTTTATCCATTGCTGGCATCGTCTGCCCCTTTCTTGTCTTCCGAAGTTATCTCCGCTCCGTCTTCTTCCGAAACGAGCTGGGAAATCCCCCGCCGACAATTATGAACACACGCCCATAAAAATGGGCCCTCCCGTGTTGGGAGTCGAAGCATGGTTTATGCGCGCACGTGCAAAATAAATCGCGGCGACTGTGACCAAGTTACAGACGCCAGACATATGCAGATCTACGATTGCCATGAGCGGTTTTGGCATCCTCGCCAGCGGAAAAGCCGATCTTGGAGGAACGGATGCTTGAAAACCCGCGAGCG
>CAVRSS010000098.1:0-48044 GCA_963723755.1 uncultured Alphaproteobacteria bacterium | reverse complement strand
TTGAAGCGCTGGAACGCATCCGCGAACGCGTTGTCGCCCAGTTCGTAGCCCAGATCCTTCAGCTTTTCGCGGAAGGCATGCCGCCCCGAATGCTTGCCCATCACGAGCGAGCTTGCGCGCACGCCGACGCTTTCCGGCGTCATGATCTCATAGGTCTGTGCGTTCTTGAGCACGCCATCCTGGTGAATGCCGGATTTCATGCGCGAAGGCATTCTGTCCGACGATGGCCTTGTTGTACTGGATCGGGAACGCCGTCACAGCCGAGACAAGCCGCGAGGCGCGCATGATCATGGTGGTGTCGATGCCTGTCCAGTAAGGCAGGACATCGTTGCGGGTCCTCAGCGCCATGACAACTTCTTCCAGCGCCGCGTTGCCCGCGCGTTCGCCGAGACCGTTGATCGTGCACTCGATCTGGCGCGCGCCCGCCTTCACACCGGCCAGGCTGTTGGCGACGGCCAGGCCCAGATCGTTGTGGCAATGGGTCGAGAACACGATCCCGTCAGCACCCGGCACGCGTTCGCGCAGCATGGTGATGATGTCAAAGAGCTCGTCCGGAACGGTGTAGCCAACCGTGTCGGGGATGTTGATGGTGGTCGCCCCAGCCTTGATCGCGGCCTCGACCACGCGGCACAGGAAATCGGGCTCGGTTCGCGTGGCGTCCATCGCCGACCATTCGACATCGTCGGTATGGGACCGCGCGCGGGTGACGGAAGTAATGACGGCGTCGTAAACCTGCTCCGCGCTCATCTGCAGCTGGTACTGCCGATGCAGTGGCGACGTGCCGATGAAGGTGTGAATGCGGCCGCGCTTTGCGGGACGGACCGCCTCGCCAGCGCGATCGATGTCCTTCGGGTTGGCGCGCGCCAGCGCGGACACCACGGCGTTCTTCATGAGCTTCGAGATCTCCGCGACGGCCTCGAAATCGCCATTGGACGCAGCCGGAAATCCGGCCTCGATGATATCGACGCCCATCTCGTCGAGCACCTGCGCGACCTGGAGCTTTTCCTCATGCGTCATGGTTGCGCCGGGCGACTGCTCGCCGTCCCGCAGCGTCGTATCCAAAATCAAAACGCGGTCGTTTTCGGAGCGGTTTGCCGCGGGCGTACTGGCTGCCTTCGAAGAAGGAGTTTCGGTCATTTATAAAAATCCTTGCCTGATTTGTTGAAAATATCACAAACCCGGCAAGTCCTCCATCGAGCGCCCGGGCTTTAACCCCCAAGCGCTCGCCCGTCGGCCGGGCAGCCAGCGCTCAGGGGCGAATAAGGAGGAGAAGGCCGCGCAACGCCGCCGGGTCCGCAATGCGGCCCTCAGAAGCGGCAGAAATGAAATAAGCGCGTGCCATCGGTTTGGTCGATCCCGTTTGTCGTGCAAGCATAAACCATATTTTCGCGGCTCGAACAAGTCTCCCGCGATGCCCGCTACTCGGCGGCCTTGTGGGTCAAGGGAACCGCGACCTCGGGCGACCGATGTTTGTCTTGGTGCGGAGCGTCTCCCGCTTCGTGCCCGGTGGAAATGCGGTCCATGATGGCGAACAAAAGGCCGGACACGACGAATGTGAGGTGCAGGCCGATACGCAGGTAAATCTCGCTTGGTTCATGCGCCTTGATATTCACGAATGTTTTCAGAAGCTCGATGCCAGAGATGGCGACGATCGTGCCCATCAGCTTGATCTTGAGATCCGAAAACGAAACAAGCCCCATCCAGTCCGGCCGGTCCTCGCTTTCGTTGGTGTCGATCTTGGAAACGAAAATTTCGTAGCCCGCGAAGACGATGATGAGCACCAGATTGGCCACCATCACGATATCGACGAGTGAGAGGACGGTCACAATGACGTAGCTGGGGCTCGAATGAAGGGCTTCGGGAATGAATTCGATGAACTCCCTGAAAAACGTGATCAGCAGGAGCACGAGCGAGATCGAAAGCCCTGCATAGAAAGGCGCGAGTAGCCAGCGGCTTGCAAAAATCCCCGCTTCAAGACTGTGTTCGACTCTTTTTCTCATTCCCGGTCCTGTTTATGAGTTGCATCGCGGCCGGCAGCACAGCAGCCGTCAGCGCATCCTTATGGACATTGCCGCATCCATACGACAAGTCGTGAGATCTTTTAAGCAGATGCTTCACCGTGGACCTTGCGGCAATATGCCGATGCCTTAATATCGTATATAAGCCAATGGCGAAAATGCCTGGAGCCAAGGGGCTCCCATGGCCGCACACGGGGCGCCATGATGAATGAAAGAGGTTCCATGCGCTTACCCTCGAACGGGCGGCCGGGCAAAGTGCCTACCTTCAGGTCGCGGCCCTTGTCGTTTTTGCGGCTTGCGGCGCAGAAACGGCGGCGGTTTCCGCTTTTTCCGCTCAGGAAGCCAGCCAGAATTTACGGCAAGATCGGGAACCTCGAAGTGCGGCTCGCCCGGTCGATCGCCGACATAAAGAGAGCGCAACGTTTGCGCTTCGAGGTTTTCTACAAGGAGATGGCAGCTGTCGCGGACGCGAGAACCCGCCTGAAAAAGCGCGACGAGGACGACTACGACGTCATTTGCGATCATCTGCTTGTCATCGACAAATCGATGGACCGCTTGGCGAAAAGGCCTTGGCCGAGGCGGCCGAAGGTGGTGGGCACCTATCGCATCCTTCTGCAGGAGATCGCGGAAAGGAACCAGGGATTCTATACGCAAGGCGAGTACGACATCGCGCCGCTCATCGCGAGAAAGCGCGCAACCCACCGTTTCTTGGAACTCGGACGCTCCTGTGTTCTGAAGCCCTATCGCAACCGCCGCTCTGTAGAGCTTCTGTGGCAGGGCCTTTGGACCTATATCCGCGAGCACGGCGCGAACGTGATGATCGGATGCGCGAGCTTTCCCGGTACCGATCCCAAGGCTCACGCGCTGGCGCTCAGCTTCCTGTATCACCACTCGCTCGCGCCTGAGGAATGGCGGGCGTCGGCTCACCCTGAGCAAAGGGTTGATATGAATATGATGCCCAAGGAGGAGATAAACGCGAAGGAAGCGCTGAAGCTGATGCCGCCTCTGATCAAGGGGTATCTGCGGCTCGGCGCGTATGTGGGCGATGGGGCAGTTGTGGACAAGCAGTTCGGCACGACCGATGTCCTCATCATTATGCCAGCCGAGGCCATCGACTCACGCTACTTCTCGCATTTCGGGGCGCCTGACGAGGTCTTGCCGCAACCTGCATCAAGGCGGGGCCGTTCGGTCCACTAGGCAGGCGCGACCCGTTGGGCGGGGTGCGGGCAAAGGACGCCATGAAAGCGTTTTCATCTCTTGCGGCGGTTGTGGCGCTTTGGCTGGGCGTCAGCTTCTCGCTATGGCTTTTTTATAGGCTTTTTCGCCGGCGTGACGGCTCCAGGCAGAAACTGTTGACCGCTAGCGCGCTGGGGCTCGTTGACGAAGGCGCGGCGGTTTTCAGCGCGTTACGCAAAGTCGCGGGCGCCTCGGGATCGTATGGATGGCGTTCCGGCGACCACCGGGAAGCGCTGCAGGACGATGTTCGCGCCCTTCTCAATGCCATCGAGGCCAAAAGCTCCTACTTTGATAGCGTCAAGACCACAAAGAAGAAGATAGAGCAAGCATTCGGTCTGTCGGACTTCGCGCCGCTCGCCGAAATTTTGCAAATCCGTCGCGACTTCTGGGCAGCGTCCGAGATTTTTCTGATCGAGGACATTCGGGCCTTGGGTGCGGAGCTAGTGGACGCCGAGTCCTATGAAACTTTCAGGACGGAGGCGCTTGCGCTGCTTTTCAGAGACGAGTATGCGACTGAGCGTGACGGCGATCCTGTTGACTTGAGATTTTCGATAGCGCGCGAGGAGACAGCGGCCTTCAGCGCGCATGTTGACGAAACGATTGCCGCCGAGCTCGAAAAGGGCCGGGCGCCGACGCCAGCCGAAATTATCGCCGTGCCTATGACCCTCGGGCAGTCGGCTGTATTCCTGGTTCGCGAAGGCCGCAATATCTTGAAGGACGCCGCTGCGACCGCCCAAACCTTCGCCCGCTCGGTCGGCTCAAAGGGCCTGAAGGCGGCCGCGGTCGAATTGCGCAAAGCGCGCGGCGATCTTCCAGGCCAGTTCGCGGACGCTTTCGAGCGCGCCGGCGGCCTCGCCCGGAAAGGCGGCGATGGCCTTAAGCGGCATTACGAGTTTGTGCTTGAGGCGCAGGAATTGCGCGCCCGCTATGCTGAGCTTCTCGCCCGCGCGCCGATCCTGACCGAGAAGGGCAAGCAGTTCCTTGCCCGGCTTGAACTTGAAAAGCGCGCCGAGCAGCTTCGTGAATCCTCAGGCGACGCGGCCGACTGGACGCGGCAGATGGTCGTGATGGCGATCGCGTATCTCATCAGGGGCCTGCAATACATCCAGGCGAAGATTACGCCGCAACAGAACAAACAGCTTGCGGTGCTGGCCTCGGCGGAGGAGCCGGTCCGCGCCCCGGCCGAGACCGCTTCCTCCGAAGAGCCTTTCAGAGTCTTGCTCTTGCCCTCCTCCTCCTATGCCGGCGGCAATAATGGCAGAGGAAAGCCCCGCAGCGGCGCCCGAACCAGGAAGCCTCGCAAGGAGACCGAGACGGTTTACACATCGCCGCCAGCGTCAGCGCGTCCCGCAGGCCGCCTGCGCGACCTCGTCACCGGTGAAGCCCCGCTGACGGATTACGGCGTTGCCATCGCCGAGGCTCCGCGTCCGAGACCTGCCCGTCCCTCTCCCGCGAGAAGCACCAGCTCTCTTCTCGACAGGCTCTCAAACGTGGATAATGAGGAACAGGCCGAGACTGAGGATTTTTCTTCCTTGCACAAGGACACCGATCCCAAGAGCCGGTCTTTCCGTCCTTTCAAGTCCATGCGGAATTGAGGCTGAATGTTTTTGCGTTTCTTCTATGAGTTGAAGCAGGCCGGCATCCCCGTGAGCGTGAAGGAGTATCTCACCTTCATTGAGGCGGTGGATTCCGGGGTCGCGGACAAAAACATCGAGAATTTCTACTATCTCTCGCGCGCCTCGCTCGTGAAGGACGAGCGCCACCTCGACAAGTTCGACCGGGTCTTCGGATATGTCTTTCGCGGTCTCGAGAGTTTGGCCGAAGGGATCGAGGCCGAGATCCCTGAAGAGTGGCTGCGCGCGCTTGCCGAACGGCTTCTCACCGAGGAAGAGAAGGCGCAAATCGAGGCGCTTGGCGGCTGGGACAAGATCATGGAGGAGCTGAAAAAGCGCCTCGAGGAGCAGAAAGGACGCCACGAAGGCGGCTCCAAATGGATCGGCACGGGCGGCACTTCGCCTTTCGGCGCTTACGGTTACAACCCGGAAGGCGTGCGCATCGGGCAGGACGGGAACCGGAATTTCCGCGCCGTGAAAGTCTGGGACCGCCGCGATTTCAAGGATCTCGACGGTGAGGTCGAGCTTGGCACGCGCAATATCAAGCTCGCGCTGCGCAAGCTCCGGCGCTTCGCCCGCCAAGGCGCGGCGGACGAGTTGGATCTCGACAACACCATCAAAGGCACGGCGCATAAGGGCTATCTCGACATCGCCTTCCGCCCTGAGCGCCGCAACACCATCAAGGTGCTGGCTTTCTTCGATGTGGGCGGCTCGATGGACTACCACATCAAAGAGTGCGAGGAGCTGTTCTCGGCGGCGCGCTCCGAGTTCAAGCACATGGATTATTATTACTTCCATAACTGCCTGTACGAGGGCGTGTGGCGCAAGAACATGCGCCGCTGGGACGAGCGCGTTCCGACCTACGAGGTGATGAACACCTATCCGGCTGACTACAAGGTCATCTTCGTCGGCGACGCCGCCATGAGTCCCTACGAGATCGTCATGCCAGGCGGCTCGGTTGAGCACTGGAACGAGGAAGCGGGGCAAGTTTGGCTTCAGCGCATGCTTGCCGTCTACAAGCACGCGGTGTGGCTGAACCCCACGACGGAGCGCTACTGGGACAGCACACCAGTCGCTCAAGCTCATCCAGCAGATCATGGGCAATCGCATGTTTCCGCTGACGCTCGACGGCATCGACGCCGCGATCACGGAGCTTATGCGTTAGCTTCCGGCGCCGGACGCGCGATGGCTGCCATAGGTCTTAGCGGATTGCAAACTCTCAGAGGCTGACGCCCCTGAATAGCTCCACTTGATTATCCGGGCGATTATGTTTGGAGCGCATCGCGATTTTTGGCGTTCCTTCTCCCATGGGGAGAAGGCCAGGATGAGGGGCATTTTACTCCCATTATCAGGCGCTTACCCCTCACCCGGGTCGCAAGCGACCCGACCTCTCCCCTGGGAGAGGTGGCGCTGCGATTTAATCTATCACCGTGCCTAATCTATAATGATACGGGTCGAACGCTCTGACGGTTGCTATTGAGCTGCTGGAGGATTATCAACACTCGACCTCATCCTGAGCCTGTCGCACGACCTCATCCTGAGCCTGTCGAAGGATGAAGCCACGATTTCAAGCTTTTCAGCAGCCTGCTGGACGTCCGCCCGTTACTGCGGAAAAACTGGCGGCGTATACTGAAGCGTCCCCGCGAAATACCACAGCAGGATAAGCACCAGGGGAACGTGCACCAGCAATTGCAGGAAGGTGAAACCGACAATATCGCGCGCCTTGACCCCGAGAAGGCCGACAAGCGGCAGCATCCAGAACGGATTGATCAGATTGGGCAGCGCCTCCGCCGCATTATAGATTTGGACCGCCCAGCCGAGATGAACGTGGAGGTTCTTCGCCGCCTCCATCACATAGGGCGCCTCGATGACCCATTTGCCGCCGCCCGATGGGAGCAGAAATCCGAGGACCGCCGAATAAATCCCCATGATCGCCGGGAAAGTATTGCTGTTTGTCAGGCTGACGAAGGCTTCAGCGAGCCTGTGCGAGATGGTGGCCCCTCCGTATCCCACAGCCGCCGTGAGGATCGTGGCAATCGCGCCGTAGAGCGGGAACTGGATCAAAACGCCGGTTGTCGCGGGCACGGCGTTGGCCACCGCGTCGAGGAAGCTCCGCGGCCGCCAGTGCAGAAGAAGCCCGAGCATCAGGAAAGAAAAATTGTAGGTGTTGAGGTTCGAGATCGCCAGGATGGGGCTCTTGCTCGCGAACTCCTGCCAGAGCCAGCCGGCGCTGAGCGCGACAAGAAGGAGCGTGATCAAGGGGCTATACTCAAGCCATTCGCTGGGGCGCTCGCGTGGAGGAAGCGCGGAGACCGCCGATTGAAGATCGACGCCAAGCTCTTTCGCCGTCATCGCGTGTGCTTTTGTCGGGGCGGACAGCCATGAGATCATGATCGAGACGACGATCAGGATCGCGCACAGCGCTATGGACTGCCAGAGAAAGATCGTCTCGGAGAAGGGGATGATGCCGGTGATCTGCATCAGGGACTTCGGCAGGCTCGCGGGGTTGGCCTGCAACTGAGCCGCCGATGAACTCAAGCCCAGCGCCCAGGTCGCGCCAAGCCCAAGATAGGCGGCGGCGCCGGCCGCGCGATAATCCATCCCCAGATCGGATCGCCGCGCCAGTTCCCGAACGAGAAGACCGCTGAAAATAAGGCTCATGCCCCAGTTCAGAAGCGAGGAGAACATGCTGACGGCGGCGACGAAGGCAACCGCGCGCGGCCCGCTTCCGGGAATTGACGCCAGACGGCGAATGAGGCTCGCGGCGGGCGGCGACATCGCGACCACATAGCCGCTGATGACCACAAAAGCCATTTGCATCGTGAAGGGGATGAGCGTCCAGAATCCGTCGCCGAAGGATTTCGCCACGGCCAGCGGCGTTGCCCCGTTCACGAGAGCGGCGACCGAAACAAGGATCACGGCAAGCGCCGCGAAAATATAGGCGTCCGGAAACCACCGCTCGGCCCAGCTTGTGAAGCCTAGCGCGGCCCTTGCGAGAGCCCCTTCCCTGGCAGCAGGCAGATCACGGCTTTCGCGTGCGATTGTCATGCCCGATCCTCTTTTTTTTCCAGGCATAGCAGATTTATAAATGTTTTCCCAGACGTCGCGGAATTAAAAACTTAGGGCTGCTCGAGCAGGCTGCTGAAATACGATGTTGCCCATGGTTCGACAAGCTCACCATGAGGATCAACCCGTTGAAAACACTTGACCTCTTCCTGAGCCTGCCGAAGCCTCATCCTGAGCTTCCCGCAGCCTCATCCTGAGCCTGTCGAAGGATGAAGCCAACACTCGACCTCATCCTGAGCCCGTCGAAGGATGAAGCCAACACTCCACCTCATCCTGAGCCTGTCGAAGGATGAAGCCACGTTTTCATGCTTTTTCAGCAGCCTGCCAGACTAGGCGCGTCCGTTCTCCGCATCATCTTCTGGCCGCGTCTCGGGCATGAGGAAGAGAAGAAACAGAGCGCCGAACCCCCCCGTTGCTCCGAGCGCAAGAAATGCCGTTTGGGTTCCGAAAGTGTCGGCGATATAGCCTGCTGCGGTTGTGCTGATCGCGGCGGCGAGCCCGATCGACATTCCGATCACGCCCTGCGCGAGATTGAAATGGCCTGTGCCGTACGAAATATCCGCGACGACAAGCGGGATCAGAACGCCGAGCACCGAGGCCGAGACGCCATCAAGCGCTTGTATGGCCACAACCGGCAAGACGCCGTCGAAAAAAGCGAGGAAGGCGCCGCGCACCGGCAGCACCGCCAACGCCACGACAAGCAGCGGACGGCGGCCAATCCTCTGTGCGAGGCGGCCGACCCATGGGGCAAACAGCGCCACGATAATCTGCGGCAGGACGATACAGGCGCCGATGAGCGAGACGGCCCAACTGCTCGACGTCTTTGTGAGTTCGGTGGCGACCAGCGGAAGCATGGGCGCATTCGCAAGCTGGAACATGATGATGCCGCCCATGAACACCCACATCGCGCGGCTCTTCAAAAGCATCGCCAGGCCGGGGAGGATGCCGGATTGCTCCTTGGCCGGGACGCCGCCGTGAGCGCTGGCCGCATTCACCTCGCTGTCCCTGATGCGAAAAAGCGCCGCCAAGGCAGGGAGCGTGAACCCGGCCGTTACAAAGAAAACCGCCTGCGCGGAAACAAAGTGACCGGTTGCCCCCATGATCACGGCGGCGGCGCCATTCCCGGCCGAGGCAAAGCGCGCATTGCGCCCGAGCCGCGCCGCAAGCGCATACCGTCCCACGAGGCCGAGGCTGATGGCGGCAACCGCGGGCCCAAGCACCGAGGTTGCCACGGCCTGCAAAGCGCGCGAAGCAGCCACCGCCATGAACACCGGCCATATGGCGATCATCAAGGCGCTCACGCCGATGGCGGCGACCGCGCCTGCCGCGGCGGATCGTTCCGACCGGACGCCGTCGACCAGCCAACCGCCCGGAATCTGACTGAAGAGGCTCGCAAGAGCGCCAACGGACAGCACAAGGCCAATGTCGGTCTGGTTCCATTTCTGAGTGGAAAGATAGACCGCGATGAATGGCCCGAAGCCCGTCTGAATGTCGCCGAGAAAGAACGTGAACCAATCGAGGCCCCGGAGACTCTGCGGCGAGGCCTTGGAGCGACCACTACCGCCCGCCTCCGATGGCGGAAGCGGCATATCAGGCAGCGCTCGCATTCCGCTAATTTCGCGTCACGCCGCTGTCCACCCGGTCACGACCGCTTATTACGACCACAGGCTTACCTGTTTTCACCTCCGGCGCCGTGCCGAGGCGCTCCGTGGGAAGATCCGTCATCACCTCGGGTTTGCTGCCGTCTGGGTCGAAACGCAAGTCGGACCAGGCGACCGCGATCTTCCGGCTGCCGACACCGAGGAAGCCGCCATAGTCTACCACCACCGCGCGCACGCGCCCGGCTTCGTCCGTGAGGACATCGACGATGCGCCCGGCGTTCCTGCCAGAGGCGACCAGTTCTTTTCCAAGGACGCTTTTCGTGTGGGGAAGGATCGTATGTGTTATTGGCGTTCCGCTTGGCGACTGCGCCTCATACACGCTCGCACCGTTTGCCGCGACCACGCCGCCAGCAATCGAGAGCAGCAGAACGGCCCTGATCCTACCTAACGCTGTCATGTTCCATGCCCACTCTTGCGACGCCCACTATGCTCGCTGAACATCGCTGGCTGCATCACGTTCCGTTGTGGAACGCCTTATTGGGCCGCTGCGGCAAAACGGCCCTGGCCGCCGAGAGAGGCGCGAAAGGTTCGGCAGCCAGGGCTTCGCGATAATTGAGGTCTTCGCCTGCTGAACGATCTCTTTTTTGAGCCTGCGGCAGCGACCTCAGCAAGTGCCAAACTCAGTCCGCCAAGAACTCCAAGAGATGAGACGAGGCAAAAAATGCATTCGAGCGGGGTGGATTGGTTAATATTCCCACTGCCCTCGTGCAGCTGTTGCACTTCGCTTGATGGCGGACGGAAGTTTTGTGAATAAGAGGTACTTGAACGCCGCGACCACTCCAAGCGTCAGGATCCAGAACAACATCAGGGTTTTTAGTAAAGCAGATAACATTGCACACTCCAGCCTTTTCGCATCGAACGGTGCCGGGAGGCCGTCGTTCCGCGGGTCAAGGAGATGTGCAGTTGAGTTTACCGCCGCCGCTGCATTTACAGTGCGGACGGAAAAGTGCGACGCGGTTTTCCGAGAAAGCACGAGAAAGCAAAAAACCAGAGCCTGCTTTTGAGTTCCATCAAAGCGGATTGGTTCTAATGCCGCATCAGAAGCGGCAGGTCGGCATGATCGAGCATATAGCGGGTGACGCCGCCAAGTAGAGCTTCCCGCCATTCTCCGTGCGCATAAGCGCCCATCACGATGAGGTCCGCGCCAAGCTCGTGCGCTTTCTTCAGGAGCTGCTCGCCGACGGGGCCATGACCATCGACGGCGTGGATTTCGGCCTCGATGCCATACTCTTCGAGGATGGGCGGGACGACGGCTTCTTCGACCCGCGCGCGCAGGACGTGGACGGCTTCCGCTTTTGCCAGAACCGGCATGGCCGCAAGGACGGCTTTCGGTGCGCGGACATCGTCCTTCCAGGCGACCGCGACCACCCGGCCAAAGTTGCCGGTGCATTGCGGCGGAGCGACGAGGACGGCGCGAGAGGTATCGAAAATCGCGGCGTGAAGCGCGTCGCGCGAGCGCTGGCTGTGCTCGCCGCCGGGGACCACGACCACGTCCGAACGGCGGCCGCGCTCGGCCACGATATGGCCGATGTCGCCTTCCGCGTCGACGAAATCGGCCTGGATGCCTTTCGCCCTCGATCGCTCCCATCGGCCTACCGTCGCCTTCACGGCGTCCGCCCAATCATGTCCCTGGGTGCGAAAGTGTTCTTCTTCCGCGGAACTCATGCTTTGATCCGCAAGCATGATCTCGGCGACGGGCGGGGACCGGACGGCAAGCGCTTCGATGCGCCCGCCATCTCCATAGTGCAGAAGCCATGCTGCACTTGAGAGAACGCTTCCCACGGTTTCGGAACGCTCGAGGACGGCGAGGGCAACCTCTCCCATTGTCCGTGCACCAGCCGGTTTCGGCGCTTTGTAGGCTTCGGTTCGGGCGGAGCCGTTGTTGAAGGCCATGGCGCTCGCATACCCGGCGCTCACGGCAAACAGGCAAAGGATGACGGACAGGCCAATGTTGGCGAACGCCGCGCCGGGCTTGCCGTCGCGAATGAGATCGAGCGTTTGCAGGCTGAATGAGGAGAAGGTGGTGAAGCCGCCGCAGATGCCGATCATGACGAAGGCGCGGGCGTCGGCATGAACCTGGAAGCGGCCGTCGCTGGCGGTCAGCGCGCCGAAGAAGCCGATGATGAACGATCCAACAACGTTGATGAGTATGGTGCCCCAGGGAAAATTCGCTCCGGCCATCCGCACCATGGCGTTCGTCGTCCAGGCGCGCACCACGCTGCCGAGCGCTCCTCCCAGGGCGATGTAGAAATAGGTAAGCATCAAAACTCCCGAAGTACGTAAGGCCGAGGCCCGTTGGCATGGTCCGCCCAGTTTGCGCGCACAAAAATACCCGCCATGCGGCGGGTTCCGGACACTCTCCCGCCGCCAGTCGCAGCAGGAGTCATCAGCCCAAGGGCGGTTTCGGGGGCACTCCATCCCCATCAGGAGCTAAGTTATAAATACTCCCGGGCGTTCCGCAAGCGCTAACCATGGCGGCCAAAATTGCCGCAGTTGCTTTTCGCGCCGCATTCTACCGGTCCCGAAGGAGCAAACTGATCGGGTAAGTCGGGGTCCGCATCGACGGTCAGCCCGTGCGGCAGGTGAGGGAGGGGAGAATTCTCAGGCTTGGAATTCATCATTTCAGTGGCGCCACCCCCGCCTCGCCATCGAAGATTGCAAAGGTTGTGCTACTCTGCGCGATCTCCGATGATCATCCGCGCAAACGCCACTGGATACCGGGCGGCCTTTCCGCGCTTCTACGGCGCACAACGCCCTTACCGCATTGACGATTCCGTAGCCGGACAGGCTATTCCACTTTTGGGTGCCCGCGATTTGGATCGCCGATTCCCGAAGCGCCGATTTGATCTCTTCCGCTGTCAGACTTCGGTCTTTCGACTTCATAAGTGCCGCGATCCCCGCGACCTGCGGAGCCGCCGCGCTCGTTCCAAAGAACGGTGCCTTATAGTCGGTGGTAACACCGTCGGCAGCGGTAACGTCTGGCTTCTTTAAGTCGCGGGGAAAATCGTATGGGTGACCGTCCGGCGAGAAGAACATTCGCCGTGGACCTTCAGCGCTGGTATAGTTGACGTTCTCCATCGGCCCACCCAAGAAGGCACGCTCACCGTCCAGTGCTGAATCACGCCCCAGGGCCGACTTCGAAGCCACAGAAAAGGCGCTTGCGGCTCCGTGGTGGCCACTTATCACTCCCCCAGTTGCACGTTCTAGTCTGCACCCCCCAGTAATATCAAGATGCAAGTACCGGTCGCCTTTGCCTGCGACTTTCGTGATCACAATCGATGTGCGATTCGTATCAGTTCTATTGGGTGCGTGAAAACATATGTGACGGCATGGTTTGTCGACCGCCGTCGGCTCGTCCACACATTTTCCCTTTTCATCATTATCTCTATCTTTCCGGCATGCCATTGTTGTTGGACAGTATCGCTTTTCATCCTTCAACCGTGCGGTCGTAATACAATTTCCATCGTTATCTTTTAGAACTCCATTTTCACCGACGGCCCAGAGATCATAATCACTTAGACTGGCTGGCTGGCTCTCGCACCCGGGAGACGGAATTGGATCATTCCAGAATAGGTAGACGTGAACCATGCCGCCGTGTCGGCCGCAGTCACCCAAAACATCGTTGTACTCGCCGTCTTGCCCGTCGGCGAACACGTGCATGGTGCTGCCGTCCTTGAGGCGTGTGCGGGCCTTAAATTGGCCTTCCCACGCCGCCGATGTGCCAGCCTTGGTGTTTCCTCGATTGCCGGCCGAGGTGATGTAGAGGATGCCGTTGGCGGTCACTTCGTTCACGGCCCGGCTGACTTTGTCGTCTTGAAAGGGAGATTGACGGTAATATTCGTAATCGTCTACAATGATGTGGCATCCCTTGCTACCCAAAGCTATGATATTATTGAACATATCCTGCGGATATCTTCCAGCGGTTGCGAACATAAGCTCAGCGCCCGGAGCGATGCTATGAACGATCTCCAGCATCGCCGCTCCTTCACTCTTGTCCTTATTCTTATCTTCAGCCGAATCGTCCTCCTGGACTCCACTCTGGCCCAGCAGGACTTCCACGCCGTCGGGCGTGATGGTCTTCGCTTTGTACGAACTGATGAAATCCGAGATGACACACACCTTCACGCCGCTGCCGTCGACGTGAAATTCTCGTCGCGCCCTCTCCACCTCTTGCGCCAGATCCCTTCCCGGTTGATCCCTGCCGCTTTCGAGTGCGAGTTCCCTTCGCCCTTGATAGGGGAGTCGCATGACGTTGCAGCGAAGAGACTTGCTCCTGCCGCCAGCATGAGCCACGAGCGAGATGAACCACGCCGGGCTTGCAAGTTGCTGGTTTCGTCCCTCGCAGCCGGGGAATGATCTCGCGGGGGCCGGCGTCGGCGACAATCAATCTCTTTGTCGACGGCCGGTTCATTGCGGGGGGGAGCTTGAGACATTATCAATTCAAATTGAGCGAAATGAACGACGCATCGCGCAGTTGCACCCAACTCGATTGTGTCCGCGCCCTCCGATCTTACCAGCGTTGCCTTGGCCGCAGCGAGTAACTTTTTAGTAAAGTTAATTGGTCTTGGAGGCCGAGAAACGACAGACCGCGGAGGCGTCAAGCTTGCCAGCCTTACGCGGCCTCAGATAAAAGCTCAGCGCAGATTCTGATTTCGCGATCCGGATCCATTCCTTGTCGCCGGGAGCGATCGCGACGGGCTTTGCACTCGATGCGCGAACAACCTCCATGAACATATCGCGCGCCTGATTCACGCGCCCCTGCTTGAGAAGCAGCAGGCCATAGCGCGCCTTCGCCTCGAAGCCCGCGTAATAGCGCGAGACCCCATCATATTCCGCCAAAGCCTCCTCGGTTCGGCCTAGCCCTTCCAGCGCGCGCGCGTGGAGCAGATGAGCCTCCTGATTTCGCGTTCGCGGCTGAACTTCTTCGAGCTTGTCCAGGGTTTCGAGCGCGGCTGCCGCGTCTCCACCCCCAAGCTGGGCGCGGGCCAGCCCTGTGAGCACGGCAGGATCGTCTGCAAAGATCCCGGTTGCAGCGGTTTCGTAGAGCCGGATGGCGTCAGCCCACATGCCCTTTTTTTCGCATTCCTCGGCGAGCGCGCGCTTCGCGTCCACCGAGTTCGACGAGTTCGGCCTGCTTCACGCGTTCGCGCCATTCCTTGTCGGGGTCGAGCACCGACCCGATCTCGGTCGCGACTTTCTTGGCCCCCCGCGATTGAAACATCGCAGGGATAAGCTCAATCGCGACATAGGCAATGGACCCGACCAAGGGCACCAGAAGCAGGATGAAGAGCCACCACTGCGAGCGGCCTGTTTTCATGGCGTGCACGGCCAGCCCCACCGCGATGACGAGGTGGAGCAAGGTAGCTTGAGTGAAAATCGACGAAAGCATCAACGGCAATCCTTAAGGTATCGTCGCAGTGCTAAACGAGAACAGGACCGCAGGCAAGCTGGTGCACCCTGAAATACAGGTGATTAGGCTGTTTGCTCCGCTCCGAGCCCGATGGGGCAGCTGACGCCGGTGCCTCCCAGTCCGCAATAGCCGCGCGGGTTCTTCGCGAGATATTGCTGGTGGTAATCTTCGGCGAAGTAGAACTCCTGAGCGGGCACAATCTCAGTCGTGATCGCCCCAAAGCCCCGCGCACCCAGTTCGGATTGATAGGCATCCTTCGAGGCCTGCGCCTCGCGGGCCTGCGCCTCGGAATAGGTGTAGATGCCGGAGCGGTATTGCGTGCCGGTGTCGTTGCCCTGGCGCATGCCCTGTGTCGGGTTGTGGCTCTCCCAGAGGGTTTTTAGAAGCTTCCCATAGCTGATCAGTTTGGGGTCGAAGACCACGCGCACGACCTCATTATGACCGGTCTTGCCGGAGCACACTTCCTCATAGGTTGGATTGGGAGTGAAACCGCCCGCATAGCCGACCGCGGTTACGAGCACGCCCGGAAGCTGCCAGAAGGCCTTTTCCGCGCCCCAGAAGCAGCCAAGCCCGAACATCGCAATTTCGCTCCCCACCGGATACGGACCCTTGATCGGTGCGCCGCTTACGAAATGGGTCGCCGCGGTCCGGATCGGGGTGTCGCGTCCAGGCAGAGCGCTTTTAGGATTGGGCATCTCGGCTTTGTTTTTGAAGAAGAACGCCATCCAGAACTCCTGTCTATGCGGATTGCCGCCTTTGATGAGAGCATATGGGAGTTCGAGGACCGCCCCGCAAAGAAGAGAGGAAATGGGCGAAGACGTTCACGGAGTGTTTATGGGGATTTGGGGGGAAGGCCGGGAGTGCTCCCGGCCTTTTGGATCAATGGGTGTCGACTTTCGGCAGCGTGGGCTTTTCGATCGTGACGTGGTCCTGCTTGTAAAAATAGAAGCCTGCAAAGGCGACTAGCGCTACGACGAGCGCCCCGAGAGTGAAGTTGCGCATGATGTCCTCCTTCAGCGAAACGATGGGGAGCAAACGCAATCGAATCCGCTTTCGTTCCGGGTTCTGTTCCGTCGTCAGACTTGCTTCTTGATGCCTTCAAAAGCGAGAAGCGCGCGATCCCTCGCTTGCGCGTGAGCGACCATTGGATGGGGATAGTTGATGCCGAGTTTCACGCCGCAAAGCGCCAGGAGGCCCGGCTCCCCCTCCCACGGCTTGTGGATGATGGAGGCGGGCAGTTTCGCGAGCTCGGGGCAGAACGCACGCACATAATCGCCCTGCGGATCGAACTTTTCGCCCTGCAGGATGGGGTTGAAGATGCGGAAATAAGGGGCTGCATCCGCGCCCGAGCCCGCGACCCACTGCCAGCTCGCCGAGTTGCTCGCGAGATCCGCGTCCACAAGCGTGTCCCAGAACCACGCTTCGCCTGACTGCCACGGCTGGAGCAGATGCTTGATCAGGAACGAGGCCACGATCATCCGCACGCGGTTGTGCATCCAGCCTGTCTGCCAGAGCTGGTGCATGCCCGCGTCGACAATCGGGTAGCCGGTCTGTCCCTTCTGCCATGCTCTGAGTGCGTGCGTGTCTTCGCGGAAAGGAAAATTTTCGAATTCGGGTCGGAAGGCTTTCTCCGGCAGATCCGGGAAATGAAAGAGCAAGTGATAGGAGAACTCGCGCCACGCGATCTCCCTGAGATAGGTTTCGCCCATATTGGATTGTCCGGCGGCTTCGGCGGCAGTGATCACCGCATGCCATACCTGGCGCGGGCTTATCTCGCCGAAGGCGAGGTAGGGGGAGAGCCGCGAGGTGGAATTGCTGCCGGGATTATTTCGCTGGTCGCGGTATTGGCTCACGGCTCTGTCGATGAAAAGACGCAGGCGCGCGTAGGCCGCCATTTCACCCGGCGTCCACGCGGCCCTGATGCCGCCGGCCCAGTCAGGCGTTTTTGGTTCCAGGCGCCAATCTTCAAGGTCCTCCGATGGCGGCCAGGCGGAAGGCGAGAGGAGGGATAAAGGAGCAGGCAGCGGCAGGCCGGGCGCCTCATACCGCGTCAATGCTCTGTAGAAGGGGGAATAAACACGAAATGGCTCGCCTGATGCGTTGGCTATTTTCTCGGGCTCGAACAGGATTTGTCCGCCGAAGCGCCGCAACTGCGAGGACCGTCCGAGCGCCCATTTCAACCGTTCTTCAAGCGTCCGCTGGAAGGGCTCGTAGCCACGCGTGAAGTAGATCGCTGTCGCGCTTGTTTCCGCGATCAAATCGCGCAGTACGCGCTCGGTTTGCCCCCGCCGCAAAATCAGGCGCGATCCAAGTCTCTGGAGGCTTTTCTCCAGCGCCCGCAGCGATTGGGCCAGCCACCATCGGCTCGCGCCGCCCATGCGCCATTCCCCGGGTGTGTCATCATCAAGAATATAGACAGGAACAATCGGAAGGCCGGCATCAACGGCAGCCGTGAGGGCCGCGTGATCTGCAAGCCTCAGGTCGCGCCGGAACCAGACAAGGGCGGCGGGTCTGTGGGAAGCCGGTTTCATCGTGACATCGCTGATGTTTTTTGTGGACTTTCTGCAGGAAAGCCTTCCGCCTTCCAATCCATAAACGTGAGAGCGGCACCGACAGTTCGCAATTGCGCGAGCGCGCGGTTTTTGAGACAGTACCGAGAGAAAATCGGTTCAGGCCGGAAGGCCCTCGACATCTCCTATGTCACACGAAGAAGCTCAGTGTATTGCGGCGGAGCTCGATCCGCCGTTCTCGATCTTGGGCGCGCCGAATTTGCGCGTACCGATCGTTTTCAATTCGCCGCACAGCGGGCGGATTTACCCCTCTGTCTTCGTGGAGTCCTCCCGGCTATCAGCTCAGGCGCTGCGCAAATCGGAGGATGCCTATGTGGATGAGCTTTTGGCCACAGCGCCCGCTCAAGGCGCTGTGCTCATGCAGGCCCATTTCCCCCGCGCCTATATCGACATCAATCGCGAGCCCTATGAACTCGACCCCGTTCTGTTCAACGGCCGGCTTCCGGATTTCGTCAACAGCCAGTCGCTTCGGGCCATTGGCGGGCTTGGAACGATCGCGCGGATCGTCAACGAAAAAGAAGAGATATACCACGGCCCTCTGACGCTTGAGACGGCCTTCGTGCGCATCGAGCGGCTTTACAAGCCCTATCACGCGGCGCTTCATGATCTCATGCAATCGACCCGCGCGCAGTTTGGCACGGCGTTTCTGCTCGACTGCCATTCGATGCCGTCCCAACATTCAGACCGGAGCAGCTGGCCGGATTTCGTGCTGGGCGACCGGTTCGGCACGTCCTGCGCTCCGGAGATCACAAGTCTGGTCCAGACGCTTTTGCGGAGCCTCGGCTATCGCGTCGCTTTGAACAAGCCTTATGCCGGCGGCTACATTACCGAGCACTATGGCAAACCCCAGCAAGGCATTCATGCCATTCAGATCGAGATCGACCGCAGCCTCTACATGAACGAGGAGACATTCGAGAAGTCGCCCGCTTTTTCCGGCTTACAGTGGGATATGGAGCGCCTGATCGGCATGGTCGTCCAGGAGTTGCCTCGCTGGACGGGCGGCTACAAAGTGGCTGCGGAGTAGCTCGAAATGCACAAAAAAAAGAGGGCCATTCAAGATGATTGAACGGCCCCAAGTCTAGGGAGGAAACGCCCAAGGAGGGCAGCGATACGCATCGAAGACGCATATCGCATCGCAGTAATATCGCACCGCACCGCACAAATGACAAGCCACTCATTCGTGAAGTGGCTTTTGAAGCGACAATTGGTTCCGAAACGCAACAAAATCGCTTCCGTGCCTGTGGATAAGCACTTATGCCGCCTTAGAATGAAATGGGGGAAGCGCGGTGACCGCATCATTGGAAATGCTGCTTGATACGGCTCACAAACTTGCGAATGCGGCGAGTGCGGTGACGCTGTCCTATTTTCGCAAAAACGCTGCAGCCGAACACAAGGGCGGGGGCCTGTTCGACCCCGTGACTGTGGCGGACAAAGGCGCTGAAACCGTAATGCGCGATATCCTGGCGCGGGACTTTCCCGATCACGGCATCGTTGGAGAGGAATTCGGCGCCGTGAATGCCGGCGCCGACTACGTCTGGACGTTGGACCCCATCGATGGAACGCGCGCTTTCATCATCGGAATGCCGCTTTGGGGCACGCTCATCGGCCTGCAGCACCACGGCAAGCCTCTGCTCGGCGTCATGGATCAGCCGTTCATCGGCGAGCGGTTCTGGAATGACGATCGCGCGGCATGGTATCGCGGACCGAAAGGCTTGCAGCGCTGCAAAACAAGGGCGTGCGCGGGGCTCGACCAGGCGCTCCTCACCGCAACCACCCCGGATATGTTCGATGGCGAGGATGAAGTTCGCTTCAACCGGCTTGCAAATACCGTTCGCATGCGCCGGTTCGGCGGCGATTGCTATTCCTACTGCATGCTGGCCTTGGGGCAGATCGACATCGTGGCGGAGGCGCGGCTCAAGCCTTTCGACATCGTGCCGCTCATTCCGATCGTCGAGAAGGCTGGCGGCGTCGTTCGAAGTTGGGACGGCGGCCCGGCCAAGGATTCCGGGCGCTGCATCGCTTGCGGCGACCCGGCCCTGCTCGAAGCCGCGCTCGCCCTGCTGAAGTAGGCATACGCGCGCAAGCGGGCCATAGATTCGATGCCCGCTTGAGAAGGGCTTTCTCGTACGTCAGCTCTTGACGTTCACGTTCACGGTCTGGGACGCGCCGGAGGTTGCCCCGCTGTCATCCTCGACAATAACATCGAAGCTCGCAGTGGTGCTGTCTCCGCCATCGTGAACGAACATCACCCGGCCGGCTTCGATGTCGGCCTGGGTAAAATTCGCGATCGGCGTTCCAGCTTGACCGGAAAGTGAAGCAAATCCGTGGCGCGGATTGCTCACCGTATAGGTGAGGTGATCGGCCGAATTGTCGGGATCGACGGCGGTGATGTCCTCGGTGGTGATAATGACGGACTTGCCGCGTTTGACCGTTATGTCGAGGTCGCCGGCGAGCCTTGGCGGGACATTGCGAAGCTCCGCGCTGAGGTCACCGCCCATTTCCATGGCGAGCTGGCCATAGCGCACATGACCGTTCACGGAACCGGAACTGCGAATGCTGATCAGGTTCTTGACAAAAATCTCGCCTTGAACGGAACCGGCGACGTCGGCCTGGTCGGTTTTCAGCGTTCCGTAGAAGGTGCCGCCCTGATGGACAAGGACAAACTCGGCGGCAAGCTCACCCTCGACAAAGCCATGAATTTCAATCTGGCGGCAATTGCGGATCTTGCCCTTGATGATTGTATCTTCTTGGATAATCGCTTCGCGTGCCACTTGTCTTGCCCCATTACAAGCTGTTGATCGCGGTGCCGTTGGCGCGAGGCTCCCGGTTGCCTGCACCATAGGCGGTGGCACCGGAATGCTGCAATCGAAATCCGGCTTGTGAAGAAAATGAGCGCCGATAACCAAGGGGCTTCTGCCATGGGGCGGTCATCCTGGTTGAGTTTTCGGGCAACGCTTAACACCTGGACCAGTTTGCGCTTTGCGTTTTCGTCCGCATTGCTTGCGCCCGGATTGTAGCGAAATGCGCTTTATCGACAGGTTAACCGAGACAAGTCTCTGATATTCAAGGGACAATTTTGGAAGCGCGTGCGCCGCTGGGGTTGTGAGGATTACGCAACCTGATGTCTGGATTTTCCTCTGTGGACATTAATCGGCATCGGCGTTGTTGAAGTTGACATAGGGTTTCTGTGATGCGGCCCATCCCTCGTCGATTTCGACGAGAATGGCGGAGACGAGACGGACGAGGGAGGCCTCGTTGGGGAAGACCCGTATTTTGCGTGTCCTCCGTTTCAGCTCTTGCTGGATCGAGCGCTCGATCGGGTTGGAAGTGCGCATTGGGCGTTGATGCGGCCGAGGCAGCTTGAACACGGCAAGGCCCTCAGGAACGTTGTTTTCAAGCCAGGCGGCGAGTTTGGGCGCAGAGGTACGATATTTGGCCACGAGGCGCTTAAGTTCCTCTTGCGCGCTTCCCAGGCTCGATGCATCCCAAACGGCGCGAAGCTCTTCGCCGATGGCCTTGCGAATGGTTTGATTGGGCGCGTGGTGGATGGCGTTCTGGGCGAGGTGGAACTGGCAGCGCTGCCAGCGGGCGCCGGGCAACACAGCCTGCCGGGCGGCCTTGAGACCCGGATGATCGTCCGAGGTCACGAATTCGACGCCTTGCAGGCCGCGCGCAACCAGGCTTTCCAGGAAGGCGCGCCAATGCACCTCGGCCTCGGAAAACGCGACGGAGACGCCGAGCACGCGGCGCTTGCCGGAGGGCTCGATGCCGATGGCGGAAAGCACGGCGCAATCATCCGCGACGCCTTGCTCGCGGGTCTTCTCGTAGCGTGCGTCAAGGAAGAGATAGCGGAAGCAGCCGAGGGGGCGGTTTCGCCAGGCTTCGAGCTCGTCATCGAGCAGAGCCGCCGCCCGGCTGACCTGGGTCGAGGACAGGCCCTCGATGCCGAATTCGGCGAGCACCTTTTCGACGGCCCGCGTGGAGACGCCTTTCACATACATCTCGGCTGCGGCGAGCATTACCGCCCGGCAGGAGCGGCGCCCGCGTTCGAGGCTCTGCGGAAAGAAGGGCTTTTGCGTGCCCGCCGTCTTGGGCACTTCCAGGGTTAGCGTTCCGGCCGGTGTATCGATCTTTTTGAGCTTGGCGCCGTTGGCATAACCGCGCCGTCCTGCGCTGCGCTCGTAGTGGCCCGCACCTAAGAACTGCTCGCGCTCCATCCGCATGGCGAGGTTCATGAGCGCAGTCATGACCGGCGCCATGGCTTGTGGACCTTCGGCCATAAGCTGTTCCATGATCGCGGCAATCGCCGTATCCTTATTGGCCATCGGGTGCTCCTTCTTGGCGGTTGGAACACCGATGCGCGATTCGCTTCAGTCCCCCACGCGTGGGGGACTGAAGCGTCCACAGCCTCTTCGCCCACCGGGCGTCAAAGGCAAATTTCCAGACAGCAAGTTACACGGACGTTGTGAGGGGCGGGCAACGTTAATTCCCGAAGCGGAAACATATTTAACGGACTTTAGCGCGTCCCAGTTAATGGAATAATTCCGGCATTTAGTTCTATTTAATGGGAGGTCATGAGGCTAAATGAAAGCTGCTTGTTTTCAACTATTTATCGGAATTTCTTCCGGCCGTCTCGAAGTCTTGGCGGGAAATAATTGCGGCAGGAATAATCAGCTCCTTAAGCATAATGGTGACTGGAAATAATTCCAGCGCGCTCCTGTTAACCGTCGCCGGATTAACGCATAGGCGCGTCAACGATCCGTTTAAACTTATGGCGGTGCCTTGCGCCGTGGAGCGCGTCGCGTTGAGACGCGCGCCGTCTTCTCCGCGCACCTCGTCGCAAGCTTGACCGCGCAGGGCCGCTCACCTATCCCATTTGCATTTCTGAGTGATTGGATAAACAGCGATGGCGGCGGCGGATGAAGCGAAAGGTTGGGCGGAGGCGCTGCAGCGCGTTGCGGCCTGCCGCGAGACGCGTAGCGAAAGCCTCGATCTGGGCAGACTGGGACTAACGCGTGTTCCTGAAGAAGTGTCGGAACTCGACTGGCTTCGGGAACTGAACCTTCGGGGCAACCGGTGGATCGGCTACGAGGGCTCGCGGGCGTTTGGCGTGCAGGCGTTGGCCGGGCTCGTTCACCTCATCTTGCTGGACCTTTCATACAACCGGATCGGAGCCGAAGGCGCTCGGGCGCTTTCCGGCCTTGTCAATCTCTCCACGCTGAACCTTTGGGGCAACAAGATCGGCGTCAAAGGCGCTCGGGCACTGTCCGGCCTCGTCAACCTGACCTGGCTTCAACTTGGGGACAACAAGATAGGGGCCGATGGCGCGCTTGCAGTGTCCAGCTTCGTCAACCTCACCTATTTGAACCTTCGGGGCAACGATATCGGCTCGGATGGCTCGCGTGCGGTGTCCGGTCTCACAAACCTTATCGAGCTGGACCTTTCAGACAACAATATTGGGGACAAGGGCACTCCGGCGCTGTCCGGCCTCGTCAAGCTGACCCGGCTGAGCCTTTAGGGCAATGGCATCGGCGACAAGGGCGCTGGGGCGCTTTCCGGCCTCGTCGACTTGTCCAAGCTAGACCTTTCGGACAACGGCATCGGCGACGAGGGCGCTAGGGCGCTTTCCGGCCTCGTCAACTTGACCGAACTAGACCTTCCGGACAACAAAATCGGCGATAAGGGCGCGGGGACGTTGTCCCGCCTCGTCAACCTGACCACGCTGAACCTCTGGATAATGGCATCGGCGACGAGGGTGCACGGGCGCTGTCCCGCTCGCCAACCTGACCAAGCTAAGCCTTCCGTACAACGGCGTGACCGACCTTTCCCTCTTCTTGCGTCTTCGAAAGTTGGAAAAGCTCGATTGTTCCGGATGCCCAGTGGAAAACGCGCCTCCCGAGCTTTGGGATCTGCCATCGCTCACGGAAGTTGCTCTATTCGAGGTAACGCTGCCGGGTGTGCCCAGAGAGGTGTTATCCACTGACAATGGGCGAATCTTGCTTGGAGAGATTACGCGCTCACTTCAAAGACTTGAAAGGCGGCCAAGCCGAAATCAACGACTTCAAGCTCATGCTGCTGGGCAATGGGCGGGTGGGCAAGACGCAGATTTGCCGGCGCTTGCAGAGCCAGGAGTATGACAAGACTGTTCCTTCAACGCATGGCGTCAAGATCGGCGCCGCGCCGCTGGCCATGCCCAGCAATCCCGCCACGCTCAGGATCTGGGACTTCGGCGGGCAGGACATCTATCACGGCACGCATGCGCTGTTCTTGAAGTCGCGCGCCATTTTCATGCTGGTCTGGACGCCGGAGTTGGAGGCGCTTCACGACCACGACTATGGCGGCTTCACGTTCCGCAACCAGCCACTCGGCTATTGGCTGGATTATGTGCGCGAGTTTGGCGGCGAGGATTCGCCGGTGATCGTGGTCCAGACGCAGTGCGATTTGCCCGAGCACGAGCGCCTTCGCCCGCCCGTAGCGGATGAGGCGCTCGACGCTTTTCCGTTCAAGAAGGTGTTGCATTACAGCGCGAAGGAAAATCGCGGCCGCGCGACGCTGGACGAGGCGCTGGGCGAAGCCGTTCAATGGCTGAGGCGCAAGCAGGGCGTGGCGTTCATAGGGAAGGGGCGCGCCGCCGTGAAAGCCCGGCTGGAAAAAATGTACGCGAAGGGCAAGCAACTCATCTCGCAGGACGAGTTTCATTCCCTTTGCAAAATGGTCGGCAATGTCAGCTCGCCGCCGCTTTTGCTCGATTATCTGCACAACATTGGCGCGGTGTTCTATCGCCAGGGCCTGTTCGGCGACGCGATTATTCTCGATCAGGCATGGGCGCTGGAGGCTGTCTATGCGGTGTTCCATCGCGACTCCAAGGCGTTCAAAAACATCGAGCGCTATGGCGGGCGCTTCCGCCGCTCCGATCTCGCCGAATGGGTTTGGCAGAAGCACAGCGAGGAGGAGCAGGAGCTGTTTCTCAGCTTCATGCAGCAATGCGGGATCTGCTTCACCTATCGGCGCGGCTATGGGGATATCGAGGCCGAATACATCGCGCCCGACCTGCTGCCACGGACGCGCGACGACCCCGCGATTGCGGAACAGCTTCGCCAGAAATGGGACGACGGCTGCGATGCGGAAGCGACGCTCAAATACGAGTTGCTGCCGCCGGGGCTGATGCGCTCGCTGATTTCCAAGGTCGGGGAACTGGCCGGGCTCGCCGCCGAATATTGGCGCGACGGCTTCTATTTCTACGACCGGGACACTGGCGCCCGCGCGCTTGTCGAGCAGCGCTATACGAAAGGCTGGGCGGGCGAAATCCACATCCAGACGCAGCGCGGGCAAGCGCAGGCGCTGCTGGAGCGGCTGTTGAAGTTCGTCGATGACCGCCACGTCGCCATCGGCGCGCGCCCTTTGGGCCGAACCATCGCCGCCCACGAAGCGATGCCGGACGTGCGCGAGGGGACGCCCGCCATCAAGCCCGGCCCCGAGCCGTCCGCGAAGCCGGAATATTTCGTGTCCTATGCCTGGGGCGACAGCACGCCCGAAGGCCGCAAGCGTGAAGCCGACGTGGATCGCTTCTGCGCCGAGGCCGAGAAGAAAGGCGTCAAAATCATCCGCGACAAAACCGCGATGCGCTATGGTGACAGCATCTCCAAGTTCATAAATCGCCTCGCTCAAGGGGATCGCATTTTCGTCTTCCTCAGCGCTAAATATCTGAGGTCGGCCTTTTGCATGAATGAACTGCACCAGATATGGCGCAACTGTGGCGAAGACGGCGCCAAGTTCATGGACCGCACCCGCATTTACTTCCTGCCCTGCGCCAAGATCAAGACGCCGGAACAGCGCGCCGAGCATGGGAAATACTGGCGGATGAGTTGAAACGCTTGCAGCAGCTGTTTAAGAAGCACGATTTGCGCGACATCGCAGACCAGGACATTGCCGACTATCGCTTCATGTCCGATTTCGCAAACAAGACCGCCAACATCCTGCGCCTTGTCGAAGATACGCTAAGCCCGCGCGAGTTCGACGAGTTCGTGAAAAACGGCTTCGACGTTCCACCATCGCACTGACACCTTCCACAGATGCGTGGCACGAGCACCTTGCAGGACATCGCCAGGATGTTATATCGGGTGCCGTTCCTATCCAATTCGCTTTCCGGAATTTCGAGCTGACACATGGCAGACGCTGAGACGCTTTCAAAAGAACCCGCCGCGGAGACGCATTCGTTCCAGGCTGAGGTCGCCGAACTGCTTCGGCTGATGGTGCATTCCGTTTACACCGAAACCGACATCTTCCTCCGTGAGCTGATTTCCAACGCGTCCGATGCCTGCGACCGGCTGCGCTACGAGGCGATCGCAACCCCGGGCCTGACCGCGGACGGCGCGCCCTTTGCCATCCGCATCGTGCCCGACAAAGACAAAGGCACGCTGACCATCTCCGACAACGGCATCGGTATGGGGCGGCAGGACCTTATCGACAATCTCGGCACCGTCGCCCGCTCAGGCACACGCGCTTTCATGGAGAAGCTCGCGGAGGCGAAGGATGGCGCGGGGCTGATCGGCCAATTCGGGGTCGGGTTCTACTCGGCTTTCATGGTTGCGGACCGCATCGAAGTCGTGAGCCGGCACGCGGGCGCGAATGAGGCCTGGGCCTGGACCTCCTCGGGGGGCGGCGGCTTTGAGATTGCTCCTGCGAGCGAGGCGCAGGCGGCGAGAGTTCCCCGCGGCACCGAGATCGTGCTGCATCTGAAAGAGGACGCGAAGAAATATCTTGAGACGCACGAGATCGAACGCGTTGTCTCCACCTATTCGGATCACATCCTGTTCCCGATCGAACTCGTCGACGCCGAGGGTAAGTCCGAGCAGATCAACTCCGCCAGCGCATTGTGGCAGCGGCCAAAGTCCGAGCTGAAGCCCGAGGAATATGCCGAGGCCTACCGCTCGATCGCCCATGCCTTCGATGAGCCGGCGATGACGCTGCATTACCGCGCCGAGGGCCGGCAATCCTATGCGGTTCTTTTGTTCGCGCCTTCGGCCCGGCCCTACGATCTGTTCGATCCGGCCCGGCAGTCGCATGTGAAGCTTTATGTGCGGCGCGTCTACATTACCGATGGCGCGGAACTGCTCCCCTCGTACCTGCGCTTCATGCGCGGCGTCGTCGATAGCGAAGACCTGCCGCTCAACATCTCGCGCGAGATGTTGCAGAACAACCCGCAGGTCTTGCAGATGCGCAAGGCGCTGACCGGCCGTGTCGTGGGAGAACTCGAAAGCCTTGCCGGCAAAGACGCGGACGCTTTCCGGAAAATCTGGGATGCGTTCGGCTCGGTCATCAAGGAGGGCATTTACGAGGATCACGACAGGCGCGACGCGCTCCTCAAGCTTGCGCGGTTCACCACCAGCGCCGGTAATGACCGGACGCTCGAAAACTATGTCGCCGATCTGAAGCCCAATCAGACCGAGATTTATTACCTTGCCGGCGAGAGCGCAGAGCGGCTGAAGTCCAATCCCAAGCTCGAAGCGGCGCGCAAGCGCGGTATCGAGGTGCTGCTGCTGAGCGATCCCGTCAATTCATTCTGGACCTCGCTGCCGCTGGACTTTGGCGGCAAGCCCTTCAAATCGCTCAGTAAGGGCGATGTCGATTTCGGGCTCGTGCCGTTGCTCGAAGAAGCGGCGAACGAGGAGTCCAAGCTTGACGAACCCGACGCCGAGGCTGTCATCGGCGCAGTCAAGGCCGCGCTGGGCGAGCATGTCTCCGAGGTTCGCGCCTCTCAGCGGCTCGCGGACAGCCCGGCCTGTCTTGTGGCCGCGAAACATGGGCCTGATCTCGAGATCGAGCGTCTGTTGGCGCGGCAGGGGCGCGGCGTTGGCGCAAAGCCGATCCTGGAACTGAATATCCGTCATGCGCTTGTGAAAGCCATCGCCGCCGCCATGAAGGAAGCGCACCATGACGACGTCAACGATCTCTCCGCGCTTCTGTTCGAACAGGCACAAATCCTCGATGGCGAAACGCCGGAAGATTCCGCCGCCTTTGTTGCGAGGTTGAACCGGCTCGTGATGCGGGGTTTCGTCGCCGGTACCGTCTGACGCAGTCCCCGAGCGTTTGGCCCCTCGTCATCCAAGGCCAAGCCCGCACGGAGGGTGTACAAAGGCAAAAATGACCATCTCCCATGCCCCTATGGACTGCCATGGACAAGGAGCGTCAAGGCTTGTCGGTTCGTATGGAGAGCGCCCAAGACAAGTCCCGGTTCATTGTGGAAGACGCCACCGAAACGATAACTTAACCGAGTGAGCCAAGCAGGCATTTGCGGCTTGGCCAACGGTTGATGCCGCTTCATCTTCGGCTGGCAAATGCGGAAAGGCGAAGTTTGGGTAATCGCCCCGACTTTCTCGCGATGGGGCTAAAGCAGTCGAATTTACTTCTTCCGCTTCACCTGAGCAGAAGCGCGAGCCGCACTCGCGAATCAAGCCCGGATGACTTTGTCCACACTATGTCAATCAATGTACGGCTGTAACGCGATCAAAGATGCAAGCTACAGTTAGTTTTCTAGTTTGTTTGGACGATAAGCATTGAATTTACTGACAAATCTTCTGTTCACGCCCGCAGGCATACCACAGGCAAGTAGCAGCTTCGCCACAGTGGCGAAATTCCCATTGCGGACGTCCCCAAATTCGTAGGATCAGCGGTGGCGTGAAGACAACTTATATTTTAGGGAAGCAGAAAATGGTCAAAGTTCATATAAAATCAATGGGAGTCGCCGCTGCTTTGAGCGTTGTTGCAGTCTTGCCGGCGGCAGCGCAAAGCTACACCGTAAGTGGAACCACCGGAAGTGTCTGGATCAACCTCGCCGGCACCTCCGCGGATGTTGTTCCCACTGGCTTGCCAGACGCAAACTTCACCCCAGGTCCGATCAATTATAACACCGCCGACTACACACTCGGCGGATTTTTGAACAATCCGACCTTTAGTAATCCATCGTCGCAGTTCACAACGGCCGGCGGAGCAGGAACAAGCCTCGGGTACCTTACTGGCAACACTTTTTTCCAGATCCAAGGCGTTGTTGACCTGCAGCCTGGCACCAACTCGTTCACGATCACGCATGACGATGGGGTGGTGTTGAACATCACGGGCTTCGGCACTCCGCTCGACAACCCTGGCCCGACCGGGCCCCTTCCCGACATCTTCACTGTGACTAATACGGGATCCGCAGTCGTTGCTGCCCCCTTTACGCTTGATTACGTCGAATGCTGCGGGGGGGACGCCGTTCTGCAATTTATTACTGCTACGCCTCAGCACGCTGTGCCCGGCCCCATCCCCGGCACGGGCTTGCTTAGCTTCGCTGTTCTCGCTCTGGCGGGCGGGATGGCCAGTGCACGGCGTTACCTGTCCATATAGTCATCGCGAATTCCTGAGCAATTACGGTAAATGTCCCACCTCGATACATTGGGGGTGGGACATTTTGCACGGCAGGATGGTTCAGGTCCATCTGACTGAATTGAAAAGTCTTCTGCCTGGTGGCGCATTGAGCTGATTTTGATGATATTGACGCAGGCATCACCGTCTCTTTAGCCGTTTTCAGCGGCCCAGTTTCCCACCAAATCGAACCGGGCGGTTCCTTTGGGCGTCGGCGCTGAAGTTTGACTTCCGCACCTTGAGGGCAAGCCGACGCAGTATTTTGGACCGCCATTACCGCTTTCGGAAGCAAGACCGTTTGCCCAGTCTGGCTAGCTAGATCATCCCTCACCCGGTCGCTCGATTAGTTTCATGATCATGGGCATGATCACCATCCCCCAATGGCCGCTCCTGCCTGCATCATCATTTGTTCGAATTGAGCTTGGTTCACGTTGCCGCCTGCGCCCACAGTCGTGTTGGCGCCGCCTGTTGCGGCGTTATTGGCGACTCCGCCGATGGCGGTGACTTGACCCACAGCATTCATATTATCCTCCATGCTCAGGCCTTCACGCCTTTTCATGTCTCACAGGCTAAGCAGAATTTTCCGGACGATCCAACGGATCGCCACCGCCGTCATCCCGGAAAGGCGAAGCCTTATCCGGAATTGCATGGCGCGCGCGCTAGTCCTTGGGCAGAGGCCGTTGTCCCAGTGATGTCAGATGAACGCCTCTTTTTTCAATCCGAGCCAATCGAGGGCCGATTGATGGTAGATAGCTTCGCGGGTTTTCGCATCAAGCTGGGCTTCTTCCACTACGCAACCAGGTTGGAGTTCCCCTAACGGGAAGGGATAATCCGTTCCAAAGCAAATCTTGTTCGCGCCGATCTTTTTGATCAGGAACTTCAAAACGTCGGGATCATGGACAAGGCTATCGATATAAAAATGCCCCAAATACTCTCGAGGGGGCACCCGACAATCAACGGCGCACAAATCAGGCCTCACATCGAAACCATGTTGAACGCGGGCCGCCGTGATCGGGAAGGCGCCGCCACCGTGGGCGAAAGCGACCCTTAAGCTTGGAAATCTCTGAAAAATCCCCCCAAAGATCATGGAGCAGATCGCGCGCGACGTTTCAGCGGGCATACCCACGAGCCACGGCAACCAATACTTCTGCATTTGTTTTTCACCCATCATCTCCCAAGGATGCACAAACAAGGCGGAACCCGTTTCTTCCAACTTTTCGTAGACGGGGAAAAATTGCGGATCCGACAAATTCATTTGGTTGACGTTCGAACCGATTTGGAAACCACACAGTTTAAGCTCTTGCCGCGCCCGCTTGATTTCCTGGCAAGCCAGGCCGGGATCCTGCATCGGCAATGTACCGAGGCCAATAAATCGTTTGGGATGCCGGTCAACCACCTCAGCGATGTGATCGTTCAGCATTTGCGACAGGACAAGGCCATCCTTGGCTCTCGCCCAATAAGAGAACATGACGGGAACCGTGGACAAAACCTGCACCGTCACGCCACAACTGTCGCATTCTCGTAAGCGGGCGTGGGGATCATAGCTGTTGGGTTCGACCCGGCGAAAAAATTGACCCGTGTCGCTGACCATGTCGGCGTGGAAGCAACCTGGATTTGTCTTTAACTGGAGGAACCCTGTATATCCAAACATTTCGCTGAATTTTGGAATTCGGGCGGCAGGATATGGGTATGAATATCAACTTTCAGCATCCCAATTGCGTCCATTTTTATGGCCACAGTTCTTACAAATGCCATGCACGCTGTTGTAATACCTCTCAAAAACAGCGCTGAACTGGGTTTCAATGTTTGTGAGAAAAAACTTCTCTTCATAAAGAAGGTGATTACACTTCTCACAGTACCACTGCAAGGCATCGAGTTCTGTTTCGGAGGGAGCATCACCGGAAGCTGAACCGTGGCGCCGTCGCCGCTCGATCACAAGGCCGACTGTATGGGCGGGCCGTTGCGGTGAATGCGGGGTTTTTGGCGGCAGCAAAAACACATCGCCAGCGCGAACTCGAATATCGCGCATTCTTCCATCGTCAATCACCTTCAGGATCATGTCGCCTTCGATTTGGTAGAAGAACTCCTCACTTTGGTTCACGTGAAAATCAGTTCTCGCGTTCGGCCCGCCAACCGCCATGACAATAAACTCCCGGTTCTGCCACAATACTTTATTGCCCACGGGTGGTCGCAACAGGGAGCGGTTCTCCTCTATCCACTTCCGCAAACTAAAAGGTTCAGAGATCTGGGATTGATATTCGAAAGTCCTTCTCTCCGGCATAAGTGGCCTCACTTGACCGTGGCGATACATTTCAGTTCGATTGCAATGGGCGTTGGCAAACAACTGACTTCCACCGTCGTTCGACAAGGTGGATTGTCTTTGAAATATTCAGCCCAAATCCTATTGTAAGCAGCAAAATCGTTTTTCATGTTCGTCAAGAACACCGTCACGTCGACCAGTTTCTCCCAAGAAGAACCGGAGTCCTCGAGGATGTTTTTAACGTTTCTAAAAACACTGTGGCACTGGGCTTCAATATTGTAGGAGAGAATTTGCCCATCAAGGGAAAGCTCGACCCCTGGAATTTTTTTTGTCCCCCGCTCGCGCGGACCAACACCTGAGAGAAAGAGCAAAGTGCCAACGCGTTTGGCATGTGGATACAAGCCAACTGGCTCGGGTGCTTTTTGAAACTCAAAGGATTGCCCCGTCGCGGCCTTTGGCTTCTCCGCAGTGTTCATTAATTCTTCTCGTGGCTTCCTAAGGTCCCGTTTGAGCTTTCGACGCTCATCAAGCATGTGTTTTTCACCTCGCTGAAGAACTTCAAGGCGTAGTCACCGCCTTCACGCCGAAGACCTGACTCCTTGACACCTCCGAAAGGCGTGCGCAGATCGCGCTCATTCCAACAGTTGATCCACACGACCCCCGCTTCCAGTCTTTTGGCTACCCGTTTTGCCCTGGCAACGTCCTGCGTCCACAACGAGGCTGCAAGGCCATAACGGGTGGAGTTTGCCATGCAGATGACCTCGTCCTCGGTAGAAAAGGGTATCAAGGTCGCGACTGGACCGAAAATTTCTTCCTGATTAACAATGGAATCGCTCAGGCAGACCCTCGATGAGCGTGGGCGCCATGAAATATCCGTTCCTCAGGTCACCGCCGAGGTTGAGCATCTCTCCCCCGCAAAGAATTTGGCCGCCTTCTTTCTTTGCGATGTCAATATACGACATGACCTTATCAAAATGAGGTTTCGAAACAAGAGCGCCGATATCTGTCTCTTGATCCAGCGGATCACCGACTTTGAGCTTTTTTATTCGACTCAAAAAGCCGGTGCGGAATTCCTCATAGATAGACTTCTGAACAAATATTCGTGACCCACACAGACAAATCTGTCCTTGATTTGAAAAGGAAGAGCGCAAGGTGGTTGCCCATGTTTGCTCCAAATCCGCATCATCGAAAATAATATTTGGATTTTTTCCTCCATCTCCAACGAGATCTTCTTAAAGCTTTTTGCGGTCGCCTCGGCGATAACACGACCCGTCGCTGTGCTTCCGGTAAAAGACACGGCCTTAATTTCAGGATGTGTCACAAGCGGTGCGCCTACCCCCGCCCCCTTGCCATGCACGATATTTATCACTCCAGGGGGCAAACCCGCCTCTTGCACGATCTCCCCTAAAAGCATTGCAGTCATGGGCGTTACTTCAGACGGCTTCGCGATCACGGTATTACCGGCGGCCAAAGCCGGAGCAATTTTCCATGTCAGCAGCAGCAGCGGCAGGTTCCAAGGAGAAATACAGGCCACCACACCCAGCGGCGAATAATCGACCACATTTGATATCTCCGTGCTGGTTTGGAAAACCTCGCCATGAAACTCAGTGATCGCGTCGGCAAAAAACTCAAAATTCATTGCACTGCGTGGAATGTCCACCGTCCGTGCCAGCGAGAAGGGTTTGCCATTGTCGATGGCCTCGGCCTTCGCCAGGGTATCGAGACGACTGCGAATCCCCTTTGCAATCAGCCGCAGGTATTCAGCTCTTCTTTGCACCGTGGTTTGCGACCAGGAGGGGAACGCGTGAGCCGCGACCTGGACCGCTGCCTCGATGTCCGTGGCATCAAAGTCGGGCACCAAAGAATAGGCCACACCACGGGAGGGATTAACATTCTCCAAGTACTTTCCCTTGAGTGGAGGTACAAATTCACCGCCAATAAAGTTTCCTTGTTCCATTGTTCACGAGGGAGCAAGAACCGATGTTCTTACCCCGCTCCTCCTCCGTTCCCCAGTAAAATGGCTCGGACCGGACTTGCGTCTGCATTCATAATTTTTAGGGGAAGGGCGATCAGATCGTAGAGGCCGGGTTTCACCTCGTCCAATACGAGGCCTTCAAGAACGGCCATGTCGTGCTTCAGTATGGTTTGATGCGAGATCAGGTTTCCATCGTCAGCCAAGTCAATCGAGGGCGTGTCCACACCCACCAACGCCACTTGTTTTTCTGCCAAAAAATCGATGAGCTCAGGGGACAGAGCCATGAAATCCGAAGTCCATCGATTGGGATCGGGGTAAGAACGGGTTTTAAAGAGCACGCGGGGCGCCTGAATAGTTATCGATTTCAGATCCGCGACTGAAATTCTTTTTCGAGCGACCCTGGCCACTTCGATAACTTGCGCCGGTCCCAGGTAACGGGACAGGTCTCTCTCGGCAATAGACGGCCCCAGCCGGGAGTAATGACTGGGCGCATCTGCGTGAGCCCCAAGGTGCACGGTTGTGGTCATTGAAGACAAGGTCAAGTTGTCGCCCTTCTTCATGTCCAGCAATACATGGCTACGAAACTCGGTGTCGCCCGGGAAAACAGCGACCTCCTGGGTTATGAGAGGCGAGATATCGTAAATTTGATAGTTCATGAGGTTCACAATATGTGATTACATAGCAAAATTCACGGTCCGCAGGGTTCACAATTCGCCATTACATAGCAAAGGAATGTGATGGAACAAGAAGATATTTCAAAGTGGTCAAATGTATTAAGTCAAGCTCGTGTTCATTCGGCCCCCGTCGCACAACTCAGCACTCAAATCGAGGGATGGGGCCGTTCCGAGGCCTATGCCATTCAGGAAAAGGGGATCGAATTTCGCGTCGCCCGAGGCGAACGGTTGCTTGGCTTTAAAATGGGACTGACTTCCGAGGCCAAGCGAAAGCAGATGAATCTGAACTCTCCGCTGTACGGTGTTCTGACTGATCAAATGGAAGTTCGGGACGAATTCTCACTTTCCGGGAATATCCATCCCAAGATTGAACCCGAGCTGGCTTTCCTGATCGAAAAGGAGTTGCCCGAAAGCCCCAGCCGGGAACAAGCCCTCCAAGCCGTCGGGGCGGTATGCGCATGCATGGAAATCTTGGACTCCCGTTACCAGCAGTTCAAATACTTCTCCATGGAGGATGTCATCGCCGATAACTCCTCCTCCGCCCATTTTGTCCTTGGCGGCTGGGTCCGTGATTTTCGCGATCTTGATCTGCGAAATTTGCCTATGCAAATGTTTGTCAACGACCGGCTCGCGCAAGAGGGAAACTCGAAAGACATCTCGGGTGACCCGGTGGTTTCGGTCATTCAGCTTTGCCAACTCCTGGCCGACCGCCAGCGTTCCTTACCCAAAAATTGCATTGTCCTTGCGGGGGCTGCCACCGCTGCAGTCGCGCTTGAGGCGGGGATGCGGATCCGACTCGAAGTTCCACATTTCCCCAGCGTACAGGTGGGCATCCGGCCATGAGTTTTTCCTTACAACACGACAGTGTCAAAGCCGCTGACCACCTTGATCATGAAGACGTCTTAAGACCGTATCGCGCGGAGTTCGTATTCCCCAAAAGCAAAAGCGGAGAACATCAACTTTACTTCGCCGGTCATTCCCTGGGGCTCATGCCGAAGAAAGCCCGGCAATACATCGAGGAGGAACTCTCCGATTGGGGCCAACTCGCTGTGGAAGGGCATCTTTACGCCAGGCATCCTTGGTTGGCCTATCATGAAAATGTCACGGCGAGCTTTGCCCATCTCGTCGGAGCCAAAGACTGTGAAGTCGTGGCGATGAACACGCTCACGGTCAATCTGCATCTGCTGATGGTCAGCTTTTACCGGCCGACTGCGAAGCGATTCAAAATATTGATTGAGAACAATTGCTTTCCTTCCGACAAATACGCCGTCGACTCACAAGCTCGATTCCATGGTTTTGATCCGCGGGAAGCTGTGGTCGAACTCAGAACCAGGCCCGGCCAGTTGACCGTCGATCCTGAAGTAATCGAAGAACAAATCCGGTCTCTGGGGGACTCGCTGGCTTTGGTCCTGCTTGGCAATTGCAACTACCTTTCTGGCCAGTGTTTCCCTTTCGAAACGGTGGTGCGGGCGGGCCATCATGTTGGCGCCACGGTGGGATTCAATTTGGCTCATGGCGCTGGCAATTTAAGACTGGACCTGCACGCCTGGGGCGTGGATTTCGCGGTCTGGTGCTCCTACAAGTATCTGAATGCGGGTCCCGGAGGGATTGGCGGCGCTTTCGTTCATGAAAATCATCTGGCGAAAAAGCAGCTACCTCGTTTCGAGGGCTGGTGGGGGCATGATAAAGCGACCCGCTTTCAAATGGGGCCTGAATTCTCACCCCTGAACACCGCCGAAGCCTGGCAACTGAGCAACCCACCCATTTTTCAACTCGCGAGTTTGCGGGCTTCCATGGAGCTTTTTGATCGAGCCACCATGCCTGAACTGCGCAAGAAGGGCGATCGTTTGACCAGTTATCTCGAGTGCTTGATGCGGCGAAAATGCGGCGAGGCACTCGACGTGGTGACGCCACCGATTGGTTCACGCGGGTCCATGTTGTGTGTGCGGTTGAAAAGCAAGGCTGGCGAACGCCGGGCCAACGCCAAGCCCTTGCTTGCCGTATTGAATAAAAAGAACGTCATTCTGGACTTTCGTGAACCCGATATTCTTCGGATGACTCCCATTCCACTTTATAATTCCTTTGTGGATGTCTACCAGTTGTCGGAAGCTTTCCGGGAAGCCTTGCAATGAAAAGCATTGTCGTCGCGGGCGGGGGATTGGTTGGCTCCCTGGGTGCTATCATGATGAAAAGGCGGCGATATGAGGTCACGTTATTGGAAAAACGTCCCGATATTCGCCGAGGCGACGCGCACGCGGGCGGCCGCTCGATCAATCTGGTTGTGACCTCGCGCGGATTGAACGCGCTCGAAAAGGCGGGTCTGCTGCAAGATGTCTTGCCATTGACGGTGCCCGTTACCGGCCGAATGGTTCACGGTAAAACCGGGGCGCCAGCCTATCAGCCCTATGGCCGCGACCGCTCCGAGTGCAATTATTCGGTATCACGCGGAGATTTGAACCGCTTCTTGCTGAAAGCATGCGAGCGGCACGGCATCCGCATCCTGTTTGAGGCCACGGTCGATCCGTCGACCGATTTGCGCGAGAAAAGGTTGAAGTTCCGCCTGGGCGGGCAACTTGTGACCTTGGACTATGATGTCTTGCTGGGCACGGATGGGGCGGGGTCGGTTCTCAGGAGAAGCATGAAGAGTATCCTGGGCTCTTCCTACCATGATGAAACCGAGTTTCTCTCGTCCGATTACAAAGAGCTTTTCATGCCCGCCTTGGCGGATGGCAGGTCCCCGCTGCAAAAGAATGTGCTGCACATCTGGCCGCGCGGAACGCACATGTTGATGGCCCTGCCCAATTCAGATGGCAGTTTCACGATGACGATTTATCTGCCGTCCCGTGGAGCCGAAGTGAGTTTCGAGGCTTTGAAAACCGAACAACAGCTGCGGTCATTCTTGCGAGAGGAATTTCCCGATGTCTATGATCTGATGCCAGACGCCGTCCAAGAGTTCATCAGTCATCCCCAAGGCAAGTTGGGGACAGTGCGGTCAGCGCCCTGGGTCTACCAGGATTCCGTGGCGCTTCTCGGCGACGCGGCCCATGCCATCGTTCCTTTTTTCGGCCAAGGCATGAACCTTGGCTTTGAAGACTGCGTTTATCTGGACAAGTACTTGACTGAATTCCAAGATGACTGGGCTCTGGCCCTCACTAAATATGAGCGAACACAGAGGCCCAATGCCAACGCCATCGCCGACATGGCGCTCGAAAACTTCGTTGAGATGCGGGACAAGGTCGGCGATGCCCGATTTCTACTCATGAAGAAAATTGAGGCGAGGATCGAAAATGAAATGTCGGACATTTATCGATCACGGTATGGAATGATCGCCTACACGCTCATTCCTTATTCACTGGCAAGAGAAGCGGGGCACATTCAAGAGCGCCTCTTGCATCGACTGTGCGATGAGCTTGAGTTGGAGAAAGATTTGAATATCGGCTTGGCCAGGCGGCTCGTGGAACAAGAATTGCTACCCTATCTCAAGATAAATAATATTTCTATGGAAAGATACAAAATGCACTGATTGCTTTCCTAGCATCTCTGAAACTGCAATGTTTCTCTGAGGCCTTCCGGAAGCTGCGGCAACTGTGATCGCGGAATGATAAAGGTGGCAAGGTTGAACAGATCTACGAAAACGCGATTCGTATCTGTTGCCTTCCGCAAATAGTGATGGCCTGAAGAGCCGCCTGTTCCAATCTTGGTTCCCAGCATCCGGTGCACCATAAGGGAATGCCGAAAACGCCAATTGGTGAAGTTCTCATCGATCGTCGTGAGAGCATTCAAGACTTGAAAAGGGTAGGAAAGAACGGGTTCCTGACGGTATAGCATAATGAATAGCGCGTTCAGAGTAGCTTTTTGTGATATCCGGCGCAGCTTCGACTCTTGAGTAACTTTGTATTTCTCTTCGTCAAAAAGACTTTCAAAAGTTTCTTCGATCGTACGGTTATTCTTAAACTGAATGTTCTTCTCGTGTTCTGAAAGTGAAGCGAGGTTTTTTTTAATCGTAGTACGATCCGACGTCAGCATTGCTTGCACGGCCTTTTGGTAGGCCTGCCAAAAGTTAAATTGTCGGCTATTGGTGAAAGGCATGCGCTCCAGCCATCTCTCCAGAATTTCGATGAGCGAGGCTTCCTTTTCCACGGTCAGCAATTTCTGGCGATCCGCTTCTTTGAGTTGTCCCAGAAAATATTCGCGGTCAACGCTTTGGCGGGCGTCGGTGCGGAGGCCCATGCGAAATCTCGATTTCCCGAAACTGTACACTTTGAAAGCCGGAGGCGGGGATCAGCAACTCACGAAACTCCAAAAACTCCATGGGAGTCATGGACTCCAAAATTTCAAGGTGCTGCAGAAAGAGACCCTGAATTTTTATAATTCGTTCCAGTTTATGATTGATCGAGAAGAGCTCGGATTCTGGAACAAAATCATGGTCCCAGGCACCAATGATCGCCCTCATTTCATGTAAAATATGCTTGAACCAAAGCTCATAGGATTGATGAACGACAATAAAAAGCATTTCATCATGGCATTCATCTCCATACTTTTTACTCAGCGGTTGTTGCGCGTTCAGAAAGGTATCGAGGTGAAGATATTTGTCGTAATCAACGGGTCCTTGATTTTTATGCATAGCAAACCCTTTCAGTGAATGCGCTCGGGTGACGCTGTAGTTACAAAAGAAGAGAACAACGCTCTAAGAGAAACGCGATCGATACACGAAACTTTGAGGCCTCCCAGCAGGCGGCCGGGTCTGAGCCTCGTTAAGAGGTTGCCGCGCAAAGCTGCCGGACGCTCGCCGCGCGGCTCGTCGATGCGAAAGCCCCTGGCGTTGCGGCGCTCGTGGACGAGATCGGCGTGAAACTATTTCGCCCACCCGACGCGCAACGCGGAGTGCTGGAAGTGCAAATGTTGGCAATCCGGGCGACTCTACTTAGCGTTCACCACTGCGGCAGTCTGGCCGAAGAGGACTTTCTTCGCTTCTTCGGACATCGTCGGCTCCGTATTAACCTCCTTCGCGCGTTCATAGGCGTGGACGGTGGCGGGACGCGCCCTGATCTCCTCGAACCAGCGCTTCAGGTGCGGGAAGTCGTCGAGGTTCTGGCCCTGCCGTTCATGGGGGACGATCCAGGGATAGGCGGCCATGTCCGCGATGGAGTAATCGCCGGCTACAAATGGCCTGTCCGCCAGCCGCTTATTGAGAACGCCATACAGGCGATTGGTCTCTTTCACATAGCGCTCGATCGCATACGGGATTTTCTCCGGCGCGTATTGGCTGAAATGATGGTTCTGTCCGGCCATCGGCCCAAGACCACCCATCTGCCAGAAGAGCCATTGCAGCACGTCAACGCGCCCGCGCAAATCCGCGGGGATGAAGCGGCCGGTCTTTTCCGCGAGATAAAGCAGGATCGCGCCGGATTCAAAGACCGAAATTGGCGCGCCGCCTCCCTTCGGGTCCCGGTCGATGATGGCCGGGATGCGATTGTTCGGCGATATGGCCAGAAACTCAGGCTTGAACTGCTCGCCCGCGCCGATTTTCACAGGCACTATTGTATAGGGAAGCCCCGTTTCTTCCAGAAACATCGTGATCTTATGCCCGTTGGGCGTTGTCCAGTAATACAGCTCGATCATGAGGGCCCTTTCGCAAACCTATTAAGCGTTGGAAACAGGTGTGCCGCTCAAAGGTCCCCTTGTCTCATCCTGACCCGGCGCAGACCGTGAACTTTATTTTCTATCTGCAACTTGCGAAACAAGCTGCATCACAAATATCAGTCGCTCGCAAACGGCCCGTCGCCGGCTTGGCCGGGTTCAGGTGTTACGTGTTCAGGACTTGGGGGCGCCGCATGTTGCAGTTCTATTTTAATGGCTCGCCGAACCCGACAAAGGTCGCGCTCTTTCTCGAAGAGGCGGGGCTCCCTTATGAGCCGATCCCGGTCGACACGCGGCGCGGCCAGCAGTTCAACGAAGATTTTCTTGCGCTCAACCCGAATGGCAAAGTTCCGGTCATCGTCGATGAAGGCGTGCCGATCTTCGACAGCAATGCCATTCTGCTCTACCTCGCGGAGAAGACGGGCAAGTTCCTGCCGCAAGACACGCTGGCGGCGCGCGGCGAGCTTCTGTCCTGGCTCATGTTCGTAGCCACCGGCGTCGGCCCGTTTTCCGGACAGGCCGTTCACTTCGTCCATTTCGCGTCCGACAAAGTCCCGTACGCGCAGAAGCGCTATCTTTACGAAGCCGAGCGCCATTTCGGGATTCTCGACGCGCGGCTCAAGAACCGCCGCCACCTCGTCAGCTATAGCTATACGATTGCCGATATGAGCCTTTGGGGCTGGTCCCGTATGTTGCCCTTCATCCTCGGAGAGAACGCCTGGGAAAAGTTTCCGCATCTGAAGCGGCACCACGACGACATCAGCAAGCGGCCCGCTGCAGCCCGAGCTTTGGCGCTCAAGGATACCTATCCATTTACGACCGTTATGGACGAGGCAGGCCGCCACCACATGTTCAAGCACCTCGCGTCGTGACGTCATGCGTGATGCAGCTTGAGCGGATACCGGCCGAGCGGGACCGGCCTAGCGCTTCTCTTCAAACCCTGGGATTAATAGTAAACACAACCTTAGTGTGCAAAAAATTCGGGTTGTGGCATGAATAAAGCCCTACAACGAATAAAGAGATTAAAGGATATGCTTTCAACTATCCTTGGATATCTGGGGCTCACGCTTCTTCTTGTTGGTGTGGTTTGGGGCTTGGCTATCTTGCACATTACAAGATCAACCCGCCCTTGATCGGAATCGATGGAAGGCGGAGAAGTTTATAGATTATAAAGCGCTAGAGCAGCTATCCGCGTAAAAGTGGATTTGGATAAGCTGCTCTGGCAGCCTGAAAAAGGTGTTTCGGGTTTGCGCCGACACCCTCTGGGGGCGAACTGAGTATCGACTGAGCATTTCCGCCTCAACTCAGCTCGACACAGACCTCATTTCGCGAGTTCGCGCCGGAGAGCTTCGGAATTTTTCAGCCCCCGCTCAACTTCGACAGAGCACATCTGTTCGTGGCGCCAAACAGAGAAAGCGTCTCCGTCCGGGCATGATGGGGCATAGCCGGAAGGAGACGCTTGTCTCGCCACTGGCGTCTTCATGGTCTGGGGAGGGGAACTTGAAGCGCCACAACCAAAGCGTGCCACAGTTGCGTTAATACTCAGTGAGCGCTTCCTGCAAAATGCCCGGTTGCGGCCCTAACCCGCACCAGCATCGTCATCACGGGACGGTCGCCTCCGCGTGCGGATTGGCCCCGCTTGCCGGTGTGGTGACAGCGACGGAGCCGCGCGAGGTTCCAGCCATCTCCTGTCCCGCTCCGAGGGGGAGACGCAAAAACGACACGACGGAGATTGCGCTGATCGCGGACACGATCCAAAACGCGAGAGCGAAGTCGGATTGCGTGATCGCGGTTCCCCCGCGAAAGCCGCGCGCGCCCTGCAAGATTAAAGCCCCGAGAGCAACCCCCAGCGAGAGCGAAACCTGTTGCGAGACGCTCGCGAAGCTCGTGGCCCGGCTCATATCGCGCTGCTGAATGTCCGCGTAGGCCAGCGCATTGATCGACGTGAATTCGAGGGAGCGGAAAAACCGCCCGCGAGCAGCGTGGCGATGATGATGGCGTGGGCGGTTTCGGCGGTGAAAAATCCTGTGGCCGCGAGAAAAGCGGAACTGATCAGCGCGTTGACGATCAGCACATTGCGGAACCCGAACCGCCTGATGATCGGGGCCGCGGTTGCCTTCATCAGCATCGCTCCCGCCGAGGCAGCGAATGTGATCGAGCCCGATTGAAAAGGCGACAGGCCGAAGCTCAACTGCAGCATCAGCGGCAGCAGAAACGGCACCGCGCCGACGCCGATGCGGAAGAAGGAGGCTCCGATCACGCCTGCCCGGAAGGTTGGGATTCGGAGCAGACGCAGGTCGATGACAGGGTTTTCGGCCCGCCCTGCGTGCCGGACATAGAGCGCCAGGATCGCGACCCCGGTTGCCGACAAAAGAAAACCAAGCCTCAGCGAGCCTGCGTTCTCGCCCAGCACCGCCAGCCCGAACACGAAAGCCGAGAGGCCAAGCCCGGAGAGCGCGAAGCCGGTCTTGTCGAGCGCGGGCGTGTCCGGCTCCATGACATTTTTGATGAACTTCCAGGTGAGGATGAGGCCGAGCGCACCGATGGGCACGTTCACATAGAAAATCCAGCGCCAATTGAAATAGGTGGTGATGAAGCCACCGAGCGGCGGTCCGATCACGGGGCCGAGCAATGCGGGGATCGTGAGCCAGGCCAGCGCCGAGATCAGCTCCGATTTCGGCACGCTCCTGAGGAGCACGAGGCGGCCGACCGGCACCATCATCGCGCCGCCAAGGCCCTGCACGACGCGGAAGAGCACGAATTCGGGCAGGCTGTTCGACTGGCCGCACAGCATCGAGCCCGCCGTGAACACCACGATCGCCGCCATGAAGACGGTGCGCGCGCCGTATTTGTCGGCCACCCAGCCGCTGATCGGGATGAATACCGCGAGGCTCAGCAGATAGCTGGTCAGCGCCAGCTTCAGCGAAATCGGATCCTCATGGAGGCTCGCCGCGATGGCCGGCAGCGAAGTGGAGAGTACCGTGGCATCCAGGTTCTCCATGAACAGACCGCAAGCGACGATCAGCGGAATGAGCTTCCGGGCGGGTATCAAGTCGGGACTTTCTCAAACGGGATGCGGCAGGGGTGCGTCCGCGATCGCGGCAAACCTCACCAACACACAAACACGGCTCGCGTTTCAACTTACATCGCCCGCTCTGCTTTCGTGAGCCGATGCGGCGCTCTTGTTTCGTGGTGAGACGTTGCAAGGGTGCGAAGTCTCGGCTATCACATCCTTGGCGCAGCATTTACTATCATCAAGCAATAATAAGGCGATAAAACAGGTGGCCCTTACCCCCGTCCAGCGTGGCGTTCTTACGATCCTCATGGCGCAAGGCAAGCCTGTAAAACAGGCCGACTTTGAGAAAATGCACGGGCTCGCAGTCAAAAAGCAGCATCGCCAGAAGCTAGCTGAATTGGAACTTATCAAAGTCGAGGATAAGCCGCACATCACCTATGCGCTTACGAAAAAAGGGTGGGCTTGGCTTTCCGAAGAGTTGACCGCATCGAAGCCGAAAGGCTCTATGGGCCTCGGCCCGCTCTACGCGGCGCTCAGCGCGATCGACAGGCTAACGAAACGGCTCAGTGTGTCGCTAGAAGAGGCGCTCTCGGAAGACCAGAGGCCCGGTGGAAAAGTTGGAGAGCCACGCGACGAATACATTCGCGAAGCGGCATGGGCGGACGCCGATGCATCGCTGGCGCGCGCCCTTCAGGACATATCCGTTTTCACATCTGCGATCGACAAGTTGAAGCAAGCGGCGAATGGTACAGCGGGCGCGGAAATAAAGCGCACTGAACAATCCGCGAAACTTGTCTTCCAATCGGTCCGGCAGGCTGCAACGCAACGCGAACTCAGTCTCACGGAAGAGCCCGGCTCCGAGGTTACATTTGACCCGTCAGTTCTTGAAAGTGATGACGACACAATCAAGGAAGGCCAACGCGTACGCATTCGAAAGTCAGCTGTTATTAGAGGCCATGGCACAGGGCGCATCATAATAAGGCAAGGGCTGGCTGAAGCACTCCGTATAGAAACATGAGATGGCGCAAAATGACCCTGGTCGACAGCGCACGCGATCCGGGTTGGATTGGATGCGTTGATTTCGGCACCGCATACTCAAAATTTGCAATGGTGAAGGCGGAAAGCCTAGAAGATCTTGATAGTGACGACATTCAACCCCTGCCCATATCCGTCGCTCCAAGCTTTCGCGGCAATAATCCATTCCTGCTTCCGTCGTTGCTTTTTCTAACTGCCGATGCCGTCCTGTTTGGCGCAGATGCTGAGGCTGCAGCCCTGAGAGCTAAGGGAAGCGCGCGGCGCGCTTTTTCTTCTCCCAAACAGTTCTTGAGCACTCACGAACTTTCGGCCTTCGATGCCCCGATTGAAAAAGAGATAGACCCCACTGGAAAATTCACTCCTCGAATACTGCTAAGTCTGTTCATGGCGCATCTGCTTGAAAGAGCAGGGGCGCAGGCAACGGAGAAGAAATTGCCATGGCCTATTCCTCTACGGATTGCGCGCCCGGCCTGGGATGCCAAGCGCTCCGCCGAAGGCGAAAAGCTGCTCAAAGAGCTAGTCGTAACCGGTTTTGCTCTCATTGACCGTCTTGGCAAACAGTTGGCGGAGAAGGGTGGCGTCGCGCAGAGCAAGGCCCTTTCCGCTTTCAAGCAAGCGTCCGCCATCTCACCCAAGCACACCGATATTTTCATGTTGTCCACCGACGGGAGCGCCTCTGTGCTCGAAGCAACTGCTGTGGCTGCGGGTTCAATCAGGAAAACAGGACGCCGAGTTGTGGCTGTCGCAGATATCGGCGGTGGCACTTCGGATTTCGGGGCATTCATGACCGGCATAAGGGCTGACAAGCTCGTTATCGCGGAGATTGAAGGCGGATCTAGCATACTGAAGGAGGCCGGCGACTACCTGGACATGCAACTCCGCCGCATCATACTTGAGCGGGTAGGCTATTTGGATGACGATCCTGCGGGAGCCGCGGCCGTTCGTCGTTTGCGTGCTCAACAGCGCGAGTTGAAGGAAAGGCTCTTTTCGCAGAAGGAACTGACCGTCGAGGTGGGCGAGGAATTCGTCGAAATCACCCTCGCAGAGTTTCTTGCAGATGAAAAGGTTCAGAGGTTCGCCAAGCGTCTGCGCGAGCGTTTTCATCGAACGCTGATCGCAGCCGCACAATGTGCTGCCAACTATCCCGGAGCGAGGGGCTTTCGTCCCCAAATCGAGATCATGATGACGGGTGGGGGCAACGCCCTTCCAATGGTTAAGTCCTTGTATTAGTCTCCGAGCCTCCCCGGAAATTACGCGCCTAGCTCGCCGGAACTGTTTGAGGACGGGGACTTCGCGTTCCGTGTGGTGCGACGTCAACTCGCGGTCGCCATTGGGGGTGCAATGCGCGACCTTCCAAAAACTCGCCGCATCCAGCTTCAGTCCCAATAAGGTGCTAAGACCTGCTCAGGTCACGGCCTACGAATTGCTGGGCGTAACCCGCGCGGCGGGCTTTAATTTTGCCTTGATCGCCCTAAGGTAAGGGGGTGTAGGTACCCTGCGGCGCAAAGTGGGGCGGGTAAGCTTTTGGCACAAACACACATCACGGTGCGCGGCGCGCGCGAGCACAATCTCAAGAACATTTCGCTCGACATCCCGCGCGAGAAGCTCGTGGTCATCACGGGCTTGTCGGGGTCGGGGAAGTCGAGCCTAGCCTTCGACACGATCTATGCCGAGGGCCAGCGCCGCTATGTCGAGAGCCTGTCGGCCTATGCGCGCCAGTTTCTGGAGATGATGCAGAAGCCCGATGTGGACCTGATCGACGGGCTTTCGCCGGCCATTTCCATCGAGCAGAAGACGACGAGCCGCAACCCGCGCTCCACCGTCGGCACCGTCACCGAGATTTACGATTATATGCGCCTGCTCTGGGCGCGCGTCGGAGTGCCCTATTCGCCCGCGACCGGGTTGCCAATCGAAAGCCAGACCGTGAGCCAGATGGTGGATCGCGTGCTGGCGCTGCCAGAGGGGGCGCGGCTGTATCTGCTCGCGCCGATGATCCGCGGGCGCAAGGGCGAGTATCGCAAAGAGTTCGCCGATCTGCAGAAGCGCGGCTTCCAGCGCGTGAAGGTGGACGGCAAGTTTTATGAGATCGCGGAGGTGCCCGCGCTCGACAAGAAGATCAAGCACGATATCGACGTGGTGGTGGACCGCATCGTGGTGCGGGCCGATATCGCGGCACGGCTTGCGGACAGCTTCGAGACGGCGCTGGAACTGGCGGACGGCATCGCCATCGTTGAGTTTGCGGATGCGCCGAAGGCTGCGAACGCTGCCCATCCTTCGAGACGCGCCGATGGCGCTCCTCAGGATGAGGCTTCCCCTCATCCTGAGCTTGTCGAAGGAGAGGGGAAGCGTGCCCGAACCGCAAAGCAGCAAAAACCGGCGGAACCAGAGCGCATCACGTTCTCGCAGCGCTTCGCCTGCCCCGTCTCAGGCTTCACCATCGACGAGATCGAGCCGCGGCTGTTCTCGTTCAACAACCCGTTACGGCGCTTGCCCGAAATGCGATGGCCTCGGCACGGAGCTGAAATTCGAGTCCGCCCTTGTCGTGCCGGATCAGTCGCTGAGCCTCGCGCAAGGGCGCGATCGTGCCCTGGGCGCGCACCGGCAATACCTCGCCCTTATACACGCAGACGCTCGAAGCCATCGCGAACCACTTCAATGTCACGATGGAGACGCCCTGGAGCAAGCTGCCGAAAAAGGTGCAGGACGTGATCCTGTTCGGCTCGGCCGGCGAGACCATCGCGTTCGTCTATGACGACGGGATGCGCACCTACACCGTGCGCAAAGCCTTCGAAGGCGTCATCACCAATATCGAGCGGCGCTGGAAGGAGACGGACAGCCAGTGGGTGCGCGAGGAGCTGTCGCGCTACCAATCCGACGCGCCTTGCGAGGAGTGCAAGGGCTTCCGCCTGAAGCCGCAGTCGCTCGCGGTGAAGATCGACGGCAAGCATATCGGCGAGGCGTCGCGGCTTTCGATCCGGGCGGCGAACGAATGGTTTGGCGCGCTGCCGGGCAAGCTCACCGGCAAGCAGAACGAGATTGCCACGCGCGTTCTGAAGGAGATCCGCGAGCGCCTGCGCTTCCTGAACGATGTCGGCCTCGATTATCTCGCGCTCAGCCGCAACTCCGGCACGCTGTCCGGCGGCGAAAGCCAGCGCATCCGGCTCGCGTCGCAGATCGGCTCGGGGCTGACGGGCGTGCTTTATGTGCTGGACGAGCCGTCCATCGGCCTCCACCAGCGCGACAATGCGCGGCTGCTCGACACGCTGAAGCACCTGCGCGACCTCGGCAATTCGGTGCTTGTCGTGGAGCATGACGAGGAGGCCATCCTGCATGCCGACCATGTCGTCGACATCGGCCCCGGCGCGGGCGTGCATGGCGGCGAGATCATCGCGGAAGGCACCCCACAAGACATCATGGCGAACCCCGAAAGCCTCACGGGGCAATATCTCACGGGCCAGCGCGCGATCCCGTTGCCGCCCCAGCGCGCGCAAACTCGACAAGCGGCGGCAGCTTACGGTGCGCGGCGCGCGCGGCAACAATCTGAAGGGCGTCACGGCCTCCATTCCGCTCGGCTGCTTCACCTGCGTGACGGGCGTCTCGGGCGGCGGCAAATCCACGCTCCTGATCGAGACGATCCAGAAGGCGGCATCGCGCCGGTTGAACGGCGGCGGCGACACGCCCGAGCCTTTCGACGCGCTCGACGGCATCGAGTTCCTCGACAAGGTCATCGATATCGACCAATCGCCCATCGGCCGCACGCCGCGCTCGAACCCCGCCACCTACACCGGCGCTTTCGGCCCCATCCGCGACTGGTATTCCGGCTTGCCCGACGCCAAGGCGCGCGGCTACCTTCCCGGCCGCTTCTCCTTCAACGTCAAGGGCGGCCGCTGCGAAGCCTGCCAAGGCGACGGAGTTATCAAGATCGAGATGCACTTCCTGCCCGACGTCTACGTCACCTGCGACGTCTGCAAGGGCCACCGCTACAATCGCGAAACGCTGGACATCAGTTCAAGGGCAAGTCCATCGCCGACGTGCTGGAGATGACGGTGGACGAGGCGGCCGAGTTCTTCAAGGCCGTGCCCGCCGTGCGCGACAAGATGGAGACGCTGCAGCGGGTGGGCCTCGGCTACATCAAGGTCGGCCAGCAGGCGACGACGCTGTCCGGCGGCGAGGCGCAGCGCGTGAAGCTGTCGAAGGAGCTGTCGAAGCGCGCGACCGGCAAGACGCTCTACATCCTCGACGAGCCGACGACCGGCCTGCACTTCCATGATGTGGCGAAGTTGCTGGAGGTGCTGCATCAGCTTGTGGACGCGGGCAACACCGTGGCCGTGATCGAGCATAATCTCGAGGTGATCAAGACGGCGGACTGGGTGATCGACCTTGGGCCGGAGGGCGGTGACGGGGGCGGGCGCGTTGTGGCAGAGGGCGGCCGGAAGACATCGCGAAGGCCGAGGAGAGCTATACCGGGAA